>JAJSAM010000026.1 GCA_024274785.1 Planctomycetota bacterium | reverse complement strand
TCCGGCGTCAGCGTGTAGGGGAGGTGCGCGCGCAGCGTAGCGAGCACGTGCCGTGGGGGACCACGGTCCCCCTGAGTGATGCACCGGGAGGACCCCACCAGCCCGACGAAGGAGAGGCTGGTGGGGTCCGACCCGGCGGGACGCGCCAGCGTCCCGCCGGCCCGAAGGTCGCAAAGCGACCGAAGGGTGGTGGTGGGGGCGAAGGGACTCGAACCCCCAGGAGGTTTCCCTCACCAGGTCCTAAACCTGGCGCGTTTGCCAATTTCGCCACGCCCCCACAGGGCCGCAAGATACTGCCAGAGCAACCTCTTCGGACCCAACGGATTTGATCCGGTACACTCTTGACATGGCCTGCGACGAATACAAGGCTCTTCTCCCCGGGCATGCGGAGGGGAGACTCTCGGCGGAACAGGAACGGCTTCTGAAGGATCACTTGCGAAATTGCGATTCCTGCCGGTCGACGCTCCACCTCCTCCGCATGGATGACAAGGCGATCCGTGGCGCGCTGCTCGGCGTGCGCCCGAAGGGGGGCGATGTGGCGGAGCCCCGGAGAGGGCTTCGCTTCCTGGTCGGCGGGACCGTGCTGGTGCTCCTGATGCTCGTCGCTCTCTACGGCGCATATCGCGGGATCGGGCGCGTCACCGGGGATGACGCGCGGCCCCGGGACGAAGCGCCCGGGGAATCAGGAACCGCCCAAATGGCAGCGAACCTCCAGGTCGAGGTGGAGTGGAGCGGGATTGTCCTCGGCGAACTGAGGCGGGTGGTCTCGGATGCGACGGGTCTTTCGGTGGTGCTGGACCCGTCTGCGCTGTCCTTCCTGCTCATGGCGGTCCCCGGGAAGAGGCCGCTTTCCGGTCCGGCCGAGACCGTATTCATGGAGGCGCTCCATCCGTTGGGACTCGCCTTCGACGTGCGGTTCGGAGTGATCTTCGTCGCCACGCCGGAGCGCCTGGTCTCTCTTCCGAGGTCCGCCCCTCCTCTGCCCGTGCGACTCGCATCGAAGTCGGTCACCCTGAGTTTCGCGGACCTCCCCCTCGGGGAAGCGCTTGACACGCTGGCCCGCTTGAAGGGCATCGAGGTGGTTCTCTCCTCCCGGGTCGCCGGTCAGGCCGCCACCGACCGCGTCACCCTGGTCTTTTCCGGCATCGGGCTTCGGAATGCGCTCGCGCTGATCCTCCTTCCGAGGGGCCTGACGTACGCACCTTCCGGAAAATTGATCGTCGTCCGCCGCAGAGAAAAATGACTTTCACGGCACTACCCGTTGACAACAGCGATTCTCGGGGGTAGATTGCTATCGGTATGGAGTAGCGGGTCCACAGAAAGAGAAAACTGTGGTCAGGGTTGCCCTCAACGGGCTTAAAACTTCCACCTCATCCCTATTCTCCAAGAAGTAACCTTGGCTACATCCGAGCGGGAGTGTTAGCTACACTCCCGCTTCTTTTTTGCCCACAGTTCCCAATCACCCAAACCCCTTCAAGACAACGACTTACTCGGATTCCGTCGATGCGAGAATCCGTTCGAAGCGCGGATCTCCCCGGATACTCTCGAGGTCGGGATCCTCCCGCGCGTGGTCGAAAGCGGTGAATCCGGCTGCCAGGGCGCGGTCCAGATAGATCAGGGCCTGGTCCGATTCGCCCATCAGGGCCTTGGCGCAGGCGATGTTGTAGACGGCATTGGCGGTGTTCGGGGTGTTGGGCGCACGCCGGGCGAATTCCTTGAAATCGCGGATCGATGGATCGAAATCTCTCTTCAGTAGATGAGCCATGCCCCGGTCGAAGTAGAGGTCCGGTTCGTCGAGACCGAGGGCGAGGGCACGATTACAGTCAGCGATGGCGCCGTCCGTGTCGCTGGGTTCGGTGAGGCGGGCCCGGGCACGATAGTAGTTCGCGAGCGTCAGGGTGGGGTCCCGTTTCAGTGCGAGGGTCAGCAGTGCGATTGCCCTCGCGTTCTCCGCGTTCATGTAGGCGAACATCCCGCGGGCGAGTGCCCCGTAAGGCGTTGATTCCGGGGCGCGGCGGATGGCGGCTTCGAGGTCGCGCGCGGCGAACATGGCGCCGCCGCCGGCGAACCAGTCGCGCTGCCAGGCTCTCAGGATCATGGCTTCGGGGAGGCCGGCCTGCACCGCTCGTTCCAGGGCCTCGCCGCTTGCCAGGCTGTTTCCGCGAGCCAGCGCCATCTCCGAACGCAGCAGGTCCGCGCGCCCGTCCTTCCCATCGGATATCCGGGCCAATCTCGCTGCGGCCGCCTCGGCACCCCCGAAGTCGCCACCGGCCAATCGAATCCGGCCTTGCTCCAGCAGGAGTTCGGCGTCGTCGGGAGCAGCCTTCAGCGCTTTCGTGATCAGGGTCCCGGCGTCTTCCAGGCGACGGGAGAGACGGGCGAGCCGGGCCGACTGCAGGGACGGCTCCGGTTTCTCGGGGGCGGCGGGCGGCTCGGGGCGGTCCGGACTCTCCGCAGCGTCGGCGCCGGGATCCCGGGAGGAAGAGAGGCCCGGGTCTTCGGCCAGCCGCCGGTACAGGCCAAGCGCGTCTTCACAGGTCGTCCGCAGTTCAGCCCCTCCGGAGGCGATCGGCACCCACCCGATGATGCCGTGCAGAGGCGGCTTCCCGGCGGTGAGCCCTCCCCTGCCCAACTCCCCGCCTTCCCCGGCGACGTAGAAGAGTATGAGGGTACCGCAGGCCGGCCGCGAACCGCGCGCAATCGCGCCGGCGACGGCCAGACCGCAGGCCGCCGAGGCATTCTGTGAACCCCGCGTGTCGTACCGCGTCGCGAGAACCGCGGTGCGGCCGGCCGCGCCCAGTCCGCTTCCCGGCAGCCGCCCGATGACGTTCCGGAGGTCGCGTTTCGTCGAAGTGAACATTATCCGCACCCGGATCGAGGCGTCCTTCGGACGGAGCATCCCCCCGCCGGCTTCAGCCTCCCCGAGCACATCTTTCAGGGGCCTTGAGAGCCATCTCCCGATCGCGGCCCGGGAGACGGCGGACACCGGAACCCCGAGCGTCGTTTTCGGTTTGATGCTCTCGCGAAACTGCGCGGGGATTCCCGGGACGGCCCCGAACCGGATCTCCGCCAGGTCCGGAAGCGAGAGTGTCCGCCATTCGTTCGACCCGGCGAGTCGGAAGTCGATCACGGTCCCTCGATCCCGGGCTTCTCCCGTGAGAATCCGCCCGTCGGCCAGGACCGCACGGTCGAGCATCCTCTCCCGGGGATCCCCGACGAAGAGCACCGCCACGGCGCCCGCAGCCGCGGCTTCGGCCGCCCGGGCGACGAGGATTTCTTCTTCCACTTCCCCCACCGGAATGAGCACCACGCTGCCCGCGAGGCGATCGTCGGTGGGCGCGGGTGACCCCGTCACGATGACCAGGGGGCCCTCCGCATCACCCGTCCCGGAAAAGCGGAAGGGGGCGAACCCGGTGCCGGGGGGAAGCGCGGTCGACCCGGTCGGGTGAATCAGGGAAACCAGGCAGGCGGCTCCCGGTCGAAGAAACTCAGCGGTGACCGGCAGGAAGAAGGAGCCGTTCGGCCCACCGCCCACGTAGCCCATCCGGCGCAGTTCGACGGCCAGATAGCGGGAGGCGGCGGGCAATCCCCCATCACCCGCACGCCGCGAGCCGAGTTCCTGCGAATCGAGAAACTCGCGGTAGGCCCGGAGGCCGGCCCCGTCGATCCATTCCCCATCGATCCGGTCCCCGGCCATCGCCACCGCGGCGAGGCTGAGCAGACAAAGGGTGATGGCGCCAGACCTAGCCACGATCGTTCTCGTGCCTGCGGATCAGGTCCTTGACGCGCGTCCCGTACTCCCGGATTCTTTCGAGCTTGGGCCCGACGCCCTCCGGAAGGTCCATGCGACGCTGCAGAAGTTCGGTGAAGCCAAGCACCGTGGTCATGGCATTCAGGACATCGTGTCGAACGGGAGAAGTGACGCCCTCCCGTGCGTTGATCAGGGCCAGGTCCCCCACGGCGGGATCATCCGGGGGATCCTCCGCGAGAACTTCGTACCCGGCGGCCGCAAGTGCCGCCCTCCATTCGTCCGCGATTTCGAGCCTGCCCAGGTAGATCTTCACCACTGTGTTCCCTCCCATACTGGCAACGCCAGTCTACCGATTGCAGCCCATCCACTCGCAGTTCTTGATTTCCCGGGGGCTGATGCCTAGATTCCTGTGTTTCCCCCGGAGGAACGCCCTCCGGGTCTTTCTCACTGGGTACTTCTGGTGGCTTCGCCATGTCCGACTCCGAGAACAAGACCGACGTTTCCGACGCCGACAGCACTGAAACCGAAGAGAAGAGCCGCTACCTGTCCGAGGCCGAGACCGTTGCGCCGTGCAAGGTCGAGATCTCGATCACGGTTCCCGTCGAGACCATCACCGAGGAGATGGACGAGCGGTACGCGGAGATCATCAAGACCATGCCCTTCCCCGGGTTCCGGGTCGGTCACACCCCACGCCGCCTCGTTGAGAAGAAGGTCGGCAAGGATGTCCTGAATGATGTGCGCGAGAACGTGATCGGGGAAGCGTTCAAGGCCGCGCTGAAGGACCACGACCTCGACCCCATCTCCGACCCGGAGGGTGACTTCGAGGGGATCGAGTTTTCTCCCGACGAGCCATTGACCTACAAGGTGACGGTGCTGGTGCGGCCCACGGTCGAGATCCCGGACTTCGAGAGCATCACCGTCGCGGCGGTCCAGGCCGAGGTCGCCGACAAGGACATCGACGAGGTCATCGAGAACCTGCGCAAGCAGAATGCGCTGCTGGAGCCGGTCGCGGACGGGAAGATGGCCGCAAACGACGTCGCGGTGCTCGACTTCGTCGCGACCGTCGGTGAGGAGAAGCTGCTCGAGCGTGACAACGCCGAGTACAACCACCCCGCCGAGTTCATCACCGGGCTCAAGGTTCCGTCGCTTCCGGACGGGATCCTCGGCAAGGGCGAGGGCGACGAATTCAGCCTGACCGAGACGCTGCCCGAGACCTGGCCGAATGAAGAACAGGCCGGGAAGGACATGGTCCTCGATTTCACGGTCCGGAGCGTCAAGCGATATGTGCTCCCCGAGGTGAACGACCAGTTCGCGGAAGAGCTCGACTACGACTCCCTCGAGGAGCTTCGCGAGGAGATCACCGGCCAGGTGAAGCGCCAGGCCGAGCAGGCCGCCCGGGAATCCACCGACAAGAAGATCGTCGATGCGCTCCTCGAAGCCGCGCCGATCGATCTGCCGGAAGATGTGGTGAAGGAAGCGATCCAGCACCGCGTCGAGCGGACCAGGGCCATGCTCCGGATGCGCGGCGTCAACGAAGAGGAGCTCGAGGAGAAGCTCGGCGAGGCCATGACCGCGGAACGCGCCGAGGTCGAGCGGGAATTCCGCTCGAGCTTCCTCCTCGACGCCATCGCCAAGCGTGAGAAGATCTTCGTCACCGAGCGCGAGGTCAAGGAGCGCGTGGCCCAGATGGCCGCTGGCTACAACCGCACACCCGAGGAGATGCAGGACTACCTCGAGCAGCGCGAAATGCTCTCCTCCATTCGCGGCAGCATGAAAGAGGAGAAGGTCGTCCAGCTGCTTCGTACAAAGGTGAAGATCGAGGAAGAAGCCTGATGAAGGAGATGCCCAGCGACATGATCACCATCCCCTATGTGATCGAGAAGACCGGCCGTGGCGAGCGGGCCTATGACATATACTCCCGCCTGCTCGAGGACCGGATCATCTTCATCGGCAGTGCGCTGGACGACACGGTCGCCAACGCGGTCATCGCGCAACTCCTGTTCCTGCAGAAGGACAACAAGAACCAGGACATCCAGGTCTACATCAACTCGCCGGGCGGGTACGTGACCTCGGGGCTCGCGATCTACGATACCATGCAGTTCGTGCAGCCGGATGTGGCCACGTACTGCCTGGGTCAGGCCTCCTCCCTGGGAGCAGTTCTCCTGGCGGCGGGAGCGAAGGGCAAGCGGTTCGCCCTCCCCCACTCCCGAATCATGTTGCACCAGCCGTGGGGCGGAGCTGAGGGAACGGCCGCGGACATCACGATCCAGGCGAATGAGATCCTCACCCTGAAGAAGCACCTGAACGCCATCATCGCCAGACACACCGGACAGTCCGTTTCGCAGGTGGCGAAGGACACCGATCGCGACAACTTCATGTCGGCGGCGGAAGCGCTCGAGTACGGCCTGGTGGACGACGTGATCGCCTCCCAGGTGGAATCGAAGGAAGAAGACAAGAAAGACTGATGGCCAAGAACACCTCCATCGAGAAGTGCACATTCTGCGGAAAGAGCCGCCAACTGGTGGAGAGCCTGATCGCCGGGCCGCCGCACATCTACATCTGCAACGAGTGCGTCGAGCTCTGCAACACCATTCTTCAGGAGGAAGATCGAAGGGACTCCGGCCAGGGAGCGGTCTCCCCCGTTTCGTCCGACCGCCTGCCCACCCCGCGGGAGATCAAGGAGCGCCTCGACGAATACGTCATCTCGCAGGAGCGGGCGAAGAAAGTCATCTCGGTCGCGGTGCACAACCACTACAAGCGGCTGGCAACGGATCTCAACCCGGGAGATGTCGAACTGGAGAAGTCGAACATCCTCCTGGTCGGCCCCACCGGGTCCGGAAAGACACTGATCGCCCGCACGCTGGCGAAGATCCTCGATGCGCCTTTCGCCATCGGCGACGCCACGACGCTGACCGAGGCCGGATACGTCGGTGAGGATGTCGAGAACCTGCTCCTGAAGCTTCTGCAGTCCGCCGACTGGGACCGGGAGCGGGCGGAGCGCGGCATCATCTTCGTCGATGAGATCGACAAGATCGGCCGCACCAACATGAACGTATCGATCACCCGGGACGTCTCAGGCGAAGGTGTGCAACAGTCGCTCCTGAAGATGCTCGAAGGCACCATCGCCAACGTCCCCCCGCAGGGCGGCCGGAAGCATCCCGAGCAGTCCTACATTCAGATCGACACGACGAACATCCTGTTCATCTGCGGAGGCACTTTCACCGGAATCGACGACCTGGTCCGCCGGCGAATCGGGGAAAAGACCATCGGCTTCGACCACGATTCGGGCCACGAGGAAGAGGACATTTCCCGCCTCCTCGACCAGGTTGAACCCCAGGACCTGCTGGAGTTCGGGCTGATTCCGGAGTTCATCGGCCGGCTGCCGGTCACCGCCGCCCTCCACCCCCTCTCCGCCGCCGACCTGGTGCGAATCATGGTGGAGCCGAAGAACGCGGTCGTCCGCCAATACCAGAAGTTCTTCGAAATGGACAACGCCATTCTCGACCACACGAACGAGGCGCTGCTGGCCCTCGCGGAGCGGGCCCTCGCGAAGGACACCGGCGTCCGCGCGGTCCGGGCCATTCTCGAAGACATCCTGGTCGACGTGCTCTACGAACTGCCCGAGATGACCGGGAAGAAGAAGTTCCTCCTCACGCCCGAGGTCGTCCGCAGGGAGGCGAGTCTCCTGCCCGCCCTGACGAAGAAGAAGCGCAAGAAGCGCGAGAGCGCTTGACTGCCCGCCCTTCCGTCACCGAATTGACCGCGGAGGATCTCGCGGAGGTCATCGAGTTGCCCGTCTTCCGGGGCCGCCAGATTCTGGCGTGGGCGGAACGGGGCGTTGATCGCTTTGAGCAGATGACCGACCTGCCGCTCGCACTGCGCGCCACTCTTCCCGGGAAACTGCGGGTGTTTTCCTCCACGGTTTCGGAGACCTCGGTTTCCCCCGGCAAGACGAACAAGCTCCTGATCCGCATGGAGGACGGAGCGCTGGTGGAATGCGTCCTGATCCCGGAAGGGAAACGCCTGACGCTCTGCATCAGTTCTCAGGTGGGGTGTCCCGCCGGCTGCGCCTTCTGTGCATCGGGCCTGCTCGGGCTCACGCGCAGCCTGAAGGAGCACGAGATCCGGGAGCAGTTTTTCCACGCCGTGCGCGTGGCGGGCGGGCCGGATAAGATCACCAACGTCGTGATCATGGGCATGGGCGAGCCTCTGCTCAACTTCCACCCGGTCGTGACCGCGATCCGCGGGCTCCCGCTCTCCGGCCGGCGCATCACCCTCTCCACCGTGGGCCTTCCCGGAGGCATCCGGCGGCTGGCGGCGGAGGGCATCAAGGTGAATCTCGCGGTTTCCCTGCACGCGCCCGACGACGCGACCCGGAACAGACTGGTGCCGGTGAACAGGAAGATCGGAATCCGGGCGGTGGTCGCCGCCGCGCGGGAGTACTTCGAGGCCACCCGCCGCGACGTCACTTTCGAGTACATCCTGATCGAGGGTGAGAACGCCAGCGACCTCCACGCGGACCGCCTGGTCAGGCTTCTCGGGCGCGGCAACCTGAACGTGAACCTGATCCCGATGAACCCGGTCGAGAGCCTGCCGTTCCGCCCGCCCTCCGAGAAGAGGATCGAGGCGTTCCGGGAGCGTCTGGTCCGTGCCGGGATCCCCACGCACGTACGGCGTCCACGCGGGCGCGAGATCGATGCGGCGTGCGGCCAGCTTCGGCTGAAGCGGCTGGCCACCGATCAGGGATAGCGGGCAATGGGTCCCCGCGCCGTCCCGCCAACCGGATCGTCAGCCCCGGTCAGCGCCGCGGAACTGGAGGCTGACGTGCGATGCGCCGAGCAGGAGTACCCACCGCCGAGGGCTCGTAAGGGGCCGCGCAAGAATATCTACGGGACTCGAGGGCTGCTGCATCCCCTTGAGCCGCGTTGCTCGCCGGTTGAAACCAGTAAGGTTGCGCGCTCCTCGCGCCTTTCCGGGCGGGCGCATCAGCGCTCTCCGTCCTGCGAAGTTGTTTCAGGTCGTCACCGGTTCCGCATCAGCTTCAGCGGATCCCCCTTGCGAATGATGTCGAGGACGACCTGCTCACCGGCGGCCACGGTCGAAACCACCTTGCGGATGTCGGCGGCGCACCCGACATTCTGACCCTGTACACTGCGGATGACGTCGAACGGCTCGAGGCCGGCCTGCGCGGCGAAGCTGCCCGGCACGACGTCCTCGACCAGGACGCCGACGCCCCTCGGAAGTTTCAGGTGCATGCGCAGCGGCTCACTGACTTCGCCCGTCCAGACGCCGAGGCGAAATGCGTCCTGTGTCGAAAGCGGCCTGCCCCGACCGGTCTGCGGGCGGACGGGAATACCGAGGCCGCGCGGCGTGCGACGCCGGAGGAGCGGGTCGGGCATCGCGCCCCACTCGATCCTCACACTCCCGAGGAGCGGGGCGACCTTCTCGTAAACCTCCGGATAGCTCTCCTTCAATGCACTCGCGGAAGCCGCCTCGTACTCTTTTGTCTCGCCTTCCACCGTGATCCGGATCTTCAAGCTGCCGTCCTCGGCCTGCTCGTACTCGATCCGCTCCCGACCGTTGTCGGACACACCGCTGATGACGCCCCCGAGCACCGCACCTGGTTTCCGGCCGAATCGACTGCGCATGAGGTCGCGCCAACGCTCGAAGGCCTCCCAGTCCATCATCCCGTGCTCCTCGAGTTGTTTCAGGAGCTCGTTCATCTGTCGCTCGGCCTCGGCCACCGGGCTGAGATCCGGTCGCTCGGACAGTTCCTTCTCCTTCTGCAGACCCGCCGCCAATGACAGCCGGTGAAGCAGCCTCGCGGCCTCGTACCGGACGTGGGCATCGGCGTGCCCCTTCGCGGCCTCTTTCAGGGCGGGCAGGGCCTTCTCCCCGAGCCTGGTGATCTCCTCTTCGGCCTTCGCACGTGCGGTGAAGTCGGGAGATCCCAGACGATCGATCAGCGCCTTGATATCGGGCTTGGGCGCAAGCTCCTTCTCCGTCTCCTGGGAGAGCGCCACGGCGGCCAGGAGCGCCAGGGAGAGTGCGGTCGCGATGATGAGTGCTCTGTCTTTCATATTGCCGTCCTCAGTTCTGCGTCGAGTCCGAGCATGTATACGAGTGACCGCCGGAAGAATGGAATCCCACTATCGATTGCAACCAGTCAGTAGCGGATCGTGAGCTCCAGCGTTTCGGCGCCGCGCCGAACGGTCACGGGGATTGGGGCGGAAACCGGTGCAGCCAGAAGCGCCCGGCGCAGATCGCGGGGATGACCGACCGGGCGGCCGGCCACGGAGAGGAGGATATCGAACCGTTCGATCCCGGCTCGGGCAGCCGGTCCGGTTTCGGACAATTCCGACACCACGAGACCGTGCCCGGGCTCAAGGCCGGCGAGGGAGCGAAGCGCCTCGTCCGGAACCTCGGCGCGAAGGCCAAGGCGGATGACGCGGCCATGCAATCTGATCATCCGGGCGGCGTATTGCACCTGGTCCACGGGGATCGCGAAGTTGATGCCTTGCGCGCCGAGGCTGGCCCCCGGAATGCCCTCCGGCATGCCCTCGAAGACCGTCGGCGTTTCGTGGTCGTGCCCGTCCTCGGCGATGGATTCCTGGTAGGCCTTGAACCGATTGAGCAGCATTCCGACGAAGAGCTTCTGTTTCTCGTTCAGGTCGAGCGCCGGGAGAAACGCCTCGATCTGCTTCACGTCCACCTTTCGGGCGAAGTCCCGGATCATCTCGCGGATCCGCTGCATGGAGGGCGAGCGGCCGAAGGTGGAGGAGATCATCCCGATCATACGCCCCCTGGAGTCCACCAGGGCCCCTCCGGAGTCGCCGGGATTGATCGGCGCGGTGGTCTGCACCATGTCGTAGTAGACGACGGACTTGCGCTCGCCGTTCACGAGTCCGACGCCCTGCACTTCGCGCTCGAGGCCGGAGATGATCCCGGTACCGACGGAACCGGCGAGCCCGAACGGATTGCCGGCGGACAGCGCAAAGGCCCCCACCCGGAGTCCACCGGCGGGCGCCGGCGCAAGTGGCGTGAGATCCTTCGCATCCGCTTCGAGAATGGCGATGTTCATGCGCTCATCGACGCCGAGCACGGTGGCCTTCACGATCCTCCCCGACAGCAGCTCCAGCTCCACCAGGGTGGCTCCGCGCACGACGGTGCCGAGCGTGGCGACCGTACCCTGGTCGTCGATCACGACGCCGGAGCCGACGATCTTCCTCTCCTGGCCCCTGCGGTTCAGGCCGACCGCCCGGACCGTGACGACCGACGGACGGACCCGTTCGACGAGGTCGATCAACTCCCGTTCAAAAGCGTCGATACCCTGACCGAACGTGGCGCTCGCCGGCGTAAGCAGCATCACGGCGAGAACCACGATCGCGGAAAGTCGATGTCCGTTCAGAATTCGTCCCATCCGCCACGCTCCGGTTCAAGGGTCGTCAGGGAAGGCGCGGTCCGATAGACCGCGGGCTCCCCGGCCACGAGCAGTTCTTCGAGGAGGAACTCATGTATCGGGGACGCGGACTGCTCAGCCGGCGGGTCGGCGACAGTGACCTCCACCGGCACTCCCTCCATCGGGGGAATCAGCGGCGCCGGCCCGTCCGTGAGCAGAGACCGCGCCCCGATCAGCAGGACCAGGACCGAGGCCGCCGCGGCAAGCGGTCGCAGGGGAACCGAAAAGCGTCTCGGCGGCCCCGAGAGTTCCTTCCGGATCGAAGGCCACAGATCGGGGGTCGCGCCCCCGCCCCCGCCCTTCAGGGCGAACAGGGACTGGCGGGCGTCTTCATACGAGGCGAGTTCCTCGCGACAGATTTCGCACCCGGAGAGGTGCTCCTCCACCTGCGCGGCGATCGCCGGGGCGAGGTCGCCGCCGACGAAGAGGGGCAACCGGTCACTCGTCTGGCGGCAGTTCATGGTTCGGTCCTCCGGGGACGCTTCTCCCACTCCGTCCGGAACAGCTTTCGGGCCTGGTGAATGCGCCAGCGCACCGTTCCATGCCCGACTCCGGTGCGATCCGAGATCTCCTTGCCGGTGAGCCCCTCCACGTCGCGAAGGATCAGGAGGGTCCGATACCGGGGCGGAAGGCGGTCGAGCGTCTCCCAGACTCTGCCCCGAAGTTCATCCGAGAGCGCTCGTGAGTCCGGGGCATCCCCGGCGCCGACGACATCCCCGAAGAGTGGAAGGGCGCCGCGGCGGCCCCGCTTCCGCATGACGTCGATGCCCTGGTTGACCAGGATGCGGTAGATCCAGGTGTAAAAGCGCCTCTTCCGGTCGAAGCCACGAAGGCGGCGGTAGGCGCGGAGAAACGCATCCTGTGTCACGTCCATGGCGTCTTCGCGGTTGCCGAGAAGCTTCAGTGCGACCCAGAAAAGCCGCTGCTGGTAGCGTGCGACGAGATCGCCGTAGGCGTCCACATCGCCCGCGAGCACGCGCTCGACCAGTTCACTGTCATCGACCTCATCCACCACGTCGAAAACCCCAGTCGCTCGGGGTGCACCGGTCAACGGTCGCACGGTTTGCGTGGGATCAGCGCTCATTACGTCTAAGTACGACTCGGAGCGTGAACCGTTGGAGACTATTCGGCGCCGAGGAAGAACTGTCCCAGGTGGCGGATGCGTTCGTACCGGGCCTCGAGGAGTAGTTCGGTGTCAATGCCGGAAAGCTCGTCGAGGGCGCTCGAAATCGCCTCGGAGACCAGGGCGGCGGCGGCGGCGTGGTCGCGGTGGGCACCGCCGAGAGGTTCGGAGACGATCGCATCCACAATGTTCAAGCGGTGCAGATCATCCGCGGTAAGGCGGAGGGCCTGCGCGGCATTCTCGGCCTTCTCACCGTTCTTCCAGAGGATGGCGGCGCACCCCTCGGGGGAGATCACGGAGTAGTAGGCGTGCTCCATGATCATGACCCGGTCCCCCACCCCGATGCCGAGCGCGCCGCCGGAGCCTCCTTCGCCGATGACGAGCACGACGATGGGAACCTTGAGCCGCGACATCTCGAGGATGTTCTCGGCGATGGCCCAGGCCTGGCCCCGCTCTTCCGCTCCGATGCCGGGGTAGGCGCCGGGGGTGTTGACCAGCGAAACGATCGGCAGGCCAAAGCGCTCCGCCAGCTTCATCTTGTGCAGCGCCTTGCGGTAACCTTCAGGATGGGCGCAACCGAAGTTGCAGGAGAGCTTGGATTTGGTGTCCCGGCCTTTCCGGTGACCGACCAGGAGGATCCTTCTCCCATTGATCTTGCCGAAGCCGGTAATGACCGCGCGGTCGTCGCCGTAGGTCCGATCTCCGTGGAGTTCGACGAAGTCCTCGAAGATGCGGGAGATGAAGTCACCGGTCAGGGGCCGATCCGGATGCCTGGCGACCTGGACGCGCTCCCACGGCGAAAGACCGGCGAAGATCTTCCGCGTCATCTTCTCGCACTGCTCCTCGAGCGGGCGGACCTCACCATTCAGATCCATACCGGTGGCGACGGAAAGATTCTTCAGCTCTTCGATTTTGCGGACCATCTCGAAAATGGGCCGCTCGAAGCTCAGACCTTCTGGCAAACCGGATTCGGACAAGCTGAGTGAAATTCCTTGTGGGTGTCAGGGGACTGGGCGAAAAAGCTAATGGCGATGCCGGTGCACGGCAAGAGAAAAGTCTCTCCTTCCGGCTCGGGTCGCTCCCTTTTCCCTCGCTGCACTAAAAGGATGAATACCCCGTGCACCTCGTCCAGGTCGTAGCCCGAAAGGGGTTTTCGGATCCGCGAGCCCGCGACGCTCTCGCCGACCTTCAGGCGGGGGGCGCAGGGCGCATCGATCAGGTGGAGTACGTCTCCTGCTACCTTCTCGAGGGCGAGTTGACGCCCGAGAGCCTTGAGGAGATCACCCGCCGTCTCCTCGCGGACCGGGTCATCGAGGACTCGTTTCTCGACACCGATCCCCCCCAGGCGGCCGCTGCCGACCACAGCCTGATCGTGCTGCCGAAGCCGGGGGTGATGGACCCGGTGGCACTCTCGCTCGAGGGTGCTCTGGCCGATCTCGGGCACTCGCAGGTGCGAGCGCGGACCGGCCGCCGGTATCTCGTCCGTGGAGCATGCGATTCCGAGGTCCTCCTCGCCGCCGCCAAGCGCGTCCTGATGAACGAGGTCGTCGAGGAGATCCAGCCTGGCGACGAGTTCCCGCGCACTTTCCCGCAGACCTCCGGCCACGTGCCGCGCAAGACCGCGGTTCCGCTGCACGGCCTCGACGACGACGCCCTCCGGCGGCTCAGCAAGGAGCGGGTGCTCTCGCTCAACATCGCCGAGATGCACGCCGTCCGCGATTTCTTTGACGGCATCGGCCGCGCCCCCTCCGACATCGAACTGGAAACCATCGCCCAGACCTGGTCCGAGCACTGCAAGCACAAGACCCTGGCGGGCATCATCCTGTTCCGGGGCGAACGCATCGACAACCTGCTGAAGTCGACGATCTTCCGGGCCACCCGGGAGATCGACCGCGACGATTGCCTCTCCATCTTCGTCGACAACGCCGGAGTGATCAGATTCGACGAGGAGCGGGCGATCTGCATGAAGGTGGAGACACATAATCACCCCTCCGCCATCGAGCCCTGCGGTGGCGCCGGCACGGGCATCGGTGGAGTGATCCGGGACATCATGGGGACCGGTCTCGGCGCCCGCCCCATCCTGAACACGGATGTATTCTGCTTCGGGCCGCCCGACCTGCCGGACGAGAAACTGCCAAAGGGAACCCTGCACCCGAAGCGGATCATGAAGGGTGTCGTCGAGGGCGTCCGCGACTACGGCAACCGGATGGGCATCCCCACCGCGAACGGTGCGCTCTACTTCGACGAGCGCTACGTCGGCAACCCCCTCGTTTTCTGCGGCACCGTCGGAATCATGCCGGCGGACATGGTGGAGAAGGCCGCCCGGCCCGGCGACCTCGTGCTGGTGGCGGGAGGCCGGACGGGCCGCGACGGCATCCACGGCGTCACGTTCGCTTCGGTGGAACTGAACGAAGAGTCGGAGATGATGGACGCCGGAGCGGTCCAGATCGGCAACCCCATCGAGGAGAAGAAGGTCCTCGACGCCCAGCTTCGTGCGCGTGACGAGCGGCTCTACACCGCAGTCACCGACTGCGGCGGCGGCGGTCTTTCCAGCGCGGTCGGTGAGATGGGCGAGGAGACCGGCGTGCGGGTGGACCTCGACCGCATCCCGCTGAAGTACGAGGGGCTCTCTCCGCTGGAGATCTGGATCTCCGAGGCGCAGGAGCGAATGATCTTCGCGGTCCCGCCGGAGCACGAGGCGCGGATGCTCGAGATCTTCGCCGAAGAGGGTTCCGAGGCGGTGATCATCGGCGAGTTCACCGCGTACCAGCGCCTGACCCTGTGCTACGAGGGCGAGGTGGTGGCCGACCTGTCGATGGAGTTCCTGCACGACGGACTGCCGAAGCTCGAGCGCGAGGCGGTGTGGGTGGCGCCGGATCTCAGCGAACCCGAGCCCCGGGCGGACCGCGATCACGGCGAGAGCCTCCTCGGCATCCTCGGCGCCCTGAACGTCTGCTCGAAGGAGTGGGTCATCCGGCAGTATGACCACGAGGTACAGGGGCTCACCGCGGTGAAGCCGCTCGTCGGGGTCAGACATGACGGTCCCGGGGACGCCGTGGTCTTCTCGGCGGAGCCCGGGGAGCGGCGCGGCATCGTGGTCTCCTGCGGCATGAACCCGCACTACGGCGATCTCGATCCATACGCCATGGCGGCGGCCGCCATCGACGAGGCAGTGCGCAACACCATCGCCGTCGGCGGAAGACTCGAGCGCATGGCGATGCTCGACAACTTCTCCTGGGGCAACACCGACAAGCCCGATCGTCTGGGCGCGCTGGTCCTCGCGGCCAAAGCGATTTACGACGTATCGAAGATCTATGGGACGCCGTTCATCTCCGGGAAGGACTCGCTGAATAACGAGTACTCGACGGATGAGGGCACGATCGTCATTCCCCACACGCTTCTGGTCAGCGCCATGTCCGTAATGGACGACATCACGAAGGCGGTGACGATGGACCTGAAGGGGCCGGGCAACGGCCTGTACCTCATCGGTCGAACCTACGACGAGCTCGGAGGATCGCATCTCTACCTGCAGGATGGGGAGATGGGCGCGAATGTCCCGCGGGTTCGTCCGGAAGATGCGGTGGCGACGTTCACCGCACTATCGAACGCCATTGCCGCCGGTCATGTGCGCTCCTGCCACGACCTCTCCGAGGGCGGACTCGGCGTGGCCGTCGCGGAGATGGCCTACGCGGGCGAGACCGGCGCGGCAATTGATCTGGCCGCGGTGGAGCGTGCCGAGGGCCTTTCGCGCGACGACGCGATCCTCTTCTCCGAAAGCCAGAGCCGCTTCGTGGTCGAAGTAATGCCGGAGCACCGCGAGGATTTCGAGGCAGCGCTCGCGGATATCCCGTTTGCCCGCATCGGCGAAACCAACGACACCGATACCCTGACCGTCACCGGAACATCCGGCGAGGTCATCCTGACCCGGGCCCTCGCGGACATCCGCGAAGCGCACCAGGCCACTCTGAGGTGGTAGCGATGGTGAAGACCTTGATCATCCGCACTGCGGGCACGAACTGCGACCGCGAGACGGTGCATGCCTTCGAGCGCGCCGGCTCGGAGGCGGACCTCGTTCACCTGGACCGGCTGATCGAGAGACCGGCAACGCTCCTCGACTACCGCATCCTCGTCTTCCCCGGCGGGTTCTCCTACGGCGACGACCTGGGTGCCGGGACCATCGTGGCCAGCCGGCTGCGCACCACGCTGCTCCCCGAGATCATCGCGCTGGTCGAACGAGCGGGCCTGGTCCTCGGAATCTGCAACGGTTTCCAGATCCTCGTGAAGGCGGGGCTGCTTCCAGCAATCTCCGGCCACGGGGAAACGGGAGAATCGACCCTTACCGCGAACGACAGCAACAAGTTCGAGGACCGCTGGGTGACCCTCGAGGTCGTCTCCGATCTCTCCCCCTTCGTCAGGAAGGGCGACGTGATCCGCTGCCCCGTCGCCCATGCGGAAGGAAAGTTCATCACGAAGGACGAGGCCACCCTGACGCACCTCGAAGAGTCCGGGCAGGTGGTCTTCCGGTACGTCGGAAAAAGCGGCGGCCAGAACCCCGCGTACCCCCTCAATCCGAACGGATCCCCGAACGCCATCGCCGGAATCTGCGACCCCACCGGACGCATCCTCGGCCTGATGCCCCACCCGGAGCGCTTCATTGCACCCTGGCATCACCCGACCTGGACCCGTGACGGGCTGGCGGAGGAGGGCGACGGCTTGCAGATGTTTAGGAATGCGGTGGAGGCCGTTCGCTGAAGAGATACCGGGATACCGGGATGGGGACAATCCTTCGGTATCCGGCCCGCCCTTCGAGCCAGCCACCGCCGCTTCGGGTGATGATGGGGGGCGGGCGGTCTGGTACTCGGCGGGCGGGTGGCCGGCACCGGCGGTACTTCCCGGGAGGACCACCGGGTGGGTGTGGTCGATACGGCGGTCGACCCTCTGAAGGGGGGATGGTTCGCGGGCAGGTGTGGTTCGGACGGTTCAGGTTCCTGGTCGACGGGGTCAGGTGCCTGTCACTTTCGCGACCAGCACCCTCGGATGGCCCCCGAAGTCCAGGATCACCCGCACGACCTCGAGTTCCGGTGGCGCGGCGGCGCGAATCTCCTCCTCCCGGTTTTCGGCGATCTCCAGGAGGACGTACCCGCCGACGGCGAGATGGGCCGGGGCGCCCTCGAGTAGACGCCGGTAGATCAGAACCGGGTCCTCGCCGGTGAAGAGCGCCAGGGCCGGCTCCTTCCGGCACTCCGGATCGACCTCCTCATCGGGGGCGACGTAGGGGGGATTGGAGACGATCAGGTCGAACCGCGCCGACTCCACGACCGGTCCGTAGAGATCACCTTCGAGGAACTCGCCACGCTCCGCCACACCATGGGCCTCGGCGTTGCACCTCGCCACCGCGAGCGCGTCCGGCGAGAGATCGGTGGCGGTGAACCGGGCGGTGGCGCGAACCGATGCGAAGGCGACCGCAATCGCCCCGCTTCCGGTGCCGATATCGAGGAGCGAGGGAGCATCGAGATTCCCGGCAAGCTCCACCGCCGCGTCGACCAGGTGCTCGGTCTCGGGACGAGGGATGAGCACACGCTCATCCACGGCGAAATCGAGCGAGTGAAACTCCTTCTTGCCGGTGATGTAAGCCACCGGAACGCGATCCGCCCGGCGGCGGACGAGTTGGCGGAATGCGGAGACCTCGTCGGGGACGAGGGGGCGGTCGAAGCCCGTGTAGAGCTTCATCCGGGTGATCCCCAGCACGAACGCGAGCAGCACCTCCGCATCGAGTCGCGGGCTGTCGAGGCCCGACCCGCGGAAGTACTGCTCGCTGCGCTCGAGGATCGTCAGGACGGTCAGGCGATCCTCAGGCATTCGATGACCGCTTCTTCCCTACCGGCGCGACTTGCGGGTCGCGGCGCGCATCTCCCGCTCCTCGGCCTTCCGCCGGGCATCCTGCTTGGCACCCGCGAAGACGGAGACCACGACGGAGAAGAGCACCAGCACCGAGAAGATGGTGACCAGGTAGAGTCCCGGGCCGAAGGACTGGGCGTAGGTCTTCACCGTGAGCTGGATCTTGTAGAGGCCGGACGAGCCCTCCGGGATTTCCACGACCACGTTCGGGACGATCTGGATCACACGCTGGATACCGAGCACCGCGCCGTCGATCGCGGCGAGCATCACCGGCCAGACGATCATCTTGCGGTGATAGATATTCCAGACCGAAACGATGACGCCGTAGACCGCGAAGACGAGGAGGAACCCGCCGCCGATGGAGTCGGCGCCGGTGAGGTTCCCCTTCAGGAACGTCCGCTCCCAGGGGAGCATCGTCCCGATCGCCATGGCCAGGCTGGCGAACAGGAAGAAGAAGTACTGCTTGAAGATCGCCCCCTCCGCGATCGGCAGGAAGCCCGCACAGTGGGCGCAGCGCAGGGCACCGGCGGCGATTTCGCTCCCGCAGAATACACAGTGCTTGGTCGTCGGCGCCTCACGGTCCATGGAGAGTTCGGGGAACGCGTCCCGCTGCTCCTCCGGCGCGTCCTCGAGATCGTCCGCGCCGACGTCGAGATCTCCCTCGTCGGCCATCTCGTCTACCGCTTCGGCGCCCTCCGCTGGCTTCAGAAGCTCATCTTCATTCGCAGCCTCCTCGTCAAAGGAGTATCCGCAGAGGCACTCGAGTGCGTCTTCCGCAACTTCGGATCCACAGGACGGGCAGGTCTTCATCGTCTTCCTCCTGAGTTCACGTCGCGAACGGGTCTACCATCATCCTCGACGTGAGCCAAGTTCAATCATGCTCTTGTGCAAGCGCCTTGAGCCGCTGTTCACGACTGTACTCGGTGAGCTTCGCAAACAGTTCCTCGAGGTCACCATCCATAACGGCGGTGAGGTTGTAGAGGTTCAGGTTTATCCGGTGATCCGTCACCCGGGACTGAGGAAAGTTGTACGTCCGGACCCGCTCGTTCCGATCTCCGGAGCCGATCTGGCTCCGCCTGAGGTCGGATCGTTCCGCATCCGCTTTCATCCGGTGGTGGTCCAGGATCCGCGCCAGCAGGATCTTCATCCCCCGGGCCTTGTTCTTGTGCTGGGACTTCTCATCCTGGCACTCGACCTTGATGCCGGTGGGCAGGTGCACGATGCGCACCGCACTCGAGGTCTTGTTGACCTTCTGGCCCCCGGGTCCGGAAGCCCGGTAGAAGTCGATCTTGAGATCGTCCTTCCGGACATCGACATCGACCTCTTCCGCCTCGGGCATCACCGCCACCGTCGCGAGGGAGGTGTGGATCCGGCCCTGCGCCTCGGTCTTCGGGACCCTCTGGACCCGATGACCGCCGGACTCGAACCGCAGCCCGGACCACGCAGTCTTCCCCTTGATAGACAGGACCACTTCCTTCAGGCCGCCCTCGAGCGCCGTCGGAACCACGCTCAGCACCTCCGTCTTGAAGTGCTGGCGCTCCGCGTAGCGGGTGTACATGCGGAACAGGTCACCAGCAAACAAGCCGGCCTCGTCGCCGCCGGTCCCGGCCCGGATCTCCATGATCACATTGCGGCCGCTGTGGCCGTCATCGGAGAGCATAAGGTCACGAGCTTCCCCGAGGAGACGCCGCACCCTGGCTTCCTGGTCCTCGATCTCGGACTCCACGAGGAGGCGAGTCTCCTCGTCCTCGTCGAGTTCGAGCATCTCCCGGGCCTCGGTGATGCCATTCTCAGCCGCCACGAGGTCACCGTGGATTTCCGCAAACCGGGTGAATCCACCCATTTCACGAAGCACGGCGCCCGCCCGGACATGGTCCGACGCGACCTCCGGATCCTGCGATTTCTGCAGGAGATCCCGGTATCTCTCGCCCGCGTGGGCCAGGTGCTTCCTGACGGCGTCCTCTACGCTCATGCGTTCTTGCCCGGAACCCGGGCCTTACGCCCCCTGCTCCTGCTCCTGCTCCTGCTCCTGCTTCATGCCGTACTTGCGGAGGAACTTCTCCACGCGGCCGGCGGTGTCCACGAACTTCTGGCGTCCAGTGTAGAACGGGTGGCACCTGGAGCAGATCTCCACGTTCAACTCCTTGCGGGTCGAACGGGTAACGAACGTCTCGCCGCAACCACAAGTCACCTTGCACTCTACGTACTTCGGGTGAATGTCTTTTCTCATGACCGACTCCGGCGCCATCGCGCCCACGGGATCTTTGCCTGAAACTGACGGTGAAACCCCCAATGTAGACGAACACCCACCGAGTTCAAAAAGGATTTGGCGTGGTGAGGGTCCGCGCAAGAACAAGTTCGCAGGACAGCGAACGCTGATGCGCCCGGCAAGGCGCGAGGAGCGCAACCGGGCGGGAGACAGATGCCTTCGAATGCAGCAGGTGTTTCCAGACGGGCCCTGGAGCCTACTCGGGGAAGGCGGGAACCGGGGCGCGCTCGAAGCGAGATTCGATGACCCGGCCCTCCGGCAAGACCAGGTGCACCTCCACGAAGTTGATTCTCCTCCAGTCCGGTTGGCCGAGCACGTGGTTCGCGAGCCGACGGATCTGGCGGTCCCGGCGTTGCTGGTCCCGCAACAGGCTGTCCTTCGGCGTAAAGCTGACGACGATCCCCTGGCCGCCCTCGTCCTTCTTCACACGGACTTTCAGGGTCTCGGGGTCTTTCATCTGGTGGCCGTAGATGGCGCCGAGTTCCTTGCGAAGGGGACTGACCATCTCCGCGTTCCCGACCTTTCCGACGAAATATGAACCCATCCCGGCCATGAGGACCATGCCCACGATCCCCATCATCATCATCGCCATCAGGGACTTCCTCATCGAACCCTCCCCTTCCGTATCGGGAGATCGGGAAGAGTTCTTGAGGTGATCGACATCGGGAACGCCTGATTCAGGCGGAGATCCGTCCCGCCCTCACCGCGGACGCACCGCCATGATGGAAGGGTGGAACAGCATTCGATCTCCTTCCCTGATGCCCTTCTTCTCGAACCAGCCTCGTTCCATCTCGAGAGCGTAGATCGCAGGCTCGCCGCTCCGGTAGTGCGGAAGGTCGCCGCCGTCCCCGGGATCCGGCGTCATGTCGAGAATCCGGACGATCCGCCCCCCTTCCTCCGCGAAGGCGATGGAGAGCGGAATCAGGGTATTTTTCATCCAGAAACTGCGTTCTTCCGCAACGCCGTAGATGAACAGCATACCGGTGTCGGTCCGGAGAGCCCGGCGTCCCATCAAGCCGGTGGAACGGTCCCGGGGAGTATACGCCAGCTCGACGTACGCCAGCGTGGGTTCGCGCTGCCTGGTCTCGTCGTCGGGCTCGGACCCGATCGGCACGACATACAGTTCAGGCCCCCCCGGGCGCTCGGGATCAACCTCCGAGGCACAGGCCGAAAGGAGCAGAAGGACGATCAGCAGCAAGCCGTTTCGTTTCAACGCCACTCCTCGAGCAGTTTCCGGACTTCCTCGACCGGAAGCCCGACCACATTCTCATAGGATCCCTCGAGGGAAGCGACAAACGCTCCACCACCACCCTGAATTCCGTATGCGCCCGCCTTGTCCAGCGGTTCCCCGCTATCGACATAGGCATTGATTTCAAGGGGATCGAGATTCCGAACAGTGACATGCGTGGTGACCACCAGCCCCCGGTGCTCTCCAGTCCGGGAATCGAGGAGAAACACGCCGGTCAGAACGCGGTGGATCCGCCCCGAAAGCCGGCCGAGCATGGAACGGGCATGGGACGGCGTGTCCGGCTTGCCGAGGGTCCGACCGTCGAGCAAGACGATGGTGTCGGCGCCGAGCACCAATTCGGAAACGCCCGGGTCGGCCACGGCCCGCACCTTGCGTTCGGCGAGACCGAGGACCGCCTCCTCCGCCGGGAGGGCACCGTCGATGGACTCGTCGACCTCCGCGAACCGAACGACGTGGTCGATCCCGGCGGCGGCAAGAAGACTCCTCCGCCGAGGAGACGCGGAGGCCAGGACGATCATTTCAAGCCTTCTTCTTCGCCTTCTTCTTCACGGGCGCCTTCTTCTTCACGGGCGCCCTCTTCTTCACGGGCGCCTTCTTCTTCACGGGCGCCCTCTTCTTCACGGGCGCCTTCTTCTTCGCGGGCGCCTTCTTCTTCGCGGGCGCCCTCTTCTTCGCGGGCGCCCTCTTCTTCGCGGGCGCCTTCTTCTTCACAGCGGGCCTCTTCTTCGCGGGCGCCTTCTTCTTCACAGCGGGCCTCTTCTTCGCCGGCGCCTTCTTCTTCACAGCGGGCCTCTTCTTCGCCGGCGCCGGCCTCGCCTTGCCCACCACCTTCTTGGCGGGCGCTTTCGGCTTCGGCGCTTCTTTCTTCGCGACGGCTTTCTTCTTCTTCTTCTTCTTCTTTTTCTTCTTCGGCGGCGGAGGGACGGGGCGCATTCCGGCCCGGCCACCCTGCCTCAGGGTGGCCCTGCCGTATTCGCAGACACTCGACAGCTCGCACTCCGCGCAATAGGGCATGCGAGAGCGACAGATGTCCATGCCGTGCAGGGCGAACAGGTAGTGGGCCCGGAAGCGCTGCTCCTCGTTGGCGGTATCTTCCAGGGTCTTGCGAACCCTGGACGGGGTCGCCCCCTTGCCCGCCAGCCCGATCCGACCCGGAACGCGCAGCACGTCGGGAACCGCGAGGAACTTGCCAGGTTCCATGGCCACGCTCACCGTCGCCGCGGCGACTCCCTCCCGAAGGAAACGGATCTTCTTCAGATAGTCGAATGCCTGGTCCGGCTCCATTCCCTCGAGGAACGCGAGAGCCGCCATGTTGTGATCCATGTAGAGCTTCTCGAGGAACTCCTTGATGGCGACCGCCCGGTCGTTGGCATCCCGATATCCGACCTCTCCGATCACCCCGGCGATCTCCCGCCGGTAGGAGATTCTAATCTCATTCCAGTCGACGAAGCGCTCACGCAAGGCCTTGAGGGCCCTGATCGCCTGCGGCCCGGACGCGCCGCTGGCGAGCGCGAGCGCTGCCAACTGGTCCATGGGTACGTCGCTCTTGACGCGAGGGGTCTTGCCATAGGCCTTCTCGAGCAGACGAAGGGCCTCTGCGAGTTTGTCGGAACGGGACCTGGCCATGAAGCGCTATCCCTTCTTCTTCGCCTTCGCCCGTTGGCGGGCGTTCCGGTTGGAGCCGCGCTTCGCGGGAAGCTCGACTCCGGCCTTCTTCACCATGGAAGCGACCGTCTCGGACGGCTGGGCGCCGACGGAAAGCCAGTACTTGATGCGGTCGAGTTTCAGGACCACCTGCTCCTCTTCCTTCGGGTTCAGCGGGTCATAGTGCCCGAGCCGCTCGATGGGGACTCCGTCACGCCGGGTCCGGTTGTCGTAGGCCCCGATCCGGTAGAACGGACGGTTCTTCCGGCCCATCCTGGTCAGCCTGATGCGTACAGACAATGCTCACTCCTCCACGCCGGGGATCACCCGGCGCATCAACGTACCGTGCGGCGAGGGAACACTCCCTACCTCCGCTTCTTCTTTTTCTTTTTCTTCTTCTTGCCCCGCGCGCCGCCGATGGCGCCGCCGGACAAGCCGCCGATGTCCATGGGGAATTGCCCACCGGCCTTCATCTCCTTGATCTGCTTCTTCTTGCGACGGTTGACGCCGAACTGAGCAATCTTGCCGCCCAGGCCTCCGGCTTTCCCCATCTGCTTCATCATCCTGCGGGTGTGTTTGAATTCCTTCAGGAGCTGATTGACCTCGTCCAGGGTCGTTCCACTGCCCTTCGCGATCCGCCGTCGGCGGGGATGATCGATCAATTCCGGGTGGACCCGCTCACGAGGCGTCATGGAGAGGATCATGGCCTTGGTGTGGGCCATCTGCTTCTCCATGTCCTCCTGCGCCATCCCCTGCGTCAACTGCTTGCCCTGCTCACCGAAGTGATCGAGCACCTTCGCGAACCCGCCCAGCTTCTTCATCTGGTCGAAGAGCCCGAGAAAATCGTCCATTGTGAAGGTGCCGGCGAAGAACTTCTCGGCCTGGGCCTGCTGCTCTTCCTGATCGAGAACCTCCTGCGCCTTCTCGACCAGGCTGACGACGTCGCCCATGCCGAGGATCCGCCCGGCCATGCGATCCGGATGGAACTCCTCGAAGTCTTCGATCTTCTCGCCGATACCGGCGAACTTGATCGGCTTGCCGGTGACTTCCTTCACGCTCATCGCCGCGCCGCCGCGGGCGTCGCCATCGAGCTTCGTCAGGATGACCCCGGTCAACTCGAGTTCCCGGTTGAAGGACTCCGCGGAGTTCACCGCGTCCTGGCCGGTCATCGCGTCGCAGACCAGGAAGATCTCGTGGGGATCGGTCTTCTTCGCGACCGCGGCGACCTCGGCCATCATCCCGGCATCGATGGCCAGGCGGCCGGCGGTGTCGAGGATCACCACGTCGCGGCCGGTGGCCTCGGCCTCCTTCAGCGCGCGCTTGCAGATCATCGGCGGGCGCTTGCCCTCCTCGGAGTAAACCGGGAGGTCGAGTTGCCGGCCGAGGGTCTTCAACTGCTCGATGGCGGCGGGACGCTTCACGTCCGCGGCGACGAGAAGCGGCCGCTTCCCCTTCCTGACGAAGAAGCGCGCGAGCTTGGCACAGGAAGTCGTCTTGCCGGTTCCCTGCAGGCCCGCCATGAGGATGACCGTGGGGCCTTTGGAAGACCAGTTGATGGCGTGGTCCACCGGCCCCATCATCTCCACGAGGGCATCGTGGACGATCTTCACGACCTGCTGCCCCGGCTTGACCGACCGCAGGACTCCCTCGCCGACCGCACGTTCGGTGACGCGAGCGATGAACGACTTCACTACCTTGTACGAGACGTCGGCGCCGAGCAGCGCCTGGCGAATCTCGCGCATGGCGTCCTTGACGTCCGCTTCGTTCAGACTGCCGCGCCTTCCGATCCGGTCGAAGGTGCGCTTCAGGCCACTGGTGATCGACTCAAACAGGGAATCCCCCCGCCGGTCTCTTCGTACCGGGGTGTTCGGGCTATGGTCCGCGTCTACACCGCGGAGATCGTGTCGAAACCGGGGAATCTAGGGTGAGTTACGGCCCGTGGGAAGAAAAAAGGGCTGGGACGCCTACGGCCCCTCGGGGTCGTCCTCCCGGGAGATCACCGCGCCGAGAGCCGAGAGCTTCTCCTCGATGCGCTCATAGCCCCGGTCGATGTGGTAGACGCGCTTGACGTCGGTCCGGCCCTTCGCGACCAGCCCCGCCAGGACCAGGGCGGCGGAGGCTCGCAGGTCGCTGGCCATGACCGGTGCCCCGGAGAGCCAGCCCGTGCCGATCACGATCGCATTCGGCCCCTCCTTGCGGATCTGAGCGCGCATGCGAAGCAGTTCGGCCACGTGCATGAATCGCTCCGGATAGATCTTCTCGGTAACGATTGAAACGCCATCGGCGAGCGAGAGCAACACCATGAACTGAGCCTGCAGGTCGGTCGGGAAACCCGGGTATGGCAGGGTCGTGATCTCGGCGTTGAGCAGCGGACCCCGGCGGCGAACACGGATGAAGTTCTCGCCCTCGGTCACATCGACGCCGATCTCCCGGAACTTCTCGAGCACGGCAGTCAGCGTGTCGGGCCTGATCCCGGTGACCGTCACGTCGCCGCCGGTGATCGCACCCGCCACGAGGAAGGTGCCCGCTTCGATGCGGTCCGGGATCACGCAGTGGCTCGTGCCATGGAGCTCATCGACACCGTCAACCAGAAGGCGCGGGGAGCCGATGCCCTCGATCCGCGCCCCCATACCGACCAGAAACTCCGCAAGGTCGGTGACTTCCGGTTCGCAAGCCGCCCCCTCGATGACCGATTGGCCCTCCGCCAGCGTTGCCGCCATGAGCACGTTCGCGGTCCCGGTCACCGTCGAACCGAACGGTCCGCCGAGAAAGATCCGGGCGCCCTTGAGCCGATCCGCCCGCGCCTCGATGTAGCCCTCCTCGATGTCGATCTCGGCACCGAGAGCCCGGAGCCCCTTGATGTGGAGGTCCACCGGGCGCGGCCCGAAGACGCAGCCACCGGGAAAGGAGACGCGAGCCCGGCCGCGGCGGGCGAGCAGAGGCCCGAGCACGGTGATCGATGCCCGCATCGTCTTCACCAGGTCGTAGGGCGCGGTCGCCACATCCTCGTCGATCACCCGGGTGGTCAGGACGCCGTCATCATCCCACGTGGTCGGGACACCGAGGCCCTCCATGAGCCGGAGCATCGTGTTCACGTCACGAAGCCGCGGCGCCCCCCGCAAGGTGCAGGACTCGCCGGTCAGCAACGTGGCCGCCAGAATCGGCAGCACCGCGTTCTTGGCTCCGGAAACGGGGACTTCCCCCCTGAGGGGCGGACCTTCGCTGACGACCAGTTTGTCCATGGTTCCTCCAGGCCCCTGAAAGGCGGACTAGCCGATCGCGCCCATCGACCGCCCACCGAGCACGTGCAAGTGAAGATGGAAGACAATCTGCCCGCCGTCCCGGTTGACGTTCACCACCAACCGGTACCCGTCCCTTGCCACGCCGGCCCCGGCGGCGAGATCCCGAGCCACCAGGACCATGCGGCCGATGAGACCGGCCTCCTCGGCCCCGAGGTCGTTCACCGTGGCAATATGGGCCTTCGGCAGCACGAGGACATGCAACGGCGCCGCCGGGGAAATGTCCCGGAAGGCGATGATCTCATCGTCTTCATAGAGGGTATCCGACGGTATTCTTCCAGCGATGATGCCGCAAAAGATGCAATCCGGATCGTGATCAGGCATGCGAGGCCTCCCACGCCAACCATACCGCCCCGTGTCGAACCGCGCCCATAATTTGACGTTCGCGATCAGCTCTATATATTCGGTAGTTTCTGCCCCGTCTGAGAGGACCGTTTCATGAACGATGCCGCATCCGAGACCGCCGGAGCCGAGAGCACCGCCACGCTCGACGTGACCGGAATCCTGCAGAACGTTTCCGCCGAGCTCGCGGAGATCCTCGAGCTCCGGAAGGTCGCCCTGGTGGACAAGGGCGTACGCGGCCAGCTGGACGAATTCCTGATGGCACTGCCGGCCACTCTCGAGGAAGCCGGTCGCGCCACCGCCCAGATTCGTTCGCGGGGCACGGCACTGTTCGTGATCGGGGAAGACCGTCAGGCCGTCCGCTGGCTCGAAAAGGGCGGCAACGACCCCCGCACCGTGCACCTGCTCGGGCTGGCGCGCATCGCCATCGGTCGCTTCGCCGCCGCGGCCGAGTCGTTCGGCGAAATCGCCAGGGAACACCCGCAGGCCCGCGCACCGCTGGCCGAGGCGTGCCTGCGCGCCGGCGACACCGTGGGCGCCCGCAGGGCGATCGGCACGCTCCTGAAGGATACGCGCGAGTCCGCGGACGGGCAGTTCCTCTCCGCTTACCTGGCGGAACTCGACGGTGACTACGACACCGCCTACTCCACCTACCGCAGGATCCTCGAGGAGACCCCGGCCCACCCGGGCAGTCTCTTCCGCCTCGCCTACATGCTCGACCTCGACGGCTTTGAGGACGACGCCGTGGAGGTCTACGAGCGACTGCGCAATGTCCGCCCGACCTACACGCACGCCCTCGTGAACCTCGGCGTTCTCTACGAGGACCGCGGCGAGTACACGAAGGCGGTGGAGGTCTACCAGGCCATCCTCGACATCTACCCGGACCACCCGCGCGCGGCCCGGTTCGTGCGGGATGCCAAGGCGTCCCTCAACATGTACTACGACGAGGACCTCGAGCGCACCGAAGACCGCCGCGCGCAGATCCTCCGGATCCCGATCTCGGACTTCGAGCTCTCCGTCCGGAGTCGCAACTGCCTGGCGAAGATGCAGATCGAGACCCTCGGCGACCTGATCAAGCGGACCGAGCCGGAACTGCTGTCCTACAAGAACTTCGGTGAGACCTCCCTGCAGGAGATCAAGGACATCCTTGCCCAGAAGGGCCTCCGCCTCGGTATGGGCCGGGAAGAGCAGACCGCATCCGTGCAGGCCGCGGCGCGCACCCTCCTCGGCATCGAGCCGGAGCGGGGCGACATCACCAGCAAGAACATCGAGGACCTGGAGCTTTCCGTGCGCAGCCGCAACGCCATGAGCGTGCTCGGCCTCGGCACCCTCGGCGACCTCTGCCGGCTCTCCGAGAAGGATCTCATGCAGGTGAAGAACTTCGGCCAGACCTCCATGAACGAGGTCAAGGAGAAGCTCGCCGAGTTCGGGCTCTCCCTCGCCGAAGACGCATAGGCCGCAGCCCGTCTCGGAGGAGGTCTGACGCAGCGATGCGCCGCGACCGCCCCTCAGATCGCGGGCAATGGTGAGAAAGGCGGTCCGGCCCGCCTGTCTCGCCAGTGCGCGCACCGCGTTTCGGAAACGCGTGAATCCACCGGAGGATCGGTTGCGTTCTGACGGGTTGCGGCCACGGCCAGGTGTATCTGAGGAGGCAGGCGCGGATGCAGCGCCAGGAAGACCGACGACGCGACGTCCTCCCGTCTCGGAGGAGGTCTGACGCAGCGATGCGCCGCGACCGCCCCTCAGATCGCGGGCAATGGTGAGAAAGGCGGGCTGATGTACGACCACCTCCGCGGCGCCATCGTCGAGAAGCAGCCCACCCGGGCGGTGCTTCTCGTCGGTGGCGTCGGCTTCGAGCTGACCATCCCCCTCTCGTCGTTCGAACGCCTGCCGGACACCGGCACCGACGCCATCCTGTACACCCACCTCTACGTCCGGGAGGACGTGCTGAAGCTCTTCGGCTTCGCCTCCCCTGATGAGCGGAGGTTCTTCCGGCGCCTGATGAACGTGCAGGGCATCGGGCCCGCCGTCGCCCTCTCCATTCTCTCGTCCACCCACTACGCCGATTTCCGCGACGCGGTCCTCAGCGAGGACGTGGCGATCCTGACCAGGCTCAAAGGAGTCGGCAGGAAGCTGGCCCAGCGGATCGTACTCGACCTCCGCGACGCGCTGGTGAAAGAGACGCCGGACTCCCCCCGCCCCTCGAGCGCCCCCGGCACGGCCACTCTGCGCGAAGACGGGATCGCCGCGCTGTCCACCCTCGGCTTCACTCGCGGAGCAGCCATGAAGGAAGTCGACCGGATCCTCGGAAAGGCCGACGCGAAGCTCGACCTCGGCGAACTGGTCAGAATCGCCCTGCGTTCGGCCCGCTGAGCACCTTTCCTTTGAGCGCCGGTTCCACCTGAATTAGAACAGGCTCTCTCCCTCGAGGGCCGGGCTCCATCCCGATCAAGAGGTGCCCTCCGGAGAAAAAGGAGATGCGCATGCCTTTCAGCACGGTCGAAAAGCTCTCGGAACACGTCGGCGGCGAGGTCACGCTGCGCGGCTGGCTCTACAACCTTCGCTCGTCGAAGAAGATCCAGTTCATGCTGGTCCGGGATGGCACCGGAACCTGCCAGTGCCTGGCCTTCAGGAACGCCCTCTCAGAGGAAGTGTTCGAAGCGATCGGCCGGCTCAACCAGGAGTGCTCGCTCACGGTCACCGGGGTGGTGAAGGAAGATGCCCGGGCACCGGGAGGCCATGAACTCAACGTCTCCGGGTTCGAGCTCATCGGCGACTCCCTCGACTACCCGATCACGAAGAAGGAGCACGGCGTCGACTTCCTGCTTTCCC
The DNA here is from genome assembly GCA_024274785.1 of Planctomycetota bacterium. GTDB lineage: Bacteria > Planctomycetota > JAJSAM01 > JAJSAM01 > JAJSAM01 > JAJSAM01. Next base: position 224,047 of record JAJSAM010000026.1, on the reverse strand, counting down.
ACCGGCACCTGTGGGTCCGCAGCAAGCTCCAGCACGCCATCCTGCGGATCCGGGCCGAGGTCATCGCCGGTTGCCAGGAGTGGCTGAACGACGAGGGGTTCATCCGCTACGACACGCCGCTGCTCACGCCTTGCTCTGCAGAGGGGACCTCTACCCTGTTCGAAACGCAGTACTTCGACGAGGGCCCGGCATTCCTCGCGCAGACCGGCCAACTCTACGTCGAATCGGGCATGATGTCCTTCGGTCGCGTCTACTGCTTCGGCCCCACTTTCCGGGCCGAGAAGAGCAAGACCCGCAGGCACCTGACCGAGTTCTGGATGATCGAACCGGAAGCGGCCTTCGTCGGCCACGAAGAGAACCTCGAAATCCAGGAGCAGATGGTTTCCGCGGTGGTGGCCCGCGTCCTCGCAAAGTGCGGGAAGGAACTCGAAGCCCTCGACCGGGACCGGGCGGTCCTGGAGAAGATCAAGGCGCCGTTCGTGCGGATGACCTACGACCGCGCCCTGGCAATTCTCGCAGAGCACGCCGCGGAACTCGGCGACGCCGGGGTGCCGGTCTGGGGGGATGACTTCGGCGCCCCGCACGAGGCGCTCCTTTCAAGACTCAACGAGAAGCCGCTCTTCATCACCCACTACCCGGCAGCCATCAAGGCATTCTACATGCAGCCCGACCCGGAGCGTCCGGAGGTGGCCCTCTGCTACGACATGCTGGCCCCGGAAGGGTACGGCGAGGTCATCGGCGGATCCGAACGCATCCACGACGCCGAATTGCTCGAGTCGCGGATCCGCGAACACGGGCTCAACGTCGAGGACTATCAGTGGTACCTTGACCTCCGGCGTTATGGGTCGGTTCCCCACTCCGGATTCGGCATCGGTATCGAGCGGCTGACGACGTGGATCTCGGGGATCCGGCACATTCGCGAGACGATTCCGTTCCCCCGGCTGCTCGGGAAGATCTATCCGTGACCGCAGAGTTGAATGACCGCATCTCCGCATTCCGCGAGCAGGCAATGCGACTCCGCACCGCCATGGAGCACGTCGTCGTCGGCCACGGCGACGCCCTGACCGAGATCACCACGGCCCTCTTCGCCGGTGGCCACGTGCTCCTCCAGGGTGTGCCCGGACTCGGAAAGACGCTCCTCGTCCGAACCCTGGCGCGCTGTCTCTCTCTGGAATTCGGACGCGTCCAGTGTACGCCCGACCTGATGCCGGCGGACATCGTTGGAACCACCGTCCTCGAAGACCAGGCCACCGGTGGGAGGTCCTTCCGTTTCGTGCCGGGTCCGGTGTTCTCGAACATCCTCCTGGCCGATGAGGTGAACCGTGCGACGCCGAAGACGCAGTCCGCCTTGCTCGAAGCCATGCAGGAATCAGCGGTGACCGTCGGCGGAGAACGCCATCAGCTTCCCTCGCCCTTCCTCATGCTGGCCACCCAGAACCCGATCGAAATGGAAGGAACATACCCTCTTCCCGAAGCACAACTCGACCGGTTCCTCTTCATGGTCCACCTGACGACTCCCGAAGTGCCGGAGATTGTCGAAGTCCTCCGCCGCACCACTGGCGCCGAGGAGCCCGAACCCGAAGCCGTGCTCGATCCCGAGGCGGTCCTTCAGGCCCGAGTCCTCGTCCGCCGCGTCGAGCTTCCCGACCCGGTCGCGGAGTACGCCGCCCGCATCGTTCACGCCACACGTCCCGACCGGAAAGAGTCACCGGAGCCCGTCCGCCGGTTCGTACGCTACGGCGCGAGCCCGCGCGGCGCGCAGGCGCTGGCGCTGGCCGGCCGCGTACACGCACTCCTCGACGGGCGCGCCAACGTGGCGTTCGAGGACATCCGCAAGTTCGCCGAGCCCGCGCTGCGCCACCGCCTCATCCTGAACTTCGAAGGCGAAGCGGAGGGAGTGTCGGCGGACGACGTGGTGACGGCGGTGGTCGAGGCTGTACCGGAGGCCTGAGAAAGGCGTCACGGCGTGTATGGCCGGCGGGGACGCCGCCCCGCCATGGTCGATTCGGATCACCTCCCGGGGCCGGATCCGGAATCGAAAGCGCCCCGCGGTTTCCCACAGGGCGCTCCTGATATCTGCTTCCGGTGTCCCGATCTACTGGTCGTAGTAGCTCGCGACCGTCCTGACAGCGGGAATACTGAGGGAGAACGTCGGACGCGATGGCTGGGAGTTGTCCAGGAAGACCAGTTCGGAAGCACCGCGGCAGGCCGTGATGATGGTCCGCGTGGCAGCGCCGAAGAACGGGTAGAACGACTCCATGGTAATGCCGGTCGGGCTCGCACCGACTGTCACGCTCGCGTTGATCGTCGGCAGAATGGTCGCCGCGAAGCCACCACCCGCAAAGGCGAGCGTGAGCTGCTTGCTCTGGTTTCCACCGGAGTTGGCGATCCAGGCCGAAGCACCGCGGTCGTAAATGCACTCCGCCGGATTCTCGAAGCCGGTGACCGTGGCCTGCAGGCCGTTCGGAACGTTCCAGTACAGGCTGACCGAACCCTTGTTGTCGTTTCCACCGCCCAGGCAGGTGATGAACGCGAAGCGCCCGATGCCGGGGAAGTTGAAGGTCGCGGCTACATCCTGCGGGCTGGTGCCGATCGCGAACGACGTGGTGACCTTCGCGGTGGCGGTGTTGATCAGTGTACAGGTGTTCTCGATGCTGTTGCCGACGAAGAGCAGGCTGGCATCAGGCGCATGCGCCGCACCGATGGGTCCCCGCCCGACCGCAACGTCCGTCCGGTTCTTCTGCGCTGAAAGCGACTTCAGCCTGTCGTCCGCCAGAGAGTTGCCGACGTTGATCGAGCCGGTGTCGATGAAGCTCACCGAGTCGGACGCGAAGTTGGACACGTAAAGGGTGATGCCGTTCGGGGCGATCGCCAGGCCGCGCGGGTCCGGGAGGTCACGCCAGCGCCAGACGACTTTCGAGTCCCTGGTGCCGACGACGGTCACCGACCTGCTGTCCCGGTCGATAACGTAGGCGTAGGTGTGGCCGTCGAGAGAACCGAACCGCGGGTCGAAAATGATCTCACCCGGGGAACCGATGCGCGACTTGCTGTTCGCGACCGGGTTGTTGGTGCCCCAGAGTGTCAGGTCGAGGGTGTTGTTCAGGTACGAGGCTTCGGAGATCGAGTAGATGTTGCTCGTGTCCGCAGCCAGGATCAGCGCGTCGAAGTTGACGGTGTCGATCGTGAGCGGGTTGTTCGGCGGTGGCGGCTCCTTCACCGTCTCGAACTGGAACTGGTAGACGCCCGGGGTGTTCGGATCGCCCTCGTAGGGGTTCCCCACCGCATCGGCGAGCCCACCGGCGCCACCATTGATGGTGACGACGATGGTGGCGTTCGGCGGCATCTGGGTCCCGGCATCCGGCGTGAACGTGACCTCGAACGCGTCGAGGTCGGTGGTCAGGGTGCCGCTGATCGTCACCGCCGGGTTCGCGCTGCCATCCACGACCGTGATCGTGCTGGTGCTGACGGTGGACCGGTTCAGGGTCTCGTTGAACGTCAGGATGATGTTGCTGTTCCGCGGCACGCTCTTCTGGTTCGACGCGGGGAAGGTGTTCCGCAGCACGGGGGCGTAGATGTCGGTGCCGACCGTGAAGGAGGAGCGGTAGTCGCTCACCCCCTGGTTCAGCGCCCCACCCTGGAAGTTCTTCACGTCACGCGTGCAGGTCACCGTGTACTGCCCGTTGGGAAGGGCACCCGAGGGCTGGAACACGAGTGTCCGGTTCGCGCCGGTCAGAGTTGCGACACCTTCCATCCGCTCCATGGCGGAGTTCAGGATGTTCACATCCGAGGTCAGATAGTTGAAGGTGTTCGTCGGGTCGATGATCGTGTTGGAAGCGACGATTTCCGAGAAGAACACCCTGATGACACCTTCGAGCCCGGGGTCAGAGAGATCGGGCAGGACCTCTTGCTGGTTAACCGGCAGGGTCTGGGTGACCACGAGGTTCTGTGCAACTCCGGGATCGCTCCCATTCGGGCCGCCGGGACCACTACCGCCACCGCAACCGGCGACGACCAGCAGGAGAAGAGAGAGACCCAGGACGAGGGATCTCCGCTTCAGATCGTTCATTGCTACCCTCCGCGACAAAATAAGCACTGGGGCCTTCATTCTAGGCCAACTCGCCCGCCCCATGCAAGACGGATGTCATGCATTCGGACTCGACTGACCCAGGCTGCGTATCCGGAACTCTGTCGGACCACGCGCAACCCTCATGCCAAGTCGCGCATCCCACGTCCCGGTCTGCCCTGATCGTCTGATTCTCGCAAAGTCGGCCCCACATCGACTCCCAAAAAGGGAACCGCCCCTCTCCCTCCGTGCGAAACCGCACGGAATCACGAGCACGATCGCCCGGGTTCCGGCCCCGTTATTCCCCGGCGTCCGCGTCCGGAACAATCGCCAGAGGTCGGGAATACTTCTGGAAGACCTCCGCGAGTTCCTTCGGCAGGAAGATCACCGCCCGCTCCGCGGTCCAGCGCGTGGCGCTGGCGGACCGGGACTCCACGACGGCCGCAACCATCCCCATCGGCCTCTCCTCCTCCTCGTTGTAGAAGAGGTTCGCGACACCGATGACCAGGACCATGACCACGAGCGCGGCCTTCAGCGCACCGAGAATCCCACCAAGGAACCGGTCATAGGGCACGCCGCCCGCCTTCTCGATAGCGCCGCGCAGCATGCGGGCGATCAGCGAACCGATTGCCAGCGCCACAATGAAGATGACCAGAAAACTCAGATATTGCGCCGCCTTCTCCGGCAAGTCCGCCAGGAACTTCGTGGACCGGAGGACGGCCCCGGCCCGCTGTGACAGGAGGGTCGATGCCACCAGCGCCGCGATCAGCAGCAGGATGCCGACGAGCTGCAGCACGAAGCCCTTCGACACGCCGTGAAAAAAGAACAGCGCCAGGAACACAATGGCCACGATATCGACCCAGTTCGTGACCCCACCGACATTGAGTGCGTCCTTTATTTCGAGCAGCATGCTCACTCCTCCCCTACGGGAACATCGGGTACGAAGGGCGGAGCTTCTGCTCCACCACCCTGCCCTCGAAGATCAGCACGGGCCCCTTGAAGCTCATGCCGTCCTTCTTCGCCTCGACGAGAAGACGCGATCCTCCATCCTCGGTCTCCGCCGTCGTAACGATCGAGACCTCGGAGAACCCCCGATCACCGAGGGTGCGGACGAGCAGTTCGCTTCTCGTTTCCGTCCGATCCTTCTCGAGGGAAGCGATGAAGCTCCTCAATCGCGCATCCAGGTCGGAAACGGCCTCGGCGAGTATCGGTTTCAGCCGCTCATCGAGATCGTCTCCGAGGGGCTCCCGCCGAAGGGCCTCTTCGACCGATTGCTCGATGGCGCCGAGTCGCTCGAGCACGGCGACCTTCTCGAAGAGCGCAGAGAGACCCGCTTCGATGCCGGAGTTGTCCGGCAGGCGCTCTTCGATTTGATGCAGGCGATCTGAGAGCCCGGCGATTCCGGACACCCGGGCGGTGAGAGCGGCAAGCTCCCCTGCCACCGCCTGGTCCTCCTTCGGCGGAGCGGAAGGAGCGGCGAGGCTCTCTTCGATTCGCCTGACCCGGCGAACGAGCCCGATGAGAACCAGAAGCGTGAGCGTCACCTCGAGCAAGGCGACGGCAACGATCCAATCGAGATGATTCATCACTTCATCCTTACCCGAAGACGAACGCGACTATTCGTTCCAGCGCAGGCTGAAACGTGCCCTGCCCGATCGCCCGCAGTCCGAGGAGGAAACCGAAGCCGGCCACCGCGAGCCCGGTCGAGGCGGTGACAATGCGGAAGACCCGGTCGCTCAGTGCCCACTCCCGGTCCGGCTCGGACAACCGGAGAGCAATGATCAATCGAACCCCAAGGCCGCTCACCGTCAAGCCCGCGGCGAAGGGCACCAGCCCGGCAAAGCCCCTCGCAACCGGGCCGAGCAGCATCCCGGCCCCCGCCAGCCACCAGAGCAGATGCCAGCGCGGCGTCAGCAGGGAAGCGACGAAGCGATCCAGAAACGGGCTCGCCGACCAGGTGCGAATGTGATCGGCATCGCGGTCACGATGCAACGCCCCCGGGGTGTGGTCATCCATGAGCCGCCAGCCGAAGACCACGAGCACCGCTCCACAGACGATTTTCAAGACCAGCCGGGTCTCTCTGGTCAGAAGTGCCGAGAAAAAAGGGCTCGTCAGAAGCGCGCCGAGCGCGAGCACGGCGACCAGGTTCGCCGCCACGCAGCCAGCCCCCGCCGCCAGGCCTCCGGGAAAGCCACCGCGCACCACGCCCCTCACCGAACGTGAAAGCCCTTCGCCGGGCCACACCGAGAGGGAGAGACCGATCACCGCTCCGAAGATGAATTCCGCCGCTGCCGACACGGGCCGATTGTACGTCCGCGACAAGGGGATGGCCGACGCGATTCTTCCTTCAAACCACCGCGAGGATGCCGAACACCGACGTTCCGGCGACGAACAGGGTAGCGAGCACGAAGGAGAGCATGATGACCCCCTTCAGGAAACGTCCTCTGGAAAGCAGGCGCGCGGTCACGAGCCAGATGAAGGTTACCACCAGAATGAAGGCGGGGAGCAGACCGGGCGGCAGCCCCAGCTTCGGCAGGATCTCGGTCAGCGCCAACACCGCCCCGGCGGCCAGGAACGACAGGACCAGGCTTTTCTGAACGGAAAGGGAGGGCAGGTCGGCAACCTTGCCGCCGACGAAGATCAGGAGACCAAGCAGGAGCACGCAGCCGAGGGCGAACACTCCCTGCAGGGGCAAGCTCTCCGGGACGCAGTAGGCCAGGCGATCCACGGCGCGGGCGATGAGATCCGCACGCACCTCGCTGTTCGACCGGCCGGCGACAGAGTTGTCGGGAACCTCGAAAGTGAGGACTTCGGGGGGAGTGACCTTCCTCTGATTCTGCCGCCGGCGCACCCGCGCCGCCGCAGCCTCATGAGCCGCATTACTCGCCTTGAATTCCCACTGGTCATTCTCCTCCCGCCAGAACCGCTTGATGCGGCTCTTCTCGATCGTGAAGCGGGATCTGTCACCGAGGCCCTTGATCTGGAACTCGATCGCCTTATCCGTCTCCGAGAGGATCACGCCGGTGAGAGGGACATCATTGCATTCGAGGATAACCACGTCGGCCAGAGCCGGCGTGGAGAAGATGACCACCAGGACTGCAATCAGGGTGACTCGCATGGTTCTGCCCTCCCATCGGCAGCGAAGGGTCCCGGCTTGACGAAAAACGGGGCGGCGCGCCCCGCGGGTCGGTGCGTCGGGGCTCTCAGCCGGAGCCACGCGCGCCCCCGCCGGCCTCGAGGCCGAAGTGGAGCAGCAGAATCAGGCCGGCCAGGCCGAAGAGGATGCCGGCCAGACCGAACCCGGAATCAGGCTCCCCGGTCACGGCGGGGCGCAGTCCCGTCAGGTGCGGAACGCGCGACAGGGACCTGATTGCGGATTCCGCGGGATCGATCACTCCCTCCCGTACCTCGAAGCCCGGACCGCTTGCCCCGAGCAGGCGCGCCAGCTCGGCGATCATTACCGGAAACGACGGATCCCGGGACCAGCGGGACCCCGGAGCCGCCGGGTCGAGGGCCAGGGTGACGGTCTCGCCCTCCTGCAAGGCGAGAGGGCCGTCCCGGTCGGCGAGAATCACCTCCCCCTCGCTGCCGAGCACCGTGGCCCGGCCGAGAGGAAGCCACGGAGGCGGACAGGCCTCGGCGGGCAGGCTCCCGGACGCGACCACACTGCCCGGATCCACATCCCGCTTCGGGCCGGGGGGGGCCACCACCAGACGGGCATCTTCGCCGGGGGCCGTCCGGTAGCTCACCACCCCGGAAGCGGTCTCCTCCACCCTCACCCCGGCGGTCCGGAGCGCAAGCAGAAGCGCGGGTTCCTCCGGTCCCTGCCAGCGCAGGCACAATGCGGAAGGAGGAGTGGTGACGAGCACGACCCGATCGTCGAACTGAAAGGCATCGCCGGGGACCAACTCGATCTCCGCGCGGTTTCCCGGCACCGGCCCCTCGAACACGAGGCTGGCGCCGGGCTCGATGCCGGTCTTCTCGCTGCCGCCGGGGTAGTGAATCGTGAACTCACGCCCCACCGACGCGAAGCTCTCGACCACCGCGCCGAAGCGCCCCTCGGAAAGCCACGCTGAAGTGATCCCCAGATTCTCTACGGGCGCACCAACGAGGAACTGTCGCACCCGGCCCTCCCCATCGAGACCCGGGCGGGGATGGTCGGTCACGACCACGACGTCGCCGTCACCGCCCCTGGAAAGAAGGTTCAATAGCCCCGCGTCGACCGTACTCCGTGTGATACGGAGTCCCACCCCCGAAGGAGCCTTCGACCGGATGGTGTCAAGGGCTTTCTCGACACCTTCCCGGAACGCCTCCATGGAAGGTGAATGGTCGACGAGTACGTCGATGACCGGGTCCGGAGCATGGGCGGCCACGCGCGGGCCGGAGAGGCCGAGGGCCACCAGACCCGCCGCCGCCAGGCGCAGGACGAGCAGATGATCCGCGCGGCGCGCCAGGCTCCGGGGTGGAGCCGGATCCAGACCGATCCGCCGCCAGATGAGGAGGCTGGAGACGTGGACCGTGCGCCTCTCGCTGACCTTCCTCGCCAGCAGATAGAGGATGGGCACCGACAGCAACGCCAGGAGCAGGAGGGGATGCTCGAGGCTCATCGCAGGATGCCTTCCTTCGTCAGGACGTCGAGCACCAGGTCCGTCACCGGCATCTCCGCCGGAGCCAGCAGGTACCGCCCGCCGGTCTGCGCAAAGTGCCGGGCCAGCCCCTCCGTGTGCTTCGCCAGTTCGCGCTCGTAGCGAGCTGCTTCCCGGGGCCCGACGAAAGCCGTGAGTTCCCCGCCTTCCGCGGACCGCAGCAACACCTTCCCGATTTCGCCCGGCGACCGCTCCGCGGCGTCGAGCCAGTGAAAGAGGACCAGGTCCTCCCCGAACCGGGCCATCGCCCCTCTTCCGTCCTGCTCCGAGAGGAGGTCCGAAATCACGATGATCAGGCGGCGGCCCACTCCCCGGCGCGGCGGCAGCCGGAGCAGCGATGCATCGAGATCGGTGGGGCCTCCCACCTGACCAGGAACCGCTTTCAGCCATTCGAACACCTCTGCCCGCCGCCCGAGCCCCTCCACGGTCCGGGTCATCGAGAGCTTCCCGTCGGCCATGGTACCGAACCCGGCCCGGTCGCCCCGGGCCAGCGCCACGGTGACCAGGGCGGCCGTAAGCCGGACCGCGCCGAACATCTTCGCCGCCATGGAGCCGGAAACGTCGAGGAGCACGATGGCCTCGGCTTCCTCTTCACGGGCGAATTCCTTGATGAAAAGCTGCCCCAGCCGGCCGTAGAGGTGCCAATCCACGTAGCGAAGGTCGTCCCCGGGGGAATAGGCGCGGTGGTCGGCGAATTCGATCTTCCCGCCCCGCCTCTCCTCGCGGACGGCGCCGCCGCCCTTGCCGCGGCGGGCGATCAGGCAGAGCCGCTCGATCTTCCGGAGAAAGGAATCGGAAAAGAGCGGCCCATCCACCTCAGGGCGTCCCTTCCTGGTCCGTTTCGAACGGCGGCTGTCCACTCCACCCCAGGCGACTTCGGAGCACGTCGTAGCGAGTGCGGATCCCGCTGCGCACCAGGGGGAATCGGTGGGCCGCGCGCGTCACCAGGACCCTTTGCCCCGCTTGCAGCGGGCGGGTCACCTGGCCATCGACGGAGAAGGTGGAGCGATGATCCGTTCTGTCCTCGGCCGGGAAGCGCTCCACCTCGACCGGGAAGAGCTCCACCTCGACACTGGGCGGAACCACCAGAGGCCGGTTGGTCAGCGAATGGGGGCTGACCGGGGTCAGGAGGATGGCCTCGAGTTCAGGATCCACGATCGGGCCCCCGGCGGAGAGGGAGTGCCCCGTCGATCCCGTGGGGGTCGAGACGAGAACTCCGTCCCCCCGGTAGGTAGTGGCGTACTCGCCGTCGAGGTGGACCTCGATCGTCACGACGCGCCCCACGGTGCCCGGCCCGAGAAAGATCTCGTTCAGCGCCAGGAAGTGCTCCCCGGCAACTTCGGCCCGGAGCATCAGCCGCTCCTCGATCGAGTACTCTCCGTCGAGCACCCGCTCGAGTTCCGCCTCGACATCCGCCGCGCGGATATCCGTCAGGAAACCGAACTTGCCGAAGTTCACACCGATGGTGGGAATACCATTTCCCCCCATCGACCGGGCCGCGGCCAGGATGGAGCCGTCACCTCCGAAGATAACGACGAGGTCCGCATCGATTCCCCGGACATCGAAGGTCCCGCCGAGATCGACGGCCACGAGGTCGGCACGCTCGCGAATGAAGGGAGCGGTCCGCTCTATGGCCTGTCGGACTCCGTCCTTCCGGCCATCACCAAGCAGGACGACTCGTCTTCTCATGGAGCAGCCTCTCGACAGTCCTGGCGACAGCATCCGGGGTGAGTCCCAGGCGGATCATAGTGTCCTTGTGGGCCGAGTGGTCGACCAGCTCATTCGGGATTCCCTGCCGCTCCACGCGAATGCCCGGCGCTCCCGCGTCCGCAAGAGACTCGAGCACCGCGGACCCGAACCCGCCGGCCAGCGACCCCTCCTCGATAGTGACGAGGAACGGCTGCGTCCGGGACAGCTTCAGGAGAAGCTCGTGGTCCACCGGGTTCGCGAAGCGTGGATTGACGACGGTCACTTCGATGCCGCTCCGGGAGAGCTTCTCGGCCGCCAGCCAGGCCAGATAGGCCATGGCACCGTATCCGATCAGGGCACCGTCGTCTCCCTCACGGATCACTTCGGCCCGGCCCTTCTCGATCGGGGTCCGGCCGGCCGGTCCGAACGCAGGAGGGACCGTGCCGCGTGGATAGCGGATACCGCAGATCTCCCCGGACTGTGCGCCGTACTTCATCATCTCGTGGAGTTCGATGGCATCCCGCGGTGCGAGGAGAGTGACCCGCGGGAAGGTCCGCAGGTAGGCAATGTCATACGCACCGTGGTGAGACCACCCGTCCGCGCCGACGATACCGCCGCGGTCCATGCAAAACATGACCGGCCGGCCATTCAAAACGACATCGTGGAAGACCTGGTCGTAGGCACGCTGCAGGAACGTGGAGTAAATCGCCACGACCGGCATGAGCCCCTCGCGAGAGAGCCCCGCGGCCATCCCCACGGCGTGCTGTTCGCAGATGCCCACGTCGATGAAGCGATCCGGGAACACCTGCTGGAAGCGATCGGTCCCGGTGCCCCCCGCCATGGCCGCGGTGATGGCCACGATCCGGGGATCCTCCTCCGCCAGGCGGATCAGGGAATCGCTGAAAGCCCGGGTCCAGCTGGGGCGTTTCAGTTCCTTCTGGCCGTTCTCGAGGCTCTTCACCTTCTCCTTCTCGACGGGAGCGGTGGGAGAGACACCGTGGTACTTGATGGGGTCCGCCTCGGCCTGCTCGTAGCCCTTCCCCTTCTCGGTGAGCACATGGAGGATGGCCGGACCGTGGTGACGCTTGACGTCCCGCATGCACTTGACCAGTCCTTCCACGTCGTGCCCGTCGTAGGGGCCGAAGTACTTGAACCCCAGATCTTCGAAGAAATGGCCCGGCACCACGTAGTGCTTTACGGTGTCCATCACCCGCTCGACTTCCCGCTGCAGCCGTTCACCCACGAGAGGCACGGAGGCCAGCGCCACCTGGAGGTCCTGCTTCACGGCGGAGTAGAGCGGCATGGTCCGCATCTTGGTCAGGTAACTGGAGAGTGCCCCCACCGTCTTGCTGATCGACATGCGGTTGTCATTCAGGACGATGAGCGTGTCCTTCCCCGCGTACCCGGCCATGTTCAGTCCTTCGAGCGCCATCCCGGCGCCGATGCTCGCGTCCCCGATCACGACGACCGACTTGCGCTGCTCGCCGTTGATGCTCGCTCCGGCGGCCAGGCCGAGCCCGGTGGAGATCGACGTTCCGGCGTGCCCGCCCATGAACTGGTCGTAGGGGCTCTCGAGCGGATTGGTGAAGCCGGACAGGCCGCCCGTGCAGCGCTGAGTGTGAAAGCGGTCCCGGCGCCCGGTCAGGATCTTGTGGGTGTAGGCCTGGTGCCCGACGTCCCACACCAGGCGGTCTTCGAGGAAGTCGAAGACGTAGTGGAGCGCAACGGTCAGCTCGACACTCCCGAGGTTCGCCGAGAGATGGCCGCCGCTCGAAAAGACGGACTCCACCAGGAACTCACGGATTTCCGCACAGAGTTCCGCCAGGTCCGCCTCGGGCAGTTCCCGAAGGTCCGGCGGGCCGTCGATGTTCATCAGCAGGTTACTCATGGCACCCCAATCAATCCGTCGAGAACGCGATCAGTGCGTGCGCTCCACGACCTTCACCGCCAAACCGGCGAATTCCGGTTCGGCGGGCAGACCGGCGACCAACTCCCGGGCTTCACCCGCGAGTTCGCGCGCCCTGGCAATCGACGCGGAGAGCCCAACCACTGCGGGCCACGTCATCTTGCCTTCCTCGCGGTCCTTTCCCGCGGTCTTTCCGAATGCTTCGTCACCGCCGGTTTCGTCCAGGACATCGTCCACGATCTGAAAGGCGAGTCCAAGGAGCTCCGCATATCGCGTGAGCCGCTCGAGAACCTCCCTGCATCCGCCCGCAGCGAGCACTCCAAGCCGGCAGCATCCGGCGAAGAGCGCCCCGGTCTTCATCCGGTGTATTCTCTCGACCGCGGCGGCCGTAGGCTCCAGCTCTTCCCCGAGGAGATCCTCGACCTGGCCGCCGATCAGCCCGGCGGTGCCGACCGCATGCGCGAGAACCCGGACCGACTCGGCAATCCGGTCATCCCTGGCGATCAAGGCGACCGTGGCGAAGGCGTGATTCAGAAGCCCGTCCCCCGCCAGCACCGCCATCCCCTCGCCGAAGACCTTGTGGTTCGTCGGCTTGCCCCGGCGCAGGTCGTCATCGTCCATCGCCGGCAGGTCGTCGTGGACCAGGGAGAACGCATGGATCATCTCCACCGCACAGGCGGCCGGCATCGCCTCTTCCTCCGTACCTCCCGCGGCCTTCGCCGAGAGCAGGCAGAGGATGGGGCGCAGACGCTTGCCGCCGGCGAACACGGTGTAACGCATCGCCTCGTGGATCACACCCGGCGCCTGATCCACGGGAGGCAGAATCCGGTCGAGGGCCGAGTCCACGCGCCCGCGCCAGAGGCCCAGATACTCGTCGAATGCGGCAGAACTCAAGACCACTCCTCGCTGGTCATGGATTCTCAAGGGAGTACCACGATCGGAACGCCGAAAGGGCCTTATTTCCCGCCTTCCGGATCGAAATCAACCTCCCCGTCTCCACTGAGAATCCGCACTTTCTCCTCCGCACGGCCGAGCATCTCGTGGCAGGCCTTCAGGTGTCCCACCGCCTGCTCGTAGATCTCGAGGGACCGATCGAGGGCCTCCTCACCCGATTCGAGAGCCCGAACCGCCGTCTCCAGTTCAGAAAGGCGTTCCTCGAACGTCGGTTCGCGCTCCGGTTCAGTTGCCATCCGACACCTCCTCCACCCTGGATATCAGGATCCCCCGATCAAGCCGGGTCCGCAGGCGATCGCCGGGCTCGACCTCACCGGCTTCGCGGATCGCCTCCACCCGGTCCTCCCGGGTGGTGACGCTGTAACCGCGGGCCAGCACCTTCAGGGGACTCAGTCCCTCCGCCCTTCCCGTCAGCCCGGTCAGCCGCTCCCGGACCAGGGAGAGAACCGATTCCATCGAGGCCCGAAGTCGCCGTGATGCGTCATCGAGCCACTGCGAGTGACGATGCAGCCGATCGGTGAAGCCAAGCAGGCCGTATGCCCCGGAAAGTGCGGTCAGCTTCTCGAGTCGCACTGCCAGTCCCGACCTCGCGGCGCCGCTCAACCGCTCGCGCGCCTGCCGCAGCAGACCCTGCAGTTCACGCTCGTCCGGCACCGCCAGTTCCGCGGCGGCGGAGGGAGTCGCCGCGCGCACATCGGCCACGTAGTCCGCGATGGTGGTGTCCACCTCGTGCCCCACCGCGGAGATGACGGGGATGACGCTCGCCGCGATCGCCCTCGCCACCGACTCCTCGTTGAACGCAAAGAGGTCTTCCAGCGAGCCGCCGCCCCGACCGACGATGAGCACGTCGAGGCCGCCTCGCGCGTTCAACCGTTCGATGGCCCGGGCCACTTCCGCCGCCGCGCCGTTCCCCTGTACCCGCGCGGGGGCCAGCACGAGGGTGGTCCGGGGAAAGCGCCGTCGCACGACCTTGATGATATCGCGGATCGCCGCGCCGGTTGGTGACGTCACCACTCCGATCGCGCCCGGCAGAAAAGGAATCGGGCGCTTTCGATCCGGGTCGAACAAGCCCTCCCGCTCGAGCTTCGCGCGCAGTTTCTCGAACGCAAGGGCGAGGGCGCCCGCGCCGCGGGGTTCGATCGTCCGGATCGTCAGCTGGTATTGACCGCGAGGCGGATAGAGATTCAGCCGGCCGTGGGCCAGCACCTCCATCCCCTCCCCGATCTCATGCCGCAGACGCTCCGCCGTACTGCGCCAGATCACTCCTCCGAGCGACGCGCCCTCGTCCTTCAGGGTGAGGTAGACGTGTCCCGACCGCGCGCACGTACAGCTCCCGATCTCCCCGGTCACCCAAACGTCGGAGAAGCCGGTCTCGAGCACCTCCTTGATCCGGTCGGTCAGTTCGGAAACGGTCAGTGCGGCGGTGCTCAAGGCAGCTTCCTTTCAACCCGCTCGATGGATCGGGCCAGCCCCGATTCCGGATCCAGATCGACCAGGACCGCCTGCAGCCTGACGTTGCCCTTCGCCACGTCGAACCGCTGGGGCAATCCCGTCCGGAACCGCTTCAGGATGATCTCCGTCTCCACGCCGAGGCAGGAGTCGTGGGGGCCGGTCATGCCGATGTCGCTGACGTGGGCCGTCCCTCCCGGCAGGACGCGGGCATCCGCGGTGGGAACGTGCGTATGGGTTCCGGCCACCACCCCGACCTTCCCGTCGAGAAACCACCCCATCGCCACCTTCTCGGATGTCGCTTCGGCATGGAAATCGACGAGGATCACGTCCACCCCGGCCGCCCGTTCCGCGAGCAGCCGCTCCACCGCGGCGAAGGGGTCATCCGCGGGATCCATGAACACCCTCCCCTGGAGATTGATGACGCCCACGCGGCGACCCGACCGGTCCTCGCGGACGACCAGCCCCGCACCGGGTGCGAGCCCGGAGTGGTTGGCCGGGCGAATCAGCCGGTCACGGCGGGCATCGAGCAGCGGAAGGACCTCCGGGTAGCGATAGATGTGATTCCCGCTCGTCACCACA
Organism: Planctomycetota bacterium; assembly: GCA_024274785.1. Classification (GTDB taxonomy): domain Bacteria; phylum Planctomycetota; class JAJSAM01; order JAJSAM01; family JAJSAM01; genus JAJSAM01. Next base: position 208,758 of record JAJSAM010000026.1, on the reverse strand, counting down.
TCCACGCCGGCCCGCAGGAGCCCGTCGAGGGTTTTACGGGTGATTCCGGCCCATCCGGCGCTGTTCTCCCCGTTGGCGACGACGAAGTCGATGTCGAGCTCGTCCCGCAATCCCGGCACCAGGTCGCGCACCGCGGTCCGGCCGGGCCGCCCCACCACATCTCCGATCATCAGGATCCTAACCCGCATTTCTCACCATCGCCCACGATCTGAGGGGCGGTCGCGACCCGACGCCGCTTTGCGGGATGCAGCGGCCCTCGAATGGGGCGGTTATCTCCAGGCGGGACCTAACGGGCATACTCCACGACGCGAGTCTCCCGGAGGACGGTCACCTTCACCTCGCCGGGATAGGTGAGTTGTTCCTCCACGGCCTTCGCGATTTCCCGACAGATCTTCATGGCCTTCGGGTCGGAGACCTTCTGCGGGTGGACGATGACCCGGACCTCGCGGCCGGCCTGGATCGCGTAGGCGGTTTTCACGCCGTCGAACGAGGTCGCCACCTGCTCCAGGCGCTCCATGCGCTGAATGTATCGTTCGAGGGTCTCCCGCCGGGCTCCGGGCCTCGCGGCGGACATGGCATCCACAGCCTGGGTGATCACCGCATAGGCCGACTCCGTCTTGACGTCCTCGTGGTGGCTGGCGATGGCGTTCACGACCTCCGGCGGCTCTCCCAGGCGTTTCGCGATATCCGCGGCGATCTGGACGTGGCCGCCCTCCACCTCGTGATTCACCGCCTTGCCGATGTCGTGCAGCAGCGCGCAGCGCTTGGCCATTTTCACATTGAGCCCGAGTTCCGCGGCGATCATCCCCGCGAGGTGCGCGCACTCAACGACGTGCTTCAGGACGTTCTGACCATAGGAGGTGCGGAACTCCAGGCGGCCGAGGAGCCCGACGATCTTCGGGTGGATGCCCCGCAGGTCGACCGACAGCAGGGCCTCCTCCCCCGTCTTCCGGATGACGTCCTCCATCTCCTTCTGGGTCTCGGTGACGACTTCCTCGATGCGGGTGGGATGGATACGGCCGTCGAGGATGAGCTTCTCGAGTGCTCGCCGGGCCGTCTCCCTCCGCACCGGGTCGAATGCGGACACGACCACCACGCCCGGAGTATCATCCACGATGACATCGACGCCCGTGGCCTTCTCGAAAGCCCGGATGTTCCGGCCCTCGCGGCCGATGATCCGTCCCTTCATGTCGTCGCTCGGCAGCGCAACCACCGAAACGGTGCTCTCCGAAGCGTGATCCGCCGCGACCCGCTGGATAGCGGTGACGACGATCTCCCGGGAGCGGGCGTCAGCGGTTTCCCGAGCCTGATCCAGACGGCGGGAGAGGAGGTTCATCGCCTCGTCCTCGGCGTCCTCGCGCGCCTCGGCCATGACCATCTCACGGGCGTCATCCGGCGACAGCCCGGCAATAGCGTGCAGCTTGTCGACCTGCTGACGGACCAGGTCGTCCGCCTCCCCTTCCTTCTTCGCGATCGCGTCGGTGCGCCGGTCGAGCACTCCGGAACGATCGGTGAGTTCGCTCTCTTTCCGGTCGAGCTGGGCGCTCTTGCGATCGAGCGTCTCCTCCTTCCGGTCGAGTTTGGTCTCCACACGACGAAGCTCGGTCCGCTTCTCCGCGAGTTCGCCCTCCACCTTCTCCCTGAGCTTCAGGGCATGGTCCCGGGCGGCAAGTTCAGCAGCCTTCCGGGCGTTTTCGGCCTCGGCCCTCGCGGTATCGAGAATCTCCCCGGATCGTGCCCGCGCGCTGGCGATCGACTTCCGATCGATCTGCCACTTGACCAGCAGGGCACCAGCGACACCGAGGGCCAACCCGAGCGCGATGCCGAGGAGGTGTCCAGTTTCAAAAGTCACGGATCCATCCCCCGTCCTGGCGAATTCAAAAAGATCGGGCGACAGCATGTCATGGCGCGATCGGTCGCCGCGGGCCAGGCGGAGAACCCGGACAGGGAGAAACGGCGGGGCAGAGCGGACATCGAAACCAGGGGGCGAGTCCCGCCGGAGACAGATCAAGTCCCCCCGGCGGCCCGACCAAAAACCAACCTAAGCTCTTTAAAGTCCCCAACTTCCGTTTCATACCCGGCCACATGCTCGACCGGGGTCGTCTGTTTGCATCCGGGTGCCGCCGGCGTCCGACCCACCGGGGGCGGGGCGCCGCGGTATATGTATCCGATCCCGTTCGGGTCGGCTGACGCGGGAACGGTATCTCCCATTCCTGCCAGCATCTTACGTCGATCCCGAGGAGGGATCAAGACCGCAGGAAAGCCCGAGGATTCCCCCGGGACGGCGCCCCGCCGCGACTACCGGAGTTCGTCGAAGATCGTCAGGCCGGATCCCAGCCACGTCGCTGGATTCACGTTGACCATCGAGACGATATACCCCCCGCCCCAGAATGGCGCGCGAACACCGTAATAGTAGATGTGACCGTTCTTGAAGCGGAGTTCCACCCTCCGTCCCGACACGTCCACCACGATCCGAGCTTCTCCGGCCCGGATCCGTTTGATCTCCGCGCCGGTCTTGTCGAAGTTCGCCACCTCCACGTCGTAGAGCGTCTTCCCGCGCACTCCGCCGATCTTCGTGAACGTGAACGATTCCTCCCCCCGCACTTCCGCGATAAGGCGATTGAGCACACCGACAATTCGCTTCAATTCTCCCGCATCGGTGGCGGCGCCTTCCGGAACGGGCGCCGGTGGGGGCGCCTCCGGCTCCGCAGCCGGCTCCGGCCCGGTCTCGTCCGGAATCTTCGCCACGGGGTTCGCCGCGGGAGTTGCGGCGGCGCGGCGGGCCATTTTCGAGAGTTTTTCCTCGAGGGAGGCGATCTGTTCTTCGAACACCGCGCGGGAGAGGCGTTCCGCCTCGAGATCCCGGCTCTTCTGCTCCAGTTCGCCGGTCAGGCGGGAGATGGTGGTCCGCAGTTCGGTGTTCTGCATCACCTCCCGGCTGAGTTCCTTCTGGTTCGCCCGAAGTCCGATGTTCTGCTTTTCGGCCTCGGTGAGTCGTCGTGCCAGGTCGCTCAGGTTCGTGGCAGCGCTCTCCGCGGCGGTCTCGCGGCGTACCAGTTCCGATTCGGCCCGGGTCAGTTTCGCCCGGAGATCCTCCATCAGATCGGCGTGGCCGGCGACGATACTCTCGATCGTCTCCCTCTTGTCCTGCCCGGCCTTGCGATCCCGCTCCTCGAGCCAGGTGAAGAGCAGGTAGAGGCTTCCTCCCACCAGGACCACGAAGACAACGGCGGAGGCGATCAGGAGCCGCAGCGGGCGTTTCTTCTCGTCCTCCAGACGCCCCATCAGGCGCTCCTGGGTCCGCTGCACTCCCCGGAAAGTGTCGTTCAGCGCCTTGGTGGACTGGACGACCGCCTCGGAGCGATCGGATTTCTCGATCCGGCGGCCGAGCCGGGCCTGCCCTTCCGCCAGACTCTTCATGGCGTCGGAGTTCAGACGGAAGGCCTCGGCCAGGTCCTTGAGCGGCGCCATGGCCATCCCCAACTCTTCGGCCATCCGTGACGGGCTGACCGCGGGGAGGTTGCCGTCCTCCGGGACGATCCCGGCGTCGTCGGCAGGCGGCCCGCGGAATTCCGGTTTCCGGAACCGGCGCCCCTTCCGCCTCTCTCCCCTATTGCCGGCAGCACTCATCTCGATTGCTCCAGAGCCAACAGCAGGCCGATGACCGTCTTGCCGTCGGTGACCTCACCGTTGCGGATGCCCGCGAGCAACTCCGAAACCGGCATCCGCACGACCTCGATCCTCTCACCCGGGTCCGGTCGACTCTCGCCGGGCGCCAGTTCCCGGCCCTCGAAGAAGTGCATCACCTCTCCCAGCACGCCGGGACTGGGATAGACGATACCGAGCGGTCGGATCTTCCGAGCGCTGAATCCCGTCTCTTCGGTGAGTTCGCGGGCGGCGCAGCAGGCGGGATCTTCGCCCGGCTCGAGCGTTCCGGCGGGGAGTTCCAGCAGGATCTCGCCGACCGCGGGCCGGTACTGGCGAACGAGGACCAGTTCGTCCGGTTGAACGAACGCGACCACGACAGCGGCCCCGGGATGCTCCACAATCTCGCGGACGAACTCGACGCCATCGGCCTCGTAGACATCCCGTCGAAGGTTGATTCGCTGCCCTTCGTAGACCCGCGCCGTGGCGATCCGCCGGGGTGGGCCGCTCACGGTTTCTTCGCCTTGAGCAGTTCGCCGACGCCCTCCAGTTCGGTGTCAAGGTCGTCTTTGGAAAGCTGCATCGACGTGAATTCACGGTCGCCGAGGGAGGCCCCGGAGACGGTCCCTGCCCTGGGGACCGCCGCCGCGGGAAACGCAAGCAGGACGCGTGGGCTCACCGATGGGTCGAGGACGACCCGGGCTTCGCCGAACCGGAGACACGCCAGCAACATCCGCAGGTAGGCCGGCAGAGTTTCCCACCTGGCGGTCCGGGGGCCGCCGATGCCCACCGGGGTGAGCTTCCGCCCGTCCACCAGGCTCAGCTCGGGCGGCATCGCGAGAAGGTCGAGGGTGACCGGCTCCTGGTCCGGCCGGGCGGTCTGCAGGACGTACCACCGATGCTCATCCCCACCGGGGAAGAGGATCCGATCGAGCAGCTTCGCATCGAGGGCCGCAGCGTCAGGCAGTTCGAGAGTCGGCTTCAGGACGAGAGGCGGATCATCGAGGGAAACCAGGACCCATACTTCCCGCTGCGCGGGGTCGGGGAGACTTGCGGTCCCGACTTCTCCGTCTCCCCGGTGCATCAACTTCGGAAACAGGAGCATGGCTTGCACGAAACCGACGACGCAGAGCGCCGCCAGGATCCAGATGGCGACAGTCACGCTCAGAAAGGGGCGATCCGGGGGCCGATAGCGCGCCCGCCCGCCGCTCGCTTCAGCGGTCTCGCGTTCAGGTTTTATTCCGCGGCCTTCCAGGGCTTCTTCTTGTTCTTGTTGTACCAGGAGCGCGCGACCGCCGGATTCGAGAAGTCGGCTTGTGCGCGGGGCGGGATCGACAGGTTGTTCAAAGCCCCCATCACATCGTCCCCGATGATCGCCCAGCGACGCTGAGCGTTCTGGTCGTTTCCCTGGGAGGAGTTGAAGGTTCCTTCGGACTGCTTCAACACCTCCTCGAAGAAGAGCTTGCGGACCTTCCCGGAGGCGCCGGTGTAGAGCGACATCGAGTAACACGCCTGCGCGACCACGGAGTTGTCTTTGTTCTTCAGGAATCCGGTCAGGATCTTGGTCACATCGGGACGCTCCGACTTGAGTTTCCCGAGGGTCTCGAACGCGGCCTCGTAGACATCCTCCTCCGGAATCCGGGCCTTCAACTCGATCTGGAGGATCTTCACCACAAGCTTCGCCACGTCGCTGCCGACGGTCGCGCACTTCTTGACCAGATAGGCCCGCACCGATGTGTCCTTCGAGGTCGCCACCTTCTCGAGCGACTTCATCAGCGACTTCTTCGCGCCCTTGTCGTCAAACGCCGGGTCCATCATGAAGGCCACGATGGTGTCGATGTCGTCCGTCAACTGAGAGGCCGTCCGTTTCTTGAACGCCCGCTTGAACTCCTTGGCGAATGCCGAAGCCTTATCATTCGCGGTCTCCTCGTCATCTTGCGCGAAAAGGGGAGCAGCGGCGATCAGTAACGCCAGTCCGAGAAGCCAGACCGGGCGGGAAATGGTCATGGTGTGTACTCCTTTCCAGGCGATATCCGTACACCCGTTTCAAATCGGGTGCCGAAACCGAAGAACGTCTATCCTAGCCCCAGTTCGGGAGGTCAGCAAGCCATATGGAGTCAGGCGGGTACGGGGGTGTCCTCCTCAGGAGTCACTTTCCCGACTTCTCGTTCATCCTCCGAGGGGATAGGATCCGGGGAAATCATGGACGTCGAGATCGAAAGATACCTGGTGCATCTCGAAGAGGGCAGGAACGCTTCCACCCACACGATCCGGGCGTACAGCGCGGACCTGGTACACCTGGCTGGCTTTCTCGAGGGGCACGGCATCAGTGCCGCCGCCGAAATCACGACGTTGCACCTCCGAATGTGGTTGGCGGACTTGACGGAAACGGGGCTTTCTCCGGTCACGCGTGCGAGGAAACTCTCCGCCGTGCGCGCCTTTTTCCGGTTCCTCGCGCGAAAAGAACTCGTTCCTGGCAATCCGGCCGCGGCCCTCCGTTCGCCGCGCCGGCCAGGGCGGCTGCCGAAGTTCCTGACCACCGCAGAGACCTCCCGTCTCCTTTCCGCACCCGGGGAGGAGGACCGCTTCGCGACGCGCGACCGGGCCATCCTGGAGTTCCTCTACTCCACCGGCTGTCGGGTGGGTGAACTCGTCGCGCTGTCCGAGGAAGACGTGGACCAGCGCGGCGCCGTGGCCCGGATCATGGGAAAAGGACGCCGGGAACGCCTGGCCCCGCTCGGCAGCTTCGCACTCGAGGCTCTCAGGGAGTGGTTCCCCGAACGGCTGGCGCTGGTGGCGAGCCTGCGGGAGAACGCGCTTTTCCTGAACCGCTACGGAACCCGCCTCTCCGCCCGATCCGTGGGCCGCCTCCTCGAGAAGTACACTCTCCGGTCCGGCCTCTCCCGCCGGATTTCACCGCACGCTCTGCGCCACTCTTTCGCCACCCACCTGCTCGAGGCCGGCGCCGACCTCAGGGCCGTCCAGGAACTGCTCGGACACCAGAACCTCGAGACGACGCAGATCTACACCCACGTCACCGTGGAGAGAATGCGGAAGATCTACAACAAGGCCCATCCACGCAGTCGCTGAAGCCCGCGGGGGACGACACGTTCCGGATGACGGCGGAAAATTCTCGGAGACTCGTGACCTCGACACTAATCTTTCGCGTTCCGACAGACGGTGACCCCTTCGTCTAGCCAGGTCCAGGACACCAGATTTTCATTCTGGGTACACGGGTTCGAATCCCGTAGGGGTCGCCAGCTCTCTCAGTCGCATTCCGGGCACACCGCCGGACCATCATCCCGCCCGGACCTGGAGGATTGTCGTGGCCCTCGAGCCGGAGGAACCGGAGATCGTCACCATCAGGGACGGAACGGTTCTGTACGTACGCCGCGTCCACCGAACGGACAAGCCCCACTTCGAAAAGGGTTTCGCGAAGCTCTCTCGCGAGTCCCGCTACTTCCGTTTCCTGGCGGACCGCAAGGAACTCACCGAAGCGGACCTGACCTATCTGACCGAAGTCGACTTCGACCAGCACTACGCCATCGTGGCGTTCACCAGGGACGAGAACGACGACATCATCGGCGTCGGCGTTGCCCGCTATGTCCGTCTGCCCGGCCGACCCGATGCGGCGGAGGTCGCGGTCACCGTAGCGGACGACTATCAGCGTCGCGGGGTCGGCACGATGCTCTACGATCGGCTGCTGGCCGCGGCGCGGGCTGCGGGGATCACCGTCCTGCGCTCCGACATCCACTTCGAGAACCGGGGCATCCGCGAACTTCTCGAGCGGGCGGCCCCGGCCACGGTGATCGGTCGCGAGGGAGTGGTGGTCACGCTCGAACTCAAGATCTGAGAAGCTCGAACTCAGGATTTCAGACGGGCCCGCCGCATCCACTCGCCCCGCCCCGGACCGGCCTGGGCCAGGGACCGGCCTGTAGTACTGACGTTCAAGATCTTCGCGGCGCTCGCAGATTCCATGTGACGCTGCCGGACTGCCAGCACGGTCGCCCGGAGGTCGACCCTCCATGCGGCTGGACCGCGCTGTGAAATCCACGACCATGCTCCCTCGGCCCGGAAGGACTGCATCGCAAATGCAGAGTTCTTCAGATAATCGGGCCGCACGCCCTTTTCGGCGGTATCATTTTGTCCGTGGGTCGTGCGGCCGCGCACGACGGACCTCGGGCCCGGAACCGTCGGTACCGGTATTCCGATGGGAATGGGCGATCCAGGCCCCGCCCGACGGCTGGTCGGCACTTTGCCCTCCGGCACCGAGGACGGCCGCCGCATTCGCGGTCCGGTGATGGCCCGGCGAGCCAGATCGGGAGGAAGCCGGTCGCGGGAAAGGAGGTGGTCCTGTGCATAGAATCCGGAGGTGCCTGGCCTAGACCGGGCGGATTACGGACCCCCGGTCGGGGTCCCAGGCACAAAACTCGAGCGGGCGGTCCCAATGGGGCCGCCCGCTCCTTTTCGTCCCCGGTGTATCATGCCGTCCATGCCCGTTCGAAACCGCAGCATCCTTGCCTTCGTCGCACTCTTCCTGCTGGTCGCACCGACCGCGTCCGCGCTCGCGGATGCCGACACCGGCCTTCCCTCCGAAATGGACCACGCTCTCACGGTCCTTGGCTTGCGACGGCCGGCGGCGAAGAAGGCCCGGCTCCGCGAAATCCGCCGCGGTCTCCTGACCGTCTCGCGCGACCACCTGGACGATGACACCTGGGTGGACCTGCACCTGCTCCTGATCGAGATCGACCGCCGCCTGACGCCGAAACCACCGGCCGCACCGAAGAGCAGCGCCCCCCTGCTTCCGGCGCGTCCGATTCCGCGCACGCTGACGGATGGGGAGCGAACGGATCCCATGGCGCTGCTCGATCTCGCAGCGAGCCTGGCCGTTCCCGGCCCGGGCACGTATGCGGCGATCTCGATCGGCGATCCGCGGGCCGCCATCGCCGCCGGAGCGAAGAACGCGAGAGAGCTCTCCAGAGCCGCCCAGGCCATCGACGGCGACGATCCCCTGCTTCGCGCCGCGGCCGCGGCCCTGGTCGAGGTGGCGACCGACCTCGCGTTCGACCTCGACCTCCGGGCCGATGGCCTCGCTCCGGAAGGCCGCGAGGGATTCGCATGGCTGCTCGAGAAGCGCCACCGCCTCTCCTTCAGTCCGGAGGAAGCCCTCTCGCTCGGCCGGGACGCGGTTGCCGACTGTCTGGCACTCCTCCGGGAGGAGGCCCGGCGCCAGTCTCCAGACCGGTCGTGGCAAGTGCTGGTGTTGTCCGGGATGTCCTCTCACCCCGCGGGTGAGGAGGAGTTGCTCGCCTACTGCCGGGAGGTCACCGCCGCAGCCGAACGGCTGATGATCGAGAGTGGCCTCATCACCATTTTCGAGTTCGCGGCCCAGCCGCGCGTGATCCTCGGAGAGCCGTCCTTCCCCGCTCCCTACGCTTCCTATCTTCCCGGTGGAAAGCCGAATGGCGGCCGGTATGGCGGACGCGTGATGTACACCCGGTTCGAGAAGACAGCCCGGCCCGGAACGCTTCCCGCTCTCCTCCGTGACCGGAGCAGAGCCTGGTTGAAGGTCATCGGTCCGCACGAGGCAAACCCGGGGCATCACCTGCAGTTCGCAACGGCCGATCGGATCGAGCGGCCGTGCCGCGGCTACGGCTACAGCAGCACGTATGTCGAAGGCTGGGGGCTCTACACCGAGGAATTGATGTCCCGGGCCGGCTTCTACGAGACCAGGGCGGAGCGCCTGGCCTTTCTCCGCATGAAGCTGTGGCGCGCGGTTCGGGTGGTGGTCGATGCGGGGCTGCACGTCGGCGATCTGCGGCCTTCCACGGCGGTGCGCATGCTGACCGGCATCGTCCTGCTCGAGCGGTCCGCGGCGGAAGCGGAGGTGCGCCGTTACATGACCATGCCGACCCAGCCCCTCTCCTACCTGATCGGCTACCGCAAGATCCGGGCGATACGGGATGCGTATGTCGCCATGAACGGTTCGGCGGCGGAGCGGGAGTTCCATGACCGCTTCCTCGCGCTGGGCCCGGTCCCGCTCGACCTGGCGGCGGCGGTGCTCCTCGGAAAGCGCAGGGCGTACGACCTGGCGCACCGGGAGTAGCGGCCAGCCCCGGGAGGGATCCGGAGCCGATCAGTCCGGCCCAGCTTCGATGAGAATCTTGATCCCGCCCCGGGCCGCCTCGAGAGCCGCTTCGATCTCGCTGAGCGGAAACACCCCGGATACGTAGTCATCGACCGGCACGAGGCCGGACTTCAGGCGCTCGATGGCCTTGGCGAACGGACCGCACCGGGAGCCCTGGATCGTGAGCTCATTGACGACCACGATCGTCGGATCGAACTTCCGGGTCGGCCGGCCGGCGGTGGACTTCTCGGCGATGACGCCGCGGGGGCGCACCAGCGTCACGGCCGTGGCGAGACCGTCCGGGGCGCCACTGCACTCCACGACCACGTTCGCGCCGATGCCGTCGGTGAGAGCGAGAACCTGCTCCCGCGCCGTCGGACCGGCCTCGACCACACTGGCCACGCCGAACCGAAGCGCGAGTTCACGTTTCTCCGGGGAGCCCGATACCGCGATCACGTGCGCCCCGTGGGACCGGGCGGCTTTTGCGACGAGAAGCCCGAGCCGCCCCGCACCGAGCACGACCACGTGATCACCGGGAGAGAGGGGCGTTACTTCGAAAGTCCGGATCGCCGCGGCGAGTGGCTCGACGAGCACGCCGGCCTTCGGCGAAAGCTCCTTCGGCAGGCGGTGGACGTTGGCTGCGGGAACGACGAGGTGGTCGGCGAAGGCCCCATCTCTCTCACGAATTCCGATGACGCTGCGATACTGGCAGTGGGCGGACATCGAGGAGAGGCACATGCGGCAGGGATCGACGACCTTTCTCGAAAGACAGGTGACGTTGATCTCGGCGGTCACAAACGCGTCGGAGAAATCGCCCGTCACCGCCTCGCCGGCGGCCACGACCCGGCCGCAGAATTCGTGGCCGATCACGAGCGGCAGATCCGTCTCGTACCCCCCGTCGACCAGCGCCAGATCGGTGCCGCAGATCCCCGCGAATCGAACCCGGACCAGGAGTTCATGGGGCCCGGGCACCGGAATCGGCACATCCCTCAGTTCGATCTTCCCCGGCGCGGTGAGCGTTGCCGCCCGTGATCGATTCATCGTCTCCATCGTCAGTTCTCCGGCGAGCCCGGCGGCCCCCATGAAGAACACGGACGACCCTCGGGCCGCCCGTGTCGTGCGTTCCTGATCAAGAGGGGGATCAGCCTGCTGACAGGTCAGTCGTCCTCATGCTCCTCGCTGGACTCGTCCTGGTCTTCCGCGGCTTCGGCCTCCTTCTGCAGAGCTTCCCACTTCACGATGGCTTCGGCCATCTCGGTCTTGAAGGCGCCGATCTGCTCCGCGGTGACCTGAGACTCTCCGCAGATGATCTTGAATTTCTTCTGCTCGGACAGTTTCTTCAGATCCGCGGCGCTCGCGAAGTCCGCACCGGAGAGCTTGAAGGTCGCGTTGCGGCCATCCACGGTCATGCCTTCGGCGGCCGAGACCGCGCCGGGCATATCGAAGGCCATGGTGATTTCCATGTCCTTCAGCATCGCGGCCATCATCCCGAAGATCATCTTCTCCATCTCGGGGTTGGACTCTTCGGGACCACCCATGTCCTCGTCCTTCTCCTTCAAAGTGGTCACGACCTCGAGGGAGTAGCCGGCCTCGGTCTTCTTGAACACGAACCGGGCCTTGGACTCGCGCTCTCTGGCAGGAGCCGGTTCTTCCTCCATACCCATCTCGCCGGTCTCTTCCCCGCCATCGTCATCGAACTCTTCGTCATCCGACTCATCGAAGATCCGAACGTCGTTGATGTTCTCGAAGTAGCCGGTGAAGCTCACGTACTTCCATCCATCGGAGCCCTCTTCGAGCTTCGGAGCGGTAAACGCGACGAAACCCGCGAAGTTTTCCTTCAGGTCGCCAAGGTCGAGGTCGGTGGGGTCGTCATTCCCCATCATGCCGCCTTCGTCCTCTCCGCCCCCCGGCATCATCCCTCCGACGGTCTCCTCGATGAGCTTGGCATTGAACCCCACGGTGAAGTCCACCTTGCCGGAACCGTCCGGCATGATGGTGATGAGCTTCTTGTCCTTGACGCAACCCGTCAGGGATACCGCGGCGATCATCACGAGCGCGATCAGCGCCGTCCTGGTAGTCGGTGACTTCATCGGTTTGCAATCCTCTCTGTTCATTTCCGGAACCACCACGAATTGTATGCCCCGGCGGTCACGTCCCGAAAAGACCTCTTCGGCGGGTCTTGCCGGACCGGGCGCCGCCCTGATCACTGCATACGATCGTACCGGTGTTTCCGTTCGCCGGCAAATCGATGAAAAGCTCCCGCTCTCTTCTCCCGGACGATCCATCCATGCGGCCGGGCGGGATCCCGCTGCCCTCGAACCCGCAGTTATTCTTGCGCGGCCCCTTATCCTGTTGATCTCCTGCGGGGCTGGACGGCCGCCGGGTGTTCTTCCATCAGGAGTCCAGATGCACGGTCTGATTGTCGTCGACAAGGGCGAGGACATCACCTCCGCCCGTGCCATCGATCCGATCAAGAGGGCGCTTCGGATGCGCAAGAGGGTCGGGCACGCGGGCACGCTCGACCCCTTCGCCACGGGGGTCCTGATCGTCCTCTTCGGTGACGTCACCCGGCTGACCGAGAGCCTGAACGACCTCAGGAAGGTCTACCGGGCCACCGTGATCTTCGGAGAGCGCACCGATACGCTGGACATAGAGGGCGAAGTCGTCCTGCGCGCCGATCCGGGAAGGTCGGCCCCGGCCGGGCTCGACGCCGCCCTTCGGGAATTCGTCGGGGAGATCGAGCAGGTGCCCCCCGCCCACTCCGCCCTGAAGGTGGGTGGCAAGCCGGCCTACCGGCTCGCCCGCAAGGGTCGCGCTCCCGCCCTGGCGCCAAGGCGGGTCGTGATTCACGAGATCCGGATGCTACGGGATCGCTGGCCGGAAATCGACCTCGAAGTGGCCTGCGGCACCGGCACGTACCTGCGCGCGCTGGCCCGGGATCTCGGGGAGAGTCTCGGACTTCCCGCCGGCCTGATCGCTCTCCGTCGGACCGCCATCGGTCCGTTTCTCGCCGAGGACGGCGTTCGCATCTACAAGTATGCCGAGATCCCGCGAAGGACGATCCTTTCCGCCGTGCAGCCACCGCTGGTGATCCCGAGGGTGGTCGGACTGAAGGAGGTTCGCCTGTCGCTTGCAGAGGCGAAGGTCTTCATCCGCGGGAACACGGTCAAACTCACGAGCCGCCTCGAGGTCGGCAGAAGCTACGCGATCCTCGACGACACCGGGGAGTTCCTGATGGGCATCGGCCGGATCAACCCCGACGGTTCCCTCCGCCCGAAAAAAGTGCTGCCGCACGCGGTGGACGAGATCCTGCGCCGGCTGGGCTGATCTCCGCGGACCTTCGAGGGCACCATCGGAGGGACGACTTCCGTCTCGTCCGGGCATCACGAAATGCGACCGCTCTCCGGACCAGCGCGGCGGCGGCGGAGCACCGCCCTCCGAGCGTGGTTCCCACCGGATGAGCGGCCCTGCTCGACCTGAGTTGCGTCGATCGCCCCGGTGCGGGTTAGGATCCCCGGACTCTGCGGAGATCGGCCCATGACCGTGATTGACCTGAAGAATGTAACCCGGAAGTTCGGCGACCTGACCGCGGTCCGTTCCGTCAGCCTGAGCATGGAAAAGGGCATCTGCTACGCGCTGCTCGGGCCGAACGGGGCCGGCAAGACCACGCTCTCGAAGATGATCGGGGGCGTGCTGCCGCGCCATGAGGGAGAGATGCGCGTCCTCGGCATGGACCCCTGGAAAATGCAGAGCGAGGTGAAGGCGCACCTCGGCGTGGTCATGCAGAGCGATGCCCTCGACGACGAACTGAACGTCCTCGAGAACCTCCGCATCTACGGCCTGTTCTTCTGGCTGAAGGGCCGGGCGTTCCGGGAGAGGGTGGCGGAACTCCTCGAATTCGTCTCACTCACCGGTCGCGAGAAGATGCCGACGCAGGCACTCTCCGGCGGGATGAAGCGCCGTCTCCTCATCGCGCGGGCGCTGCTCTCCGATCCGGAGATCCTCCTGCTCGACGAACCGACGACGGGACTGGATCCCCAGGTGCGCCAGGTCATCTGGACGACGCTCCGAAAGCTGATGGAAAAGGGCATGACCATCCTGCTCACCACCCACTATATGGAGGAGGCCTCGCAACTGGCCGACCGGGTGGGGATTCTCGACCAGGGGCAACTGATCACGGAGGGCTCCCCCACCGAGCTGATCCACCGGACGCTGCCGTCCTGCGTGCTGGAGTTCGACGAACGGGAGTCCCCCGGCGATGCGGCCGTCCCGGACGGGAGCCTGGTCGAACATCACGGCGATCGCGTCTATGTCTTTGATGATGATGAGACCGCACTCCGGAACTGGCTCGGGGAGCACGGCATCTCCGCGCCCCACCTGAGACAGACCTCCCTCGAGGATGTCTTTCTGAAGCTCACCGGGAGGGGGCTCCATGAGTAATGCGAGACCACCCACCCGTCCAGTTCGCGCCCCTTCGGTGGTGAAGCGCGTCGCCAGCGTCTGGGTCCGGCACTGGCGCGTCTACTCGGACACCTTCGTGGCCAACGCGACGCCGGCGGTGCTCGAGCCGGTGTTCTTCCTGCTGGCGGTGGGCCTCGGGGTAGGCCGCTTCGTGGACACGGAGTTCGCGGGTCTCGACTTTGCCTCGTTCATGGCCCCCGGCGTGCTGGCGATGACCTGCGTCTATACCGCCTCCTTCGAGGCGACCTACGGAACCTGGGTCCGATTGCGGTTCCAGCAGACGTACGAGGCCATGCGGGCAACCCCCCTCACCGTCCGGGACATCTTCGCCGGAGAGCTCTTGTGGTGCGCCACCAAGGGAGCGCTGTTCGGAACGATCGTGGGGTTGGTGCTGCTCGCTTTCGGCAAGATCGTCTCCCCGTACGCTCTGCTGATCCCCGTCTTCGGTTTCGTCACCGCGATGGCCTTCGGAGGGCTGGCGCTGACCGTGACTTCGCTCGTGAAGAACATGAACCACTTCCAGTTCTACTTCACCATCGGCCTGACCCCGCTCGTGTTCTTCTCCGGCCTGATGTTCCCGGTGAACACCCTGCCGGACGCGCTGCAGGGGCTCGCCTACGCCCTGCCGATGTTCCACGTCATCGAGAGCTTCCGCCTGATCATCTCCGGTACGAACCACGTCACGGTCTCCTGGGCCTGGGCCTGTCCCATCGTCCTGGTCGTCCTCGCCTCCTTCTTCGGCTGGCTCGGCGTCCACCGGATGAGTGGCCGGATGCTGAAGTAGGTTGGCCTGCATGAAGGGCGCTAGCTTCTACGCGCGCTACACACTTGGGTATCACCTGCCGGCGGAAGTGCTGCTCGGGCTCTTCAGCGGCGTGTGGATGCTGGCCGACCTGCTCACCCGGAAGACCCTCGGGGCCAGCAAGGAGATCCTCGCCCTCCGGACCTCCGTTCCCATGATGATGCTGCTCCTGGCGATGGTCTGGCGGGACCCCTGGTCGGGCGGAGCCGTCGCCACGTCCTGCTCCTCACCGGGCTGTTCGGCAAGGGCCTTCTCATTGCCGCAGCCTTCATCGAGAGTCCCGGCCCCTTTCTCGCCGTGGTGATCCTGGTCGCGGCTGTCGGAGAAGGTTCGGCGCGAGCGGGGTGGCGCCGCCGGGATCGGGTAGTCCTTTTCCCTCGCCCGGCAGGCGGCGAAAATCGCCATTCACTCGAAGGAGGCGTCCCTTGCGAAAGATCGTGCTTGTCCTGCTGCTCCTGGTCCCTCTCGTCTCACCGGCCGCGGCGGCTCCGGACGAACTCCTGAAGGACGTCCCGGAGGAGTTCCGCGGCGCCGCCGCGCGCGCGCTCTCCGGGAGCAAGGGCCGGGTCTATCGCGCAGCACTGATCAGGCTCGATCCGCAGGAACGGGTCGGCGCCGCGTTCCTGCTCGCGAAGATGCCCCCGCACCACCGCGACAAGCTCACGGAAGAGATCCTCGTCGAGCACGTGAAGTATGCCTACAAGGCGCGCCGCGAGTTGAGCTGGACGAAGGCCCTGCCGGAGGAGATCTTTCTCCACTACGTGCTGCCCATCCAGTCCGGGGACGAGAAGCTCGAAAACTGGCGAAAGTACTTCTGGAACGAGGTGCTGCCGAAACTCCGGCAGCGCCGGGTGAAGTCGCTCGAGCAGGCGGCGCTCGAGGTGAACCGCTGGTGCGGGTCGAAGGTCACCTTCAAGGGTACGCCGCCTGAGGATTCCAGCCCCCTCGAGATCCTCGAGCGCGGATATGGCCGGTGCGAGGAGGAGGGCATCTTCTTCAATGCGGTGGCGCGGTCGATGGGCGTACCGGCCCGCATCGCCAGCACTCCCTACTGGACGTTCAAGGCCAGCAACCACGCCTGGTGCGAGGTTTTCACCGGGGAGGGCAAACGCCCCTGGCATTTCCTCGGCGCCTGCGAGCCGTCCGGCAAGCTCGACCAGGGCTGGTTCAAGGGGGACGTCAAGCGCGCGGCCCTGGTGCTCTCCCGGGCGATCGGCAAGCCGGAGGCCGACCAGGTCCTCTCCGATCTCGGCGGCGTCTCCGTGATCAACTCGACGAAGTACTACACGTCAACCTGCGAGATGACCCTCGTGGTGACCAACGGTGATGGTGCTGTGGTTTCCGGGGCCCGGATCGCGATGTACATCTGGAACGAGGTGGGGAACGACCCGCGGCTCCACGACGTTTTCCGTTCGAAGACGAACGCGGACGGCGAGTTCACCTTCGACCTCGGCCCCGGCGACTACGTGATTCAGGCGGCGAAGGGCGGCCGGGCCGGTATCGCGGTGGCGAGAAGCAAACCGGGGAAGAAGGCCACGACCGAGATCGTGCTCGGCGCGCCCGCGGCGATGGCCGACAAGGTGGAGGACTCGGGACGGACTGCGCTCAAGCTGGTTCTCGGCGCCGGCGGAAAGGACTCGGTCGTTTCCATCTGCCCGCTCGGCGACTTCCCGCTGAAGCCGAAGCAGAAGGTGAAACTCGAAAAGCGCGGCGAGACGGTACCGCTTTCCCCGGGCCTCTATTTCGTGCAGACGGGCCGCCGCAAGGGTGATTCGACGGTCCACCTGACGCTGCAGGTTGTGGAGATCCGGGCCGGGAAGACCACCACGCTCCGAATCCCGGGCAAGTTCCCGAAGAACGCCCGCCACCCGGAGGTGGGCGGAGGGGTCTACGTGATGCGCTATCCCCGCTGACTACTCCTCGTTGCGGACGATCATGCGGGGTGCGGGATAGGGGATGCGGGCGGCCTTCAGGTCGGACAGCAGATGCGTGAGAACCACGGAGCGCACGCGGCTCCGGGCACGAACGTCGGCGAGCTTGTACCGTCCTTCGAGCAGGACTCCGGCGAGGAGGTGACCGCGTTCGTCGTCCCAGAGCGACCGGACGAGAATCTGTCCGGTGTCGGGGATGATCCCTGCGGTGCGCTCGATGGCTTTTCGCGCCACCTCACACGCCTCTTCGAGGTCGGCGGTGTAGTCGACCTGGAATCGCACCCTCACGCGCACCGGGGTGGGATCGTCGGAGAAGTTCGTGATCACGGAGTTGCTGAGGACATTGTTCGGGTAGTTGACGACGACGCCGTCGGTGTTGCGCACCTTGGTGCGACGCAGCCCGACATCGAGGACGTCGCCCCACCCTCCCCAGTGCTTGCCGATCCGCTCGATCTTCACGCGGTCGCCGGTGCGGATCGGGCGGTCGGTGATCAGGAACACGCCGGCGAGGACGTCCGCCAGCGTTTCCTTCGCGGCGAGGCCGATGGCGATGGCCCCGATCCCGGCGCCGGCCAGCAGCGCCGACACCTTCTTCCCGTGGATCGTCAGCACCCAGATCAGAGCGAGGAAGAAGACGATGACGAAGAAGAAGCTGCGGAAAAACTGCACCAGGCGGTCATCGACATCGTTGTCGGTGGCCGCGGCCATTTTCTCGAGGCGGCCGAGGAGGAGCTTCTTCACCAGGACTGAAGCTACGGCCACGAACGCCACGACGATGCCGCTCTTGATCCAGGGATCCAGTTCCGCCCACCACTTCGCATATTCAGCCATTGCCGCCCTCCGGTTACACGCCCGAAGTATTCTAACGAGAGAATCGTTCTCAGCGAGGTGTAGAGCTGGCCCATCTCGGAGGAGGTCTGACGCAGCGATGCGCCGCGACCGCCCCTCAGATCGTGTGCAATGGTGAGGAATGCGTGGTAGCCCGCCTTTCTCACCAGTGCGCGCGCCGCGTTTCGGAAACCCGTGAATCCACCGGAGGATAGGTTGCGTTCTGACGGGTTGCGGCCACGGCCGGGTGTATCTGAGGAGGCAGGCGTGGATGCAGCGCCAGGAAGACCGACGACGCGACGCCTTCCCATCTCGGAGGAGGTCTGACGCAGCGATGCGCCGCGACCGCCCCTCAGATCGTGTGCAATGGTGAGGAATGCGGGCTAGACTTCTCGCCACGGGGGCCAATCCCCCACCCGAAAGGAAGGCCATGCCCCGGATCTACGTCGTGTCCGATGCCACGGGTTCGACCGCCGAGCGAGTCCTTGGCGCGGCTCTGTCGCAGTTCGATGACACCGGCGTGGAGGTGGTCCGGCACCGGAAGGTCCGCACCGCGGAGAAGATCCGAGAGATCGTGGATGATGCCGCCCGGCGCAACGGGTTCATCATCCACACGCTGGTGGCCTCGG
Organism: Planctomycetota bacterium; assembly: GCA_024274785.1. GTDB lineage: Bacteria > Planctomycetota > JAJSAM01 > JAJSAM01 > JAJSAM01 > JAJSAM01. Next base: position 190,335 of record JAJSAM010000026.1, on the reverse strand, counting down.
AACTGCGCAGCCTGATCCTCAACCGCGGGCGCGCGGTCAACGTAATGACGATCGACCTGATGGGGCCGCTGATCGCCCGCCTCTCGGATCTGCTGAAGGCGTCGCCGCGCGTGGAACCGGGTATCTTCAACCCCTTCGATTCCGGTTATCTCGATCGCGTCGAAGCGATGGATTTCACGGTGCGCCACGACGACGGTCGCAACGTCCACGAGCTCGACCAGGCCGACCTGGTCATCATCGGCGTCTCCCGGACCTCGAAGACCCCGCTCTCGATCTACCTCGGCTATCGGGGCTGGCGTGTGGCGAACATCCCGCTGGTCTACAACGTCCCGCCACCGAAGCAGCTCTTCGAGGTCCCGGCGTACAAGGTGGTGGCGCTGACCGCGGAGCCCCAGCGCCTGTCGAGCATCCGCCAGGTTCGTGCGCAACACATGAAAACCTCAGCCTTCGGTTATGCCGACCTGAGCCACGTGGAAAAAGAGCTGGCCTACGCCTACGAGATCTTCAGCAGGCGCAAGAACTGGCCCATCGTGGACGTCACGGTAAAGACGATCGAAGAGACAGCCACCGAGGTCATCTCCCTGATTCCCCCTCCGCGGAGACTGGCCGAGGGCATGGACGCGTTCGCGGACTGACAGAGGAACAGAGGTGGCGGGAGTTGCGCGCACCGACTGGCGAGATTGGAGCGCAGCGACAATCGAGGCGTCCATACCCGGCCGCCCGCACCAGGCGAACAGCGAAGCGCCTTCGCCGCGGTCCGCACCAGGCGAACAGCGAAGCGCCTTCGCCGCCGCCCGCACCAGGCGAACAGCGAAGCGCCTTCGCCGCCGCCCGCACCAGGCGAACAGCGAAGCGCCTTCGCCGCGGTCCGCACCAGGCGAACAGCGAAGCGCCTTCGCCGCCGCCCGCACCAGGCGAACAGCGAAGCGCCTTCGCCGCGGTCCGCACCAGGCGAACAGCGAAGCGCCTTCGCCGCCGCCCGCACCAGGCGTTAGCGTGTTGGGGTAGGTTCGGGGGAGCGGAGCGAGCCCGATCCGTAGGGGCGTACACGCCCCTGGAAAGCAACCCACCGGTGAGGATCACCATCCCCACACCGACGAAGGAGGGATGGGGATGGTGGTCCGAACACGGCACCCGGCGCAGTCGGCCGCCGCCTGGAAGGAGCGAAGCGACTGGAGGCGGTGGACGGCGAAGCCGCGTGCCGCCCCGCAGTGAGCGGAGCGAACCGCGGGCGGTGGTAGGGGCAACAGGATTCGAACCTGTGACCCACGGTTTAAAAGACCGTTGCTCTACCGACTGAGCTATGCCCCCACCGTACCTGGTTGCCTGCGGGCCCGTCGCGGGATCAGACTTCCATGATCTCTTCGGTCTTCCGCTTCAGGATCTCGTCGACTTTCTCTTCGTACTGCCTGGTGAGTTTCTGGATCTCTTCCTTCAACTCGTGCTGCTCGTCCTCGGAGACATGCTTGTCCTTCTCCGCCTTGTCGGCCTGGCGGTTGCCGTCTCTGCGGATGTTGCGGATGGCGACGCGGGCATCCTCGCCCTTCTCCTTGACCATGCCGGCGAGTTTCCTCCGGCGTTCCTCGGAGAGGGGGGGAATCTCGAGCCGGATCAGCTTCCCGTCACATGACGGCTGGATGCCGAGATCGGAGGTCTGCAGGGCCTTCTCGATGTCCTTGATGCTCGAGGGGTCGAAGGGTTTGATCACGACGAGCCGGGGCTCGGGGATGGCGATCGAGGCCGTCGCCTTCAGGGGCTGCATGCTGCCGTAGTAGTCGACGCGGACGTTTTCCACGAGGCCCGGTGTGGCACGGCCGGAACGGATCCCGCGATACTCGACGGAGAGATGCTCCACCGCCTTCTCCATCCTCTCTTCCGTTTCGAGGAGGATCTCGTCGTACATGGTCAGCCCGCCTTTCTCATGAGGGCACACGATCTGAGGGGCGGTCGCGGCGCATCGCGTCGCCGGATATCCGGGTGCCTATCGGCTCGCCGCAGAGCATCCGGGCGAGATTTCCGGGCACCCTCATGTCAAACACGTAAACCGGCAGATGGTTCTCCCGACAGAGCGTAATCGCCGTCAGATCCATCACCCCGAGCTTCTGCTCGAGCACCTGATCATAAGACAGCGCATCGTAGCGGACGGCGTCTTCGTTGTCGACCGGATCCGCTGAGTACACGCCGTCTACCTTGGTCGCCTTGAGCAGGGCGTCCGCTCCGATCTCGAGGGCTCGGAGGGCTGCGGCAGTATCCGTGGTGAAGTACGGGTGTCCGGTCCCTCCCGCCAGGAAAACAACCTTGCCTCCCTCGAGGTGCTCCCGGGCCGTCTCCATCCGAAAGTGCTCAGCCACGCCCGGCATGGGCGTCGCGGTGAGGACCACGGCGGACTGCCCGGCGGCGATGAGAGAATCCGCGGCGGCCAGAGCATTCACCACCGTCGCCAGCATGCCCATCCGATCTCTTATGGGGCGGCGGACGGCGGGGAGGTCCAGATCGCGGCCGCGGAGGATGTTTCCTCCGCCGAGGACGATGCCGATCTGCACACCGAGAGCCGTGGCTTCCGTGATCTGGGAGACAAGCAGGGAAATCGATTCTCCGGCAAGCCCTCTCGTACCGAGAGCTTCGCCGGAAATCTTGACCAGGGCCCGCCGGAGCACCTACTCCTCGCCGACCTTGAACCGGGTGAACCGACCGACAGTGATGTTCTCGCCGAGCTTGCCGATCGTCTGGCTGATCAACTCCTGGACAGTGATCTTGTCGTCCTTCACGTAAGCCTGCTCGAGCAGCACGCGCTCCTTGAAGAACTTATCGATCTTGCCTTCCGCGATCTTCTCTTTCACCTGGTCGGGCTTGTTCTTCATCGACTCGTCCTCGTCGAGTTGCCCGAGAATGAGAGCCCGCTCCTTCTCGACGGCCTCCGGGGAGACGCCGCCGCGGTCGATCGCGATCGGGTCGTGGAAGGCGATGTGCAGTGAGACGGCCTTCAGGAGATTCTGGAAGTCGTCGCTCTTCGCCACGAAGTCGGTCTCGCAGTTCAGCTCAACCAGCACGCCGAGTTTTCCGTTGTGGTGAATGTAGAAGCCAACGGCGCCATCGCCGGTCTTGCGGTGGGCCTTTTTCTCCGCCATCCTGGCTCCCTGCATGCGCAGCAGCTCCACGGCCTTCTCGACGTCGCCGTCGGTTTCCGTGAGGGCCTTCTTGCACTGCATCATGGGGAGATCGGTGATCTTGCGCAGTTCCATCACCCGCTTTGCCTCGACCGACATGATTCCAGCTCCTCTGTCAACTGTCCGCTTCTACAACCTGCACTTCCGGGAAGGGTTCTATTCCGGTCTGGTCTCAGGGGTCTCTTCGGGCCCGGCCTCGGCTGCGGGGGCCTCGGGGGCTGCTGCTTCCGGAGCGGGCGCTGCCTCCGGAGCGGGCTCACTCGGGCCCTCGGATGCCGGAGCCGCCTCCGGGACGGGGGCGGGCGCGGGTTCAACCGCAACCGGAACAGCCTTCCCACCATCCTTGCGGCGGACCACGAAGGTCTTCGGCTTCTCGGGGGCGACGATGCCGGCGTCGCGGTCCTCTTCGAGCTTCTTGATGTCGATGCCCTGGTGCGTCCGGGCGACCTTGTTGCCAGTGATGACGGCGTCGGTCAACCGGTGCAGGATCACCTGGATACTGCGCATGGCGTCGTCGTTACCGGGGATCGGGATGTCCACCAGCTCCGGGTCGCTGTCGGTGTCGATCAGGCAGATCGTCGGCAGGCCGAGCTTGTAGGCCTCCTTCAAGGCGTTCTGCTCACGCCTCGGGTCGACGATGACGACAGCGCCGGGAAGCCGCTTCATGTGTCGGATGCCGCCCAGGTTCCGGAGGAGCTTGCGCTTCTCGCGGTTGAAGCGGGCGAGCTCTTTCTTGGAGAGAAGTGCGGACTCGCCGGTGTCTTCCATTTTTTCCAGCTCGTGGAGACGCTCGAGCCGGCGAGTGATGGTCTCGAAGTTGGTGAGAGTCCCACCCAGCCAGCGCTCGGTGACGTAGGGCATGTTGCAGCGCTTCGCCTCGGCCTCGACGACGGCCTTGGCCTGACGCTTGGTCCCGACAAACAGGATCTCCCGGCCCTCCGCGCAAAGCCTCTGGAGGAAGTTGTGGGCCCGGAAGAGCCCCCGCAACGTCTCCCGAAGATCGATGATGTGGATGAGATTGCGCTTGCCGAAGATGTACTGCTCCATCTTCGGGTTCCAGCGACTCACCCGGTGCCCGAAGTGAACACCCGACTCCAGAAGATCTTTCACCGACGCAATGACCAACCTGCACCTCCACCCCGATCCGGACCCGTAGGGACGGCAATTCGGGGGACTTCACCGAGGGAAAATGGGATAAACCGCCAATCTTAGGGCGGGCCTTTGACCGGGCAAGAAAAAAGGGCTTGACCGGAGCCGACCCGCTACTTCAACACCGGGGAAGAGCCGATCGAGGTCAGGACCATCCCGGCCGCCTCGACCGCCTTCAGGGCATCCCGCCCGGAAACCATCGGCTTCCGGTCGCCCCGAACCGCCGCAAGGAAGTCCTTCAACTCCATCTCGAGCTGATCATGGTCTTCCATTCCGATCTGCTCCACCGTGAGCAGGTTGCCGAAAACCAGCCCCTTCAGGTCCTTGATGGTCTTCGCATCCTTCGCCAGCGACTTCACGTACTCCGGGGTCAGCTTCGGCGATTTCCGGTAGAGCACCCCGGACTTGAGTCCATAGTCGAGCGAGAGGTAGGCGTCTGGACAGAACAGCCGGATCTTGCGCTCGGTCTTCATCGCCACCCGGCTGGCGGTGATATCGGCCACGCAGCCGTTCTCGAATTCGACCCGGGCATTCGCGACGTCCTCGTGCTCGCCGATCACCGGAGATCCGCAGGCATCGACCTTCCGGACCGCGGACTTCGCGAGGGCCAGGCAGATGTCGAGGTCGTGGATCATGAGATCCAGCACCACGCCGATGTCCGCCGACCGGAACGAGAACGGCGCGACACGGCGGACCTCGATGAACCGCGGCGCGATGTCATGCGTGAGCGCGGCCATCAACGCGGGATTGAAGCGCTCGACGTGGCCGGCCGCCAACACCGCCCCGCCCTCTTCCGCAGCCACACAGAGGGCCTCGGCCAGGGCGGCCGTCGCCGCCATCGGCTTCTCGACGAGAGCGGCGATTCCCCGCCGGAGAAACGGCTCCGCGACCGAAAGATGCGCTTCCGTGGGCACGGCGATCACGACCGCGTCCAACTCTTCGGGCAGATCGTCCACCGAGATGCACGGCTTCACCTGATACTCCCTCGCGAGCGCGCCGACCCGCTCTTCGTCGAGATCACAAATCCCGACGAGGTCCACCCCCTCCATCCCCGCAAGTTGGCGAACGTGGTGCCGGCCGAACCCACCCGTACCGATGACTGCCGCTTTCAGATTGCCCATCAGTTCGCATCCACCAGCATGAACTTGATCCGCGCCTGTGCGGCCAGTTTGCCTTCGACGGTCGCCTTGCAGAGCACCCGTCCGGTGCGGGGCTTGACGTTCTCGGCGACGGACGTGATCCGCAGTTGATCGCCCGGCACCACTGCCCGCCGGAGCTTCACCTTGTCGATGGAGAGCAGGACCGCAAGCTTGCCGGTATGCTCCAGCTTTCGGAGGAGCAGAACCCCGGAGAGTTGCGCCATGGCCTCGACGATCAGCACTCCCGGCATCACCGGCTGCCCGGGCCAGTGCCCCTGGAAGAACGGCTCGTTGATGGAGACGTTCTTGATCCCCACCGCCCGCTTGAAGCCGTCCAGTTCGATCACCCGGTCAACCAACAGGAACGGATACCGGTGCGGCAGGATCCGCATGACTTCGCGGATGTCCAGAGTCTGCTCCCGAAGGCGCCGCTGGCGAAGCCGTTCCTCGTGAACTTCGCGGAGCTTCTGCACCAGAGCCACATTGGCCCGATGACCGGACCGGATCGCCAGGATCCGCCCGGAGAGATCGAGCCCGAGAAGATACAGGTCTCCGAGCAGGTCGAGCACCTTGTGCCGAACGTACTCATCGGGGAACCGGAGTTCGGTTTCGAGCGGACGGCCGTCCTCCCCCACCACGAGAGTATTCAAGGTGGTGGCGCCCTTGCCGAGCCCCGCGTCACGAAGGGCCTTGGCTTCACTCGAAAGGCAGAAAGTCCGGGCGGGCGCAATCTCTCTCTCGAAGGTCTCGGGGGTCAGGGTCAGCGAGAGCCGCTGCACGGGAATGGCCGGGTTCTGGTAGTCGAGCGTGTAGTCGATGGAGAGACCTTCGTCGCGGGGCAGGGCCACCAGGGAAACCTGCTCGCCGGGAAAGTCCACGACGACCTCGGACTGGAGGGCCAGCGCCTCCCGGTCCTCGCCCTGCTCGGTGATCCCCGCCTCCTTGAGAGCGGTAAACCAGGGCAACGCCGAACCGTCCATCCCCGGCATCTCGCTGCCGGAGATCTCGACCCGTACGTTATCGATGCCGAGTGCGGTGAGACAGGCGAGAAAATGTTCCACGGTGTGGACTTCCGCGTCCCCGGCGGAGATGGTGGTGCGGCGGCCCTGGTTTTCGACGCGGGCGATGTTCAGGGGGACTTCCGGATGCTCCGGCAGATCGGTGCGCACGAAAACCAGTCCCGAACCCACCTCCGCAGGCTTCAGGTCGACGCGGACTTCCTGGCCCGTGTGCAATCCGATCCCCGAGAGCGTGGCCGTCCCGGTAATAGTCCTCTGCTTACGGCTCAATCCACTCCCCCTGCCTTCGGCCCCGGCAGCTGAATCCGCAGCCAGCTACTTCTGCAGCGCGTCGAGGACCGGCTTCGTGATGTCCATCATGCTGTCACGGTAAAGAACCGGCCGAGAGGCGATGAGGATCTGGAGTTCCTCGAGACTCCGGGCCTCGATCTGCTGGGCGTTGTACATGAACACCGCATGCAGACCGTTTCGCCGGGCGTGGTTCTCCGCCTCGTTGCGAACCTCGGTGTACACCAGGTTCATCTTCTTCACCGCGGCAGTCAGGATAGCCTGCTTGGCCTCTTTCTCCGCATACTCAAGCTTGAATGCTCCAAAGTCGACCTCCCGCTTCTTCGCCGAAAACTCGGGAGTCCCGGGCACCAGGAGGTCGAGGTCGCCCCTCACCTTCTTCAACTCATCGAACTGCTTCTTGAGGTCCGCCTCGACCTGGCGGATAGCGGCCTGGGTCTGCTGCTGGATATCGTTCGACTTCTTGTACTTCTGGAAGATCTCGGCCACGTCCACAAAACCCACGCGGGCGGGAGGAGTCACCGCCTGAGAAACAGCGATCCGGCCGCCGGCGACGAAGGCGGCGAAAACCGCGAGGACACCGAGAACGGTGATGATGCTCAACTTCTTCATTTGTCTTCTCTCCAAGCGACTTGATCTCAGAACGGCTGGTCGAACGTAAAAGAGAACACCTGCTGACGATCCCCGTTCTCTTTCCGGACCGGCCACGCGAAGTCCAGAGCGATGGGAGTCGGCCCGAAGAAGGGTACCCTGACCCGGAAGCCAAATCCCACGGCGATGCGGTACGTATCGATGAGCCGGGGGCTCCACCGCTCGGTGACGTTACCGCTATCTACGAATGTGACCCCGCGAACGAACTGCTCATAAACCGGAAATCCGTACTCGGCCTTCAGGAGCACCATCGCCTGGCCACCCATCGGCTCCCCATCGCCGTAGAACAGGCTTTCCCGGATCAGGGCCTGCCCCGCCGCGGTCTCCGGATTGCCGGAGGCCCGGGGGCCCACTTCACCGAAAGCGAAACCACGGACCGTGGAGAGTCCCCCGGCGAAGAACCGCTCGAAGATCGGCACGAGATCGGAATCTCCGAACTCCGCGGCGTAGCCGGCACGCGCGGTGATCTCCAGGATGTGGCGCTGGCCGGCCCTGGTGGTATAGAGCGTCGTGTAGTTGGTGAGCCGGGCTTCCAGCTTGTTGAAGTTCGTGTTCCCGCCGAGGAAGCTGCCGCCGAACGTATAGGCGAGATCAGCCTCCCAGCCATTTCCGGGCGATATCGGGACATCCACCGCGGTCCAGCCGAGGTCCAGGCCGAGTTTGTTGTTCCGGTTCAGACCTTCCGAGAGAAACGCGGTCGGAGCGGCGTCGAAGGCGAGGTTCTCGATCCGCACGTTCTCGATCGTGAAACGGAAGCCGGCCCGGAAAACGTCATCCACCCGGAGTCCGTGGACCCGCCACACTTTGCCGGTGGTGAGCCGGATCCCCGTCCGGCGCTCATCGAACGAAACCGGGTGAAGACGGTGTGATAGATGTCGAAGCCGAATGAGAATGGCGACTCCTCGATCTCCCCGCTCGGGCCGGACACGACATACTCGCCGAGGAACCAGGGCTCGTGAAAGGCCAGCCGGTACTGGGAATACGAGGTTCCGGGCGAAATCAACAGGTTCAGGGTCTGGCCGCCGCCGGTGAACGCCTTGCCGGCGATGGCGTCGCCCCAGTGCTTCGGGAGATCGGCGTAATCGAAGTTGCGCTTCGTGAGTTCGAACACACCGAGGAGGCCGAGGTCGGAGCTGATGCCCGCCGAGAACTTCACGGACCCGGTCCGCCCTTCCTCGAGGTTCAGCACCACGTTCTTCACGCCGGGATCGTCGGTGTCCACGACCTTGGCCTCGACGCTGCCGAGTTCGAAGAAGCTCAAGCCGTCGAGACGGGCGATCGACTTGTCGATTTCGATGGAGTTCAGGGGACCGCCGGGGTGGATGGTCAGAGAGCGCCGGATCACCTTGTCCCGCGTCAGGGTGTTGCCGGTGATGTCCACCCGCCCCACCTTGACCGGGCTGCCTTCGGTGATCGTGAAGGTGGTCACGGCAGTGTGGGTCAGGCTGTCTTCTTCCGTGCTGACCGCGATCCTCGCGTTGTAGTAGGCGTTTTCGAGGTAGAAGGTGCGGAGCGCCTGCTGGGCCTGGTAGAGAGCGAAGTCCCGGCGGATCATGCCCGGTTCGATCCCGAGCAGCCCGTAGAGTGTGGAGCGGTCGCCCGGGAAGCTCTCCCCACCGACGATCCGGATCTCATCGAGCAGGTAGGGAGCGTTTTCCTGCACCTCGATGGTGATGATGACGTCTTCCTTGTCCTCGCTGAACGACAACTCCCGGAGGTCCACCACTGCGTCGAGAAATCCCTCCGCGCGATAGAAACTCACCACCGAGATCAGGTCCTGATCCAGGGTCCGCTGGACGAAGCTGGTGGAGGAGAGGAAGCCGGATTCATCGAGAATCATGTTCGAGAGCAGCGTGTCCGAATCGATCGATTCGTTGCCGATGAAGCGGACCTCGTCGACCTCCACTTCCGGCCCCTCGATGGCGGTGAACACGACCTGCCGCCCCTCACCGTATGCGCCGGAGGCCGCCTGAACCTCGGCGAAGTAGTACCCCTTCTTCTTCAGCATGTCGGTAAGGAGGAGCCGGTCCTGCTCGATCTTGAACTTCGCGAAGGGATAGCCCTCTTTCGTGCCCACCGCGGCATTCAGGTCCTGATTGCTGAGCGCCGTGAAGCCCCGGAAGATGACGGAGGTGGTGACCGGGTTCTCCTCCACGATGAAGGTGATCCGGACGCCGTCGGTCATCTCTTCCATCTTGATCGTGACCCGGGCGAAGAACGTCAGCAGAGTGGACACGTCCTCCGCGAGCCGCGAGTCGGAGAGCTTCAACCCTTCCTTCGTGCCGATGGAGTACTTGAGGGTCGATTCGTCGTACCGCCGGTTGCCCTGAAAGATGATCTGCTTGACCACCTTGCCCACCACCTGCTCGGCCATCAGGTCGTCGTCGAGATCGACATCCCGGGCCCCGATGTCCTGGGCCATCGCCGGGGCGATCAGCGTCAGGACGAGCAGGACCAGAGTGCCCGCGAGTCGGAATCGCGCGGTCCGGGTGCCCCGGTATCTGCGTTGCGCTCCCACGTCTTCCTCCTGAGTCTCAGAACGGCGGTTGGTAGCTTGCCAGATTCTCGAACCGCATGTAGCGCGAGAGGAACGTGAGCTTCACCGTCCCGGTCGGCCCGTTTCGCTGCTTGCGGATGATCGCCTCGGCGATGCCCTGATTATCTTCGCGAGGGTCATAGTACTCGTCACGGTACAGGAACAGAATGAGGTCCGCATCCTGCTCGATGGCCCCCGACTCCCGAAGGTCGCTCATACGGGGCCTCCGGTCTTCCCGGCTGTCCACCGAGCGGTTCAGCTGGGAGATGGCGATCACCGGGATCTCGAGTTCCCGCGCCAGGCCCTTCAGGGATCTCGAAATGGTGGAGATCTCCTGCTGCCGGTTCTCCGCCTTGGTGGCCTCCATGAGCTGGAGGTAGTCCACGATCACCAGCCCGACGTCGTGCCGGGCCTTCAGCCTTCTCACCTTCGCCCGAAGGCCGAGTACGGAGAGGGCCGGAGTGTCATCGATGAAGATCGGAGCGTCGGAAAGCCGTCCGGCGGCTGCGGAGAGCTTGGGCCACTCCTCCGGCTGCACCTGGGCCCGGCGCAGGCTGTGCGAGTTCACCCGCGCGTTGCTGCAGAGCATGTTCATGACGAGCTGGTGCTTCGGCATTTCCAGGCTGAACACCACCACCGGCGTCTTCTCCACGACCCCGACCTGCTCGGCGAGGTTCAACGCGAACGTGGTCTTGCCCATGGACGGCCGCCCGGCCACGATGATGAGCTGCGAACCGTGGAGGCCGCCGGTCAGATCGTCCAGTTCGTGAAAGTGGGTCCTGATGCCCTTCAGGGCCCCTTCCCCGGATTCGATCTGCTTGAAGAGCGGAGGGAGGATCTCGCCGATGTGCGCCGAGTCGCCGGACTCCGAAGCACGGTCCAGTTTGAAAAGCAGGCTCTCCGAGTAGTCGAGGAGTTCCCGCCCGTTCATGTCACCCTCGTAGGCCGCACGGATGGCCTGGGTGTTTTCGCGGATGACGGCCCGGCGGAGCGCCAGGTCGGATACGATTTTGGCGTAGTACTCCGCGTTGGCGGCGGTAGGCACGGCGTCCGCCAGGTCGTGCAGGTACTCTTCGCCCCCGGCCTTCTCGAGCTGGCCCCGGCGGTTCAACTCGTCCTTCAGGATGACCACGTCGATGGCATCGCCACGATCGAAGAGATCGGAGATGGCCTCGAAAACGACCTGGTGGCCGCTGCGGTAGAAGTCATCCTCCCGGACGATCAGCAGAACGTCGCCCAGGCTGGAGTTATCAATGAGGATCGCCCCCAGGATCGCGCGCTCGGCGCGGAGATCCTGGGGGGGTACGCGATCCGCTCCACCCCCGCCGGGAGGGGTCGACTGACTCATTTCGCTCACCTCTCGTCTCTTTGGAACCTGTGGCCCGGGGGATTGTAGAGACGACCGGTGACAAGTGCAACGGAGCCGCGAGCGGGAAGCTACGCTTCCTCTTCCGCCTCGACCACAACCTTCACGGGGACCTGAACTTCGGGGTGCAGAGAGACCGCGACATCGTAGTCACCGATATCCTTGATGGCCGGATCGAGGATGATCTGCTTCTCTTCCACCTCGTATCCCTCCGGGGCGAGTGCATCCACGATCTGGCGCGGCCCCACGGATCCGTAGAGGTGGCCGGTCTCGCTGGCCTTCATGGAAATCCGCAGCACGACGGTCGCCAGCTTCTTCGCGGTAACCATCTGGTCGGCCTTCTCGGCCAAACGCAGGACGCGGACCTTCTCCGCCTTCACCCGGACTTCTTCGATGGCCCTGGCGCTCGGCACCTGGGCCTTCTTCTTCGGCAGCAGGAAGTTGCGGGCATATCCACGGGCGACGGTCACGATCTCGCCCTGCTTGCCCAATCCGTCGATATCTTCAAGCAACAGGAGTTCCATCGGTCAGTCTCCTTGGGCCTAGTTCTGACCGCCCACGTAGGGCATCAGGGCGATATAGCGAGCGCGCTTCAGGGCCGCCTTCGCCATCCTCTGGTGCTTGGCGCAGTTGCCCGAACGCTTGCGGCTGAAAAGCTTCCCCTGGCCCGTCGTGAGTTTCTGGAGGGACTGGGTGTCCTTGTAGTCGATGGCGGTCGCCTTGTCCCGGCAGAAACGGCAGCGAGCGCGGTCCTTGAATCGACGCGACTTCATGCCTTCTTCTCCTCATTCTTCTCGGAATCGGCCGCGGGCTCTTCATCCGCCTTCGCTGCTTCAGCAGGTGCCGCTTCGGCTTCGGCCTTCTTCTCTTCCGGCTTCTCTTGCGGCTTCTCTTCCGGCTTCACCGGGGCCTCTTCCGGCTTCTTCTCCGGCTCGGCGGCGGCAGCGGCGGCGGCAGTCCGGGCCGCCTCGACCGCGGCGCGCTCGGCCTCCCGCTGCTCGCGGGTCTTCGGCGTCGTGGGCTCGGCGTTGCCGATGGCCTTCAACTCCGGAAGCTCCTCGCCCTCGATCACCGTGATCATCGTCCGCAGCGCGGCGTCCGTCAGGTTCAGATCTCCATGGATCTCCTGGATGGCCGTCGGCTCCGCGTCGAAGTGGACCAGGAGATAGGCGCCTCGACGCGAGCCCTTGACCGGATACGCGAGCTTGCGCTCATCGTAGTAGGCCTTCTGGCGAACATCGCCACCGTGCTTTTCGAGGATCGACATCAGAGCGCCCTCGGTCGCTTCCCAGTCCGTGGCGGCTTTGCCGGACTCGATCAGAAACAGTGCTTCGTACAGCCTCATCACCCCTCCGAACTACTCCATGCTGCTTGGGTTGAAACGGTTCATCGCTGCCTCGGGTCCCTCCGAGGCCCAGATCTCCACCGCATCCGCGGCGCAGTCAATCGCTTTGTGGACCAACGGAAGCTCGCCTTTTCGAAACCGGGAAAGCACGTGACCCACCGCCTTCCCGGCGTCGGGAGCGCCGATGCCGATACGCAGCCTCGGGACTTCCCGCGAAAGGCACCGGACCACCGAGTCGAGTCCGTTGTGGCCTCCACCCCCGCCCTGAAGCCTCATCCTGAGTCTCCCGAGGGGCAGCCAGAAGTCATCCACGACGATCAGGGTATCCTCGATTTCGATTTCGAGGTCCTCCCGGACCTTGCGAACGACCGGACCCGTGAGATTGACGAAGGAGAGTGGCTTGATCAGAGTCGCCTCGACCCCGCGGATCCTTGCTCTGGCCCGCTCCGCATTCCAGAAACGCTCTTTCCGGAATTCGTTGCCGGACCGGGCTGCAAGGCGATCCACCGTGTCGAAGCCGACATTGTGCCGGGTTCCTTCGTACTTCTCGCCGGGGTTGCCGATGCCGACGACCAGCTTCAGTCGTTGTCCTCCTTCTTCTCCGTGAGCACTTCCGGCTCGGCGCCGTCTTCGGCTTCCTCGCCTTCCACGGCCTCTTCTTCTCCGGCCTGCGCCGAAACATTGACGATCAGCGTCTCCGGGTCGAGCCCGGCAAGTTCCACATCCTCTGGCAGGACGATGTCCTTTGCCCGGATTTCGTCGCCGACTTCGAGTTCGCTCACCACGACTTCGATGCTGTCCGGAATCGCGCGGGGCATACACTCGACGTTGATGCTGTTGACGTGCGTCTGGAAGACACCGCCCTCCGCCGCACCGATCGGCTCGCCGTAGAACTCCAGCGGAATCTCCACCTGGAGCTTCTCACCACGCACGACGCGGTCGAAGTCGATGTGGAGCATCTTCTCACCGAAGGTGTCCCACTGAACCTCGCGCACGAGCACCTCGAGTTCTTCCTGGCCGAGGTGCATCGTCACGAGTTGCGCACCCGAGCGGAGCACCTTGTGAAACTCATGTGCACCCACCGCCAGCGGAACCGGTTCCTGGCCCTGCGTGGCGAGAATGCCCGGGACTTCCCCCGCCCGGCGCAAGCGCCGGGAGGCGGCACTGCCCCGCTCCTCGCGAGTCCGCGCCATGATCTTCAATTCGTCCATCAGTCCATCTCCCAAACTCAGTGCGCTGCTCAGTCCACGAACAAACTCGATATAGACTCGCTCGAGTGAATTCTCAAGATCGCTTCGCCGAGGAGCGGGCCCGCGCCAAGCACGTTGACCAGCCCTTCGGCTCCCTCCGGCAGAGGGATGGAGTCGGTGACGGAGATCTCCTCCGCCTCCGCCGCGCGAAGCCGCTCCGTGGCCGGACCGGCGAACACGCCATGGGTAGCGGCGAGGAACACCCGCCGGCAACCGTTCATCTTCAGGAGAGACACCGCTTCGCACATCGTACCGGCAGTGGAGATCATGTCGTCCATCAGGAGGACATCGCGACCTTCCACCTCCCCGATCAGGTGCATGGCCTTCGCTTCCCGAGGGCTGACGCGCCGCTTGTCCACGATGGCCAGGCCGGCGTCGAACCGCTTGGCGTACGCCCGGGCCACCTTGATGCCACCGACATCCGGGGCGACGATCACCGGGTTGTCGAGGTCCTTTCCCAGGAAATGCTCGACGAAGATCGGCGCGGCGAAGAGGTGATCCACCGGGATATCGAAGAAGCCCTGAATCTGCGCCGCGTGAAGCTCGAGGGCGAGAACCCGGTCGGCGCCGGCCGCAACGATCATGTTCGCCACGACTTTCGCGCTGATCGGAACACGTCCCTCGTCCTTGCGGTCCTTCCGGGCATAGCCGAAGTACGGCATCACCGCGGTGATGCGCGCCGCGGAGGCCCGCCGAAGCGTGTCGAGGATCAGGAACAGCTCCATCAGGTTCTCGTTCACGGGGGGGCAGGTCGGCTGCACCACGAAGACGTCGTTTCCGCGCACGTCGTCGTCGAGACGCACCTCCACCTCGCCGTCCATGAAGCGCCCGACCATGCACTCGGTCAGGGAGACGCCCGCGGACTCGGCAATGGCGCCGGCCAGAGCGGGATTGGCGTTCCCGGTCAGCACCTGCAGGTCACCGAACCTCTGCTGTTTCTTGTTCACTCCCGCTCTTTTCCGGCGGAGACCACCCTCGCGGGCACTCCAACCACCGTTTCGTCGTCGCTGACGTTGTTGCCGGGCAGGATCACCGCGCCCGCGCCCGTGGTCACGCGGTCGCCGATCGTTACCGGAGCGATGAAGACGGTGCCGCTGCCCACATGGACCCCGTCACCGATCGTCGTCTTGTGCTTGTCCTTCCCGTCGTAGTTCGCGGTGATCGTGCCGCACCCCACATTGGTGCGCTCACCGATCACGGCATCCCCGAGGTAGGTCAGGTGTTTGGCCTTCGTGCCCTTGCCCACCACCGTTTTCTTCACTTCGACGAAATTCCCGACCTGTGCGCCCTCCCGGAGGGTGGCGCCGGTGCGAAGATGGCTGAATGGACCGACTTCGCAATCTTTCCCGATCGACACACAACCGGTGATGACCGTAAACGGGAAGATCGTGGCTCCCGGCCGGATCTTCACCGCCCGGTCGATCCAGGTGGTGGACGGATCGACGATCCGGACGCCCCGCTCCATGTGATCAGCAAGGATCCTCATGCGCGCGCGGCCCGCGGCCTCGGCCAGATCCGAAAGCGAATTGATCCCGCGAACATCGAGGACATCATCCGCGGTGACGGCGACGACCTTCTCGCCCTTCCCGATCAGCAGGCCGGGGACGTCGGTCAGGTAGAGTTCCCCCTGGACATTGTCGGCCTTCAGGCGCGTGAGGGCGGGCCAGAGCAGGTCCGACTGAAAGGCCATGATGCCGGTATTGATCTCGGTGACGGCGCGCTCGGCGGCGGTGGCGTCCCTCTCCTCACGGATCGCGAGGATGGCGCCGCTCGGGCCGTCGTCCCGCAGGATCCGGCCGTAGCCGGTCGGATCGGCGGTCACCGCGGTGAGGATCGTCGCAGCCGCTTTTCTGCGCCGGTGCGTCGAGAGGAGTTTCTTCAGCGTCGCCGCGGTGATCAGGGGGACGTCCCCATAGAGGACCAGCACGGTGCCGCCCTGCTTTGCCAGCAACCGGGACGCGGACCGCACCGCATGACCGGTACCCCTCTGTTCGCGCTGGATCGCGATTTCCGCGCCGAAGCCATCGAGGGCGGCCTCGACCTGATCCCGGCCGTGCCCGGCAACGATGACCAATCTCGCCGGCGTGAGGGCCTTCGCCGTTTCCGCCACGTGCCGGATGAGAGGCCAGCCCGCGAGGTCGAACATGACCTTCGGGCGCTCGCTCTTCATCCTCTTGCCCTTGCCGGCGGCGAGGATCACGACAGAGAGATCAGTTCGTTTCTTCATGGACGGGCTCGGGCTTACAGGACACTAATGACTTCTCGCACCACTTTCGATCGGTTGAAAACTCTCACCACGCTCTGCGGGTTGGAAACTCTCACCCCCGTTGAAGGGTCAGGCACCGGCCGGTTGGCTACCCGGCGAGGACTCGAACCTCGAATAGCGGGACCAAAACCCGCTGTGTTACCGATTACACCACCGGGCAGCAGCCACCTTCGGGGGTAAACCCAACGGAATACTTGGGCGGAGCGGCCGAGTCAAGGTTTTCGCAATGAACGCCGCACCAGGTCGAGGGCGATGTTGGCCGAAAACCGCCGGACGAACTCCCGGTCCCCGGGAAGCTTCCGGTAAAGAGTCCGAACTCCGTCGGGTCCGGCGACGGCGAAGTGTACCGTGCCCACCGGTTTCTTGGCCGTTCCTCCGCCGGGGCCGGCCACGCCGGTGACCGAAACGCCGAGGTCGGCGCCGAGTGCCCGCCGAACGCCTTCCGCCATGGTCCGCGCGACCGGTCCGGAAACCGCACCGTGCTCCGCGAGCATCGCCTCGGGAACACCGAGCAGGGACACCTTGGCCGAATTCGCGTAAGAGACAACCCCACCGAGGTAATGGGCACTGATGCCGGGAACGCCGGTGAGGAGACTGCCGACCAGGCCCCCGGTGCAGGATTCCGCGGTGGCCAGGGTGAGGTTTCGTTTCGCGAGCAGCGCGGCCACGGACCGCTCGAGTGTACCGGCCTCGAGGACAAACGGCTCGAGCAGTCCGCGAATCTCGGCCTCCGCGGCGTCGGCCCGGTCGGCCGCACCGGGGCCGGTGGTCTGCACCGTGACCCGGATCCGCCCGAGCAGCGCCGTCAAGCCGATGCTCAAGTTCTCCCGCCGCTGGATTTCCTCGAGGATCTCATCCACGGTCGCCTCGGATTCCCCGAAGGTGGAGACCGCGCGGTAGGCGCCGGTGTATCCCGCGCCACGCATCTTCTTCAGGGCCGGGAACACGTGCTCGGCGAACATCACCTCCATCTCACGGGGAACGCCGGAGAGGAAGAAGAGCGAGGCGCCGCCGATCTCGATCCGGAAGCCGGCGGCGGTGCCAGGGGCGTTCGCCAGGATCTCGGAGCCCGCGGGAAAGAAGGCCTGTACCCGATTCCTGGCGGGCATGGCGATCCCGCGGGAGCGGAAGCGCTCCCCCATCGCCGCGAAAACGGCCTCGTCGAATTTCAATTCTGCGCCGAGGGCATCCGCCGCGGCCCGCCGGGTGCAGTCGTCCTCGGTCGGACCCAACCCACCGGTGACGATGACGACGTCGGCGCGCCCGGCCGCCTCCCGGAAGGCGACCGCCAGTGCAGCGGGATCGTCTCCCACGCAGGTGTGCCGGAAGCGCAGCACACCGATTCTGGCCGCCCGCTCGGCGATGAAGGGGGCATTGGTGTCGATGGAACGGCCACGGACGAGTTCGTCGCCGGTACTGATGGTCTCGAGGAGAACGGGATCAGGACCCATCATCGAAACCTACACATTGAAGCGGATGTCCAGGATGTCCCCATCCTTCACGATGTAGTCCTTGCCCTCCAGGCGGACAGTCCCGGCGGCCTTCGCGGCGCGCATGTCTCCGGCCTGGACCAGATCGTCGTATGCGACCACCTCGGCGCGGATGAAGCCCCGGGCGAGATCCGTGTGGATCTTGCCCGCGGCGGCGACGGCGTTCGCACCGCGCTCCACCTCCCAGACGTGCACTTCGGTGGGCCCCACCGTGTAAAAGCGAAGCATCCCCAGGCCGGACAGCAGGCGATCCAGCAGGCCGGGCAGCACGAGATCCGGAACGCCGAGATCCTCCATGAATTCCGCCCGCTCCTCCTCATCGAGTTCCAGCAGTTCGGCTTCGAGCTTGGTGCGCAGGAAGACCCTTCCCTCGAAGGGACCGGCAAGACCGGCCAGATCCGGTTCCTCGCTATCATCCGAACCGCTGACCAGGAGGAACCAGGGCTTCGCCGACAGAAAACCGAACCCGCGGATCCCGACTTCCTCCTCCCGAGAGAGCTCCATCTCCTTGACCGGGATCTCCTGTTCTAGCTGATCCCGGATCTTCGTCATCAGGGCGAGTTGACGCTTCTCGTCTTCCCTCTTCGGGGTCGGACGCTGCGCGGAGATCGTGAGCTTCTCCACGCGGCGGTTTGCGGCCTCGAGGTCCTCGATCAGGAGTTCGGCGACCAGCTCCTTCGTGTCCTTGGCCGCGTCCGGCTCCACGCGCGGATAGAAATACGCATCGGTGGCGAAGTCCCGCACCACGAGCACCAGCGCCTGCACCTCATCGCGCACCTGGGACGGCTTGAAACCGGCTTCGGTGGAGCGTGGCGGCGCCATGCCGGGGAAATCGTGCAGGTCGAACCCGAGCGGACTCAGCTTCTTCGGCTGGTACATGTCCGCGAGGATGAGGAACCGCTCGTCGCGTTCGTGAACCACGGTGGCCACGCGCGTGCTGACCAGCTCCGCGGCACTTGCGTGTGGTCCCCCCCTCAGGGCATCGAAGAGGACACTCTTGCCCGCGCCCTTGAATCCGACCAGGCCGACTCTCACTCTCTCTTCCCCCTCGTAACGAGGCGACCGAGAAGCAGGCCGCTCTCGTACAGGATGATGACGGGAGCGCTGATCAGCAGAAGCGTCACCGCGTCACCGGTGGGGCTCACGACGGCCAGCACCGCGACCGCGCCGACGATGAAGTGCCGGCGATACTTCGAGAAGGTGGCCGGCTTGACCAGCCGGGTGGAAATGAGAAACAGCATGATCAGGGGAAGCTGGAACACCACCCCCATGATCAGGCTCATCATCATGTAGAATGAGACGTAGTCGGAGTACCTCGGCTTCATCTCGTGAAACTCGGGATCGATCCCGAACGAGTAGAGGAACTTCAGCGCCGACGGCAGCACCGCGAAATAGAGAAACGCCACCCCGCCGAGAAACAGCGCGTATGAGATCGGGGCGAACAGCCGGACGTACTTCTTTTCCGCCGGGTAGAGTCCCGCGGCGACAAAGCCCCACAGCTCGCGAACGATCAGGGGAGAGGCGATGAGGAAAGCCGCCACGAAGGCGATCTTCAGGTAGGTGAGGAAGCCCTCCACCGTCCCGGTCACCAGCATCTTCGCCTTCTCGACACCGTACAGGTCCACCAGCACCGAGTTCGGCTTGGCGAGCACGAATCGCTGGATGTGCTCGTTGAAGATCAGGCAGACGACCAGCGCCACGCCCAGGTAGAGAACGCACTTGAACACGCGTCGGCGCAACTCCTCGAGGTGCTCGCCGACGCTCATGCGCTTCTGCTCTTTTTTGTCCGTCTCGCTCACGGTCGTCGATTTTCGTCGGTTCGGTTCTATCGACATGAAAAAAAGGCCGGCCCGCACGGGATCGCGCGGGCCGACCGTGGTCAGTCATGTCAGGCGGCGCCGGGTTTACCCGATCGGGCTCCCCGGCGCGGACGTGATCAGTAATTCATGAACGTGCCGAGTTGCGCCTCGGTGATGACCTTGACGCCGAGCTCAATGGCCTGCTTGTAGGCGTCGGTGTCACGGAGGTTCTCGTCCTCGGTCTCGGGGGCGCCGAGCACGAGGTAGTGCGTCTCGATGCCGACCCGGGGGTCGACCGCGGCGCCGAGCTGTTCGAGCCGCTTCGCGGCGTCGGACCGGCCGTACTTCTTGAACCGGCCGAGCAGGTAGAAGTGCATGACCTCGTTCGGGTTGTAGGCCGCGCTCTCGAAGAGGTCACCCTCGACGATCGGGCGCATCCGATTCACGGTCTCGACGATGCGCGCGGTGGAGGTGCTCTTCCCGACCTCGATCACCACGATCGCACCCTTGCCGACCTTGACCGCGCCCTTGCCGTAATTGAAAACGGTAAAGGTCAGGCCCGGGATCATGTGGGCGTCCTTGCCCCGGTTCAGAACCACGAGGCCGCCGGCATCGGTGGCGGCGAGAATTTCGCCGTCCGGGCCGATCGGGCGCTCGCGCATGTCCTTCAGGCGCTTGGCCTTGCGAACGTCCTGCTCGGCTGCGAGAAGCTGGTTGCGAAGCCCGGAGACCTCATCCCGTCGAGCCTTGACCTCGACATCGTATTTTTCCTCAGCCTCGCGAACCTGGTCCTGGAGGGTGCGGATCTCGTTGCTGAGCTCCTCATCGCGGGAGGCCGCGCTCTGGCGCAGCGTCTCGTAGTCACGCCCCTTGTCGGAGATCGTGGTGTCCTTGTCGGCGATGGTGTTGTCGAACTCGGTCTTCTGTGCGTCGAAGCGCTGCTTCTCCTGCTGTACGAGAGCCACGTAGCGGCTGACATCGGCCAGCATGCGCTGCATCGCACCGTCCATGAGCCCGTAGAGCTCCTCGAGGGTCGCTTCGCTCGGCATGTTGGCGACGCGCACGTAGCGAACCTCGATCTTGTCCCCGTCTTCACGGGCGAAGCCGCCGTTCGAATCCTCGGTATAGATGCCCTTGTCGAAGGTGCGCTTGTACCGTTCTTTCAGATCATTGATCTTGGTGACGACGAAGTTCTCGACCTTCAGGTAGTCGGACCCGTATTCGCTCGGGATCACTTTTCCCTGACGGTCTACGGAGACCCCGTCCACCACTGCAAAGCCGACCTCGGGAGACAGATTCTGCAGGAGGTAGCTCCCGCGGGCCGAGGCCAGATCCGTCTTGACCTCGAGCTCTGCCTGCAGAGTACGGTTCTGCTTGAGCAACTGCTCGGACTCGTCCGTCTTGATCCACGCCCAGAACACCGCCACGATGAGGAGAACTATCACGATGATGAGGGGGACGTATGACGCGCCTCGCTCCAACCTGCGCATCCGGCTTCTCCTTCCAATCAAAAATGCCCAGTCCGTCCCCTCGCCGGGAACGGTACCTCCTCGAGCGAAGCGGCGGCCCGCCCGATCATCCCAATTCAAGCGTCGATATTCTTTTCGGTGCCCTCTTGAGTGTCAACCGAAAAAGGCGCGTGGCGCAACTCTATCTGCGTTCAACCGATGACGGCGAAAGGGCTTGACAGAGATACGGCCGTGGTGATACCGTCCCGGCGCGGTCCGGATCGGGGCCGCGTTCCCCGTTCGCTGTCCCCTTATTTTTCCCCCTCTGCGGCTTGACGGATCCATGAAGCGTGTTCCCGTCATTATCGGCCTGCTGGGAGGCATCGCCTCCGGCAAGAGCACCGTGGCCGGTCTCCTCCGGCACCTCGGGGCCAGAGTGGTCGATGCGGATCGGATCGCCCATGAAATCCTCGAGCGGCCCGAGGTCAGACGACGCCTGGCAGAGGAATTCGGATCGGCGATCCTCGATGCGGGCGGAGGCGTTTCAAGGCGGAAGGTCGGGGAGATCGTGTTCGCGGACGATCAGGCGCTTTCGAAACTGAACGCGATGGTCCACCCCCTGATCCGGGAACGGATCAGCGCGGAGATCAGAACGGCGACGGAGCAGTTGGTGGTGCTCGACGCTCCCTTGATCCTCGAGGGAGAACTCGAGCGGATCGTCGACGTGCTCGTGTACGTGCAGTCGCCGGAGTCGATCCGGCGGAGCCGCGCGGCGCGACGCAGTGGATGGACCGCCGAGGAGCATGCGCTTCGGGAAAGCCGCCAGGCTTCCCTCGAAGTCAAGCGGCGCCAAGCGGTGCTGGTCATCGTAAACGACGGTTCCCTCGCGGAACTGAGAGGTAGTGTCGAGAAACTCCATGGGGAGCTTCTGGCACAGCGGAAACGAGCAGAAGGCTGAAGGAGAGATTCCCCATGGCTTCCGAGCCCAAGGAAACGGCGAAGGACGAAGAGTCGAAGGTGCCGGCAACAGAGAAGGCCGCGAAGCCGAAGAAGGCGACGCGGGCGAGAAAAACCACCAGGAAGAAGGCTCCAGCCAAGTCGAAGGCGAAAGCCGGGGCCGCGGCCAAGGCGTCTCCGCCGCCCCCCGAGAACGAGGAGCCTCTCCCCGACTTCGAGGCGGAGGAGCGCGCCGCCTCCACCGACCCCGAGCCCCCCGGGGCTGGCGCCGAGGAAACTCCCGCGCCGGACGCCGCCACCACGGCGGAGACTCCCGAGGCCGCGGAGACTGCCGGGGAAGCTCCCCCGAAGAAGCCGAAAGCGAGCCGGCGGCGGAAGCCCCCCCGAGACGTCTACGAGGCCTTGAAGCGCGGAGAGACCCACATCTCCCAACTCCAGAGCATGACGATCCAGGAGTTGCACGGCGTCGCCCGGCACGAGAACATCACCGACTACACCGGACTGAAGAAGCAGGATCTGATCTTCCGCATCCTGAAGGAGCGGGTGAACAAGAACGGCCTGATGTTCGGCGAAGGGGTGCTCGAGGTTCTCCCGGACGGCTTCGGCTTCCTGCGGTCGCCCGACTACAACTACCTGCCCTCTCCGGACGACATCTACATCTCCCCGAGCCAGATCCGCCGGTTCGGAATTCGCACCGGGAACATCGTCTCCGGGCAGATCCGGCCGCCGAAGGAGAACGAGCGCTACTTCGCCCTCCTTCGCGTCGAAGCGATCAACATGGAGGATCCGGAGGCCCTGGTCGAGAAGGCCACCTTCGACGACCTGACCCCGCTCTACCCGGATCGCCGGATCATCCTCGAGACCGCCCCGGACGCGACCGAGATGCGAATCATGGACCTGGTTGCGCCGATCGGCTTCGGCCAGCGAGGCCTGATCGTCTCGCCGCCCCGCGCCGGAAAGACGATGGTTCTCCAGAAGATCGCCAACTCGATCATGGAGAACTACCCGAAGGTCTATCTCATCGTCCTCCTGATCGACGAGCGGCCGGAAGAAGTGACGGACATGGAGCGGACCGTCCGCGGCGAGGTCATCTCCTCGACCTTCGACGAGCCGGCCTCGCGCCACGTACAGGTCGCCGAGATGGTGATCGAAAAGGCCCGGCGCATGGTCGAGTACGGCAAGGATGTCGTGATCCTGCTCGACTCCATCACACGGCTCGGCCGCGCCTACAACACCGAGGTCCCCCACTCCGGCAAGATCCTCTCCGGAGGTGTGGACGCCAACGCGCTCCAGAAGCCGAAGCGGTTCTTCGGCGCCGCCCGGAACATCGAGGAAGGCGGCTCGCTGACCATCATGGCCACCGCCCTGGTGGACACCGGCTCGCGGATGGACGAGGTCATCTTCGAGGAGTTCAAGGGCACCGGCAACATGGAGATCCACCTGGACCGCAAGCTCGCGGACAAGCGGATCTGGCCGGCCGTGGACGTCTCACGCTCCGGTACCCGGAAAGAGGAGCTGCTGCTCGACCCGGAGGAATTGAAGCGCGTCTGGATCCTCCGCAAGGTCCTGAACGACATGTCGCCGGCCGAGGCGATGGATCTTCTGAAGGAGAAGATCAAGCGCACGAAGAGCAACGCGGAGTTCCTGATGAGCGTCAACCCCCGGAAGTAGGACCAGCGCGGCGCGGACAATGCCCCGGCCGCCCCTCAGATCGTGAGCGGGCTTGAAAAATGCGGGCTGGGCGTGACGCGAACCCGCAACGGAGGGGCGGCCGCCATGCGCGCACGGCGACCGCCCCCTCGGGAATGCGGCTACTTTCCTGCCGCTGCCTCCACATCCGCCCTGTCCCGCTCGTCGGGAGTGAACGTGGTCCGGTCCATTCCGAGCATCGCCATCCGCGCGTTCAGGTCCCGGGGGAAACCCTCGGCGATCACCACCCGGTCGCCGCGGCGGACGCTGTAGAAGGCCTGCTGATCCTCGGGCAGGTTCTTGATCTTTACCTCACGACAGGCCTTCAGATAGGCGATTTCGAATTCCCGCGCGTCCTCCGGGGTATCCCAGCGGCTCGCCCAGAGGAGTGCGGTCTCCTGGTTCGGCCCGTGGTAGCTGACCACCTGGTCCCCGTCCCAGCCCTTCGACACCTGGCGCGTCCGGCCCCGGAAGAAGATGCTGGTGCCGAGCATGTCCGCGGCCCGCATGATCTTCATCGGTGCGGGTCCGCCCTCGAACTCGTTCATGAGCAGCCCCACGTGGAGTTCACCGAGGGAATCCTGGTGAGCCCGGCTCCACCCCGCCGGAAGCTGGTCGCCGACCTCTCCGGGGACGATCCGATACGGGAAATCGACCCCGTACTTCTTCGGGTGGAGAACCTGCTCCGTGGACACCGGGATGTCGTCGTAGAGGGCGGTGATCTTGTCGAGGTCGCCACCGGTCACCACCCGCACCCACCGCGGCGCGTTGCCGTACGGGAAGAGGGCGCTGGACAGAATCAGGACGCTCGGGACCTCCATGATCATCCGGACCTGCTCCGCCATCTTCTTCATGGCGTCGGCTTCCATGGCCGCCTTGAACTGCGGATGCCGCTTGAGGTAGATCTCCGTGAAGTAGCTGGCGGTGCCCTCGACCACGGCCTGGGCCGCGCTGCCCCGGTCCGAGTCTTCGAGCGCGCGCTCCCTCATGATGCCGAGACCGATGTGCTGGTCCTCGAGTGCGTGAATCAGCTCATGAAAAATAACCGGCCGGGCTCCGTCCGGAGAGAACCCCTCGAGCAGGTAGAGCGTCTTGGTCTGGTCATCGTAGAGCCCGAGCGCGCCGGCCTCGAGGAACTGCATCATGCACTCCATGATGTCGAGTCCCGGGGCGAAAAAGCCCAGTCGGGACCAGAGGCGACTGGTGTTCTCGAGGAGCTCCGCCGGCATCTCCTCCTTCGCCATCTGGATCACGAGCTCCCGGATCTCATCGGGGGAGATGATCTTGCGCTTGAACTTCTCCCTGAACCGAAGCCCCCGGATCTCCTCCACCTCCAGCGCAATCTCATCGACGAGCGCGAGGGAGGCGGCCTCGTCCGGCGTGAGCGTCCGGGGCTCTGCTTCAGGCGCGACGGGATCGTCATCTCCGGCATGGGCGCGGGAGATCGGAAGCGCCACCAACATCGCGAACAGGGTCAGCAGGCAAAGAAGCCGTTTCGGGCAGGTCATTCCTTTTTCTTCCTCTCAAACCGGGCGGCGATCAGGTCTCGATACCCCAATACGTTGGCGACGTATGCTCGCGTCCCCGGAAAAGCCTTCGTTGCAATCACCTCGTCCGGATCGAGGTCCGGGCTTCCGTCGAGCCAGCCCTGCAAACGCGCCGGTCCGGCGTTGTAGGCGGCCAGGGCCAGCGATGGACGCGTGAACCGGTAGAGCTGCTTCCGAAGATACGCCGCCCCCAGCGTAATGTTCGTCTCCGGATCAAAAAGATCCACCTCGGCGGGTTCCGGGAATCCCAGGAATCCGGCTTCCTCGATCGCGGTGGCGGGCATGAGTTGCATGAGCCCCCGCTCACCGGCGCTACCGCGCGCATCGGGGTCTCCCTTGCTTTCCACGGCGATAACGGCCAGGATCAGCGCGGGGTCGAGATCGAATCGGCCGGCGGCGCGCGCCACGATGGGATGCCAGGTGCGCGCGCGAGCGACGACTTCGTCCCGGTCCGGACGGAAGAGGTCACGAACGAGCAGAAAGAGCCCGGGAAGGGCGATCAGGATGAGAAGCGCGAGAAACAGTCGCTTCTGTCTCCTCACCGGTCCTCCCACCAGACGCGCCACCGGGCCTGCACCGCGCGGATCTCGACCGGTGTGGAAAACCGGGTGATCTCGCCGAATTCCTCGAGAGTGATGCGCCTGAGCCAGAGATTGGCATTGGCCCGGATAAACCAGTCTCCGTCGGCGAGCGCCCGGGTCAGCACCGGAACCAGGTCCATCGGCGGCTGGCCCGAGGCAAGCCTTCCGAGCACCGGATCGTCGTACTCGCGGCTCTGCAGCGCGCTGGCGAACCAGGCGGACGCCGGCTCAGATTCGTGTTCGCTCCACCAGCCACGATAGATCGCCGGCAGCTCCTCGGCGCGGGCGGTGGGGAAACTCTGACACGACAAGAGCTCCAGTGCGGCGATCGTCCGCACCGGATTGCGCTCCTTCTCCAGAGCGTCGAGCAGCCGCGGCGCCGCGACTTTCCGCGCCCGGGCCGCCAGGGCATAGGCCGCGGCATCCGCCACACTCGCCTCCTGGTCGCCGAGCAGCGCTTCGAGGATCGCCGCCACGTTATCGCCACCGATCCGCACGAGCGACTCGATCGCCAGGGATCGCACCTCCGGCCCCATGGAAGGATCCATCGACAGGGCGGAGAGCCCGCCGAGCGCCTTCTCTCCAAACTTGACGATTTCGCGCGCGGCCACTCCCCGGAGCAGTTGCGACTCCTCGTTTCGAAGGATCCCGATGATCGGCATCAGCGCCGAACGCAGGCCGGTGGCGCAGAGCGCCCGGACCGCGGCGACCTGGCGAGCCTTGTCGTCGGACATCAGCTCGATGGACAGCAACGGGACGCACTCCTCCCTCCCGAGCAGGCCGAGGGCCTCGATGGCGGCATACGTCACCTCGGGATCCGGGTCCATGAGTCCGGCCTTGAGCACCGGCATGGCCTCGGCGAGCCCCGACCGGCCGAAGGCCCGGAGCGCCGACTGGCGCACGGCGGGAGACTTGTCCGCAACGCCCTTCATGAGCACCGTGACGAGTTCCGAACCCGTCAGCACATCACCGGCCGCGCGCATCGAAGCCCGGCGCAGGTAGACCCGATCCGAGTTCGCGGCGCGACTCAGTTCCGAAGCACCGAAACTCGCGAGAGCCGCGACGAACAGGGCGCGCGGACGCTCCCCCGGCTGGTTTTCGAACCAACTCGCGAGAATCGGAAGGACGAGGGGCTTCTTTGCCGCAATCAGGACCTCGATGACCCGCTCCACGAACGGGTTCACGGCAGGGGATGCCTCCAGCTGGATCGCGAGATTGTAGGCATCGGTATCGTTGACGGCCGGAGCCAGGCCCACCAGGAGCTCGACGGCAGCGGTACGTTCCGTGTCCGTCACGAGGTCGTCGAGAGAGGAGATGACGATCGACTTCATCCGCTCCATTCGCTGCTCCGGCCCCGGATTGCCGGCGAAGAACTCGGCCTGGGCGGCGATGAAGTCATCGTAACGCGGGTACGCCTGCCGGTCCCAGTAGCGCTGCCAGGAGTAGAACTCCCGGAGCTCACGCAGGCGCTTCAGTACCACCAGCACTCCGTCCGGCACCGCCCCGCGCCGGCCGACGAGGGTACGGGAACGCTTGGACACGGAGACAGTGATGATGATCGACGGCCCCATTCCCCGCCCTCCCGGGCCGCCGGCTCCCGGGAAGAGGCCGGGATTCACCACCCCGGAATCGGGAAGCGGGAGGAGATGCCGGGTCATCAGCGTGATCAGGTCGGAGGCTTCTTTCGGCAGCAGGTAGACGAAACCGATACCGAGCGTGTCCGGTCCCACCGCGTCCTTCGTCACCGTGGAGAAGAGCGTGGTGGGAAGGGCCGGTTCCATGCTGCTGACCGCGCGCACCCGGAATTCGCCGGGATCATCCGCATCGATGGACCGCAGCGCGCGCCGGGCGGTGAATCCCTTCCGGTGCTCCTTCCACCACTTCCAGAGTGCGGGAACCGGCCGACGATCCTGGATGCCGGTGAGTCGGCCGAAGCGATCCCGTGCCGCCTCGGCGAAGGAGCCGAAGTCGATGAAGTAGGACGGCCCCCCCAGCGTGTCGAGCAGAACGCTGACGACCTCGTCGTCGAGCACCGCATCCACCTCCGGGATCTCCCAGGCGTACCCGATATCCGCCAGGGCGATGGGAGCCGCTCCCCGGGCGAGTTTCTCGTTGGAGCGCAGGCCCAGCCCGCCGAGGAGATGAGGGATCAGCGCGCGGTCATAGGGCAACTCGCCGTCCTGGACATGGATCAATGCCAGTGCCAGAAGTGAGTATGCGGAAGGCCTCTTCTCTCTGCCGGTCACCATCCGGTTCAACCGGGCGATGGTCGCATCGTCGGAGCGTCCCGCGACGATGTCCACCGCGGCCCGGGCCACCTCCGGCGCGGAGTCGCCGAGGAGCCCGAAAGCCGTCTGACCTGCGTACTCGGGGTCGAGTCGCTCGAGGAGGCGAAGGGAGGAGAGCCTCGCACCGCGGCTGCCGTCCCTGAGCAGCGCCGCGAGACGCCCTCTCATCGAGGGGTCCATGTGGTCCGAGAGCCACGATTCCGCCGCGTTGCGGGCCGACCGCTTGGGGTGCCGGAGGAACGGAAGGATTCGCCGCGTGGCGCTCGAACTGTCGAGTTTCCCGAGTGCGTCGAACACGACCTTCAGGTGTTCGGCCATCGTCGGGCGTGCCGCCACGGCCTGAATCGCCGCGAGGGCGGCGTCTCCGCCGATTTCGCCGAGGACGAAGCAGAGGCCCGCGGCGGTGCCCGCTTCCGCCGTCTTCAGCGCGTCGATCAGGAGCGGCTCCCCTTCCGGACCATACAGTGCGAGATTGGCCGCCGCCTCCCGCGACTCGGTGTCCGGCCAACCGGCAAGCGCAGCCACCGCGGCGTCGAAGGGATCCTCCGGAACCGCGGGCTCATCTGCGGCAGCCGGCTCGCCGGTGTGCCTCTTCGTCTCCCGCGGCGGCGGCGGCTTCATCCTGACGCCGTCCTTCCCGCGTGGAATCGGCACGCCGGGCACCCGCTCCTGCGCGAACCCGGCGCTCGCGAGAAGCAGGATGAGGCCGACAACGAAGGATGTGCTTTTCAGAGCAGACATTTGGCGCCTCCCGGCCGTATCGGACCGGACCACGGAATGGTAACCGCGGGGGGGGACAGATCTTCCTCGGAGAGAGTAGTCACAAAGGTCGTCATCGCGCTGTCATACGGAACCGAGCCCGAGACGCTCCCCGTAATCCCGGAGAAGCAGTTTCTTCACTTCGGCACCCGGAACCGCCGCCAGAGCGGGATCTTCCCGGATGAGCTCGAACGCATCGGTCCGCGCCTCCCGGAGCAGGGCCTGGTCTTCGAGGATGTCGGCGATCTTCAGGTCCGGGAGGCCGTGTTGCCGCGTGCCGAGGATCTCTCCGGGTCCGCGAAGGCGCAGATCCTCCTCCGCGATTCGGAAACCGTCGGACGTTTTCGTCATCATGGCAAGCCGTTTCTCCCCATCCTCGGTGGTCGGGTCACCGAGCAGAAGCAGGGTGCTCCGCCCACCGCCCCTCCCGATGCGGCCGCGCAGCTGGTGCAGTTGGGAGAGCCCGTAACGCTCGGCATGCTCGATCACCATCAGGGTGGCATTCGGCACGTCGATGCCGACCTCCACGACCGTCGTCGCCACGAGGATCCGGTCCTGGCCTTCCCGGAACCGCCGCATCGCCTTTTCCTTCTCCTCCCGCTTCAGCCTCCCGTGGACGAGGCCGATCGAGATTCCCGGGAAGATCTCCGCCCGCAGCCGCTCCACCTCCACGGTGACGGCCTTGAGCGGCATCTCCTCGGATTCCTCGACCAGCGGAAACACGAAGAAGACCTGCCGTCCCGCCCGGACCTCACGCCGGATGTAGCGGTAGGCCTCATCGATCCGCCCCCTCGAAAACCAGAGCGTCTCCGGGGGAGTGCGTCCGGGTGGCATCTCGTCGATCACCGACACGTCGAGATCGCCGAACGCGGTCATCGTCAGGGTGCGGGGAATGGGAGTGGCGGTCATGAAAAGCGCATCGGGACGCCGGCCCTTCCACGTCAGGCCGGCCCGCTGCAGCACGCCGAATCGATGCTGCTCGTCCACCACGACCAGACCGAGATCGGCGAATTCCACGTCCCTCTGGATAAGCGCATGAGTCCCCACCACGACATGAACAGCCCCGTCCGCGAGCCCTTTGAGAATCTCCCGGCGGCTTTTTGCGGGGAGCTTTCCCATGAGGAGTTCGAAACGCACGCGGGAATCGCGGAGATAGCCGGAAAACGTCCGGAAATGCTGCTGGGCGAGGATCTCGGTGGGCGCCATCACCGCGGCCTGGCGACCATTCGCCACCGCCAGAAGGATCGCGTAGAGCGCCACCGCCGTCTTCCCCGATCCCACGTCCCCCTGGAGGAGGCGGGTCATGGGGCGGCCGTCCCGGAGGTCGCTCACGATTTCGGTGACGGCCCGGTCCTGCGCGCCGGTCAGTGTGAACGGGAAGCGTGCGCGGATCCGCTCATCGATCTCCGCATTCCACTTGAAGACGGCGCCGGTCCCCTCTGCCCGGGCCAGCCGGCGGCGAACCGCGAGAGCGACCTGCATCAGGAAGAGCTCATCGTACTTCAGGCGGCGACGAGCACCCTCGAGTTCCGCTTCACGGCCCGGATAGTGGATCCGACGGATGGCCTCCGGCAGGGTGATCAGCGACCGCGAAGCCAGAAACTCGGGGGGGAAAACGTCCCGCACGAGGTGGCCCGCATGCTGCACCGCGTTGTAGATCATCCGCCGCATCACCCCGCCGGTGATGCCCCTGGTCAGGGGATAGATCGGAACGATCCGCCCGGTGTGAATCGGCTCTTCCCCCTCTTCGTCGGAGAGGATTTCCGCCTCCGGGCTCGTGATCTGCGCGCCCTTGCGCCAGCCGACCCGGCCGGTGACCACAACCTCGAGCCCCTCCCCGAACTGCTCCCGGCGCCAGGGCTGATTCCAGTAAAGGAGATCCACACTGCCGCTGTCGTCGAACACCGTGACCGTCACGAGGGAGAGCCTTCCGCGAAGGCGCCGGAAGGCAACGCCCCCGACCACGCCGGCCACGGTCACGGTGTCTCCCTTTCTCAGGGACCCGATCTCCCGGAAGCTGCTGCGGTCCTCGTGACGACGGGGATAGTGCCGCAGCAGATCGCCCACCGTCACGACACCCAGCGCCTTGAGGGCCTGGGCTCTGCGGGGTCCCACCCCCTTCAGATACTGGACCGCGGTTTCGAGATCGACATTCATGGGCATATCGCCTGGGGAAGCCGGCACCGGAGAATGCTAACATAACCCCTACCGGGGACACCCCCACGCGCGGGGAACCCGACAACGACGTCCCATCGACGAGGTGGATCATGGTCCGCAACTTCGCCTTCCTCCTTCTATTGACGAGCCTGGTCGTCGCCACTTCTCTCGGCGCCGACGAGAACGACATCGCCAGGGCGGAAGCGGCGGTGGAGAAAGCCCGCGAACGGGTCAAGCTGCTGAAGGTGGAGCTGGCCGGCCTGTACAAGGAGATCGAGCAGGACTTCGAACTCCTGCGCTCCAGCCGCTTTGCCGCCCTCTCCACCCCCTATCAGGATGCCGTAACGCTCCAGTTCGCCGCCCTCGCCGCGGAACCGGAAACCGACCCCGCTCCCCCGCTCGCGGATGCGTTCCGAAGAGCGGGGTTGCTGGCGACGGCGACCTCCGAACGGCTCGCCACGGCAGTGGCAAAGAGCCTGACGGGGGATGACGCGCCGCGGTCGCCGGAGGTGGTCCTCGCCGACGCGGTCAAGCTCGTGTTTCCGGAAGAAACCTTCGAAGCGTGCTGGGAGGCTGCGTTCCTGGATCTCTCGGCCGTGGTGGTCTTCAAGCAGGCGAATGCCGAACTGCGGGCCGCCGAACGACGGCTCGTGAAGGTCAGGGCGAGTTCGGGAGAGAAACCCGCCGTTCCGCACGGCATGGTTCTGGTCCCACGCGGACGGTTCATTTTCGGGCCCTGGACAGGCTTCACCAACGACCTTGAGGACAACGAGAAGTCCAGGGGCCGGGTCGATGCCTTCTTCATCGATATCCACGAGGTGACGAACGAGGACTACCTCGACTTCCTGCGGGAAATCGAAGATGCGGAGATCAGGAAGCGGTACCTCGCCCTCGGATTCTCGATCGCGGAGGATGGAGCCATCCAGGGCCCCGAGGGGCGTGAGCTCTGGCCGGTGCGCGGCGTCACTTTCCCCGCCGCGCTGGCCTTTGCCGAGTCACTCGGCAAGCGACTCCCCACCGAAGAGGAGTGGGAGAAGGCCGCGCGCGGAGAGAAGGGGCGGATCTACCCGTGGGGTGACGACCCCGATCCGGCGGCGGCAAACGCACCGGATTCCGGAAGCAGAAAGCCCGCGCCGGTGGGGAGCTTCCCGAAGGACGAGAGCCCCTACGGCGTCATGGACATGGCGGGGAACGTCTCGGAGCTGACCTCGACCCTCCTCGACCGCAAACCCTACAAGCGCAAGCTCGAAGCAACGGACTGGGTCATCTGCCGCGGCGGCAACTACCTGGACGGCGCGGTGTCGGCCGTGAACGGATACCGCCGTTCCATGGCCGCCAGGTCGGGCCAGAAAAGCGAGATTGGATTTCGCTGCGTGATCTCGGAGAAGGCCTGGAAGCGCCGGTCCCGGTAGAGCCGGATTCCTCAGGCTCCCTCCGAGGGCGATCCGCCGGCGCCGCCACCAGGGGCCTGAAGCCGATCGCCTCCGGGGATCAGGAGGTCACCACTTGCGGTCGAACCTCAGCTCCACCCGAAAGCGATGCGGCGCCGAGGTGGATTTTTCCTCCTGCGGCTTCCGGTTTTCCTCCGCCCCGGGACCTTCGGCGTCCCCCTCCGCCATCTCCGGCTTTCCCGGAGGCGCGCGGAGAACCGAGTCATCGCCGTCAAGCCGCGAGGAACGACCGAGGACGGTCGTTGCGCCATTTCGCTTCGCCAGCAGAGTCAGGATGTAGCGGACCTCGTCGGCGGTCAGGTAGAGGACCAGCCGGGCCGGCTCGCCCTCATCGTCCGGGACCACTCTCTCGAGCCCCGCAGGGTGCTCATCGTCAACAGGAGTATCCCGGAATCCTCTCCCGGCGGTCCGGGCCCTGCGGTTTCCGAGTTCCGCGAGGATCAGGCCCGCGGTGGCATCGGGCTCTCCGCCGCTGACCACGTACTCGAGACTCCGCTCGGAATTCGACCTGCTCCGGGTTCCGGAGACCAGGTCTACGGAAACCGCCCCGTCGAAAGCCCCCCCCGCGCCTCCTCCGATACCGACCGTTCCACCTCCGCTTCCCCCGGCGGCATGCCCGCCGGGTGCGGGACCGGCGGGAGCAAGTGGTTCCGCCGCGGAAGCAGGACTCGCCGGACTCGACTCCTCGGAGGCGCTCCTGATCGGCGCCTCCCCGAGTGTCGGAGCGGCCGCATCCGAACCGAGCAATCCCACCTCCACCGGGGGCCCCGAGGGCGCGGCCAGAAAATGCAAGGCCCCGAGGGCGCCGAAGGTGACGAGGAGAACGGCGGCGGCCACTCTGGGAATCATCCGGAGCAGGAGGCTCTTCGCCACGCTCCTTCGCGAAAGCCCGCTCTGCACCGCGTCCCGGAACCCGCCGGGCGCGCAGACCGGAGGAATCCCGTGAATGAGCGAAACCACCTGATCGAGGCTCTCGAAGTGCTCGCGGCAGCCCGCGCACTCCTCGAGGTGCCGGCTGAGGTCCTGGCGATCCGGGTCCACGAGCAAGCCATCGAGATGAAGGCTCAGCAGTTCACGAACGAGCTCGCAGTTCACGCCGCACCTCCCTTGTGGGAAGTTTGAAGCAGTGGAGACAATCGGTCACGCAACTGTTCGCGAGCGCGATGGAGGCGCGAGCGCACGGTACCGATCGGGCAACCGAGCACGTCCGCAATCTCCTCGTAGGAGAGTTCCTGCATGTATCGCAACACGACCACTTCGCGCACCTCCGGCTCCAGTCTGTCGATCTCGTCCAGCGCCAACCGGTGCAGCTCGGCCTTACCGATCCTCGTGAGCGGACCGTCCTCCCCGGACGGCGGCTCCATCGTCCGCCCCTCGTCGTCGCCGAACTTGACCTGCAGGGAGACCGGCTTGATGTGCCGCCGTGTCTTCCGCTTCCGGAGTTCGCTCCGGGTCAGGTTCAACGTGATCGTGTAGAGCCAGGTCGAGAACCGGGCGCCTTCTCGGAACGTGTCGAGCTTCGACCAGGCCCGGAAAAATGCCTCCTGCGCCATCTCCCGCGCATCCTCACCGTTTCCGAGGATCCGGTAGACCGTCGCGAAGATCCGGTCCTGGTAGCGGAGCACCAGGTCGCCGTACGCATCCGCGTCGCCGCTTCTGCTTCTCCTGATCAGCTCAGCGTCGTTCTGCCCCATTAGACTCCCGAAGGGTTCCGAGGTTCCATGAAGTCGCACTGATTCCGCAAACGGCCCTCCCCCATCATACGCCCGCAGGAAAGCAACGTTACGCGGTGAATGCGAGGCGGCGATGAAGCACACCCCTCCGATCCGCGCCTCAGAAATCGCGCTTGAACACGAAATCAGGGTACAGCCGCACATTCAGAACCAGGCCGATCGCCAGCGTCAGGGAGAGGAGCGAGGAGCCGCCGTAGGAGAGGAACGGGAGGGTCAGACCGGTGATCGGCGCCAGGCCCACCGTCATGGCGATGTTGACCGCGGTCTGGACGAAGATCAGCGTCGTGACGCCGACGATGATCAGCTTGCCGGAGGGTTCCCGGCAGGTCACCGCATTCAGGAGCAGGAAGACGAGGAGCGCCACGTAGAGAAAGATGGTGAAGAGCGCTCCCATCAGGCCCCACTCCTCCGCGATCACGGTGAAGATGAAGTCCGTCTCGTTCTCCGGTACGCGCTGATCGCCCTGGCTGTAACCCTTGCCGGTCAACCCGCCGCTGCCGACGGCGATTCGCGAGCGGTTCAGGTGATAACCCTCGTTCTCCTTCATGCTGGCGCTCAGGGTCTCCTGGCCGATGAAGACCAGGATCCGCTTCTGCTGGTACTCCTTCAGGAATCCGAAGAAGAGGACCGGTGCGACCAGCAACCCCATCAGCACCACCAGCAGAAGGTGCTTCGCCTTCGCCCCGGCGACGAAGAGGAGCGCGAAGAGGATCGGCACGAAGAGCAGCGACGTTCCGAGGTCCGGCTGGGAGAGGATCAGGGCTACCGGCAGGAGGGTCAAAGCGAATGGGCGGACCAGGCCGGAAAGCTTCTTGTAGTCGTCCCGCCAACGAATGTAACGGGCGAGCGCGATTATCAGGATCACCTTCATGAACTCCGACGGCTGGAGCAGCATGAACTTCAGGTCGATCCAGCGCCGGGCGTTGTTCAGTTCCGTCCCGGCGACCCTCACGATCAGGAGCAGCGCAATGCCCGCCCAGTAGAGCAGGTACGCGTGCTCGAGCAGAGTACGGTAGGGAACCCGGAGCAGCAGGAGGAGCGCACCCGCGGAGAGGAGGATCCACACCAGTTGCTTGCTGGCGAACGGCAGGGTGCGGCCGGACGAGGCGTCATAGCCCGCGGAGTGGAGGAACAGCAGAGAAAGCAGCGTCAGGATCGAAAGCGTCACGATGATGCGCCAGTCCATGCGGCGCCACTGCGGATCAGCCCGCATTTCTCACCATTGCAAACGATCTGAAGGGTGGACTCATTTCCGGAACACCTCGTCGAGAAAGGCCAGGATGACGGGGGTCGCCGCGTCGGCACCGTAGGACGGCGTGTTCTTGATCAGGCAGGCGAAGGCCACCCGCGGATTCTCGGCGGGCGCGTACCCGGCGAACCAGGAGTGGTGAATCTTCTTCCCGGGCTTCACCTCGGCGGTGCCGGTCTTGCCGGCCACGCGATACCGGTCGAGGCCCTTTCCCCGAGCGGTGCCGCGCGTCACCGTCGCCTTGAGTCCCTCCCGGACCAGCGGGAGAGAGGTGCGCATCACGACCTCCCCGACCTTCCCCTCTCCCATCACCAGGCTCGGGGTCACGAAGCGCCCGCCGTTCGCGATGATGGCCATGAACCGGGCCACCTGCACCGGCGTCACCAGGACGGGGCCCCGCCCGAATCCGGCCTGCCGGAGGTCGGAGGCGGTGAACGCATCCGTGTCCCAGTATTCCGGGTTCTTCCGATAGGCGCGAACCTTCCAGTCCCGATCGGGAACGAGGCCGCCCATCTCCCGCGTGATCTCGATCCCGGTGGGCTTCCCGAAGCCGAGTCTCTTTCCCCAATCCGACCAGAGCTCCACGCCAATCTTCGTCGCGGTCCAGGCGAAGTACTTGTTGCACGAGTCATAGATGCCGGAGACGAGCCCGGTCTCTCCGTGCGCATGGCCGGCGCAGCCGATACCGTTCCACCTCCCGCTGTCGCAAAAAAGCGTCTCGCCCGGGTCGATCAGACCAGTCTCGAGGGCGGCGATGGCGGTGACGACCTTGAACACCGAACCGGGCACGATGGAGGAGATCGCCGGATCCCACAGCTCGTTTTCGGACGCGAAACCCACCATCGCCAGGACCTCGCCGTTCGCGGGGTCGATGGCCACAAACGCTCCCCCATCCGACTGGTGCAGCGCGCAGGTTCGCGCGAGCGCCTCATACATCTTCTTCTGCAACCGAAGATCGAGGGTGATGCGCACGTCGGTTCCGTCCCGGGCGGGACGCTCGGAGAGGACGGTCCGCACCTCCCCCCGGCGATTTCGCTCCACCACCTTCCGCCCCTCGCGGCAGCTCAGTCGATCTTCCAGCTTCCGCTCAAGGCCGCTCCGGCCCACGCGCATCCGCCAGATCGATGAAAAACTCAGCCCATCATCCTCCCTCATCTTCCTGGCATCCGCTTCGGTCACCGGCCCAAGCTTCCCGATGGTTCGCCGGATCGAGGGATGCTCCACGCGCCTCCGCCTCCGCACCGGCCGCACCACCACTCCCCAGTACCGATCGGGATGGAGCACCACTTCCTTGACCGCGGCAGAACCCGCATCCTCGAAAAAGAGCCACTCGCGCGGGAGAAGGACATTCTTCACATCCCTCAGGCGGGCGCTGCCCCAGTTCTTTTTTCGCCGGTCCATTTCGGTCTTCACCGCCCGGTCGTATCGCCGTCCCGCCTCGCGGCCACGCTCCGCAAACTCTTCGTTCGTGATGCCGAGCAGACCGGGAAGCCTCGACCAGTCCGGCTGCTCCCCGGGCGCAAAAGCAACACCGCCGCACGTCCGGCACCGCCGCGGAGGCTGCTCATACTCGGTGTGGAGCGGCTTCCCGCAACCCGCGCAGATCCAGGAGCCGTCGTCCCTCCGGTCCAGGCGCAGGTTGAGGTTCATCTGGATCCGGTCCTCCGCGAGCGGCACACCGTTTCGATCCAGGATCGTCCCCCGCCTCGCGGTCAGGCGAATGGTCCTTTGCCCGAGTTCCGCCGCCTGAAGGCGCCAGCGCTCCGACTCGAGCACCTGCATATCGAAAAGCCGAAACACGATCGCCAACAGGTACAGCCCGCCGAGCATCGCGAGGATCCGGAGCCTACGCTCGAACACGGCTCTCCACCTCCCTGAATCCGGCGAGGAGTCCGGCCCGGCGTTCCGCGGACCAGAGCACCGGGAAGACCGCCCCGGTCAACACAGCCATGAGGAGCAGACGTGAGAAGTTCGGCCAGAACGCCAGCGCCGGACTGGAAATCTCGATTCGCAGAAGCTCGAACGAGCCCACCAGGAGCGAAAAGACAAATGCGGTCAGCCCCTGCGTCACCGGGTGATCGCTGAAGAAACTCCCCCTGACGTGCGCGATGAACCAGGCCGCAACCGCATAGAGGAACGCCGTCACGCCGAACGGCTCGATCGAGAACACGCCGAACAGCGCCCCGCAGGACCACCCGAAAAGCGCCGCCGTTCCGGGGGGAGAGACGAATCCGAAGAGGAGCGCCGGCAGGAACAGCCAAAGCGGCGTCAGGCCCCTCTCCACGAGGCCCGGCGGGAAACGCACCGTGACCAGCGTGAACAGGAGCAGCAGGAGGATGACCCGGACAAAGCGCATCTACCCGCCTGAAAGGAGCATCACTGCGAGACCAGGATATTCACGAATCCGACGCGCGCGGGATCCACTTCCGGCCCGACCTCCACCTCGGCGACACCGTTGCGATCGAGGTCTTCAGCCCGGGACACCCGACCGATCAGGAGCCCCCGCGGCAGCACTCCGTCCTCACCCGCGGAGAACACCGGGCCTTCGACCACCGCCGCCTCCGTCGAGATCAGGTGCATCCCGATCGCACCACTGCCCATGCCTTCCACGTACCCCTGGGATTCGACGCCACCCTCAAAGACCATCGCCCAGATCCGTTGGCCCGGATCGCTCACCAGGCGCACACTCGAGCTTCGCGCCCCCACGCTCGTCACGATCCCGAGGAGCGCCTGACCCACCACCACCGGCGCCCCGGGACGAACTCCCTCCCGGCTGCCGGCGGAAACCAACAGGGATCCACGGAACGGCGACGCGTCGCGAGCGATGACCCTGGCCTCTATGCGTATCGGATTGTCTTCCCACCACGCGGTGTCCCTGGCCTTGAGGCCGGCCGGACCGCCGAGAGCCAGCAGCCGTGAGCGGAGGTCGGCGTTCTCGAGGAGGAGGCGATCGCTCATCTCCTTCCATCCCCCGGCATCGTCGCCGGCCAGAACCGCCGCGGAGGCGGTGGGCACGAGCCCGATGAGTCCGCCCGCGACGTGGGGATCGGCCCCCGATCCCGCCGCGAATGGAAGAACGAGGGCCACGAGGAGCAGAAGTTCCGTGCGATGCCGAGCGAGGAATACCGCGAGAAACCGTCCCAACCAGCCCCCAGTTCTTACCAGAAAAATCGACTTCGGGAGGCGGGCCGGGTCAGGCATCCTCCAGTTCCTTCAGGCGTCCGCGCAGGATGTCCAGTTGCTCGAGGAATACCCCGGTGCCCCGCGCCACGGCGGTCAGCGGGTCCTTGGCCACCCGGACCGGCAGGAGCGTCTGCTCGGCGAGGACCTGGTGCAACCCACGCAGCAAAGCGCCGCCGCCGGCCATGACGATCCCGAGATCCACGAGGTCCGCGGAGAGCTCCGGAGGGGTCTCCTCCAGCGCGTCCTTGATGGCGGTGACGATACCATTGATCGGTTCCGAGAGAGCCTCTCGCACTTCCTCGGAGGTGACGACGATCTTCCGCGGCAGGCCGACCGACATGTCGCGGCCCTTGACCTCCATGGACATCTCGCGCTTCAGCCGATAGGCGGACCCGATGGAGATCTTGATCTTCTCCGCGGTCAGCTCACCGATCATCAGGTTGTACTGTTTCCGCATGTAGGCGATGATCGCCTCATCCATCTCGTCGCCGGCGATACGGATGGAGACGGAACGGACGATGCCGGCGAGGGAGATCACCGCCACCTCGGTGGTGCCGCCCCCGATGTCACAGATCATGCAGCCGGTGGGATCGGTGATGGGCAGGCCGACGCCGATGGCCGCGGCGAGCGGCTCCTCGATCAGGTGAACCCTTCTCGCGCCCGCCCGCTCCGCGGAGTTGATCACCGCCTGCTTCTCCACGGCGGTGATCCCCGAGGGGATCGCGATCACCACGCGCGGCCGAACGCCGAAGGCACGGCCATGCACCTTCCGGATGAAATAGCGGAGCATGGTTTCGGCAATTTCGAAGTTGGCGATCACGCCGTCCTTCATCGGACGGATCGCGACGATGGAGCCCGGAGTCTTCCCGAGCATCTCCTTCGCCGCCAGGCCTACCGCCTCGCCGTCGTTCAGGACCTGCGTGGTTCCCCTGCGCACCGCGACCACGGAGGGTTCATTCAGAATGATGCCCTCACCCTTCACGCAGACGAGGGTGTTGGCGGTCCCCAGGTCGATCCCCATGTCGACGGAGAACATGCCGAGAAAACGGTCGAGGATGCGGATCATGGAAGCCCTCGGAAAAGTGCCACGCCTACACTACCGGGAAAGGTATCCGCCTGCTCGCATTTCGAGGGGAGCCCCGAACGAAAACGGGCGCGAGTCGACGGTTGTCGGCCCACGCCCGGAATGAACGTCAGGTGGCAAGAAATCAGGCGAGCATGCCCCGCTCATAGGACTTGAGCGCCAGCAGCACCATGAAGAAAGCGGCAATCAGGACCAGCGTCGTCACGACGACCAGCCCACTGCCGAGGCCGTCGCTCTGCTCCCCTTCGGCCTCATCCATGTATTCTTCGTTTGCCATGTTCGTGGTCTCCTGTTTGGCGTTGGCCGAAAGGGCCTGGAGCGCCGGACCTTGGAAGCGGCCGACCTTAGAAGCGGGTCGTGCCCTTGTCGCCGACGGTGATCGGCAGGCGCTCGACTTCCTTCTGGGAGTAACCGGAGCAGTGGTCTTTCTCGACCTTGTCGATCACGACCGTGGCCACGTACTCGTTGTTGCGGTAGATGGTGAACTTGTACCCCTTCTTCACCTTGTCGTCACGACCGACGGTGAGGAGGACGATGTTCAGGTCGGTGTTCACGCCGGCCACGACCGCGGCAATCGGCGGAACGCCCGTGATGCTCTCGCCGATCTCGCCGAACTTCTCCTTGTAGAGGGCCACGACGAGGTCGGTGTTCTCGAGTTGCTCGGCGGTGGCTGCGAA
Organism: Planctomycetota bacterium; assembly: GCA_024274785.1. Lineage (GTDB taxonomy): Bacteria > Planctomycetota > JAJSAM01 > JAJSAM01 > JAJSAM01 > JAJSAM01. The sequence continues at coordinate 150,067 of JAJSAM010000026.1, read as the reverse complement.
CCGCTTCTCGAGTTCGGCGACCTGGTCCTGCAGACCGAGGATCTCGCTCTCGAGGCGCTTCTGCTCAGTGATGGCGGTGTTCTTCGCATCGACCGCGCCCCGCTTCTCGCCGAGGGCCGAGTCCTTCTCTTCAATCAGCCGGTTCTTGTCGCTGTTCAGGTTCTCGATGGTGCTCTGGAGATCCTTCGCGGTCTGGGACAGCCGCTCGAACTGGCCGAGCAACTGGTTGTGGACCTCGCTGAGGCGACCGAACTTCTCCTCCTGCGCCTCGCTCTTGGCTGTCAGGCCCTCGTTGTTGGCCTGCTTCTCGGCGCTCAAGGCGCGCTGATCCGACAGGTCCTTGCCGAGCTTCTGCTTCTGCGCCGTCAGGTCGTCGATCTTGCCCTGCATCGTCGCAGAGGTCTCGGCGAGCTGGACCTTGTAGTTCTCCTGCACGCCCAGGAAGGTCGCCGACGCGCCGAGAAAACCGATGGCGAGGAAGAGATTCAGGACGACCAGGATCTTGGCAACGACACTCATGCCGCACTCCCTTCAGGATGGTGACAGGACGAGGAGACTCCGTACTCGGTTAGCATTCTCCTGATGCCCTCAGGTGTGGCGCCATTATTCGAGTGGTCCGGGTGGGTGTCAAGCCGAAAAAGAGCGCGCATGGACGACCTCCGGTCTGTACCTGCAATCCTTCAGGGCAAGTCCGCCCGTCGGGCTCGAAAACGACCCCGCACACGGGTGAAGAGTACCAGAAAAACCGTAGCGAGAGCGGCAAGGATGCCTGGAATTTCCCCGATCGACGCGCTGAGCGAGCCGGAATCGCAGAGGGGGAGGTCGACGGCGAGGGTTCCCGCCACGTCCAGCCGCTTCCCGTCCACCGCGAGTTCCGTGATCGCACCGGTCGCTGAAATGACGGCGGAGACCCCGGTATTGGCCGCGACGACGACCGGTCGCCGCGCCTCGATCGCCCGAAAAACCGCCATCTGGTTGGCCTGCAGGGGTTGGTGCGTCTCCGGAAACCAGCCGTAGTTGGTGATGTTCAAGAGGACATCTGCGCCCTTCTCCCGGAGATCCCGCACGAGTCCCGGATAGATCACTTCGTAGCAGATCAGGGGACCGAACCGGACCCCCGCCGCCTCGATCAGGATCGCCTCCTCGCCCTCCGTCAGGTCCGGTACGAAGCCGGCATTCGCGCGGATGATCTCCCCCACCCACGCCACCAGGCCGTCCGGTGCAATCGTCCGCAGCGGAATGTACTCGCCGCCGGGAACGGCGTGCAGCTTGTCGTACCTCGTCGCCGGCCGACCGCGTTCGTCCACGAGAAACACGGAGTTCCGGACCTCGCCCGCCCTGGTTCGAAACATCGCACCGACGATGGCCGGCCGTCCTTCGGTGACCCGCGACAGGGCCCGAAAGGCGATCATTGCCGCGTTGCGCTGCCCGGCCGGCGTCGGCCCCTCCATCTCGCTGAACGGGTAGGAGAACATGGTCTCCGGCCAGATCACGGCATTCGTTTCCGGGTGCTCCTTCAGCCCGGCGGCCGTGAGTTCGAGATGCCGCTCGAGGATCCACAGCGAGCGGCTGATGGGTTTCGGGCTCGTTCCTTCGCGACGCAACGCCTCGGTCTTCATGTATTGCGGTACGTTGCCCTGCACGAGCAGCACCGTCGGACCGGCCCGCTCCTCGATCGTCTGCAACCGGAGCCAGCCATAGCCGGTGAAGGCGAAGATGAGCGTCACGCCGGCGGCGATGGGCAAAAGTGCCGCGACCTTCCGACCCTCGCGCAGGCGAAAAGGTGCGGACGCCAGCGCGGCGTTCACGAAGACGATCAGCGCGGTGATGCCCTGGGTCCCGAAGAGGTCCGCGGTCTGTACGAAGTACGAAAACTCGACCTGGCCGTGAGCGATGAACAGCCAGGGAAATCCGGTGAAGAGCCAGGTCCGGAGCCATTCACTCGCAACGAAGACAAGGGGCGCGACGAGCAGCAGGGGAAAGTCCCGCCGCAACAGGACCCGGGCGGCCAGAGCGATCGGCCAGATGAAGAGCACCGAAAGAACGATGGCAAGGAGAAACGGCCCGGCGGGGGTCAGCACCGGAGCCAGCCAGAAGAGCCCGCACGTGAAGAAGGCGATGCCGAATGCGAAGAAGGGCAGCACCACCTGTTTTCCCCGGAGGGCCTGGACGTGCAGAAAGAGTGGAACCAGCGCCACCCAGGCGACGAGCGCGAGAGAGAGCGGCGGCATCGAAATCGCCAGCAGCGTGCCGGAGAGCACTCCCGCGGCGATCCCTCGAATTCTGGTTTTCCCGGGCAGGCGCACTTCAGGCTCCGAAGATGGAGGAAACGTCATCCGCGACCACGACCGTCATCACCCGGTCTCCAGCCTCCGGCGCCGGGCCGCCCCGCGGAATGCGAAGCAGCACATTGCCCGCCGCGAAAGAGAAGAGATCCGCGGAGCCGTTCCAGGGGACGAGACGAACCGAAAAGCCGGCGGGGCCGGGAGAGAGCACCGCCGGGAGGTACTGCTCGCGGGGAATGGCCCGGGGCGCAGGCCCTTCGAGCACCGCGGACACCTGCGGGCGATGCAGAGGCGTACGGCCGGACAGTTTCATGAGCGCCGGCCGGACAATCAGCTCATACGTCACCGCGGAGGAGACCGGGTTGCCGGGCAGACCGAACACGAGCGTACCTTTCGCCTTCCCGAAGAGGACGGGCTTGCCGGGTTTCACCGAGATCTGGTGAAACACCTCCGCAAAGCCGGCCCCGCGGATCGCTTCGGCCACCAGGTCCTTTTCCCCCATGGAGACGCCGCCGGTGAACACCACGACGTCGTACTCGCGAAACGCCTTCGCCGCGGCGCCGCCGATCGCGCCGGCATCGTCGACGAGGACGCCGCCGTCCCGCACCGCCCCGACATCCCGCGCCACCCGCGCCGCGAGCATGGGGGAGTTCGAATTCCGGATACAACCCGGCCCCGGCTTCTTCCACGGGGGCACGACCTCGTCCCCGGTGGTGAAAACGCAAACGCGCGGAGCGCCGAAGACGGGGACCGGATCGCAGCCGACCGCGGCGAGGGACGCCACCGCGGCGGGCCCGATCCGCGTCCCCGCCCGCAGCACGACATCGCCGCACCGGGCGTCCTCCCCCGCAGGCACGATGTGGTTCCCCACCGGAACCGCCACGTCGATCCGCACCCGCCCCTCCGCCTCCCGCTCCGTACGCTCCACCATGACGACCGCATCGGCCCCCTCGGGAAGCGGCGCGCCGGTCATGATCGCGGCGGCCTGTCCCGGCAGAACCTCCGCGGTCGGAACCATACCGGCGTGGATGGTCTCCACCACGTCGAGCACGACCGCCGACCCGGCGGTATCCGCCGCCCGGAGCGCATAGCCATCCATCATGGATTTCCGGAAGGGGGGCATGTCCATGTCGGATCGGACATCGGCGGCCAGGACCCCCCCGACCGATTGTTCGAGCGGCACCTCGGCTTTCCGCGGATCGGGTGTCTCACCGAGGACGGTGGTGATCGCATCCTCGAGAGGCATGAGCTTCGGGGCGTGCATGAAGGCGAGCATACCGGTCCCGGGTTTCCCGGAGGCGAAAAAGCTCTGATCGCGTCCCGCGGCGATTGTTACGATGCGCGGCTCTCTTATCGAGGTGCATGATCATGGCCGCAACCATAGAGGGCTCCTTTGACGGCAAGGGACTCCGATTCGGGATCGTCGTGGGCCGGTTCAACGATTTCGTGGCCGGGAAACTGCTCGCCGGCGCGATTGACGGACTCGCCCGCCATGAGGTCGCCGACGACGACATCACCGTCGTCAAGGTACCCGGTTCCTACGAGATTCCCCTGGCGGCGCGGCGGCTCGCGAAGTCCGGCGACTACGATGCCGTGCTCTGTCTCGGTGTCCTGATCCGCGGGCACACGCCGCACTTCGACTTCATCGCCGCGGAAGCCGCGAAGGGCGTGGCCCAGGCTTCCTTCGAGACCGACGTGCCACTGCTCTTCGGAATCGTGACCGCGGAGACCCTCGAGCAGGCGATCGACCGCGCCGGGGCGAAAGCCGGCAACAAGGGGTTCGACGCCGCCCTCGCCGGCATCGAGATGGCGAACCTCATGAAGATTCTGCCCGGCGCCTGATCCGGGATCCCGGTCAAACTCATGCGAAACCGAACGCGAGCCCGCGAACTCGCCCTGCAGGTCCTCTACCAGATCGACCTGCGCAGAGACGAGTTCAGCGAAGACCAGGACGAGCTCTTCCTCGACGCCGAAGAGCCCGGGGATGTCGTGGATTTCGCGCGAATCCTGGTGGAAGGAACCCTCGAGTCCCGCGACCGGGCGGACGCCATGATCACCGGCGTCGCGGAGCACTGGGACATCGACCGCATGGCGGTGATCGACCGGAACATCCTCCGCCTGGCCGTCCACGAAATGACCTCCCGCCCGGACATCCCGGGAAAGGTCTCGATCAACGAGGCCATCGAACTCGGCAAGAAGTTCTCCACCGAGCAGTCCGGGGGGTTCATCAATGGAATACTGGATCGGATTCTGCGTCAGATCGAGGACGGTGGTCGCCAGTAGACCGGGAATTCCTCACCAGGCCGCTCCCGGCGGGATGGACTCCGTCCCCACCGGCAGGCACGGCGCCGACAGTGCGGCGCCCTCCGAACAGCTTCGACCGCATAAGGACGGACAACCGTGTTCAAACGACTGACCAGGGGTCTCCTCAAGACCTCGAAGAAGCTCGCCGGGCGGATCAAGGACATCGTCGCCGGCCGGAAGGTCGACGCCGACCTGCTCGATGAGATCGAAGAGGTCCTGATCACCTCCGACGTAGGCGTCGAGGCGACCGGGAACATTCTCGATCGGCTGCGCGAAGCCTACGAAGAGAAGGAGATCGAGGACGGCGAGCAGATCATTCCCCACCTGAAGATGATCCTGAAGGAGATGCTCGAGAGCGACGGCGCCGGGATCCGCTGGGCGGAAACCGCCCCCACGGTGGTGCTCGTCGCCGGGGTCAACGGCGCCGGGAAGACCACTTCCATCGCCAAGCTCGCCTACCACTACCACGGCGAAGGCAAGAAGGTGATCCTCGCCGCCGCCGACACTTTCCGCGCGGCCGCGGTGGAACAACTGACGATCTGGTCGGAGCGGATCGGGGTCGGTATCGTGAAACACCAGACCGGAGCGGATCCCGCCGCCGTGGCCTTCGACGCGGTCGAAGCGGCCGTGGCGCGCGAGGCGGACATCCTGCTCGTGGACACCGCCGGCCGGCTGCACACCCAGGACAACCTGATGCGTGAACTCGAGAAGGTCTACCGGGTCCTCGGCAAGAAGATCCCCGGCGCCCCGCATGAGGTCATCATGGTGCTCGACGCCACGACCGGACAGAATGCCATTCAGCAGGTGAAGGTCTTCGGGAAGGACATCCCGATCACCGGGCTGTTCCTGGCGAAGCTCGACGGCAGCGCCAAGGGCGGAGCGGTCATCGCCATCCGCGACCAGGTGGATGTCCCGGTGAAGTTCATCGGCGTGGGCGAAGGTCCGGAGGATGTGGAGCCGTTCGTGGCCGACGACTTCGTGGAGGCGCTGTTCGCGTGAACGGACCGGAGGAATCGGGCCCGGACCGGGCCGTCACCGGGCTCCTCCTCCTGCTGCTCCTCCTCGTCCCGCTCCTGCCGAACCCGGGAATCTTCACCGGCACCGACCTGCCGAAGTGGGTGCTCCTCACCGCCGGCCTGCTCGCGGCGCTCGGGATCCTGTTCTGCCGCGCGATAGCGAGCAGAGAATCGACCCGGGTCTCTCTGCCGGAACAGCTCTCGCTGCTCTCGCTCCTGGTGATCGCGGGCTTCTTCATCGCGAAGCGGGCGCCGGACGGTCGCGCCACGGCACTGGTCCTCGCCGAAATCGGGATGCTCTCCGCGTTCGGCATCCTCTGCGTGCGGTACTTGCGCGACGGCGACCCGGCCGAGCGCGCGCTGATGGCCGTGGCCATCGCGGGCGCGGCGGGGGCCGTGATCGGAATCGCCGGCGTCGCCCCGGTCGTTCCGTGGACCCTCGCGGGTACCTTCGGGAACGCGTCGTTCGCCGCGGAGTTCATCGCACCGGCGGCGCTCATCGCCACCGCGCTGTTCTTCCTCCGGCGGCGACGGCTCGCCGTCCTGACCGCCGTGCCGATGTTGATCTTCCTCGTGCTTTCGAAGAGCCGCGCGGACTGGCTCGGGCTCGTCTGCGGCGCCGTATTCCTGGTCATCCTCGAGTTGCGCTCACGGGGGAAGCTCAGGTTGCCGGCGCGGGCGCTGACCGTCCTCATTCTGGTCGGTGTGATCGCCCTGCCCTACCTGATCGAGGTGTTGCCGCTGCCGGTGTTTGGCCGAAGCGACACCGTGCGCGTCCGGGAGCTGGCCCGGGCCTCGACGCTCGAGATGGCGGGAGACCACTGGTTCACCGGTGTCGGCCTGGACGGTTTCACCGCGGCGTACCCGGAGGTTCGGAGCGCCGAGGAGTTCACGATCTCGAAGCGGCGGGACGTCTCTTTCCCTCACAACCTGCCTCTCTCGGTCTTTGCCGAGGCTGGTGTCCCCGGGCTGCTGTTCCTGCTGTTTTTCCTCTACGTCCCGATTGCCGCCGGCCTCCGGACCCTCGACCACAACCCGGACGACGGCATCGCGTTCGGTGCGCTCGGGGCCACCATCGCGATCCTCGTCTCCGCGCAGCTCTCGGCCCCGCTTCGGCATCCAGCCTCGGCGCTCCTCTTCTTCCTGTTGTGCGCGCTGCTCACGGGCCGCCGGCCGCGCCACTACGTCGCCGATCTTTCGGGCCGGTACCGCCGGGCGGTTCCGGTGTTCATCCTGCTCGTGCCCGCCCTGGCCGCGGCATATCTCCTCGGCCCCCTGCTCCTGGCGGACGTGAGTCTGAAGAGCGCCCGGGACCGCATCCTGACGAACGACGGTGGCATGGACGAGGAGGTGGCGGAGATGCTCGAGAACTCGATCCGCCGGCGCCCCACCGCCGACGCGCTGCGCATGCTCGCGTACTATCGGACCGGTACCGGCGAGCCGGAGCAGGCCCTTGCCCTGACCGAGCGGCTCTTCTCTCTCGAGCCACACCACCAACTCGGCAAGCTCGAGCGCGGCCGTGCCCTCCTCGCGGTGGGCCGGGCGGAGGAGACACTCGAGCTCCTCGATCCGCTCGTGGCGAAGCGCCCCGGTGATCCCGTCCTGAACGGTATCCGGGCCAGGGCGCTGATGGAGTCGTTGAAGACCGCATCGCTCGAGGACGTCACGAAGCGGGCGCGGGCCTTGAGCAGGCAGGCCCCACAGCTCGCCCTCGGCATGATCCGCATGGCCGAACGCATCGGCGATACGGACATGGCCCGCGGACTGGCGATTCTGCACGCCGTCGGTGATGCGGAGGCGGTGTTCTACCAGGTCATCATCCTCGCGAAGCACGGCGAACTCAGCCAGGCGATGAACCGGCTGTGGGAGGCGAACAAACAGGGTTCCCTGACGCAGGATCGGCTGGAGAACCACCCCGGACTCGATCCGCTCCGCCGCCGGGCCGACTTCAGGACGCTGCTCGAAAGGCGCTGAATTCCTCCCGGATCGGCTTGGGGACCCACGCCGGAACAGCTACGGGATTCGAGGGCAGACGCATCCCCTTGAGCCGCCATGCCCGTCGGTTGAAACCAGCGAGGTTGCGCCCTCCTCGCGCCTTGCTGAACGGGCGCATCGGCGCTCTCGATCCTGCGTAGTTATTCTTGCGCGAGCCCGTATCATCGGACCATGAAGCCCGCTGCCATCCTGCTCGCCCTCCTGTTCCTGGTCTCCTGCGACGAGGCCGCAGACACCGTCCCGGGCGTGAATCGCGGGCTCACTCCGGTCGCGAAGAAGAAACCCATGCTCTCCGGCTACGTCGAGGACGAGGCGGGAACCCCCATCGACGGGGTTTCCGTGCGGGTTTTCACCCCGGTCGCGATCAGCGGGAAGCAGAGCATCTCCGGCAAGTCCGACCGGGAGGGCTACTTCGAGCTCGATGTCGAGGGAGAGCTCGGAGTCCAGGAACGCATCCCCCTGTTCCTCGACCTGCGCAAGGAGTGGTTCCTGCCCGCCCAGCACCAGCTCTCGGCCTGGCGCCCCGGGCTGCCGAAGTCGGTGGAGATCACCATGCAGCCCGCCGGCGCCGTGACCGGCCGCGTCCTCGACGGGGAGAAACGTCCGGTGGCCGGGGCCCTGGTCTTCTGCCTGCCCCCCGACAGCCCCGGCGTGGAGAACCGTAAGTCCGTGCCACGGACGGTGACGGATGAGCGGGGCCGCTTCCGCCTGCCCGAACTGCCCATCCGGGGGATGGACATCGGCGTACTCGCGAACGGCTTCACCCAGGCGCTGAAGGGCCCGGCCAACGTGCTGGCGAAGGTCGACGTGCCGTTCGGGGACATCGTGCTCAGCCCCGGCGGGCGCCTGGAGGGCGAGGTGCGTACGCTCGCCGGCAAGCCCATCAGGGGCGCTCGCGTCCACGCATTCCGGGAGCCCGGGCTTCGAGACTTCGAGCTCTTCGGCCGATCGTCCGTCGACCGCGCCGGCGCGACGGCCCTCACCGACGAGAACGGCAGGTTCGTGATCACGACGCTTCGTCCCGGCGCGTATACGGTACAGGCCGCCATGCGAGGACATCGGTTTGCGAATTCCTCGCTCCGCGACATCGAACCCGGACGAACGGACCTCGAACTCACGCTCGAGCCGGAAGTCGAGATCGAGCTTCTGGTCTTCGACGCGGCATCCGGGAGTCCCGTCCCCGCATACACCGTGACCATCATTATCGAAAGCATGAGTTTCAATCCCACCTCGACGGACCAGGTCCGGTCGCGCGACGGTATCTACAAGTTCGTGGTCAGCGAAGGCGCGAGCTTGAGCGTGGCGATCGTCGCGGAGGGATTCGAGCCCCATCGCATAGAGCTCACGGTGACGGAGGAGTCCGACCGGTCGCTGCGGATCCCGTTGAAGGCGCGGTGAGAGGACGAGATTTAGACCCTCCCGGTGCGAGGCTCTTTCGTGGTCGGAACGGCGTGCGCCCCGGGGCAGGGGCGGGCGCATCAGCGCTCTCGGTCCTGCGAACCTGTTCTCGCACGGGCCCTTACGTCGTTCCTGCGGGGGCGGTTCAACCCGCGGCGACCTCCGTCGCGCTCATCGGCGCGGTGGACCTGATCCTCTTTCTGCTCTTCGTCAGGAGCGGCCGCGATGAAGGGCCGCGCGCTCCCGAAGCGGCGTGAGCAGTTCCAGCGGAACGGGGATGCCGGAGCGCCCGCTCGACAGCCGCCGTCCGTTGCCCGGAGTCATGACGTGGAAGTCCGATCCGCCGGAGAGGAGCAGTCCCTGGTCCACAGCCAGCCGGCCGTAGCGACTCCGCTCACGCGCACTGTACTCTCCATAGTGTGCTTCGAGAGCGTCGAGCCCCTGACCGGCGAGTTCTTCGAGGTAGCCGCGGAACTCCGGGCCGTCGCCTAAACCGAGAGTGTGCGGATGGCAGAGTACGGCCACGCCTCCCGCCCCGTGGATGATTGCAATCGATGTCGTCGGATCGGTGCGATACCGGCCCTCGTAGGCGGGTCCACCCTTTCCCAGGAATCGATTGAATGCCTCGGCGGTATCGCGGACCACTCTCATCTCGACCATCACCCGGGCGAAGTGCGGACGCCCCACCGTCCCCTCCCCCGCCATCTCGAGCACATCCGTCAGGCGAATGGGAACCCCCATGCGGTTCAGCCGTTCGGCCATGATCCGGTTGCGGTCGTTGCGGCTCTCGAGGACCTTCTCGAGTTCGACCCGGAGCGCGGCGTCAGCAGGATCGATGAAGAGGCCGAGCATGTGAAACGTACCGGGTTCGAACTCCACCGAGATCTCGATGCCGGGCACGATCTCGATGCCCTCGCCGCCACCCGCCGCCAGAGCCTCCGGCACACCGGAGGTCGTGTCATGATCGGTGATGGCAAGCGCGGTGATCCCCTCGGACTTCGCCTTCCTGACGAGTTCGGTCGGTGACAGCCGGCCGTCGGAGGCCGTGGTATGGGCGTGGAGGTCGATCACGAGGGGCCGATGGTACGGAGAGCGCTCAACGGAACGCGAGCCCGGGCGATCCCCGCAATGCAGACGATGCTAGAGGTGCAGAGCGCGGCCAGAAACGGCCAGCGCGGCCTCCTTGACGACTTCGGAGAGAGTCGGGTGTGCATGGCAGGTCCTCGCAATGTCCTCGCTCGTGGCACCGTACTCCATCGCCGCGGCGGCCTCGGCAATGAGATCGCCCGCACGCGGTCCGATGATGTGTACGCCCAGCACGCGATCGGTACCGGCGTCGGCGAGAATCTTCACCATACCATCAGTCTCGCCGAGAGCGCGGGCGCGACCGTTGGCGATGAAGGGAAAAGTGCCCTTGCGGAACTCTACCCCCGCCTCCTTCAACTCCTCTTCGGTCTTCCCCACGGCCGCGACCTCGGGATGGGTGTAGACGATCCCGGGAATCACGCCGTAGTTCACGTGGCCGTAGCCGGTGGCGATCCGCTCCACGCAGGCAATGCCTTCCTCTTCGGCCTTGTGCGCGAGCATGGGGCCTTCGATGACGTCGCCGATGGCGTAAACGCCGTCGGCTCCCGTCTTCAAGTGTTCATCCACCGGGATGCGGCCGCGCGAGTCGACCTCGATGCCCACGGTGGAAAGGCCGATGTCATCCGTCACCGGCTTGCGCCCCACCGCGAGGAGCACCCGCTCGGCCGTGACCGGATCGCCTCCATCGACCGTCACTTCGCAAGCATCGCCGACGACCTTCGCGCCGGTGACCTTCACGCCCAGTTGGAACGAAAGCCCCTGTTTGGCGAGGATCTTCCGCATCGCATTCGCGAGTTCCAGGTCGACCCCGGGCAGGATCCGGTCGAGGTACTCGAGCACGGTCACCTTCGCGCCGAGCCGGGCCCAGACCGAGCCGAGCTCCAGGCCGATGAAGCCCGCGCCGATCACGATGAGCGACTCCGGCACGGCCTGGTAGGAGAGCGCTTCGGTGGAGGTGCCGATCCGGTCGTGGTCGAGCTCCACGCCGGGGAGTTCGGCGCAGCAGCTTCCGGTGGCGATGAGGATGTGCTCCGCCTCGATCTCCTCTTTGCCGTCGGCGGTCTCGACGACGACCTTGCCCGCGCCGGCGATGCGGCCGTGGCCGGTGTAGCGGGTCACCTTGTTCTTCTTGAAGAGCCCGGCAACGCCGGTGGTCAGCGCGGAGACCACCCGGGCCTTGCGCTTCATCATGGTCTTGAGATCCAGCTCCACGCCACCCACCTTCACGCCGTGGGCCTTCAAACCACCGCTCGACACCTCACGCCAGGCCTCACTCGAATCGAGCAGCGCCTTGCTGGGGATGCAGCCGATCCGCAGGCAGGTGCCGCCGAGCGCCTTCTCCTTCTCGATGCAGGCAACGTCCATGCCGAGTTGGGCGGCGCGAATGGCGGCGATGTACCCCCCGGGTCCCGCGCCGAGAATGACCAGATCGTGCTTCACCATGACATCAGATCTCCAGGAGCATCCGCTTCGGGTCTTCGACGCATTCCTTGATGCGCTTCAGGAAGGTGACCGCTTCGCGACCGTCCACCACGCGGTGGTCGTAGGTCATCGCCACGTACATCATCGGCCGGAGCACGACTTCGCCGTTCACCCCCACCGGGCGCTCGTTGATCGCGTGCAGGCCGAGAATGCCGCTCTGCGGAGGGTTCACGATCGGCGTGGAGAAAAGCGAGCCGTAGATCCAGCCGTTGCTGACCGTGAAGGTCCCACCGGTGAGCTCGTCGAGGGTCAGCTTCCCCTCCATGGCGCGACGGCCGAGCTCCGCGATGGTCTTCTCGACATCGGCGAAGCCGAGCCGGTCGGCGCCCCGGATCACCGGAACCACCAGGCCCTTGCCGCCCCCCACCGCGACGCCGATGTCGTAGTGGTTCTTGTAGACGATCGCGTCGCCGCGGACCTCGGCATTCACCTGGGGCACGAGCTTCAGTGCGTCCACGACCGCCTTGACGAAGAACGACATGAACCCGAGCTTCACCCCATGCCGGCTCTGGAACGACTCCTGGTACTCCTTCCGCGTGGCGATCACCGCGGACATGTCGATCTCGTTGAAGGTGGTGAGCAGCGCCGCGACCTGCTGGGCCTGGACCAGGCGTTCGGCGATGCGACGGCGAAGCGGCGTCATCGGCACCGCTTCCTCCAGACCGTCCACCGGCGGCATCGGCGGCGCACTCTCGCGCGCCGGGGGTGGAGCAGGCGGGGGCGGGGGCGGGGCGGCCGGGGGCGCTTCGCTCGCCCGGACCGCATCTTCCTTCACGATGCGGCCACCGGGGCCGGTACCCGTCACGGCGGCGGCGTCGATGCCGGCCTCGGCGAGGACCCGGCGCGCGGAGGGCATCACGCGGGGCTCTTCCGCGGGCGACCCGGGCCCGGGCGCCGCTGCGGGCTCCCCGGCGGGCGCCGCCGTCACTATCCCCTCTTCCATGTACCCGATCACCTCGCCGACGGCCGCGGTCTCACCCTCGGCTTTCAGCACTTTCGTCACCGTGCCGTCGACCGGAGCCTCGACCTCGAAGGAGATCTTGTCCGTCTCGATCTCCACGATGCCCTTCTCGCGAGCCACCTGCTCTCCCTCGCCGAAGAGCCATCGGCCCACCTGCACTTCCTGGATGGACTCGCCGACTTCGGGAACGACCAGCTCAATCGCCATGAACCTCTCCTGAGAAAAGCGGGCTAGATCTCGAATGCCGCGTCCATGAGCATCTCCGCCTCACGCTTGTGGCTGGCGGCGGAACCGGTCGCGGGGCTCGCCGATGCGGCGCGATAGACCCCGCGGAAGCTCCGTTCCCGAGGCATTCCCTCGCAGAACCGGTATCGAAAGTACGGCCACGCCCCCATGTTTTCCGGCTCGTCCTGGACCCAGACGACGGGCACGTCGACGGGATAGGGCTCAAGGGCCTGCGCGATCCGCTGCTCCGTCAGCGGATAGAGTTGCTCGACCCGGAGGATCGGTACGTCGAAGCGTTCGTTCTGATCGCGATACTTCACCAGGTCGTAGTAGAGACGGCCACTGGTGAGCAGCACCCTGCTCGGCGGCACCGCCTGCCCGCCGAGTTCATCGGGCAGGATGCGCATGAACTCGCCGTCGGTAAAGTCCTCGAGACTCGACACCGCCATCGGGTGCCGGAGCAGGCTCTTCGGACTCATCACCACGAGCGGCTTCCGCCAGGGACGGAGCACCTGCCGCCGCAGGCAGTGGAAGAGCTGTGCCGGGGTGGTGAGGTTCACGATCTGGACGTTGTCCTCGGCGGTCATCATGAGGAACCGCTCGAGACGCGCGGACGAGTGCTCCGGCCCCATGCCCTCGAACCCGTGCGGCAGGAGCATCACCAGCCCCGAGAGCAACTTCCACTTGTCCTCGGCGCTGAAGATGAACTGATCGAAGATCGTCTGGGCGACGTTGGCGAAGTCCCCGAACTGGGCCTCCCAGACCGTCAGGCCCTCCGGCGTATCCAGGCTGTAGCCGTACTCGAACCCGAGCACGCCGACCTCGGAGAGCGGGCTGTTGAAGATTCCCACCGGCGCCTGCCCCTCCTCGATGTAGGAGAAGGACCGGAAAAGCCGCCCGTCCTTCACGTCGTGCAGGACGGCGTGGCGGTGGGTGAAGGTGCCGCGCTCGCTGTCCTGGCCGGTGATCCGGACCGGCACGCCTTCCGTCGCCAGGCTCACGATGGCAAGCGCTTCCCCCGCTCCCCAGTCGAGCGGCTTCTCCCCGGCGGCCATGGCGCGGCGATTGTCGAGCCAGCGCACGAGGGTCTTGTGGGGCGTGAAGTCATCCGGGACCACGGTCAGGCGGTTCAGGAGATACGAAAGACGCTCGCGGGGGATCGCGGTGTCCTCGTCGTCGGCGAGCTTCTCCGGGCCGCCGAAATAGGAGGTCCAGTGCCGGCGCGGTGTTCCGCCGGGCGCCTCGTAGTCGTCGCTGCGGGCCGCTTTCAGCTCCTTCTCGAAAAGATCCCGCAGACGGTCGGCGATCTCATCCGCTTCCTCCCGCGTAACCTCACCGAGCTTCAGCAGGTGCTCGAGATAGCCCTGCCGGGTGGTCTTCCTCTCCCGGATGGCCTGGTAGGTCAACGGCTGGGTAAAGGCGGGCTCATCGCCCTCGTTGTGCCCGTAGCGGCGGTAGCCGTACATGTCGATGACCACGTCGCGCCGGAACGTCCGCCGGAAGTCGAGCGCCAACCGGACCACCTGGGCCACCGCCTCCGGATCCTCGCCGTTCACGTGGAAGATGGGACTCTGAAGCATCTTGGCCACATCGGTGGCGTACGTCGTCGAGCGCGCCTCCTCCGGCGTGGTCGTGAAGCCGATCTGGTTGTTCAGAACGATGTGGAGCGTCCCGCCCACCGAGTACGGCGGAAGCTGGCTCATGTTCAGCGTTTCCTGTACGACCCCTTCCCCGGCGAAAGCGGAGTCGCCGTGGATGATCACGGCCAGCCCCTTCTCGTTGGCGAAGTCCTTCATGCGCTCGGTGCGCGCCCGGACGCGGCCCATCACCACCGGGTTCACGAACTCCAGATGGCTCGGGTTGAAACAGAGCGTCAGGTGGGCCTTTCTCCCGGAATCCGTGACCCACTCGGAGTCGAAGCCCTTGTGGTACTTCACATCCCCCTGCCCCATATTGAGCTCCGGGTCGGGGTCGTCGAACTCCCGGAAGATCTCCCGGGGGCCCTTCTTCATGATGTTCCGCAGGACGTTCAGCCGCCCACGGTGGGCCATGCCGATCACGATCTCCCGGACACCCTGCTCCACCGCTTTGTCGATGGCGAGGTCGAGCAGGGGAATCAGGCTCTCGGCGCCCTCGAGCGAGAAGCTCTTCGCTCCGAAGAACTTCTTGTGGAGGAACTCCTCGAAGATGACCGCATCGGTGAGCCGTCTCAGGATCCGGAGCTGTTCGGCCCGAGTCAGGACGACGTGGTTCTCGGTCCCCTCCATCCGGTCGGTGAGCCAGTTCTTCACTTCCAGGCTGTCGATGTGCATGAACTGCACGCCGATGGACCGGCAGTAGGTGTTGCGAAGGCGATCGAGGATCTGGGAGAGCGTCAGGTTGCGGACGCCGCGGATCGTGTTCGTGGAGAAACGCCGCTCCAGGTCTTCCCCGGTGAACCCGTAGAACCGAGGATCGAGCTCGATCTGGTCGAAGCGCGGGCGGCCGAGGGGGTCGAGCTTCGCGACGAGGTGGCCGCGGACCCGGTAGGCCCGGATGAGCTGGTCCACGCGATCCTGCAGCGCCACCATGTCGTCGACGGGCTGCTTTGGCTGGCCGTTCGTCCCGGCGGGGTTGAAGACTCCCGAGGGAGTGAAGGTCGGACCGAGCCGGACCTGGTCGCGGAATCGATCCTCGTTCGCCAGCCCCGCGAAGTAGGCGCGCCACTCGGCGGACACGGAGCCGGGCTCGCGCAGGAAGCGCGTATAGAGTTCCTCCACGAATTGCAGATTCCCGGAATTCGGTGACCGATCTTCGCCCGGCATCAAGCTCTCCAGCGTGTAAGGGCTCGCGCAAGAACAGGCCCGCAGGACCGAGAGCGCTGATGCGCCCGCCCAGCAAGGCGCCTGGAGCGCGCAACCTTACTGGTTTCAACCGACGAGCAACGCAGCTGGGCGGGATGCAGCAGCCCTCGAATCCCGAAGTTATTCTTGCGCGGGCCCTAAGGGCCATCAAGTTAGCGTGAAGCGCAAGATCGTCCTAGACTCTAGT
This sequence comes from Planctomycetota bacterium, assembly GCA_024274785.1. Taxonomy (GTDB): domain Bacteria; phylum Planctomycetota; class JAJSAM01; order JAJSAM01; family JAJSAM01; genus JAJSAM01. The sequence goes on along the minus strand of JAJSAM010000026.1, from coordinate 134,285 downwards.
CACATGAATATTGCGACGCCAATGCGGCCATTCATCACCGTCGTCTCAGGGCTGCCCCGATCGGGCACTTCGATGATGATGAAGATGCTCGAAGCCGGTGGAATCCCCCCCCTGACGGACGGCCTCCGCATCGCGGACGAGGACAACCCGCGGGGCTACTTCGAATGGGAGGGCGTGAAGCGGCTGGAGAAGGACGCCGGCTTCGTACCCGAGGCGAGAGGCCGTGCGCTCAAGGTCATCTCCGAACTCCTCTACCACCTGCCGGAAGGCGAGGCGTACCGGGTGATCTTCCTGCGCCGGAAGATCGCGGAGATCCTCCGCTCCCAGGAGCAGATGCTGCGCCGCCGCGGAACGTTCCGGGCGGACGGCCCAGGCGACGGGATGATCGCACCGATCCTCGAGAAGAGCGCATTGAAAGCGATGAACTTCGTAGCCGATCGGAAGGACATGTTGATGCTCGTGCTGGACTACCACACCGCGTTCGAGGAGACGGGAACGATGGTGGGAAAGATCGACGATTTCCTCGGCGGCGGCCTCGACCGCGAGGCCATGGCCGCGGTGGTGGACCCGGCGCTCTACCGGCAACGGTCGAACTGACCGTCTCGCGGCCGCAGCCCGCTCTTTCCAACCGGTCTCGTCGATGCAGTCCGCCTTCGACCTCCACACCATGGACTTCAGAATCTCCACCGGAACCTGAAAGACCCGGCTCATCCCGCTGCATCCCGCCGGCTGCGTTGCTCGCCGGCTGAAATCCAGTGACATGGCGCGCTCCTCATTCCCTCAAAGCCCGGAATCGAGGACAACGGCAAAGCAGTCACCGCTTCACTCCAGATCAAGGCCTTTCAGCTCCTCGTCGAGGTTTCCGGGATCAACGCGCAGCAGCCAGCCCCGGCCGTAGGGATCCTCGATGGCGAGTTCCGGGTTCGCAACGAGGTCGGCGTTGAGTTCCAGGATGCTCCCGGAGAGTGCCGACCACAGGGTGTGCGTCTTCCCGTCCTTCGTCAGGATGCGCAGGCAGACACTGCCCTGTTCCACATAATCCCCGGCGGCGGGCATCTCGATCTCGTCGATCTCGCCGACGGTGCGCGCAAAGGTGTCCTCCAGGCCGATCTTCGCCGAGCCGTCGTCCTGAACCAGGACCCAGCAGTGTCCACCGAGGTGGTGGCAGGCGCCGGTACCGAGCTCCCCGATCTCCTCCAGGTTGCCTTCCCGGCTCGCCTGGCGAACCGCGCGGGAGACCACCCCCTGGAGTTCCGCCCGGGTGAACGGCTTCGCGATGTAGTCGAATGCGCCCTTTCGAAGCGCCTGCAACGCGGTGCGCATGGTCGCATAGCCGGTGATCATCACGACCGGTTGACGGTACCCGCGCCGCTGCATCTCCCCCATCAGCTCGAGACCGTCCATCCCCGGCATCATCAAGTCGGTGATGACGACGGTCACCGTCGCGGCACCGAGGTGATCGAGAGCATCCGCGGCCGAGAGCACGGTGTGAATCCCGTAGTCTTCCTTCTTCAGATTCTTCCGGACGCTGTCGAGCACGACCTGCTCGTCGTCCACCACCAACACCCGCGCGGGCTCACTCATCACTCTTCCTCCGCGGCGGGCAGGATCACCTTGAAGGAGGCGCCGCCCTGATCCCGATTGGATGCCACCATGCGGCCACCGTGCCGGTCCACGATACTGAAACTCACCGCCAACCCCAGACCGTGTGTCGAACGCTTCGTGGAGAAGAACGGCTCGAAGATCTGGCCGATGAGGTCCTCCGGGATACCCGGGCCGTCATCCGCGACTTCCAGAACGCATTCGCGCTCCCGCTCGGAGTAGGAGGTGACAATCCAGAGCATCCCCCTTCCATTCATCCCTTCCGCTGCATTCACGAGCAGATTCAGAACGACCTGCTGCAACTGTCCGGAGTCGCCATGCACCGCGGGCAGGTCGAGCGAGATGTCACGGCGGAGATCGATGTCCTTGAAGATGGCCAGCTTGCTGACGAGAGCCACCGTGTTCTGCACCACCCGGTTCAGGTCGGCCCGCCTGAAATCGGTCGTGAGCGGTTTGCTGAAATCCAGGAGGCTCCGGACGATGTCCCGGCACCGCAGGGTTTCGCGGATGATCACGCGGCAGTCCTCGGCCCGCTCCTCGTTGTCTCCGGCATCCTCGAGGAGGTCCTCCGCATAGGCCAGCACCCCGGTCAACGGGTTGTTGATCTCATGCGCCACGGCCGCCGCGAGTTTCCCGATCGCCGCCAGCTTGTCCGACTTCTCGAGCTGCCGCTGCAACTGCCGCTCACTGGTGACGTCGCGGGAGATCGTGCAGACCCCCTCCGGCACACCCTTGTAGTCGCGGATGGGGAAACGGATGGTGCTCAGGTTCTTGCGCACGCCGTCCACCTCGAGCACCTCGTCGAAGTTGATCGCCTCCCCCCGCTCGAGGACGTCCCGGTCGTGGCCGGCGACGAGTTCCGCGATGTCCGGTGGGTACATCTCCCCGGCCGTCCGCCCGATCAGATCCTCCGGATTCAGATTGAAGAGCCTGGCCGTGGCCTCGTTCACCACGGTGTACCGTCCCTTAAGATCCTTCATCGAAATGAGATCCTCCGCCGAGTTGATGAAGCGGTTGAAGCGCCGGGCCTACAGTTCCACCTCACGCGTCAACCGGATCCGCTCGGTGATCGGATGCAGCGACTCCACCACGCGGGTGATCTCGCCGCCCGGTTCACGCAGCGGAGTCATCGTCACTTCGAAGTGCTCCTCGACTCCCGGCGCCACCTCGCGCACCTGCACAGAATTCACCCGTTTCCCGGTACGCAGAACCTGCTCGAACGGACAATCCATCCCCTGACGGCCGGGGCTGCCCCACCGCTCGCAGAGAACGTCGTGGCAATGGTAGCCACGCGCCTGGTCGCGGTTCAGGCCGGTAAACCGGGAGAACCCGGCATTGACCGTCTCGATCCGCTTTTCGCGGTCGAGCACCAGGACGATGTCCGGCATGCTGTCGAGGATGTCCTGCACCTGCTCCCGCTCCGTGCGGAGGTTCTCCTCCATCTGAATGAGATCCCAGAAGAGGTGAGCCATCCGATGGTCCATCAGCCGGACGCCCGGCGGAAGCAGCTCCTGGATCTCCCGCGCGGCGGATTCACAACCGGTCAGCTCGATGATCATCTCGAGACCGGGAAGCTGAAGCACGTCCGACAGGACGGTCGTCGTTCGGATGCCCCGCTCCACCGCGCAGAGGATCCCGGGCGCGTCGCCGCGGATATCGCAGACCATGCCGACCTCGAGGTGGAGCTCCTGCAGGCCTCGTTCGAGCACGAACTCCAGGAGCGATCGACACCCCTTGCCGGCCCCGACGATGGCGGTCTTCATCCATGGACTCCCGTACCGCCCCGGCCGAAGTCCCCCCCGATATCGTAGCGACATCCCTCGAGGAGGAGCACTGGTTCCCTCCGGATGTTCATGAACAAGGTGGTGCCCGTCGGAATCCCGGGGTGACCGGGCGCGGGATGCCCGGTAAGTTCGGCGAGACGGTCTCTCAGTGCAGCCTCATCCATGACCGGGACGAGACTACTGGCCGGACGGGCCGTCGGTCAATCACTCACCGGACAGTACGAATGGGTCGCGTTTCCAGCCGGGCGGGACGAAGTGATTTATCGGCCCCGCACCGAGACCGTGCAGGTAGAGGTCCACCTTATCCCCGAAACCGGGCTTCAGCTTCAGGGGAGCGATGACCCCGTTCAGCGCCGGCTCGCGATTGGCCAGGGTGATGTAGTCATAGAAGATGATCGTCATGTCCAACTCGCAGGAGTACTGCCCGGCCGTCAGCTTCTCGGGGACGATGGTCAGCGGAGCCCCACAGTCCTCCAGATTCCGGATGAAGGAGATGATCGCCTCTCCCGGACCGGACACCCGGAAATGAACCGGGAAGCGAACCAATCCACGATCCTCCTTCCGGGGGGATGCCGTGAACTGAGCCAGCATGACTCCCGCGGCCCTCTTGGCGGCGAGCAACCGGGGCTGGACATCGGCCACTCCGAGGGGTGAGGCGGCCGTGGCCTCGCTCAAGCGCGACTCGAGGAGCAGCAGTTCGAGTGCCAACGCAGCCGGGTCCCGGCCATCGGAGAGCTCGTCGATCTTCGCCGGAGAGTTCCATTTCGCGAGTGGCGCGGTCGCGACAATCTCGCAGTCCCAGGTCTCAGCCCCCCTGGATCGGCGGGCAACCGGGCGGCTGACTTCCGAGAAGATCCGGGGAGTATTCCCCTGCCGAAGCGCCGCCGCGATCCGATCCGCCGCATCCTGACCGCCTTCGGCCTGGGCGGTGATGGTCAGACTGATGTTCTCCTCGCCTTCGCTGAACGTCAGGGCGGAAAGGCTGACATCGTCACCCGTCTCGATCATCGCGGCCCCCAGATCCGTGAGGATGCCGCTCCAGGCCGGACGCTTGGCCTGTTCCGCCTGGAGCAGGCCCGCGATCCTGCGGAGACGCAACAGTTCCTGGCGGCCCTTGACCATGTCCATGCTCGCCAGAGACGTGGCCGCCCCGACGTATCCGCGCTCGAAGCTGAACTCGAGGTGCCCGACCTGCCGTCCGTAGGAGAGACGCAGGACCACCGCATTGGCCTTCGGGTCGAGATGGAAGCTCGCCGTGAGGCAGGGTGCGGGCAGCTTCGACTCCCCATGCGCAATTCGAAATCGCGACACCGGGTTTTCAGCGTTCTTCTCGCCGATGGTCCATCCCCCCTCCGCATCGACCTCGAAGGTCCAGTTCTTCTTGCCGGCGGAAACCCGCTGGCCTTCGACCCAGAACTCCAGGTCCGAGGTCAGGATGAAAGGCACTTCCCGGGCCTCCCCCTCGACGAACTTGAGGGCGACAAAGTCTCCGAACACGCTTTGCATCCGGCCCTCGATGCTCAGGTAGATACCGGTGGTGTGACGCGCATCCCGGTACTCGAGCGCATCGGCATTCACTCCGGGCAGCAACGCGGCCAGGATGGCGAGCAGGCAGATTCTCTTCATGGAAGACCTCCGCTTCCGTATCGACCGGCGCAGGGCTACGGGTGAAGCCAAAGTGTGACCGAGTCCGCGGACGCCCGCCGCGAACGTCAGGGCTCGTCTGGAAATAAGTGCGCCCGTTGCACCGAGAGCGCCGCTGCGCCCGAGAAAGCAAGGCGCGAGGAGGGCGCAACCTTGCTGGTTTCAACCGACGAGCAACAAAGCGTAGCGGGATGCAGCGGCCCTCGAATGCAGCAGTTGTTTCCAGATGGGCCCTCAGCGTCGAAGGTCGGGCTCTCCCAGCACGCGCAGGGGGCAGGTTTCACAGCGCGGGTTCCGGGGACGGCAGAAGTCCTTGCCCACGCTGACGATCTGGGCATGCAATTCGTTCAGGACCTCCGGGGCGGCGGGGAGGCGATCTTCGAACCACGTCCGGATGTGATCGTAGGGGGCGCCCCTTGCGACAAAGCCGTGGCGAGAGAAGATCCGGCGGGTGTAGGCGTCCACCACGAAAACCGGGTGTCCGCCGGCGTAGAGCAGGATCGAGTCCGCCGTCTCGCGGCCGATGCCCCGCAGGGCCAGCAGTTCCTCGCGCTTTTTTGCGGTGTCTCCCGCGAGCGCGGCCGGGAGATCGCCCTCATGGGAACCGACCAGCCAGGAGAGGAAGGTCCTCACATACCCGGCCTTGATGCGAAAGGTGCCGGAGGGGCGAATCAGTTCCGCGAGTTCGTCGTCGGAGAGAGCGTGCAGCGCGTGGGCGTCGAGCAGCCCCTTCTCCCTGATACCGTCCATGGCGATCTCGACCCGGCTCCAGGAAGTGTTCTGGGTGAGAATCGCCCCGAGCGCGATCTCGAAGGGGGATTCCCCGGGCCACCAGTGCAGCGGCCCGAAGTGCGAGAGCAGAGCGGCGTGAACCGCCCCCGGAATGTCCCGGTCGGTCCGGCCGGGGCTCACTGGAAGTGGGAATCGATCCGGTAGAGCAGGGTCTCCACGATGCCGCTGTCCGGTTCGACGTCCTGCCAGATGGCGCCGCCCAGATTCATGGGGTCCTTCATGTCCGCGTTCCGCTGGACCCAGGCCGCCATTCTCACGCGACTGTAGCCGGGCTTGCCCTCCACGTCCTCCACCCGGCCGATGATCTTCACGCGACGCCCCTCGAATCGGAACGGCGCCGGGAAATTCTGCCAACGGGTTTCGAAGTCGCCGGTGGACTCGAGGGTCTTGTCCTCGAGGATCCGGTAGCCCCCCTCCTCCAGTTCCTTCAGGGTGACCACCCAGATCACTTCCTTGCCCGGAACGACGAGTTCATCGCCGGGGGTCATGTTCTCGACGGACGGCCGGTTCTCCTCCGGCATTTCGCAACCGGCGAACAGGGAGCAAAGCGGAACCAGGAGCAGGAACGGGATGAAACGCATCATGGTCTACCTCCGCAGCAGGTCATACCCGCGATCGACCGCAAGGCCAACCCATTTATGGCGGAGCGCCGCTTCCATGCGCTTCCATGCGCTTCCATGCGCTCCCGCCGCACCTCCTCCGGTACAATCCCCCGCTCTCCGGGAGTACCGATGCCGACCAGCCCCGTACTTGAACTCCGCAAGATCGAAAAAGCCTACTTCGGGACGCGCGTCCTGAAGGGGGTCGAACTCTCTCTTCATGCGGGCGAGATCCACGCGCTCCTCGGCGAAAACGGCGCCGGTAAGAGCACTCTCATGAACGTTCTCTTCGGAATGCCGGTGATCCGGGAAACGGGGGGCTTCAGCGGCGAGGTCCTGCTCGAGGGGAAACCGGTGTCGATCCGGTCGCCAAAGGAGGCGATGAAACTCGGCATCGGCATGGTCCATCAGGAGTTCATGCTCATCCCCGGTTTCGAAGTCCACGAAAACATCAAGCTGAACCGGGAACCGCTCCTCGGCCTGCCGGTTCGCCGCGTCCTCGGCCGGAGCCTCGATCTCCTCGACATCGCGCGCATGCGGCGAGAGAGCCGCGAATCCCTCGCGCGGATCAAGCTCGAGGTCAGTGAGCGCGCCCTGGTCGCCGACCTGCCGGTGGGTCACATGCAGTTCGTCGAGATCGCCCGCGAGGTGGACAAGGGCGACGTCAGGGTACTGGTCTTCGACGAGCCCACCGCGGTGCTGACGGAATCCGAGGCGGAGACGCTGCTTGGCGTGATGCGGGACCTCGCGGATCGCGGGATCGCCATCCTGTTCATCACCCACCGCCTGGACGAGGTCATGAGCGCCGCCGACACGGTGACCATCCTCCGGGACGGCGAACTGGTTTCGTGCTCACGAAAGGACGAGACCAGCATCCCGGAGATCGCCGAACGCATGGTCGGGCGGGATGTCTCGACCGAGGCGAGGACCGGGGCAGGCCATGCTCCCTCTGCCGATCACGAGCCGATCCTCATCGTCGAGGATCTTCGGGTCGAGATGCCCGGCGAGGAGGTTCGCGGCGTCGACTTCACGGTCGAGAAGGGCGAAATTCTCGGTATCGGGGGGCTGGCCGGACAGGGGAAGATCGGGATCGCCAACGGGATCATGGGCCTCGCCCCGGCAACCGGACGGGTGGCGGTTGCCGGGGAGGAGCTCCGGCTCAACTCCCCGAAGGATGCCCTCGGCCGGGGCCTGGCCTTCGTGTCCGAGGATCGCCGCGGGGTCGGCCTGCTCCTCGACGAATCCGTGGAGATGAACATCGCCATCCCGGCCATCGAGATCCACGGGCGTTTTCTCCGGGCACCCTTCCTCGGCCCGTTCGCCCCCGTCGACCGGGGTGGCGTGCGGCGCCATGCGAAGGAAGCCATCGCCGATCTCGACATCCGCACTACCGGCCCGACCCAGGTCGTCCGCCGGCTGTCCGGGGGCAATCAGCAGAAGGTCTGCCTGGCGCGGGCACTGGTGCTTGAGCCGCGCCTGCTCCTGGTCTCCGAGCCCACGCGCGGGATCGATGTCGGCGCGAAGGAGCTGATCCTCGACCGCCTGCGGAAGTTGAACCGGGAGCACGGGCTCACGATCCTGATGACCTCCAGCGAACTCGGAGAACTCCGCTCCCTCTGCCACCGCGTCGCCATCATCAGTGAAGGCCGCATCGCCGGGATCCTCACCCCGGATGATCCCGACGTGCAGTACGGCCTGCTCATGAGTGGAGGGACCCTGTGAGCGATCACCTGGCCGTAATGCTCGAGCGGGCGAAGGACGGCGTGCGCTCCTTCGGTCTCGCCCGGTGGATCATTGTCGGCTTCCTCCTGCTGATCTGGTTCATTGCCGGCATCTTCACCGACAACGACCTCGGCACGTTGCTCGGTGACTGCCTGGTGCGCAGCGGCATGAACGGACTTCTGGTCCTCGCTCTGGTGCTGCCCATCCGCGCCGGAAGCGGACTGAACTTCGGCATCCCCCTCGGGATCGTCTGCGGACTCGTCGGCGGCATCTTCTCCCTGGAACTCGCGGCGGCCAACCCCTTCGGACTCTCCTGGCTCTCCGGGGTCGAGTCACTCTCACGCGGCGGGAGCGGTTTCCTGATCGCCCACGCGGTGGCGCTGCCCCTTTCGGCACTGTTGGGTCTCGGCTTCGGCTGGCTGCTCGAGAAGGTGCGGGGCCAGGAGATGATGGTCGGCATCTACGTCGGCTTCGGCGCGGTGGCCGGCATGTGCGTGCTCTGGCTGAAGGCCCCGCTCACCTCCCCGGAGCTGATCTGGCCCATCGGCGGTGATGGGGTGCGGAACACGATCGTCCTGCAGGACTACTACAAGTGGATCCTCGACAGCTGGGGTGAGGTGAGTTTCGGCAGCTTCGCCCCCGGCGCACTCGATCCGCAGGGCAACGCGCCGGCGTTTACCCGATCCGGTGGATTCTACCTCCCCACCGGCCTGATGCTGTTCTGGCTCGGAGCCTGCGGATTGATGGCGGTGTTCCTGAAGACCCGGCTCGGCACCGCACTCTCCGCCGCCGGTGAGAACCCCGAATACGCCCGCTCCATCGGCATCCCGGTCGCGCGGATGCGGCGGTGGTCCATCGTCATCTCCACAATGCTGGCGGCTTCCGGCATCATCGTCTACTCACAATCCTACGGGTTCTACCAGCTCTACAAGGCCGCGCTCTGGATGGCCTTTCCGGCGGTGGCTTCGATCCTGCTCGGCGGCGCCTCGCTCCGGCGCGCCGGGGTCATGCACGTGATCATCGGAACACTCCTCTTCCAGTCGCTCCTGACCACCTCCCTCCCCACCGTGAACAGCCTGGTCCAGAACTCCCCCTACCGGGAGGGGCTCGCCAACCTGCCGGAAATTGCGCGCCTGGTGATTCAGAACGGCGTGATCCTCTACGCCCTGTCCCGAGCATCGAGAGGGAGCCGATGATGGCGAGGGCAGTGATCAGACTCCTCAGTCGCTACGCCGTGCCGATCCTCTTCGTGGTGGTCTGCACCGCCGCCATCACCGTCGCCGACATGAACCTCTCCCGCATCTCCACCGATGTCCTGGAGCGGTTTTTCCGAAACCTCTTCCTGGTGCTCTCACTCGTCATCCCCATCGTGGCGGGCCTCGGGCTCAACTTCGGCATCGTGCTCGGCGCCATGGCCGGCCAGATCGGCCTGATGACCGTCCAGAACGCCAAGGTCCCCGGTCTCGGCGGGATCTCGGTGGCGGTGATCTGCTCCATCCCCATCGCGATGCTGCTCGGCTGGCTCACCGGGCTGCTGTTCAATCGCACCCGCGGCCGGGAGATGATCACCGGGATCATCCTCGGTTTCTTCGCGAATGGCATCTACCAGCTCCTGTTCCTGATCCTGGCGGGGCCGGTGATTCCCTACCACGCGAAGGATCTTCTCCTGCCGCAGGGCATGGGACTTCGGGTGACCATCAATCTGACCTCGGTGGAGCGTGGTCTCGACGATGTGATGACCATTCCGCTGAGGACGTCCGCGGTGGTTCAGGAGGGCACTCCCGGGGCGAAGGTCCAGGCGGACGGATCGTATGTGAAGGTGACCCGCTGGGGCGAGATTCCGATGCTGACGCTGCTCGTGAACGTCGCCCTTTGCGTGCTGATCTGGCTGCTCTTTCGAACGAAACTGGGGCAGGATCTCCGGGCGGTGGGCCAGGACCCGGGGGTGGCGGAGGTGGCCGGCATCAAGGTGAACCGATGCCGGATCATCGCCATCATCCTGTCGATGGTCCTCGCCGGCATCGGCCAGATCATCTTCCTGCAGAACATGACAGTGATGAACACGTTCCAGTCCCACGAGCAGGTGGGCTTCTACGCGATTGCCGCGCTGCTGGTGGGCGGCGCCACGGTGACCCGCGTCACCATCTGGAACGCGATTTTCGGCACGCTCCTCTTCCACGCCCTGTTCTCGATCATCTCCGTGGCGGCGCAGAATCCGAAGCTGCTGAACTCCCCGCAGATCGGGGAATACCTCCGGGAGTTCTTCCTCTACGCCATCATCGGAACGACGCTCGCCATCCACGCCTGGCGCAGCCGATCGGCCGCACGCGCGAGCTAGCAGCCCGTCGGGAGGACGGGACCGCCTTAAGCTCGCGTTTTCCCGACGGCCTGCCAGGGCTCGTCTGGAAATCAGTGCGACCGTTGCACCAGAGCGCGGCCTGGTCCGATATTGCAAGGCGCGAGGAGGGCACAACCCCACTGGCTTCCACCGACGAGCAACAAAGCGTAGCGGAATGCGGCGGCCCTCGAATGCAGCAGTTCTTTCCGGACGAGCCCCCGGCGGTCGCGGGTTAGTGTCCCGAATTCCCGGGACACCTATAATGCCGGGATGAACTTCAAGACGATCCTCCCGCTGCTCATCATCACGTCCCTCTTCCTCGCCTGCGGTCCGGCGCCCTCCGGCGGCGGCGACGTAGTCATCCCCGAGTATCCGCCGGTGACCGCAAAGACCATCGACGTCGGAGACCTCGACTTCAAGATCGGCATCCTCACCGGCACGGTCTCGCAAGGGGAGGACGAGTACCGCGGGGCGGAGCGCGTCATCGCCCGCTACGGCACCGAGAACATCATCCACAAGACCTACCCCGACAACTTCATGACCGAGCAGGAGACGACGGTCACGCAACTGATGGAGATGGCCCGCGATCCCGAGGTGAAGGCGATCATCATCGCCCAGGCGGTGCCGGGCACCCTGCCGGCCATCAAGAAGGCCCGACGCGAACGGGACGACCTGATCTTCATCCTCGTCGCCCCGCAGGAGGACCCGGAGCAGATCGCGAAGAACGCGGACCTCGTCCTGCAGACCGACGACCTGATGCGCGGCAAGACGATTATCGAGCAAGCGAAGGAGATGGGCGCGAAGACCTTCGTGCACTACACCTTCCCCCGCCACATGTCGATGGAGATCCTCTCCCGGCGCCGCGACATCATGCGGGACCTCTGCAAGCGAAACGGCATAGAGTTCGTCGACGCCAACGCCCCCGACCCCACCGGTGACCAGGGTATCGCCGGCGCTCAGAAGTTCATCCTGGAAGACGTGCCGCGGCTGATCACCGAGTACGGCAAGGACACCGCCTTCTTCTCCACGAACTGCGCCATGCAGGAGCCGTTGATCCGGGCCTCCCTCGACGGCGGCGCCATCTTCGTGGAACAGTGCTGCCCCAGCCCGACGCACGGCTACCCGGGCGCGCTCGGCATCAGCATCGACGAAGAGATCGCCGGCGACATGGCGAAGATCCGCGAGCAGATCGGCAAGAAGATCGCGGAGAAGGGCCAGGCCGGCCGCTTCGGCACCTGGAAGGTCTCCATGCACATCGTCATGATCGAAGCCGCGGTGGAACTGGCGAAAGGCAAGGTTCACGGGAAACTCGAACTGACCGACCACGCGATGATCAAGGGTTTCCTCGAGAAGTGCGGAAACGTGAAGGTGGAACTCGGCCCGTTCAACGAGCATGAGAACTTCCTGATGGTGATTTCGGAGAATGTCCCGCTTTAGGAATCCGCCGGGGGGACGCGGTTTGATGACATCGAGGCTCCTGGACCCCGGCGGATTCTCATGGTCTCCATCGAACGGACCCTGCGCGGTCGGTGCTGCTTGCGGTACGGGCTTGAAGGCGGAAGGCGGGATGTGTCGCGGGCTCGAAAAGAAGGGGAGGGGCGGTCGATGAGTACCACCAGGCGGCTGCGATCGGAGGGTAGAGCGCCAGCGCGAGGAGGGCGCAACCTTGCTGGTTTCAACCGACGAGCAACCTGGCTGAAGGGGATGCAGCGGCCCTCGAATGCAGCAGTTGTTTCCAGACGGGCCCAGGGCTTGAATCTCTGCATCCCGCGAGTCTACCGCACGCCGTAGGTGGCGAGGTCCCGGAAGAGCCGTTTCCAGTCGAACGCGGGCCCCGGATCGACCTTGTTTCGTGAAGTGTGCAGGTGACCGAGAATGCCCGCAAACCCGCGGACATCGTCCTCGGTATCGAGCACGGTGGTCCGGACTCCGCCGTCGGGGCCGCGCGGGGCGACCGCGGGGATCTCGAGTACCCGGCACAATGTCGCGACCAGCCGCCCGAGCGACTCGACCTGCGCTTCCGTGAACGGGTATTGATGAAGCTCCGTCCCCTGCACCCGTCCCACGACCGGAACCGGGAACCCCACGATGCCGAGGAGCTTCGCCGAGTCGGTCGCAAGGAACCGATCCTCGAGAGTCTCCCGATCCGGATAAGCCCCCAGGTTCGCGATCTCGATTCCCACCGAGCGGTAGTTGGCGATCCCCGCGTGCCAGGCCCGCTCCTTCACGTCGAGCGTCTGGTAAATCGTGCCATCGAGGTCGAGCAGAAAGTGGCTCGAGAGGCCCCGCACGTCCTGCAGGATTTCGAAGCACCGTTTCGAACTGCCGGCCGCGTCGTAGTGAACGACGACCTGGGTGATGGCGGCCCGCAGGTCCGGGAGATTCCATCCGCTCTTTCGCACGCGGGCCTCGACCTCCTCAGGCAGCCCTCGCCGAAAGGAGCCGTAGCGCGCGATACGTTCCGGAGCAGCGGAAGGCCCCTCCTCGTCCGGTGCAAAACGCCGGTGCGGACGATAGGCGTCAAATCCACCCGGATCGTTCCACAGCACGACTTTCGCCCCGGTGTGGAAGAGCCGGCCGCAAATCGAAATCTCGTCGCCGGATCGCTGGGCCGGATCCCCCGGTGCAGGCAGTGCGGCACAGGAGGTGAGCAGCGAAAGAGGCACAACCACCAGAAAGGCCAACCTCGTCATTTCCATGCCGGTGAAAGCATAGCCCATCCGGAAATGATCGGTCAGAATGTCGCGATGCGCTCTTACGACCTCATTATCGTCGGCGCTGGGCCTGGTGCGTTCGCCGCTGGTGGTCCGTGGTCGTCGGGCCGCCCGACCCCTTGACACTCGACCTGAGTCGCGTTGACACCCCTTGACGGACCAATGCCTCGCGGAGTGCGGAACTTCACCTCCGGAGATACCGTCTCCCCCGCTTCCCGCGTGAACCGGAAAGCCACCGCCGAGTGGTTGTTCACCGCCGGATGGCCGAGGTAGTTCTGCCAGTCGATCTTCTCGCACGCCCCCACCGTGATCAGCCTGTCGTTGGTCGCCTGATCCGCGTGGCCGCCCAGGGACAGGTAAAGGCCCGTCTGGAAACAACTGCTGCATTCGAGGGCCGCTGCATCCCGCCCTGCCGCGTTGCTCATCGGTTGAAACCATAAGGTTCCGCCCTCCTCGCACCTTGCTTTCTCGGGCGCAGCGGCGCTCTCGGTGCAACGATCGCACATTTTTCCAGACGAGCCCTGATCTCGACATCGATGCCTCGATCCATGCAGTTGGTGATCGAGAGCTTCCCCGTTCCGCCCCCGGGGCGGAACCGGGCACTTCCACGGTACCGGACCCTCGAAGGGAAGTTGCCGGAGTCATGTAGACTCGCGGGGTGAAACCGAAAGCCGTCATCTCCGACCTCGACGGGACCCTCCTCGACACCATCGACGACCTCGCCGATTCCATGAATGCGGTGTTGCGCCGATTCGGACAGCCGGAGCATCCGGTCGAGGCCTACCACACCTTTGTCGGTGACGGGGTCCACATGCTCATCCGGCGGGCTTTTCCGGAGGGTTTCCTCAACGACTCCCGGATGACCGAGGCCATTGCCGCCATGCGGGAGGAGTACCTCGCGCGGTTCGACGCGAAGACCAGGCCGTACCCCGGCATCGAGGAGATGCTCACCGGCCTCTTCGAGCGGGAGATCCCGGTCGCGATCCTGAGCAACAAGCAGCACGAGTTCACAAGACTGACCGTCGCCCGCCTGCTGCCGGGTTTCCCCTTCCCGGCCGTGGTGGGTGCGAAGGAGGGCGTGCCCCGGAAGCCGGACCCGACCTCCGCGCTGGATCTCGCCCGCCGCCTTCACGTACTCCCCTCGGAGGTGCTCTACATCGGTGACACGAACACCGACATGGAGACCGGCGTCGCCGCGGGATTCCTGCCGATCGGGGTACTCTGGGGCTTTCGTGGAGAGTCCGAACTCCGGGCGAGCGGGGCCGCCCTGGTGATCGCCGACCCTACTTGTCTTCTGAGCTTCTTCGGCTCCTGAAGAGCATGCGGATCGGAATCTCGGGGAACGGGAAGGCCTCGCGGATCCGTCCCTCCATGTACCGCCGGTAGGAGGGGTTGAAGGACCGGGGATCGTTCACGAAGATCACCACCGTGGGCGGTTCGGTCGAAACCTGGCTGGCATAGAAGATCTTCGGCACCCGGGACTTCTTCACCCGCGGAGATCTGATCTCCAGGCACTCCCTCAGAATCCGGTTCAACTCTCCCGTACCCACACGGATCCGCGACTGGGTCGCGAGCTCCTGCGCCAGCTCGAGGCACTCGGAAACCTGCAGGCCTTCGAGAGTCGAGGTAAACACGATCGGCGCGAAGTGCAGGCCGGGCAGCTTGTCCTTCAGGTACTCGGTGAACTCCCCGGTGGTCGTCCTGTCCCGGACGAGATCCCACTTGTTCGCGACGATGATCGTCGGCTTGAAGTGGGTCAGGGAATAGTTGGCGAGTTTCTTGTCGAGTTCCCCCACATCGATGGAGAGGTCGAGGAGGAGGAGGACCACGTCGGCCCGGCGAACGGAACGTTCGGTGCGATGCTGGGAGAGGAACTCGAGAGTCCCGGAGATCTTCGCCCGGCGCTGGGTGCCCGCGGTATCGATCAGCGTGATGATCTTGCCCTCGACCGCGAGACGAACATCCACCGAGTCACGCGTCGTTCCGGGGTGTTCGGAGACGATGACCCGATCCGTTCCGGCGACCTGGTTCAGGAAGGTGGACTTGCCGGCATTGCGGCGGCCCACCAGCGCGATCTTCAGGCCCTCCCCGGTCTCGAGCGGACTACCGGTGGGCTCGGGAAGGGCCGCGACGATCCGGTCGAGCAGTTCCCGCGTGTTGACCCGGTTCTGGCCGGAGACGGCGAGAGGCTCGCCGAGCCCGAGGGCGTGAAACTCCCCCACCGACAACTCGAGGGCCTGGGTCTCCGCCTTATTGGCGGCGAGGAGCACCGGGCGATCGAGGCGCCGCAGCTCCCCCGCCACGCGCTTGTCGAGGGCGGTAACCCCGTCGCGAACATCCACCAGGAACACGATGACATCCGCCTCGGAGAGGGCGATGTCGATCTGCTCTCGAACGTGGCCCGCGATGTCGGCGACGTCGACCATGCCGATCCCGCCCGTGTCCATCAGTTCGAAAGTCCGGTCCTCCCACTCGATGGGCGTGGTGACGCGGTCCCGGGTCACGCCGGCGATCTCCTCGACGATGGAGATCTTACGCCCGGCCATGGTGTTGAACAGGGTGGACTTGCCCACGTTGGGGCGTCCGACGATGGCGACGACGGGCAGCATCACTCTTCCTCTTTCCGAAGTCTCAGGGCGAGTTCGAATCCGAGCTCCTCGAGGGACTTCTCCCGTTCCGGTTCCGCCGGGAGGGCGTCGAGGTCCACCCCGTCGAGGTCTCTCCGGTGGGCCAGGTAGAGCCCCGCCCGGCTCCCGAGCAGCAAGGCCACCGGCCCGGCCAGGAGCCAGGATGCTCCCGCGACCAGCAAGGACCACGCGCAGAACTCCGCCAGCCCGGAACCGATCCTCCAGTCGATGAAGATCCCGACCAGGGCGAACGACGCGCCGACGAGCAGGATTCGCCACAGGGAATGGAGCAGGACCAGGAGCAGCGCGATCACGTTGGCCAGCACCAGACGCACGGGATCGCGCCGGGACCAGCGGTTCGTGCGGGCCAGCGCCGCGAACGCCCCGCAGTCTCCCGAGGCGATCGCCGGACCGGCCAGGTGCCCGCCGATCACGTACCGGGCCGCGAATCTCACCACCGTGAGGGCGAGGAGAACGACGAGCGGAGAGAGGAGGAGAAAGATCGGCCACCCCACCGCCGGCACCCGGGTCAGGGTGGCCAGCGCGTAGATGAGGAAAGCGCCGAAAGCGATGGCCAGGAGGAACAGGACCGGGGTGAAGAAGAGCGAGGCCCAGTGCAGGAGACCGAACCGGAGCGCCGCGGGAACCCCCACCGGCCGCCCCTTCATCGAGAGGAGGATCTCGTGCAGCGCGCCTCCCGCGACGACCGACCAGAATGCCCAGAGCAGGATGCCGGCCGAGACGAAGAAGATGACGAGGAGGGGCCGGTCGTCACGCGCGGCGAGTTCACGGTACAAATCCAGCGGCCACAGCGAATCCTCACCGGTGCCGGGAAAGAGAGCGAGGTGCAGCCAGAGCAGAAGCGAGGAGAACACGAACCCACCGGCGATGAGCACCCGGATCCAGAAGTCCTCGGCCGCCCGAAGCCCGCTCCTCACCGTTTCCGTCGTGCTCATGGTCCTTCGATCGTCAGATCGCCCGGCAGGCCGTCGACCGGTTCGCCCGGAACGGAGTAGTCTCCGGTGAACCAGCGATCGAGGTCCGCCATCCTGCACCGGGGGCCGCAGAAGGGGAAGTCGGGCGCTTCCTCGCGCCGCGACACCACCATCTCCTTCTGGCATCCCGGACAGGTGAAGTGCATCTCAGTCCTCGCTCTTCGTGGTCCTGGCCGGCGTCTTCTCCCCGGACTTCTCGGCGCTCTTCCCGTTCTCGGAAGAGGAGGAAGAGGAAGTCGAGCTGCTCGTGTGCCTGCTCGAGGAGCCGTTGCTCGAGGACTTCCGCTTGTAGTCCGTCTCGTAGAAACCGCTACCTTTGAAGATGATGCCGGCACCGGCGCCCATCAGGCGCTTGAGCTTCAGCCTGCCACATTCGGGGCACTTCCGCAGCATCCCGTCCGACATCTTCTGAAACCGTTCGAACTTCGCACCGCAAGCCTGGCAGCGATAATCGTAAGTAGGCATGTCATTCATCCTCCGAACCCGACTCGGGATCCGGTTTCCGTTCCTGGACCACGGTTACGATTCCACGGGTAGGCCGAATCGTCCGTTCGCCCATGCGATAGCCCTTCAGGATCTCCTCGACGAGGATCCCCGGTTCTTCACCTTCTTCGACCGGACGGCTGAGAAAAGCCTCGTGATGGTTGGGGTCGAAGGGTTCGCCCCGGGCCTCGATCGGTTTCACACCGTTTGCGGCGAGGGCGTCGGCGAGTTGCCGCATCACGAGGCTCATCCCGTCCTGCAGCGCCTTCGCGTCAGTCGCCCCCTCAGCGGATTCCAGAGCGCGATCGAACGAATCGAGCACGGGCAACAGGTCGAGCACGAGGGCTTCGACGGCCCGGCCGGTCCACTCACGTTTCTCGCGCGCCACCCGCTTGCGGTAGTTCTCATACTCCGCCTGAAGTCGCATCAGACGCTCGAGCAACTCCTCGGCGACGGGTGTTTCCGCGACCGCTTCGGGTTCGTCGGACGACGATCCGGAAACCTCCGGCCCATCCACGGACTCGGGGGCATCGTCGTTTGTGTTTCTCTGCTGATTGCTACTCATCTTCCTGGCCGAACAGATCCTTCACTTTCTCGAAGAAAGTCTTCCGGCGGGGGCTCACGGAGACTTCCTCGGTCTCCGCGAACTCTCGCAGGAGTTCTTCCTGCCTGCTGGAGAGGCGCTTCGGGGTTTCCACGACGGTACGGACGAGGAGATCGCCGTGCCCGCGACCGTGGACATCCGGAAGCCCTCTGCCTCGAAGACGGAACATGCTTCCCGACTGGGTACCGCGATGGACCTCGATCTCCTCCTGCCGGTCGATCCCCGGCACCATTACCTTCGCCCCGAGCGACGCCTGGCTGAACGTGATCGGAACTTCACAGATGAGGTCCATGCCCTCGCGCTCGAAGAGCGGATGACGTGAAACGTAGACCTCACAGTACAGATCCCCGGCCGGGCCGTTGTGATCGCCCGCCTCGCCCTCACCGGTCATCCGGATCCGGGTACCGTCTTCGATCCCCGCCGGGATCTTCACCGAGATCTCCCTGGTCCGCGCCACGCGGCCGTGGCCCCCGCAGTCGTGGCAGGGATCCTCGATCATCTTGCCTTCGCCCCGGCAGCGGGGACAGGTGGTGCGAATGGCAAAGAACCCCTGGCTCTGCTGGATCTCGCCCCGCCCCCCGCAGTAAGCGCAGGAGCGCGGAGAAGTCCCCGGCCGGGCGCCGGTGCCGGAGCACGTCTCGCAGGCCTCGGCGCGCTTCAGGCGGATCGTCTTTTCCGCGCCGTGGGCCATCTCGTCGAAACTGAGACGCACTTCGCAGCGCAGGGAAGCACCCCGCCGGCCACCGCCACGCGAGCCGCCGGAGAACCCGAAGAGATCCTCGAACACCGATCCGCCGCCGCCGAAGATGTCGCCGAACGCGGAGAAGATGTCCTCGACACTGCTGAATCCACGGGAGTTGCCGGAGGAACGCAGCCCGTCGTGGCCAAAACGGTCATAGCGCTGGCGCTTGCCCTGATCGGAGAGAACCTCGTAGGCCTCGGCGGCCTCCTTGAATTTCCGCTCCGCCTCCCGGTCGCCGGGATTCCGGTCCGGATGGTGCTTCAAGGCCTCGCGCCGGTAGGCGGACTTGATGTCCTCCGCCGTGGCGTCTCGACCGATGCTCAGAGACTCGTAGTAGTCCCGCTTCAAGGTGCATTCCTTATGTGCTGAAAGACTGCCCCGGAGGGCAGTCCTTCAGCCGATTTCGGAAAGTTCCCGACCGATCAGGCGACGGCTTCGTCGACCGGATCAGCCTCGTCTTCGAGGTCCGCCACCAGCGTCTTCGTGGTGAGCATCATGCCGGAGATGGAGACCGCGTTCCGAAGCGCGGTGACCGTGACCTTCGTCGGGTCCACGATCCCGGCCTTGAACATGTTGACGAACTTGCCGGTGGTCGCGTCGAACCCGGTCTCGTCGTCTTCCATGCCGACCACGTCCTCGACCACCACCGAACCGTCGATGCCGGCGTTCTCGGCGATCGTCGAAAGCGGCACGGTCATAGCCTTCTTCAGGATGTCCACACCGAGCTTCTCGTCACCACGGCACTTTCCGCGGACCTCATGCAGAACCGGGACGGCGCGGGCCAGCGGGACGCCGCCGCCGGGCACGATCCCCTCTTCCACCGCGGCGCGGGTGGCGTGAAGGGCATCCTCGACGCGGGCCTTCTTCTCTTTGCTCTCCGCTTCGGTGAAGGCACCGACCGCGATTACGGCCACGCCCCCCACCAGCTTCGCAAGACGCTCCTGGAGCTTCTCGCGGTCGTAGTCGGAGGTTGATTTCTCGATCTGGTTGCGGATCTGGGAGATGCGCTTCTCGATCTCCCTGCGCTCCCCCGCACCCTCGATGATGGTCGTATCGTCCTTCGTGATCTCGAGGCGCTTGACGGTGCCGAGATCCTCGATCTCGATGTTCTCGAGCTTCATCCCGAGGTCCTCGGAGATGACCTTGCCGTTCGTCACCACCGCGACGTCCTCGAGCATCGCCTTCCGGCGATCGCCGAAACCCGGAGCCTTGACGGCACAGACCTTCAGGACGCCGCGGAGGCGGTTCACCACCAGGGCGGCGAGGGCCTCACCCTCCACATCCTCGGCGATGATGAGCAGCGGACGGCTCGTGCCGGCCACCTTCTCGAGCATCGGCAGCATGTCCCGCAGGTTCGAGATCTTCTTCTCGTGGATCAGGACGAGCGCGTCTTCGAACTCGACGCGCATGTTCTCGGCGTTCGTGATGAAGTAGGGCGACAGGTATCCCTTGTCGAACTGCATCCCCTCGACGAAATCGAGCCTGGTCTCGGTGCCCTTCGCCTCTTCCACGGTGATGACGCCGTCCTTGCCGACCTTCGTCACCGCCTGCGCGAGGAGTTCACCGATTTCCTTGTCCTGGTTCGCGGAGATGCTGCCGACCTGGGCCACCTTGCGGCGGTCGGTCCCCACCTCGCGGCTGAAACTGCGAAGCTTCTCCTCGACGGCGGCCGCAGCCTTGTCGAGGCCACGCTTCAGCGCCATCGGGTTGGCCCCGGCCACGACCATCTTGAAACCCTCGCGGAAAACCGCTTCGGCCAGGATGGTGGCGGTGGTGGTGCCGTCGCCGGCGATGTCGGATGTCTTCGACGCCACCTCGTTCACGAGCTTGGCGCCCATGTTCTCGAACGGATCGGCGAGTTCGACTTCCTTGGAGACCGTAACCCCGTCCTTGGTAACGGTCGGGGCGCCGAAACTCTTCTCCAGGAGGACGTGCTTGCCGGTGGGGCCCAGGGTGACCTTCACCGCGCGGGCGAGCTGCTCCACGCCGGAGAGGATCTTCTTCAGGGCGCCCTCATCGAACATCAGTTGCTTGGCCATATCTATCGCTCCTCCGGTCCCTCTCTAGGAGAGGATCCCCAGGATGTCGGTCTCACGCATGATCTTGAACTCTTCGCCCTCGACCTTGACCTCGGTGCCTGCGTACTTGCCGTAAAAGACCTGGTCACCCACTTTGACGGAAAGCCCGCCGCGGTCACCGCTGTCGAGCAGGCGGCCGGGACCGGTGGCGACGATCTCACCACGCTGCGGCTTCTCCTTTGCGGTGTCCGGGAGGACGATCCCACCGGCGCTGACTGCTTCGGCCTCGAGCGGACGGACCACCACGCGGTCGTCGAGAGGACGGATTGTGTTCTTCACCTTCTTTGCCATGGCTGTCTCCTAGAAGCCTCCCATACCGCCCATACCGCCCATACCGCCCATACCGCCCATACCGCCCATACCGCCCATACCGCCCATACCACCCATGCCACCCATGTCGGGGCCGCCAGGCGTCGCGGGGGCCTTCTCCGGAATATCGGAGATCATGCAGTCGGCGGTGAGCAGGAGGCCGGCCACGCTGGCGGCGTGCTGCAGGCCGGCGCGAACCACTTTCGTGGGGTCGATGATGCCCATGTCGAGCATGTCGCCGTACCGGTCCAGATCGGCGTCGTAGCCAAAGTCGAAACTATCGTCGTTCAGCACCCGGCGGGACACCACGGCGCCGTCGATACCGGCGTTCGCGGCGATGGCCCGGATCGGAACCATCATGGCCCGGCGCACGACCTCGGCACCCTGCTTCGCGTCGCCGCGCAACTTCAGGGTGTCGAGTACGGCAGCGGCCCGAAGCAGCGCCACTCCGCCACCGGGGAGGATGCCCTCCTCGATCGCGGCGCGGGTCGCGTGCAGCGCGTCCTCGACGCGGGCCTTCTTCTCCTTCATCTCGATCTCGGTGGCGGCGCCGACATTGATCTCGGCGATGCCTCCGGCGAGCTTGGCCAGGCGCTCCTCGAGCTTCTCCCGGTCGTAGTCGGAGGTGGAATTCTCGATCTCGCGACGGATCTGACGGATCTGGCCGGAGAGGTCGGCGGGGTCGCCGGTGCCGTCCACGATCGTGGTGTGGTCGGCGTCGATGATCACCTTGCGGGCGGAGCCCAGGTCGTGCAGTTCGAGGGTCTCGAGGTCACGGCCGATGTCCTTCATGACCGGGGTCGCACCGGTCAGGACCGCGATGTCGCCCATCATGGCCTTGCGGCGGTCGCCGTAGCCCGGCGCCTTGACGGCGCAGGCCTTCAGGATGCCGCGGATGCGGTTCACGACGAGCGTGGCGAGGGCCTCGCCCTCCACATCCTCGGCGATGATCAGCAGCGGCCGGCCGGCCTGGCTGACTTTTTCGAGCAACGGAACGAGCTTCTGGATGGACCCGATCTTCTCCTCGTGAACGAGGATCAGCGGATCCTCCATCTCCGTCACCATCTTGTCGGGGTCGGTGACAAAGTGGGCGGAGAGGTATCCGCGATCGAACTGCATGCCTTCGACGACATCCACCGTGGTGGCGAGGGTCTTGCCCTCCTCCACGGTGATCACGCCGTCCTGGCCCGCCTTCTCGAGGGCGTCGGCGATCATCTTGCCGACTTCCTGGTCGGAGTTGCTGGCGATCGTGGCGACGTGCTGGATCTTCTTCTTGTCGTCACCGATCTCGCGGCTTCGCCCATGGAGTTCCTCGACCACCGCGGCGACCGCGGCATCCACGCCTCGCTTCAGCGCCATCGCGTCACAACCCGCAACGATGGCCTTCACGCCCTCGTGGTAGATCGCTTCCGCGAGGACGGTGGCGGTGGTGGTCCCGTCTCCGGCGACGTCAGATGTCTTGCTGGCCACCTCGCGAACGAGCCGCGCGGCCATGTTTTCGAACTTGTTCCTGAACTCGATCTCCTCGGCGACGGTCACACCATCCTTCGTGATCGTCGGAGCGCCCCAGCCCTTGTCGAGCACGGCGTTCCTGCCTTTCGGTCCGAGGGTGGCCTTCACGGCGCGAGCGAGATTCGAAACCCCGATCTGCATCCGTTCCCGGGCCTCCTGGTCAAAGGCGAGCTTCTTCGCCATGGCGGAATAACCTCCGAGTACTTTTCAATTCAGTTGGTGCTGATCCGGCGCGGGTCGCCCAGAGGATCAGCTCGACGGAGCGTTCTACACAAACTCCGTACCAAACGCTCCCGGGCTCGGATCCGGCCATGCCGGTGACACATTGGCAGACCGGCGCTGCCAGAGCGTCCGGCCGGGAAAGTCCCTCAGAAAGCGGACGGAGGCTAGAATGGTCGCATGAACACGACGTTGCGCCTCATTCTGATCGCCCTTCTCCTACCGCTGCCGGCCGCGACCGCGGCCACGGCAAAGGGGGCCCGGCTGACTCTGCTCTCGGGCGAGAGCCACAGGAACATCGTGGTGAACGGGATCTCAGCGGACCGCATCAGCTTCACCCCTCAAGGCGGGGAGAAGAGGAGTGCGGACATGGACGATCTCGTCGGAATCACGTTTGCGGGAAACGCCCCCCTCATCGGGTCGAGCGCCACGGACTACGTGGAAGTCCGACTGCGGGGCGGCGACACGATGTTCGGGCGGCTCGGGGTGAGCGAAGCGGAGGAGATCGCGATCCACTCCCGGTTCGTCGGGCCGGTCCGCTTCGGGATCGACGACGTGGCGGAGATCCGCTTCGTCTCCGCCTGGCGGGAAGCGGTCGAACTCCCCGCCACGAGAGATGACGAGAATGAATGGGATATCTTCTACTACCGGCACCTCGACCACGTGAAGGGAACGCTACTCAAGCTCACCCGGACCAACGTCGTGGTCCAGGGCCAGATCGGCGACAGCCACCCGATCCCCTTCGAGAACCTCCTCCTGATCCGGATCGCCGACGCCCCCACTCCCAAGGCCCCGGAGGGACGTCTTGCGGTGATTCGCATCTCTGACGGAAGCCGCCTCACCCTTTCGGACGTGACGTCCGACGGCAAGACCGTCTCCGGCACGACGATCCGGGGAACGAGGATCAAGCTTCCGCTGGCCGATGTCCTAGCGCTGTACCTGACCGGCGGGCGCTTCACCTATCTCTCCGACTTCACGCCCGAAGAGGTGAAGATCGTCCCCTGGATCGGGGAGTCCTACGCCTGGGATCGTCCTCGCACCGACCGCTCGTTCCTCGACACTCCGCTGCTCTCCGGCGGGGAGGGCTTTTTGAAGGGGCTCGGCGTGATCTCCGGCACGGCGATGACCTGGAAACTCACGGGTGGCCATCGCCTGTTCACCGCCCGCATCGCCCTCGACGACACCGCCCTGAAGGAGGGCGACGTCCGCTTCGAGGTGCTCGTGGACGGCAAATCCCGTTTCATCAGCGACGTGATCCGGCGCCTGAAAACCGGCCAGGAACCCCCGCGGATCCCTCCGATCAATATCGCCGGGGCAAAGCGTCTGACCCTGAAGGTCCACTACGTGGATGACTTCGTGCGCGACTTCGCGAACTGGCTGGAGCCGATGCTGATCAAGTGACGGCCAGTCCCGCCCCATGTCGAAGTCAAGCGCGCGGGGTGGCCCGCCAGTCCCGCATCGGAGGGTCGAGCGCCATCTCGACCACACCCACCGTACCGTTTACCGGGGCGCCGCGATGGTCCTGAAAGCGGACGCGGGCGGCAATCGTGGGCTGGCACCCGTCCTCGCGTACAATTCCTCCGCGCATGGGTGATGTCTCGTTTGCACGTCCTGAGTATCTCTACGCCGTTCCCGCGGCGCTGCTGCTGATTCTCGTTGCGGCCGTGCTCGGGCGAAAGCGGACCGGGTCGGCGCTGCGGCGGGTGACCGCGACGGTATTGCGCTCGGCGATCATCGTGCTGCTGATCGTGGCGGCGGCCGGGCCGTTCCGGGCCTTCGAGACCCGGGAAGCGCGGGGGACGATCGTGCTCGCGGATGTGTCGGGATCCGTTTCCCGGGAAGGCCGGGCGGAAGTAGACGGATTCGTCTCCGTCCTCCGGGAGGAAGGGCTGACCGCGGTCCTGCCTTTCGGCGACGAAGACTCCACCGACGCTCGCAGTGCTCTCCTGACGGCGGCCTCAAACGCCGCGGACCGCGTGATCCTGACCACCGACGGACACCTCGACGCCGACGCGGCCGGGCTTTTCTCGGACCTCGCCGCATCAGGCCGCGCGATCGGCGTCCGCCCCATCGATGCCGAGCGCGGTGAGCAACCCGCCACAGTTCCCGGTGTCCCGACCATCTCCGTCCCCCGCCCCATCCGGGAAGGCGCCCCGGTTTCGATCAGGGTTTCCGCCCCGGGGGCCCGGGAAGTCAGCATCAGCATCGACGAAGAGCCCGCCGGACACGCGGAATTCAACGACGGCATCGCGAAACTCGGCGGCGTGACCATGGCCGCCGGCCCCCATGAGATCACTGCCGTCGTCCGGGGCCCGGGAGGCTCTGCGGCCGCGGCCGAAATGGTTACGGTCGAAGGGCCGCTCAAGGTGCTCGTCCTCGGGTCCCCGGAGGACGGGCCGGTACCCCGGGCGCTCGCCGCGCAGGGGCTTTCGGTCGCGGCGGTCGATTCTGCCGGGCCGGTCGTGCCGAGCCTTGCCGAGGCACGAGTGGTGATCATCCTGGCGGGCTTCGCACTGCCCCCCTCGGGAGGAAAACTTCTCTCCTATGTGAGTGAGGGCGGCGGATTGCTCGTGGCCACCGGCGCGCCCCGCGGACTGTCCCGCTACGAGAACGCCCCCGTCACCGACCTGCTTCCCGCCGCCGCAATGCCCGCTCCCCCTGAAATCACCCCGCCGCCTCCGGAAGAGAGGCCTCCCGAGGAGAAGCCTCCCGAAGAGGGCGCGAGCCCGGCCGAGGTCGACAAGGACGCGCTGACCATCACGCTGCTGCTGGTCATCGACCGCTCCGGCTCGATGCGGGGCGGAAAGATGGCGGTGGCCAAAGCCGCCTGCCTGGCCGCGGCCCAGACCCTGCCCAAGGAAGATCGCATCGGCATTCTGGCGTTCGATGACGAGGTCCAGTGGATCCGCCGCCCCACCGCGGCGGGAGACCTGCTGGGGCTCCGGCGTGCGCTCGGAAGGCTTCAGCCGAGAGGTGGAACGGAGATCTTCGTCGCCCTGAAGGAAGCCTACGCCGGCATCCGGGAGGAGAAGTCAGGCATCAAGCACGTGATCCTGGTCTCCGACGGCCAGGACCTGCTCGCGGGCTTCCGGAAGCTGATCACCCGGATGGTCAGGGACCGCATCACCATCTCCACGGTGGGAGTCGGGAACGACTACGAGCCGCGACTCCTCGGCTCCCTCGCTCGCTGGGGCCGGGGCCGCTTCTACCCCGCCAACGATCCGCGCGAACTGCCCCGGGTGGTGACCCTCGATACGCAGCGCGTCATCGAAGCCGAGCGGCCCCCGGAAACCGAACCCTCTCCGGATGTGACCGCGGGTACCGGCGAACCGCCCGAAGCCGAACCCGACGCCCCCGACCAGCCGAATTTATCCGAGCCGGTATCGGTGACCGCCGCCGCCCCTCTGCCCTTTCTCGAAGGCCTGACCTTTCCCGAACTCCCGGAGATCGAGCCGGTGGAGCCCCGCTTTCCGGCGCAGACCGCCCTGGTCACCGGGGACGGCTCACCGGCACTCACGGTCTGGCGCTTCGGTGAAGGCCGGGTGGCGCACTTCGCCGGGGAACTGATCGCCTGGCAGAATTGGGAAGACTACCCGCGCTTCCTCGCACAGCTCAGCCGGCAGCTCGCCGGGGCGGAAGACGAGGAGGGTGAGTCTGGCACCACGGTGATCATCTAAGGACGGCGAGTGGTGGCGCGCACTCCCGAGCCGCCTCGGGACGGCCGTGCGATGATCGACGGTCAGGAGGCGCCGCTTTCCTTTGCCCGTACGGGGCCGGGGTTGTATGAAGCGGACTTGCCACCGTCCCCCGCGGGGTCCTTCATCCGAGTGACGTTGACCGCCGCGGATGGGAAGATGGCGGGAGCGGTCGCGGTCGCCGGCCGGTCCCGGGAGGATCTCACGACCGGCGTCGACGAGGAGACCATCAGCACTCTGGTCCTGGCCTCGAGCGAGGACGGATCGGGGCTTCCGGAAGCTCCGAAGGACCGTCGGCGGCCTGGTGAAAAGCCGGTGCACCTTCCCTTGTTGCTCGTGGCGCTCGGCCTGCTCCCCCTGGATGTGGCGGTACGGAGGATCGGCAGATGAAGGTTCTGATCACGCAGGGAGAGACGACCGGCATCGGACCGGAAGTCCTCTTGAAAGCCCTGGCGAAGTATCGGGCGCCGGAGGACGTCTCGCTCCTGGTCATCGGGGACCCGGAAGAACTGTCCCGGACCGCGGCGGATCTCAACGTCCCACCGCCAGTCGAGATCGAGGAGGTCGAAGGGGCGAATACCGCTCTTGCCGCGCTCGAACGCGCCGCGGAACTGGCTCTCGCCGGCCAGGCCGACGCCATCGTGACCGCACCGGTCCACAAGGCGCTGCTCCGGGCCGCCGGTTTCCGTTTCCCGGGCCAGACCGAGTTCTTCGCGGAGCGATTCGAGACGCCGGACCACGCGATGATGCTCGCCGCGGACGATCTCCGGGTCGTTCCGGTCACGACTCACCTCGCGCTGGCCGAAGTTGCCGAGAAGTT
The DNA here is from genome assembly GCA_024274785.1 of Planctomycetota bacterium. Lineage (GTDB taxonomy): Bacteria > Planctomycetota > JAJSAM01 > JAJSAM01 > JAJSAM01 > JAJSAM01. The sequence goes on along the minus strand of JAJSAM010000026.1, from coordinate 107,006 downwards.
GTCCTTCGAGCTGATTTCGGACCGCATCCTGACGACTCTCGAGAGCCTGAGCCGGGATTTCGGCATCCGTGATCCGCACGTGGGTGTCCTCGGACTCAATCCACACGCCGGGGAGGGAGGACATTTCGGCACCGAGGAGATCGACATGATCGCCCCCGCCATTCGGGGTATCGCCGGACGCGGCCCGAGAATATCCGGGCCGCACCCGGCGGATGTCGCGTTCGCCCCTCGCGCGCGCGCCGAATTCGATGCGATCGTCGGCATGTACCACGACCAGGTACTCGGGCCGTTCAAGGCGCTGTCGTTCGGCCGGGGCGTGAACATCACCATCGGGCTGCCGGTGGTGCGCACCTCACCCGATCACGGCACCGCCATCGACATCGCCGGGCGTGGTGTCGCGGATGAGAGTTCGATGCTCTGTGCGCTGCGGCTCGCGGTCACGATGGTGCGAAACCGCATCTTGTAGTACTGACGTTCGAAACCTTCGCGGCGCACGCAGATTCGGCGTGGCGCTCCCGGACCACCAGCACAGTCGCCCGGAGGTCGACCCTCCATTGCGGCCGGGCAGCAGTGCGCGGAGATTCAGATTGCAGCGAGTCGGGGCAGGGGGAATGACGGACGACGGGATGCAGCGGCCCTCGAATGCGGCAGTTAACTCCAGACGGGCCCTTACTCTTCTTCCTTCTCTTCTTCCTTCTTCTTCTTCTTGCCGCCCCTCTTGATCTTCGGAACCTTGGTCTTCGGCAGGCCGTAGACCGCGTCACCTTCATTCCAGGTGCGGTTCTGTTCCATCATCGCGATGCGTTCGGCGCGGGTCATGACGTTGCGCGCGCGAACCAGCATCCCGCGGACCTTCAGACTCTTGTGTACGGACATTTCTCCGCCCTCCAGTCGACGAAAGCGCCGATCTTAGTGATGAAGGCCCGGGGCGCCAAGAAATCCGGGGCACCAGGAAGTCCGGGGCACCTTCCGGCGATGAGCCGCGACCGCCCCTCAGGCCGTTCGCATGGTGAGGAATACAGGCAAGACCCGGGAGGCCTGCTTCAATCCGCATCAGCCAGCAAGCGATCCTTGTTCTTCCCCCACCACTTCGACCAGGCCGGTTCCCCGTCGCCGAGGTCCTCACCGGTCAGCTTCACCAGAGCCTTGCGGATGAAGCGGCGCTCCACCGTCGTCATCTTGCGGCTCACGCCGACGACCATCACGTCGAGGATCACGCCTTCGCGGAGCACACCCACGATCGGGTCGCCGATCTGCGCAGCCTGGGCGATTTCCACGTCGAAGTCGCGGATGTAGGAGACCTGGTTCATCACCGAGATGTTGTTTCTGCCGGTGGGGCCCCAGTTCTGGCCGAGTTGCGTGATCAGGTACTCGACGCCGCGGATGTCCCCGAGGTCGCCGATCGCCTGCGCGGCATTCATCCGGATCTGGGGATTCGGGGAGGAGAGGGCGCGGATGAACGGAACCACGGTGCCGGGTCCACCCAGTTCCCGCAGCGCCAGAACCGCTTCGCCGCGCACCATCCCGGACGTATCGAGGACCGCGGTACGGATCATCGGGCGCACCGCCTCGAACTCGCCGAGTTTGCCGAGTTCGGCCACGGCCGCGGCCCGGACCTCCTCGCGCTTGTCGCCAAGCGCGCGGTACAGCGGAACGCGCAGTTCGTTGAAAGACATGGCGGAGAGCGCCTTTACGGCGTACTTGCGGGCGCGTACGTTCTCGTCGGCGGCCTTGATGATCAGATCGGAGGCCTTCAACTCCTCGGCGGAGAGCTGCCGGTTGCGCTCCTTCACCATCTCTTCGAAGGCGGCCTCTTCCTCGAGAATCCAGCGGTTGCCCTTCTTGACGAAGCCCTTGGCCTTCTTGATCTGGTCTCCGGCCACCCACTTCTCGTCCACCTTCTCAAAGCCCAGGGCGGAGCGGGCGGCCCGGTGGCCGGGATCGATGGCGAGGATCAGTTCCAGTTCCTTCCGCATCTCCTCGCCGAGTCCCTGGCGACGGCACCAGAGGGCCAGGAGGTAGTGGGACTGGACATCCTGGCGATCGACCTCGCCCGCGCGGTCGCGGTAGAGCTCGCGGACGTACTTCGCGCGGTCGATCTTCTCGATCTCGCTCCAGGGCAGGGCCACCTCGCCGGCGGGCGTATCGAGGCGGACCTCGAGCATCCCGTCGGTGACCTTTCCGGCAAGCCGGTCGCCATTCTTCAAAAGCACGACATCCTGCGCGGCGGCGGGCAGCACGACCCCGGCCAGGATGGCGAAAATCAACATGGTCTTCAAGGGCATGACACGGTCCTCCGGGTCCCAGTCACCCTTATTGAACGTCGCATTGGTGCTGATGTTACCGGCAATTCAGGATACGTTGGACGAACGCGACATCGCGATGGCCGTTCTCCACAGCCGGGGATCCAACCACGAACGGGCCAGACCCGGAGCGGCACCCTCCGGAGGACGCGCAATGCCGGGGGCGAGCGCGCCTGGACCATCGCGGCGGAGCAGGGTCGGACTGTTCCCACACCGGCGCGCCATCGACCTTCACGTTGGTATCGCGAACGTCATCCATGCAGGGCTCCCCCCTTCATCAAGAACCATGATGGGGTAGATCACACCTCGAAGCGGCCAGCCCGCGCGGGAGATCGAACCCTGCGTCGGGTTTCCCGTTGGTAGAGGATGCGCAGCCCGTGGGGCTTCGGGCCGTACCGGGCGAGCGGGGTGTTCCCGCCGGTCCAAACCAGGTCACTGGCCCGGAGCCCCACGCGCTGCGGGTCGGGTCAGCGCAGGCTGTCGCGGTAGGCGCGGGCCTCTTTCCGGTAGTCGTCGAGCAGCCCGGTCGTCTCGACCTGCAATTCGGCCAGCCGTTCCCGAAGCGGCGCCAGTTCCTCGAGCATCTTCGGGCGAACCGACGCGATCTCGCGGGCGGCGATGAAGAGGGCCATCGTCGTGCCCACGTAGGCTTTGGCCTTCAACATGGCGGCCTGCTCGGCGGGTGAAACCTGGAGTTCGGCGAGAGCGGTCACGAGTTTCTCGTAGAATGGGTCGATCTGATCGTCCAGGTACTTCAGGAAATCCGCCGGGGAGACCTCCCCCTTCCGGACGAGTTGCAGGCTCTGCACCACCGTCAGCGCGGCCTGCTGCTCCGTGGTGAACATCGCGGCCAGCTTCTGCATGAGTTCGGGGAGGGACGAGAGCGCGTCGTTGAAGCCGCGCGTGGCCTTTTCCCGTTCACTCATGGCCCTGTTCAGGCGATCGAGGGCGGGCTTCTCCATCTCGCTGATGGTGACACTCTTCGTGTCGAGCTTCACCATCTCGCTGCAAAGTCCGGCGTACCGGATGAGCAGACCGTGAATCCTCTTCAACTCATCCCCTTCCGGGGAGACCGCTCCGACCGTCTTCTTCATCTCCTCGTAGAACGGGATCATCTTCTGCCGCACGAGCAGGTCGAAGGCATCCTGGCTGTTGTAGGCCTGCATGTTCGCGAACTCCTCCTCGTAACGCTTCCGGAGTTCGGCCTCCTCCTCGAGGACGTCGCTCACCGCCGCCTCGTACTTGTCGAAAGCGGCCTTTTCCGCCCCCGAATCGCAGGAGGCGGCGAACACGGTCATCACGGCGAGTGCGAATGGCAGGGCTTTGTTCCGCATGGGGCTCTGTCCTCTGATAGACTTCCGGTTGGAGGTTATCCGTCCTCCTGCCGGAGTGTCACTTCCGCTCCGGCGACCACCAACTATACGGCGCGCGACGTGAAGAGGTGAACAGGATGCGGGCTATCCTCGTCGGCGCAATTCTCGTTCTCGCCATCCTGTGCGTGGTCCCGGTGCTCATCGTGGTCGGGGACTCGTTCCTGTCCGAGGATGGTGGGCTCACACTCGCGCACTACATTTCGGCCTTTGCGCCGAGCTACCGCATGAAGGTGCTCGGGACTTCGATCGGGCTCGCCACCCTGGCGACGTTGCTGGCGCTCCTGATCGGATTGCCCTATGCCTTCTTCTGCACGCGGGTCCGGATTCCGGGCCGATCGATCTTCTCGGCAGTCTACATCCTGCCGCTCGTCCTGCCGCCTCTCCTGATGGCCATGGGGTGGACCCAGTTCCTGACGTCGCAGAGCGATTCCAGCGCCGGCGGCGGCGGCCTGGAGCGGAGCCTCGGCGGCATCAAGGGCTCGGCCTTCCTGTTCGGCCTTTCCTACTTCCCCTTCGTGGTGCTCTTCGCCCGCAAGGGATTCCTGGAACTCGGCGCGGGTCTGGAGGAAGCGGCCCGGGTGCACGGGGGACCGGTGCGGGCATTTCTGCGCGTGACCCTGCCGCTCGCCGCGCCGGGCATCTTGGCCGGGGCGCTCTTCGTCTTCCTGTTCTCCATTTCCGACTTCGCGGTGGTGGACTACCTCTCCACCATTTTCCCCGTGAAGGATCGCGTGAACGCCTACACCTTCGAGGCGTTCTCCGCGTTCTCGACGAACTACGTACAGCAGGCCGGCCGGCGCGAAGCCGCCGCGCTCTGCGCCCCGGTAGCCGTATTGTCCATCGGGCTTCTGCTGCTGATCGCCCGTCTCCTGCGCAAGGGCCGGTATGCGAGCATCACGAGCGGCCATCGCCGTCCCCGCGACGTGGAGGAGGGTGCCCGGCTGGCCACGAAGCTCCTGCTGCGGACGGGTGGGTTCATCTTCCTCCTCTCGGCCCTGGCGGTGAGCGTTGGCATCCCGGTCTACCAGACCGTGGTGGGCGCGATCGGCCGAAACATGGCCATCGGCCACGAGGGTGACTTCATCGGCAACATGAAACGGGCACTCGCCCCCAGCACCGACGGCGGCCTGATGGACCTCCTGAACAGCCTGAAGTACTCCGGCCTCGCCGCACTCCTCATGGTGGCGCTCGCCCTCGTCATCGGGCATTACGCGGTGCGCAAGGGTCCCCGCCGGGAGTCGCTGTTCTTCGTTCTGGCGTTCCTGCCGCTGGCCTTCGGGCCAATCCTCTTCGGCTCCGGCCTGATCCGCACCTGGAATCAGACCTGGCTCGAAATCGATCGGCACAACCCGATCTACGACACCTGGGGCATCGTCGTGGTGATGCTGGCCGGCAAGTACCTGCCCTTCGCGCTGGCGGCGATCATGACCAGCATCAAGCGATCCGATCCCCGCTACGAGGATGCGGCCGCGGTCGCCGGAGCGTCGTGGCTGCGCCGGATGGTGGCGGTGGTTTCTCCGCTGGCCTGGAAGGGCATCGCGGCCGGGTTCGTGCTCGGCTTCATCTTCTCGCTGCGGGAACTCGATACGATCGTCCTGATTCAGTCCGGCAACCGCACCGCCATGATGAAGATCTACACCTGGGTCCACATCGCCTACGAAGCGAACGTGGCATCCCTTTCCCTGGTGCTGATGGGTGTGATCGCGCTGCCGTTGCTGATCTACTCGCTGATCACGGCCCGACGAATGTCGGTGGTGTGAGGGCCCCGAAGCGGGCAAAGAGCAACCGCGCCACCGGACCCGCCGCCCCTTCCCCGATCACCTGATCGTCCACCTGCCGCACCGGAACCGCATCGCGCGTCGTCGAGGTGAGGAAGACCTCCTCTGCGGCCAGGAGGTCCGCCCGGGTGTAGCGTCCCTCCCGGCAATCCACCCCCTCCTCCCCGAGCATGCGCATCACCAGGGATCTCGTGATGCCGTTCAGGATGCCGGAGTCGAGCGCCGGAGTGTGGACCACGGAGTCCCTGACGAAGAACAGGTTCGCGGTGGTCAATTCGGTCAGGAAACCGCCGGTGTTCAGCATCACCGCATCGTCGGCACCCCTTTTCCGGGCCTCGGACATGGCCAGGACGTTGTTCAGGTAGTTCCCGGTCTTGGCATCCGGATTGAGCGCCCGGGGGTCGTTCCGGCGGCGGTCGACGACGGCCAGGCGGATGCCCCGCTCGTATACGTGAGGGGCGGGCAGCCGCAGCGGCAGGGCGATCAGGATCAGGGTCGGTCGGCCACACGTGCCGGGGAAGAGTTCGAGGTCTCCGACGCCACGGGTCACGACGATCCGGACGTAGCTCTCTTCGTTACCGGCCGCGGCGATAGCCCGGTCCACCTGCTCCGTCAGTTCGAGGTCGGTGGCCGGGATCTCGAGGCCGATCTCGACGGCACTGCGCTTCAGCCGCGCCAGGTGCGGCTGAAGGAGGAACGGCACCCCCTGACGAGTCCGGACCACGTCGTACACGGAGTCCCCGAACAGAAAACCGTGGTCGAACACGGAGATCCGGGCATCGGCCGCGGAGAGCACCTCTCCGTCGAGAATGACCACCTTCCCCATCGGTGACTCAGCCCGCCGCCAGGCCCTTCTGGTACAAAACGCTCATCTGGGCAGCGAGGTCGTCCGCGGTGCCATCGAGTTCCGGGCGATACCAGGTGTAGAGCCAGTTCATCATCCCGAACATCCCGAGCACGGCGACCCGGGGCTTGACCTCCGTACCGCCTCCCGCCTCCGTGATCTTCGCGACGATGCCCTCGGCCACCTCGTAGTAGTCGCGGCGCAATCCGGCGATGCTGTCGTGGTAGTCGCCCTTCAGACACTCGAACTCGTGACTGAGCACCTTCATCTCCACCAGGTTGCCGATGAAGTACCGGAGGTGGTTGCGGATGAAGATCTCGAGTTGCCCGACCGGATCGGTCGTCGACTCGAGTTCACCGCGGACCGCATCCAGCAACTCCGTGAAGACGTGCTTCTGGATCAGGAAGAGCAGCTCTTCCTTCGACCGGAAGTAGTAATAGAGCCCCGCCAGGCTCATATCGGCCTGTCTTGCGATATCCCGGATCGAGGCGCGGTCATACCCTTTGTCGTAGAAGACCTGCGCCGCGTGCTTGAGGATCTGCCCGAGCCGCTCGTCCTTTTTCACGCCTTTGCCCCGCTGTCAGTGGGAGGTGTTTGCTCGCCCATGGAGGGATTGTAGGGCCGGATGGCCGGGCTGCCAAACGAGAATCGAATCCTCGACCGGTCAAACGATCATTCGGGAACCTTTTGCTAGGTGCGAGGGACTTCCTCCATACAATCCCGTCATGCCTGAGCAGAAGGACCGACTCCCCCCGGGACAATACCTGACGAAGGATCTCCCCGTCCTGCACGTGGGCTCCATCCCGCATTTCTCTGCCGAAACCTGGGACCTCCGGGTCGGAGGACTCGTCGAGTCTCCCTGTGAGTTCGACTATCGCGCCTTCCGGCTGCTTCCGCGGGTGACCCGGAAGTCCGACTTCCATTGCGTCACCACCTGGTCGAGATACGACCTCGAGTGGGGTGGGGATTCGATGACCCACATCCTGGGCCGCGTCCACCCGATGCCCACGGCCCGGTTCGTCTTCATCCAGTGCGACGGCGGCTACACGACGAACGTGGCGCTCGATGACCTCCGCGACCCAGATGCCATGCTGGCGGACAGCCTCGCCGGCGAACCCCTCACCCCGGAGCACGGCTTCCCGGTCCGCCTGGTGCTGCCGAAAAAGTACTCGTGGAAGAGCGCCAAGTGGGTCCGCTCCATCGAGTTCATCGCCGAGGACCGCCCCGGATTCTGGGAGATGCGAGGCTACTCGAGCAGCGCCGATCCATTCGAGGAAGAGCGCCACTCGTAAGGGGCCGCGAGCCCGGACCACGCCGGAGCCGTGGCGAGTGGAACAGGAAAACGCTGGAGGATCTTTCCGACGACTCCGATCAGCGCCAGAGGTCCGGGTTGTCCTCCGGCTTGATCTCCGGGGGATTCTCCATCATCTCCTCGAAGAGATCCCGCGCTCTCCGGGCCGCGTCCTTCTGTTGCTGCTGGATCTTCTCGATCGCCGAGGTGTCCGGGCCTTCCGCGGCGGCGGCGAAGGGGTCGTCAGCCATCTCCACCTTCTCGATGATGATCTGCTTTCCCACGAGATTCACCCGGATCTTCGTGCCGGGGAACATGCCGAGGGCGTCGTAGATCTCCTCGGGAACGCGAATGCAACTGTCCCGTCTGATTCGTAGCTCTGCCATGGCCGGAGCATTCTAGCCCGCACCGGGAGTATCAAGCCAACTCAGGTCGAGTGTCGGAATCCTCCAGGGGGGCAAACCGGAGACGCATGGATACCTCTCGCCCGCTTCCCTCACCGGTACATGCCCCGCGACCACCCTCGAATCGTCCGCACCGGTGAGAGTTGCGGGTCAGAACCCCAGCGTCGCCAGCACACCCGTTGCCATCTGTACGAACGGGCCCTGGAAGATGCCGATCACCACCACCAGCACGATGCAGGCCACCATGGCGATCTTGGCCGGTGGCGGCAGGTGGATCGGCTCGTCGCTCGTCGGCTCCAGCATGTACATCCGCTTCACGACGCAGAGATAGTAGTACATGGAGATCACGACGTTCACCGCGCCGGCGGCGGCGAGCACCAGCAACCAGCCGTAACCATCAAGCCGCGCCGCCTCGACGATCGATGAGATCAGGTAGAACTTCCCGAAGAAACCCGCCAGCGGCGGAACTCCGGCCAGGGACAGCAGTGCGATGGTCATGCAGAGCGCCAACAGAGGCGCCCGCTTGCCGAGACCCGCGTAGTCGTCGATCGCGTGACTGTCCTCGGAGCCCTGGGTGAAGATCACCATGCCGATGAACATCGCCATGTTCGTGAACACATAGGCGAACAGGTAGAAGGCGATGGCCGAGACGCCGTTCATCGTCTCCTCGCCGGCCGCCTTCATGGCGAGAACCGCAACGATGCCGAGCAACAGGTAACCGGCGTGGCCGATCGAAGAGAAACCCATCAGGCGCTTCAGGTTCTTCTGCGGGATAGCCGCGAGGTTTCCGTAGAAGAGCGTCAGGCCGGCAATCAGGGCGAAAAGTTTCACCAGCTGATCGACCAGCGCGAGATCGGCGCCCGGCGCAATCGTTGGGACGACCAGAGTGATCACCCGGATGATCAGGATGAAGCCCGCGGCCTTGCTGCCCACCGAAAGAAAGGCGGTAACCGGGGTCGGAGCGCCCTGGTAGACATCCGGTACCCAGACGTGGAACGGCACCGCGGCGACCTTGAAACCGAGCCCCACCAGCAACACCGTGAAGCCGAAGAGCGCGGTCATCTGCCAGCCGCTCTCGAGGTTCGCCACGGTCTGGGAGAGCAGGACCAACTGGCCGTCCGCCCCCATGTACGTGAAGCGCACCTCTCCGGTGGCGCCGTAGATGAAAGCCATACCGAAGAGCATCAGGCCCGCGGCCATCGCCCCGACGATGATGTACTTGATGCCGGCTTCACCGCTCAACTTGTCGTGGCGGCGGTAGGCGGCCAGGATGAACAGACAGAGAGTGACGAGTTCGAGTGACACGAAGAGGGACATGAAGTCGTTGACGCTGGCGACCATGAACATTCCGGTGAGCGCGAAGATCACGAGGCTGAAGAACTCACCCGGACCGCGGCCGTAGCGCTTCAGGTATCCGGTGCTCATCACCGCGACCAGGATGCCGGTCAGCGCGAACACCTTCTTCATGAAGAGCGCGAAACCATCGGCCCGGTACAGGCCGAATCCGGCGAACTCGACGGTCTCCGGAGTCGGCGTGGCGAAGAGCCAGACCGCCAGCACAGAAAGGCCGCCGGCCGTCCACCAACCCAGGTTGAAGCGCTTCTCCGGGGCCAGGTAGAGGTCCGCGATCAGAATGACGAGCCCCAGGAGGACCAGGTAGATCTCCGGGAGCATCAAGTGGAGGTTCATGGCATCCATCACTTGATCCCCGCGACGGCTTGACGAGCGTTTTCGATGATATCGACGATCGGTCCGGTACCGGTGGCGATCACGTCGATCAGCAGCTTCGGGTAGCAACCGAAGAGCACCAGCGCGGCGATCAGCATGATGAAGGGCGCGCGCCAGAACCAGGTGTCGGCGTCCTTGATTTTCCCCTCCCAGCACGGGTTCAGCGGGCCGAAGAAGGCCCAGCGCGCCGCGCGCAGGAGATAGGTGGCGCTGATCACGATGCCCCACACCGCCAGGATGGTGTAGAGGAAGAACCAGCTGTTCCCGCGCACGGCTTCCTGCCAGGAGCCGATCAACACCATGAACTCGGAGGCGAAGTTGGCGAAGCCCGGCAGGCCGGCCGAGGCCAGCGCCATGATGGTGAAGCAGACCCCGATAAACGGTATCTGTTTCGCCAGACCTCCGAGGTCCGGAAGCATTCGGGTGTGCGTCTGGTCGTAGAACCACCCGATGAGACCGAAAGCGAGGGCGGTCATGATGCCGTGGGCGAACATGAGGAACACCGCACCGTTCAGCCCGATGACATTCATCGAGGCGATCCCGAGCAGCACATAGCCCATGTGGCTCGACGACGAATAGCCGATCACGAACTTCAGGTCCTTCTGGGCCATGGCCACCATGCCGCCGTAGATGATGTTCATCATGCAGAGCGCGGCGACGATGGGCAGGATCTTCGCGGCGCCTTCCGGCAGACAGGTCAGGCCGATGCGGATGATGCCGTAGGAACCGAGCTTCATCAACACGCCGGCGTGCAGCATGGAGGCCGCGGACGGCGCGGCGGCGTGACCGCCAGGCGACCAGGTGTGCAGCGGCCACATCGGGGCGATGGCGCCGAAGCCGAGCAGGATCAGTGGGAACACCCAGAGCTGGAAGCCGAGCGAGAAGAACTCCCGGCTCGCCGGCCCCCCCATCTCCATGGCGTGCTTCGCGGCGTACTGCACCTGCAGCAGGTTGAAGGAACTGGACGTCGCATCGCTGAAGTCCGGATGCGCGTTCCGGAACGCCTCGAGGAGCGCCGGATTCGCGTCGAAGAACTCCTTCGTGTGCCAGTACAGCAGCAGCAGGCCGATCAGGGCCACGACCGCTCCCGCTGTCAGGAACAGCGTGAGCTTCATCGTGGCGTATTCCTTGTTCGTCGAACCCCAGACCCCGATCAGGAGATACATGGGGATGACGGCCAGCTCATACGAGAAGTAGAAGAAGAACATGTCGCGGCCGGCGAACACCCCGAACACGCCCGTTACCAGGGCCATGAGCAGGATGTAGAACTCCTTCGGACGGTCGGTAACCTTGAAGGAGACCAGCGTGCCGGCCATGATCACGAGGGACGTCAGGAGCAGCATCGCGACGGAGATGCCGTCGGCACCCACGTTCCACGAGATACCCAGGTCTTCGACCCAGGTGACGACCTGCGTGAACTGCCAACCGCCGACGGCCTTGTCGTAGGTCGCCATCATGGTGATGGAGATGATGACCGTGCAGAATGCGCCGCCGGCCGCAAGCCAGCGGACGACCTGCACCTTCTTCGCCGGAACGAAGAACAGGAGCAGGGTCGTGAGCGCCGGCACCAGAATGATCAGGGTTGCGAGTGATAGGTGCATCGCTCTCTCCTACCCCCAGAACTCTTTGCCAACCACGAAGAGGAACACCAGCAGCGTCAGCCCGCCGAGGATCATCGTGACGTAAGTGTTGACCCGGCCGGTCTGCATCTTCCGGAACTTGTCGCCCGCCTCGCGAGCGCCGCCCGCGAGCCCATTGACGAAGATCCCGATGATGATGTGCTGCTCCACGATGCTGCACAGGTTGGCAAAGCCCTGCTGCACCTTCTTGACGAGGAACAGGTAGAACTCGTCGATGTAGTACTTGTTCGAAACGAGGGTGTAGATCGGACCGAACATCTTCTTCGCCTTCTCCGCCGAGAACTTCCTGCTCCCGTAGAAGAGGTAGGAAACAAACAGGCCTGCCACCGCCACCAGCGTGCCGATCACCGCCACATTCATGTGGAGCGATTTCGCCATGTGACCCTGTCCCGTCGGCCAGTTGATCACCTGCTGGTGCGCACCTTCCGCGACCGTGGTGTAGGCCACGAGCAGGTAGCTCTGGAGCCCGTGCTCACCGAAGGGGTTCAGGTCCGCGGGCGCCCCCACCCACCCGCCGAAGATGGCGAAGATCGCGAGGATCGCGAGCGGCACCCACATCACTGCCGGGGACTCATGCGGATGACCGTCTCCCCGGTACTTGCCGAAGAACGCGGTGAACACGCAGCGGCCCATGTAGAAGGCGGTGAGGAAGGCCACGCCGACGCCGATCCAGTAGAGCGGCGCGATGTGATGGGAGGCGGAGAGGATCTCGTCCTTCGACCAGAAACCCGCCAGCGGGAAGATGCCGGCGAGGGCCAGCGTGCCCGCGATGAATGTCCACGTCGTATGCTTCATCTTCTTCGCGAGCCCGCCCATCTCCCAGATGTCGTTGGTGTGACAGGCGTGGATCACGGAGCCGGCGCCCATGAAGAGCAGGGCCTTGAAGAAGGCGTGCGTCGCGAGGTGGAACATCCCCGCACCCGCGCCCCACATCCCGCAGGCCATGACCATATAGCCGAGCTGCGAGAGGGTGGAGTAGGCGAGGATCTTCTTGATATCGTTCTGCACCACCGCGATCGTCGCGGCCATCAGCGCGGTGATACCGCCGATCCAGGCGATGGCGATCATGGCGCTCTCGGCCCAGGCGAACAGCCAGTAGCAACGAACGATCATGTACACGCCCGCGGCCACCATGGTGGCGGCGTGCATGAGAGCCGAGACCGGCGTCGGACCTTCCATGGCATCCGGCAGCCAGACGTGCAGCGGGAACTGGGCCGACTTGCCCATCGCACCGACGAAGATCAGGAAGGCGCCGAGTCCGGCCTTCCACCCCATCGCGTCAAAGAGCAGCGTCCGGCTGGCCTCGTCGGTGAAGATCCGCTGAAGTTCCACGAACGAGAACCCGTCGACCGCGCCGAAGACATCCCGCACCGCGAAGAAGAGCAGCAGGATGCCGAGTGTCATGCCGAAGTCGCCGATGCGGTTCGTCATGAACGCCTTCTTGCCCGCATCCGTCGCCGATGGCTTCTGGTAGAAATAGCCGATCAGGAGGTAGGACGAGACCCCGACCAACTCCCAGAAGATGAAGATCTGGACGAAGTTCGTGGCGTACGTGATGCCGAGCATTGAGAAGGCGAAAAAGGCGAACTTCGCGAAGAACCTCGACCACCCCTCATCCCCCTTCATGTAACCGAGCGCGTACACGAAGATGCACGAGCCGACCACGCCGACGATCGTCGACATGAGAATGGAGATGAAGTCCACCTGCACGCCGATGTTGAGGACGATGTCCCCGATGGCACTGTCCCTGGCCGCCGCCCATTCAAACTGGGAGATGACCGGAGGAGTGCCGGGCCCCTTGGCGAGTTGGTCGAAAAGGAGGATCACCGAGAGAATGCCGCCGGTAACCACCGAACCGACCGAGAGGAACGCCGAGATTCCCTTCGACTTGCGGGTGAACAGTGTGATCAGGATCGCCGCCACAACGGGGGCGAACAGGATCACATAGGCGAGGGTCGCGACCGTATTGTCATCCATTGCGGTCTATCCCTGCATGATGTCCATGTCGTCAGTATTCACGGTCTCGCGTTGTCGGTAGACCGCGATGATGATCGCAAGCATCACCGCCGCCTCCGCCGCCGCCACCGTGATGGCGAAGAACACGAAAATCCGGCCCTGCATGTTTCCGTGCATCCTGGCGAACGCCACGAACACCAGGTTCGCCGCGTTCAGCATCAACTCGAGGCACATGAGCACGACGATGGCGTTCCGCCGAACCACCACACCCACGAGGCCGATCGAAAACAGGATCCCGGCCACGATCAGGTAGTGAGCTATGTGGATTTCCATCATGGCCCCCTAGAGCTTCTTCTTCGTCAGGGCCACCGCGCCGACGATGGCGGCCAGGAGTAGAACGCTCGTGATCTCAAACGGCAGCAGCCACTGCGAAAACAGTGGAATGCCGATAGCCCTCACCGAGTCGCCGGCCAGGGCCGGTTCCCCGAGGAGCGCGTCGACCGGCTTCTCGAATGCGGGTGTGCTCGCCTTGATGACGAGGAACACCGAAACGAAGAAGAGGATCGCGGCAATCACTCCCGCAAACGGGACCTTCGGCAATTCCATCTTCGCAATATCCTCACGCCGCAGGTTCAGCAGCATGATCACAAAGAGGAAGAGCACCATGATCGCGCCCGCGTACACCAGCACCTGAATCACGGCGATGAAGTAGCTCTGCAGCGTCACGTAGATTCCCGCGAGTCCGATGAAGGACAGGACGAGCCACATCACGCTCGCCACGGGGTTCTTCTTCATGACCATCAGAATGGCCGCTGCGATCGTCACTGCAGAGCAAGCGTAGAAGGCCACCGCGTGACCTCCACCCGCCGCCAGCAGATCGTGAAAGATGGGTTCCATGAGCCCGCCCACCATGTCTGGTTCATGCACTGGTTGGCCGCAATAGGCGGCCGGTCCTTGCCCTTACTGCCACTGATGTTCCCGCGGAGCCCGGTTCCGCACCGGGAGCACCGCGTCTATCTGATCGGACCTTTGTTGTGGAAGCCGGCATCCGACTCCTTCTTCCACTTCTTCACACCCTTGATCCGGGTACCACCGATCTCGAGGAGTTTGTCCATCGTAAAGATCATCTCCTCGCGCGACTCCCCGCAGAACTCGTACTGATCGGTGAGGAAGATCGCCTCTTCGGGGCAGGCTTCCTCACAGAGTCCGCAGAAGATGCACCTCAGAGTGTCGAGGGTGAACTCCTTCGGCCCCTTCTCCACCGGGTTGCCCTCCTCGAGGGAACCGGGGATGATCCGAATGGCCTCCGGGGGGCAGACCCATTCGCACATCGAGCATGCCACGCACTTCGTCCGCCCCTCGTCGTCCGTAACCAGGGCCGGCAGCCCGCGGTAACCCTCGGGAACCGTGGTCGGCTCTTCGGGGTACTCCCGGGTGAACTTCTTCCGCTTGAAAAAGTACTTGAGCGTCAGCGACAAGCCCTTCATCACCGCCGGGAGGTAGAGTCTCTCGGCGAGCGTCAGGTCCGGCCTTTCTACGAGCTTGTAAGCCATATCACACCTTGAAGATCAGCTTGAGAACGCCCGTCAGCAGGATGTTCGCGAGCCCGATCGGCAGGAGAACCTGCCAGCCGAGCCGCATGAGCTGATCGTATCGAAACCTCGGGATCGTCCAGCGCACCCAGATGAAGAAGAACTGCAGCGCCAGGAGCTTCACGGCAAAGATCAGGATCTGGGTGAGCCAGGAGAACGAACCGCCGAGGTTCTCCAGGCCGAAGAACGTCCAGCCACCCAGGTAGAGGGTCACGGTGATGGCGCCGATCGAGATCATCGCCGCGTACTCGCCGAGGAAGTACAACGCGAACTTCATGGACGAGAACTCGGTGTGGAACCCCGCCGCCAGCTCCTGTTCGGCTTCCGCGAGGTCGAACGGCGTACGGTTGGTCTCGGCAAAACCGGCGATCATGAACAGGATGAAGCCGATCGGCTGCTTGAAGATATTCCAGTCGAGGATCTTGCCCATGATCCCGGTGTAGTGCTCACCGAAGAGCCAGATCCCGTCACCCTGCATCAGGACGACGTCCTGCAGCCGAAGACTCTTCGACAGCATGAACACGCCGATCACGGAAAGACCGAGGCAGATCTCGTAGGAGATCATCTGCGCCGTGGAACGGATCCCACCAAGCAGCGAGTACTTCGAGTTGCTGGCCCAGCCGCCGATCGTGATGCCGTAGACCGCGAGCGAGCTGATCGCGAAGATGAACAGGATCCCGATGTCGAGGTCGGCGATGATCAGGCTCGCGCCGAACGGGATCACCGCCAGGCTGATGATAGCGGGCATCATGGTCAGCGCGGGGGCAATGATGAAGAAGGGCCTGTTCACGTGCCCCGGCGTCAGGTCTTCCTTCAGGAAGAGCTTGATCACGTCGGCCACCGGCTGGAGCAACCCCAGGGGGCCGACCCGGTTCGGACCGAGCCGGTCCTGGATCAGCGCGGCGACGCGCCGTTCCGCCCAGACGAGGAGCGCGACCATCATCAGCGCCACATTGGCGATGATGAAGATCTTGATGAAGGGCCAGCCTATGTCGTCGATCCAGAAGTCCATAAGTCAGTGTCCCTTTAGACTTCAGTCGGCCTTGACCACGGCATCCGTGGCCACCTGACGGGAAGCTGCGAAGATCTCCCCGTACGAGATATCAGTGAACGCCGAAACGGTCTCGGCCAGCAGCCGGAAAACGCCCTCGGCGGTATCGGGTACGTCCTGGCCCGCCCTGCCGAGGAGCCCGGCCAGCAGGTCGAGGTTCCGGCGCGCTTCGGCGGGTGGCGGCAAGGCCGGATTCAACTTGCTGACCCAGCCGTCGATGTTGGTGATCGAGCCTTCCTTCTCCGCGAACGTCACGCCCGGCAGGATCACGTCGGCCTGCTTCGCGGTCTCCGACAGGCGGTAGTCCATCACCACCAAAAAGTCGAGGTCGGCGAGCGCCCCCATCAGTTCCTCGTCGTGATCGAAGCTGTCGCCGAAGATCACCAGCCCCTTGACCTTGCCGGCCTTGATGTCCGCGGCGAGCCCCTTCGCGGCGCTCACGCCGATAAGGCCCGCCCCCCGGGCGTTGGGGTTCCGGTCGGCACTGATGAGGAAGTCGTCGCCCTCGCCGATCCTCGGAAGGAACCCGACCCCGGCAGCGCCGGCGACCTGATCGAGGTAGCGCTTGGCGAGGAAGATCTCCTCGTTGGTGAGCCTCGCGGAGATGAGGCCGTAGAGCTTCTCCGCGGGCAGTTTGCCGATGAGTTCGTGGGCCATCGCCACAGCATCGTCGACGCTCGTGCGGACGAGTTTTCCGCCCTGCTGCACGTAGGCGTAGCCCAGGCGGTCGGCGGCGTTGACGTAATGGTAGTTGAGCCGCCCCTCGTCGCACATCCACCACTTGTTGACGTGCTCGTTCTCGCGGGGCTTGAGCCGCATGACCTTGTCCCAGCGGGTGCCGATATCCACCGCGCAGTTGCGGGCGCACGAGGTGCAGGCCGAGGGGGTCTCCTCGAGGAACCACACCCGGCTCTTGAACCGGAAGTCGGAAGAGGTCAGCGCTCCCACCGGGCAGAGGTCGATGACGTTCATCGAGTAGGGGTTCGTCAGCCCCCCGCCGTTCGCCACGGCGATCTCCTCATGATCGCCGCGCTCGACGAGGCAGAGTTCCTCGTTCCCGACGACATCCCGGCAGAACCGGACGCAGCGGGTGCAGAGGATGCAGCGCTCGCCGTCGAAGCTCACCTGGTCGGAGAACTGGACGCGCTTTGACTTGTGCACCTTCTCTTCGGTGAACCGGCTCTTGTCGTGGCCGTATTCGTACGAGAACTCCTGCAGGGTGCACTCCCCGGCCTGGTCGCAGATCGGGCAGTCGAGCGGATGGTTGATCAGCAGAAACTCCATGACATCGGCGCGGGCCTTCTTCGCCTCGTCGGAGTCCGTCTCGATCACCATACCGTCGCCGCACATCAGGTTGCAGGCGATCGTGCACGGGAACTTGAGCTTCGGGTTCACCACCTCGACCTGGCAGATCCGGCAGTTCCCGGCGATCTTCAAACCGGGGTGCCAGCAGTAGCGCGGGATGTAGATCCCGAGCTCCTCGGCCGCCTGGATGACAGTCGTACCCGGGTCGACGGTGATTTCCCTGCCGTCAATCGTCAGCGTCGGCATATGTTCACTCCGCGATCGGCACTCACCCCTTCATGGGGCAGCGACCGAGCCGCACGTGCTCCTCAAACTCGTCACGGAACTTCTCGACGTATGACTTCGTGGGCCAGGCCGCGGCATCGGCGAGGGCGCAGATGGTCTTTCCACCCATACCCTCGAAGTTATCCGCCACCTCCCAGAGCTTGTCGATGTCCTCCATCGTCCCTTCGCCCGCTTCGATACGCGTGACGATCTTCTTCGCCCAGCCGGTGCCCTCGCGGCAGGGTGTGCACTGGCCGCAGGACTCGTGGGCGAAGAACTCCAGAGCGTTCCGGAGCAGTTCGACGATGCAGGTCGTCTCGTCCAAAACGATCATCCCGGCGGATCCGAGAATGGAACCCGCCCGGGCCATGCTCCCGAAGTCCATCGAGACATCGATCTCGTCGGGCTTCAGAATGTGGGCCGAGGCCCCGCCGGGGATGATGCCCTTCAGCTTCCGGCCTTTCCAGACGCCGCCGCAGTGCTCGAGCAGTTCCTTCAGGTTCGCGCCGGCTTCGAACTCGTAGCAGCCGGGCTTCTCGACGTGGCCGGAAACGCAAAACAGCTTCGGGCCGGGCGTATCGTCGGTCCCGAGCGCCAGGAACGCGTCGGCCCCCTCGTGAATGACGAACGGGACGTTACTGAGCGTCTCCACGTTGTTCACGATCGTCGGGCAGCGGAACAGCCCCTCGACGGCCGGGAACGGCGGCTTGAGCCGGGGGTGGCCGCGACCGCCCTCGATGGAACTCAGCATGCCGGTCTCTTCACCGCAGACGTAGGCGCCGGCGCCGGTGTGGACGTAGATCTCGCAGGAGAAGTCGGTGCCGAGGATCTTCTCGCCCATGTAGCCCTTCTCATGGGCCTCGTCGATGGCGCGCCACAGCGACTGCTGCGCCCCCGGGAACTCGCCGCGGACGTAGATGTAACCGGTCTTGCTGCCGATGGCGTAGCAGGCGAGCAGGCAGCCCTCGAGCAGGCGGTGGGGGCAGTGCTCCATGATGTGCCGGTCCTTGAAGGTGCCCGGCTCGGATTCGTCGGCGTTGCAGGCCAGGTAGACCGGCTTGTCGACGCCCTTCGGCAGAAAGCCCCACTTGCGGCCGGCTTCGAATCCCGCCCCTCCGCGCCCCCGGATCCGGGCTTTGGCCACCTCCGCGACGATCTCCTCCGGCTTCATCTCCTTCAGAGCCTTCTCGAGCGCTTTGTAGCCATCCTCGGAGATGTAGTTCTCGATGGTGGCGGAGCTCTCTTTCTCCATGCCCCTCAGGAGGATATTCGTCGGCTTGAGGCTCATCCTCGAAGCTCCTCGATGATCTGATCCACCATCTCCGGGGTGATGTTCCCGATCGCCTGGTCATCCACCAGCACGCACGGCGCCTGCTCGCAGAGCCCCAGGCACTCTCCGGTGTCGATGGAGAACTCGCCGTCCCCGGAGGCGTCGCCGGAGTGAGCCTTCACTCCGAGCTTCTCTTCGAAGAGGGAGAGCAACTCCTCCGCACCCCGGATGTGGCAGGAGAGCGTCTTGCAGAGGTAGATGTGATGCTTCCCCCGCTTCTTCTGGGAGAACATCGTGTAGAAGGTCACCACCCCGAGCACGTGGGCGGGCGTCGTATCGAGATACGCCGCCAGGCCGTCCATGTCCTCGGTCGTGATGTGCTGAAACTCCTCCTGGAGCCTCATCAGGATCGGGATGAGCGCCGCGGTCTTCTTCGGGTATCGCGCCACGATCCCGTCGAATTCGGCTTTCAGATTATCCGGCGGGAAAACCCCGTTTCCCTCTGCCATCTCAATCGCCCTCAATGAGAAAGTCTTGATCCGCTACCGGTCGGCCTCACCCATCACGAAGTCGAACGAGCCGAGAATAGCCACCACGTCGGCGAGCATATGCCCCGGCAGGAGCTTCGGAAGGATCGACAGGTTCATGAAGGAGGGCCCCCGGATCCGCAGCCGCTGAGGATGGTTCGTCCCGTCCCCGACGGCGTAGATGCCCAGCGTTCCCTTGGGGTTCTCCGCCCGGAAATAGTACTCGCCACCCTTCGCGGCCTTCGGCCCCTCGGTGATGACGATGAACTGGTGAATGAGCTGCTCCATGCCCGTCAGAACGCCCTGTTTCTCGGGGATGGAGGACTTGTAGTCGTCGAGGATGACCGGCCCCTCGGGCAGTCCCTCGATGGCCTGCAGGATGATCTTCGCCGACTGCCGCATCTCCTCGACGCGACAGAGGTAGCGATCATAGCAGTCGCCGTGCTTGCCGATCGGAACGTCGAACTCGTACTTTTCGTAACCGGCATACGGCTCTTCCTTGCGGAGGTCGTACTCGACGCCGCTGCCGCGAAGGATCGGCCCGGTGAGTCCGTAGGCCAGCGCATCCTCCCTGCTGATCACCCCGACGCCCTGGTTCCGATCCACCCAGATGCGGTTCCGGGTGAGGAGCAGTTCGTACTCGTCGATGCGATCCGGGAACTCCGTGCAGAAGGCCTTGAGGTCCCGAAGCCAGTCCGCCGGCGGATCACGGTCCACCCCGCCGATGCGGGCGTAACTCGTCGTGAACCGCGCGCCGCAGAGCCGCTCGATCAGGTCGTAGAGAAGCTCCCGCTCGCGGAAGGTCCACAGAAAGATCGTCAGTGCCCCGATGTCCATGGCGAACGCGCCGAGACCGAGCAGGTGGCTCTGGATCCGCCCGATCTCCCAGCAGATGACCCGGAGCGCCTCGGCCCGCTCGGGGGCCTGCACGCCCATCAGCCGCTCGATGGCGGTGACGTAGGTCATGTTGTTCGCGATCGGGGCGAGGTAGTCCCACCGGTCGGTATAGGGGATGAACTTGTGGTAGCCATGCCCCTCGGCGATCTTCTCCATCCCACGGTGCAGGTATCCGAGGTCGGGCTCGGCCTTGATGACCTCCTCACCGGCGAGGGTGAGGATGATCAGGAGGACACCGTGCGTGGAGGGGTGCGACGGGCCCATATTGAGGACCATGTGGTCTTCGATATCGACCTGTTGCTCGAAAGCCAGGACGTCCTCGTCGGCCTCCGGGATCGCAGCTTCGATCGTCTTCTCTTCCGCCATTTCCTGCTCCTCGCTCGCGTCCCTAGGACGGGTCCGCGGCGACCTTTCGCTCGAAGTCACCCTCGCGCATCGGATCCTCGATCGGGATCGGCCCCCTGACATCGTAGTCGCGCCGGCAGGGGTGGCCCTCCCAGTCCTCCGGCATCAGCATGCGCCGGAGATCCGGGTGATCCGTGAAGCGGATGCCGAACATGTCGTAGACCTCCCGCTCCATCCAGTCGGCTCCGGGGTAGAGGTCCGAGAGCGTCGGTACCTCGACGGTATCGTCGGGCACCAGTGCCTTCAGGCGGAGAAGCTCCGCCCGGGAGACCGCCAGGAAGTGGTAGACGACCCGGAAACGCCCCTCGACCTCGGGCCGGTCCAGGTAGTCGGCAGCGGTCAGATCCTCGAGCAAATCGAATCCGGCCTCGTCGCGCAGGGCTTTCGCGATGTCATGCACCGCGGAGGCCTTGACGGTCACCCACTCCTGGCCGTGAAACTCGCGCTGCGAAACCACCGCATCCGCGAACTTCTCCATCACCAGGGCGACTCCCTTGTTCACTTTTTCCTCAGCCATCGATTCCTCGTCACCAGGTTCGTCCCGACTCGCCCTTCCCGCCCGGTCAACCGGTCTACTTCGAAAACAGGGGCAGCGAGTCCAGGTGGGGCTGCTCCCTCGAGATCTTCTTCTGCAACTGCATCAGGGTATTCAGCACCATCTCCGGCCGAGGCGGGCAGCCGGGGATGTAGAAGTCCACGGGCAGGATCTGGTCGATCCCCTGCACCACCGGGTACGACCGGAACATGCCGCCGGTGCTGGCACAGGCGCCCATCGAGATACACCACTTCGGCTCGGCCATCTGCTCCCAGAGCAGCTTCACCGCGCCGGACATCTTGTAGGTCATCGTTCCGGCCACCAGCATGAGGTCGGCCTGGCGGGGGGAAAAGCGCGCGACTTCAGCGCCGAACCGCGCCATGTCGAACCGGGAGGATGCGGTGGCCATGAACTCGATGGCGCAGCAGGAGAGCCCCATCGGCAACGGCCAGATGGAGTTCTTGCGGCCCCAGTTGATCACCGCATCCACGGTCGTCATGATGAACCCGCCCTCCTGGGCCGGCCCGGAAACGCTCACGTCCTTGATCGTCGTCTTCGTCACTCCGCCTTCTCCCATCGGAGGACTCCTTTCTTCACCATGAAGAGCCATCCCGCGAGCAGGATGACGATGAATACGGCCATCTCCGTGAAGATCAGGGTCGCCGGCAGGTCGTCGAAGACCACCGCCCAGGGGTAAAGGAAGACCACCTCGATGTCGAACAGGATGAACAGCATCGCCACGAGGTAGAACTTCACCGAGAAGCGGGAATGCGCATCGGTGATGATGGGCATGCCGCACTCGTAGGGGGTGTCGCGACGGGGACTGGCATTCCTCGCCCTCTTGCCGATCACCGCCGAAAGGACGATGAACGCGCCGGCAAGGCCTCCCGCGATGAGAATCGTGAGGAGGACAGGTAGATAGTCGTTTAGCTCTGCACCCATAAGAGCCGTCCTCATTGGTGGTTAGGGACCGGACTGCAAGCAGGGAGATCCGGTCGCCGGGGGTGAAGCGAACATCCTAGTGGGGGCCACTTCCGGCAACCAACTTTTTCGGCCCGCTGCGGGCCAGGCTCTCTCGGTATCGAAGCTAATCTTGACATAAGTGTCCGAATTATGCCAGGAATACCCTCGAAACCGGGCCGTTTCGGGGCAAGAATGGGCCCCCAGGTCACCACCCCGGAGGCTTCCGTGAAGGTTCTCTTCATCTATCCATCCATCGACTGTCCGGTGGGCTTCAATCACGGGCTCGCGGCCATGAGCGGGATTCTGAAGGCCGAGGGCCACGAGACTTCCCTGATCCACGTGAACGAGGGGCTGGCGCCGATTCCCACGCTCGAGGACGTGCGGGCCATGGTCGAGGAGTATGAGCCCGGCGTGATCGGATTCTCGGCGATGACGCAGCAGTACGGCTGGTCGTCCGAGATCGCCCGGGGCCTGCGGGAGCATGGAGTCGAGGTCCCGATCGTGGTGGGCGGCGTCCACTGCACGATGGTCCCGGACGAGGTGGCGGCGGATCCGTGGTGGGATCTCATGTTCGTCGGCGAGGCGGACTACTCGTTTCTCGAGTATGTGACGCGGCTGGAAAACGGCGGCGACCTGACCACGGTTCCCGGTACCAGGAAGACCAGCGAGGAACTGACCTTCCACAATGCGGTCGGCGCCTACCCCGATCTCAAGGCCATGCCCGAAAAGGACTACGACCTCTTCGACATCGAGAAGATCCTCACCGTGAAGAACGGATGGATCTCGGTGCTGACGAGCCGCGGATGCCCCTTCAAGTGCACGTACTGCTTCAACAAGGAGATCGTGGACCTCTACCAGGACGAGGGCGGGAGCAAGAGCCGGAAGGAGTACCTGCGCCGCTACGACATCGACCGGATCCTCAAGGAGATCGTCTCGATAAGGGAGCGCTACCCGGATCTGCTGAAGACTGTGATCTTCGACGACGACCTCTTCACCCTCGACAAGGCGTTCGTCCTCGAGTTCTGCGCCGCCTGGAAGGCCGCGGGCCTGACCCTCCCCTACGTGGTGAACGCTCACGTGCAGGTCTTCGACGACGAGATCGCCTTCGCCCTGAAGGATTCAGGCTGCCTGATCGCCAAGTTCGGCCTCGAGTCGGGGAGCGACCGGGTCCGCAAGGAAGTGCTCTGGCGGTTCATGAAAAACGACAAGATCGTTGATAGCTTCGAGTCCGCGCAGCGCTACGACCTGCACACCTCGGCCTTCGTCATGATCGGCCTGCCCACCGAAACCCGCGAGGAGGTCGAGGAAACGCTCGACATCTGCGCCACGATCAAGATGGGCCGCTTCCGCTGGGCGCTCTTCTACCCCTTTCCGGGCACTGCCGGCTACACGATCAGCAAGGACATGGGGCTCATCGATTTCGAGAAGGCCGAGTCGATGGGCAACTATTTCGACGCGAGCTGCCTGCGGTTCGACGATGCCCACAATCTCTACCTGGAGAAGCTGGCGGTCTTCTGCCACTGGTACGTGAACGCCCGCTCCGACTGGAAGAGCCGGGAGATCTACGCCGACCTGGTCGAGAAGCTCGAGGCGATGGACCGCGAGGAGTTCCGCGCCAGGCTCCCGGAGCTGAAGAAAAAGGACCGCGAACTCTCCGACGATCTGATGGAGAAGGACATCGTCCACTACTCCCAGCGCTTTTCCCACGTGATGGGCGTCCGGTCGGACTTCGTGAAATGGGAGCGCGAGCAACTCGCCGAGGGCAAGATCCTGCGCCCGACGACGTACACGCTGGACTGAAAGGGGTCAGTCGGGGTTCGCTGCCTGCGGACGCGGACCCCGTCATCGTGCCGGATTCAATTCGCAGGATCCGGCATCATGAACCTGGCGCGGGATGCCGCTCTCAGAAGCGGAACAGCGCTCCGAGATGGCCGGTGGCGTACGGCAGATCGGAGAGGTCGCCGGTCGGCAACGTATAGTCCAGTTCGAAGAACAGCGGCAGGAACGGAAGGATGTAGACCTCGAGGCCGGCACCGAGGCGCCAGAATGCGGCACGGTCATCCAGGTTGGTACCCGAGACCTTCCCCGAAGCGTAGCCACCGCCGATCAGACCATACGGCTGGACCGCGCCGGTGAGCGGGTAGACCTTCCCCTGGAGGGCGATGGTCTGCATCCTGACGTCGTGCTTCCGCCAGTCCATCCCCCCCTCGTAAGCGGCTTCGATGGCAAAACGATCCAGGAACCGGTATCCGCCGCGGAGGCCGATGCCCGCGGTGTAGTCGACCTTGTCGAGATCGTCCACGACAGAAATGTTGTCGAAGTCCGAAGCGGCACCGATCACGGAAGCCCCGGCATAGAGACCGGAACGTGAAAACTCGCTCGGCGTGACGGAGCAGGCGGCAAGACCGAACACCACGGCGAGGATGGCCAATCGCTTCATGATCGTCTCCCTGCAGTACTGACGTTCAGAATCTTCGCGGCGCTCGCAGATTCTGCGTGACGCTCCCGGACCGCCAGCACGGTCGCCCGGAGGTCGCCCCTCCATTGCGGCTGGGTCGCGCTGTGACGGTGAGTTCGGAGTGTACTCGGGAAATACGGAGGCAGACACCTTTCACCAACCTACGTTCATCCGCCCCGGAGCAATCTCACCTGCGTTCGGATCCGTCCGCGCGAATCCCGGCCGTCGCCGAGCCGTGCAGGCGCCAGAGCGCCTCCGCCAGGAACTCCGCTGCGAGCGCAGCATAGGTCGGGTCGGCGATGAGCAGTTCCCGGTGTGCATTTGCCAAGACCGAGACACTGGAAGCCGGTCGGTTCAAGAACCTGGCCGCAGCTGCGATGGTCAAGCCGCACTCGTCTCGAAGGAAGCCGGCCGCCAATAGGAGCCAGGCGGGACGCCAATACCTCCGAAGCCGAAACTGCAGATCCGGTTCCCGCAGTTGCCCTTCCCGCAGGACTTCCATCGCGATTGAAGGTGCCAGCAGAGGGAGACCAGGTCTGGTGCCGTCCGCCAGGCTCGCCTTGCGAACCATCCACTCCCGTACGCGCTCGGGCGCAGCCCCGACCAGGTCATCCAGCGGATCCGGGCCATCGCGCGGGCAACGGATGCGTAGCTTGAGCCACTCGGCTTCGGCCGGAGTCAGCTCGGCTCCAAAGCAGGTGCGGTACACCGATGGGCTGAATTCCCGGAAACCGGACATCTGGCAGGCGAGCCTCTCGATCAGCTCCCGCGTATGCCACTTCGGACTCTGCCCCTGCTGGAACAGCCGCGCACTTCCGTACGGGTAGAGTCCGGCATGGCTTGCCAGCCTGGCACCGGTGCTGTTCTGGTCCACATAGGGTACGAGGCGGGTGAGGTAGGCCTGAGACTGGACGCGTCGCGAGCCGAACCTGCCGCGAAAGAGCGCTCCGTCCCTCCTTCGCTTGCGATTGAACCAACGAACGAACGCGTTGCTGGTTTCCTGCATCGCCCGAGGGAGCTTGCCGACGGGGCTTCGGACGATCAGGTGGTAGTGAGTGGTGAGGAAGCTGAACCCGTGGATTTCCAGCAGGCCCTTGCGGTGGACCCGCGCCAGTCGCGAAAGGAAGTAGCGCACGTCGTCCCTGTTCTCGAATACCGTTCGCCGGGCAATGCCCCGGTTGTAGACATGGTGCAAAGTATCCGGTCCGTCCTCGCGGCTTCGTCTGGACATGGTGACCTCCAGGAAGGAAGTCGCACAAAGGGAGCAACGGGCACGGAATTCCGCTCAGATTGCTTGAGTACGATTCAACGTAGGTTGGTGAAAGGTGTCTGCCTCCGTATCCTTTTCGGCGGCGGATACCGCTCTTTCACCCCGGGATTGCCGATGAGAACAGGTACAAGCAGGTAAGATTGTCGGTTCGACTCGGCGCTTTTCCGCGCCAGGAGGGCACCATGGAGAACAGAACTTCACGGCATCTGGCGCTGCTTGGCCTGGTGGCCGCCACCGTTCTGCTCTCCGGCTGCGGTCTGCTCAACCTCGGGATCCAGGCAGCCTCGGTGAAACTCAAGTTCGGCTGTATCCCCGAGGGCGCCCTGGTGGATACTCCTTCGGGGTCCCTCCCCCTGGAGACCCTTCGCGCCGGAGATCTGGTGATCGGACTCTCCGGCGAACCGGTGCGGATCCTTCAGAAGCACGAGTACGTCGAGGACCCGGCTACCTCGGAATACCTGATGGTCGAGTTCGCCACCGGCGAGCGGGTGACGCTGAGCAACCTGCACCGGATCGACGGCATCCGCGCCGCCGACCTCCACCCCGGCGATGCGATTGCCGGACGGATCGTCGTTCGATCGACCCGGCATCGTGGTGTGGAGCGTTCCTACGACCTGCTGACGGAAGACGGCGGCTACCGGATCGACGGCCTGCCGGTCAACAGCATGATCGAAGAGATGGCCGCGGCCACGCGCTGACCGCCGCCTCTGCCCGTCAGCTCTTCCCCTTCCGCGCCGCCCTTTTGACCCGCCTCCGCGCCGACTTTCGGGAGGGTTTCCTTGCTGTGCCGCGGGAACCGGACAACGGGCGCAGCAACCAGGACGCCACCGACATGGTTCCGAATGCGAGCACCGCGCAGTAGACGCCGACCCCCGGGTGACTCGTCAAGCGCATCATGCTCTCCTCCTGCTCCCCCCAGACGAGGATCAGGTAGAGAAGACTAAAGGCCAGACCGAAAAGCGACCCGGTCTGGAAAGCCCACCATTCGGGGGTCCACCGACCCGAGATCGCAACCGCCGCCGAGCAGCCAATCAGGACACCGAAAAGGACAATCACCCAGCAGGGGATCCGGAGCCCGAAGTTCAGCCAGGTATCCCAGGCGGTCACCTCGATACGCAGCGTCCTGAACACCTCGCCGCCATCGTAGGTTTCGAGCACGCGCCGGGTTTTACCGACGGGTGAGTGCTTCGATCTCCCGCTGAAAGCGTTCCGCGAATTCGGGATCGAGAGAGGGTGGCAGCGTCTTCAGCGCGACAAGCTGGCCATTCGCGAGATGGCGCGCGCGATAGACCGCCCCCAGCCCGCCCTGACCGATGAGTTCGAGCACTTCGTAATCCGGTATCTCGGCATCGAGTACCGCGGGATCCGGCGCCCGGGTCGACAAACCTGGAGTCGAACTCGGCCGAAGGCCGGCCGCGAGGAGGCAACGGGGACAGAGATCCTCCGGGCTCGCGGACGGAACCGGAGCGGAACAGCTCGGGCAGGTTCGTTCATCGTGCATGGCACTCTCGGATACCGGAGAATCGTCACAACCGTTACAGCCTAAACTTCAAGGGCGGCAAACAGTGCCCGGATCTCATCGTCCGCGTTCCCTCCCTCGGGCAGCGTGCCCGACACCTCCTGCACGAGCGCGGTCCGGTAACGCTCGCGCAGCCGATGCAATGCCACGCGAAGCGCCCCCTCCGACATGCCGAGATCACGCGCGACCGCGGCCCGGGAATCCGCCGGCGCGCTCCCGTCGAGAAAGCCCTTCAACGAGTCGAACTGTGCTCCCTTGCCTCGCCCCTCGTACGAACCGCGGAGTCGGGCCATCACCAGGGACAGGATCGTGAGCGCCCACTCCTGGTGATACGCGTGCTCGGGCGTCGCCTTCGTCGTGCCGTTTCGGCGGAGATCGCTCTCGCACAGTTCCGCGTCGATCGCGATGGTGCTGACGCGGCCGCCCCGCTTGACCGCCCCGCTCTTCTCCCGCATCCGCCCGACGTGATGGCGGAAGGCAGTGAGAAGGAAGGAGCGAAACCGTCCCCGCTCGGGGTCCGCCACACCAATCGAACCCCTCTCCAGAACCTCGACGAAGAAGCCCTGGACGAGATCCTCGGCTTCCTCCCGGCCAGCGCCTCGCCGCCGCGCGTAGACATAGAGTGGACGCCAGTACCCCGCACAGAGTTCCTCGAGCGCCAGGGCGGAAGCCCCCCGGCCCGCGGCCAGGACGCGACTCCACCGTGTCGTGATGAATCTCCCGTCTTCCGTGCTCAAGGCCGACCTCCCCCCGCAGGATACCGATCCGCGACCTGTCTCGCATACGCGAACCGGGGACCATGCATTCAGTCCTGGGGATCCGGGGTCGTGTACTGGAGCATGTCCCGATGAAATACATAGGTGCCCATGTCAGTGCCGCCGGCGGGGTGGAGAATGCTCCGCTGAAAGCCCGGGAGATCGGGGCGACCGCGTTCGCGCTGTTCACGAGGAACCAGCGACAGTGGACAGCGAAGCCGCTGACCGACGAGAGCATCGCCGCGTTCAAAAGTAACTGCGAGGCCTGCGGTTTCAGCCCGGCGCAGGTGCTGCCCCACGATTCCTACCTGATCAACCTCGGCCATCCGGAGGCGGAAGGACTCGAGAAGTCGCGGACCGCCTTCGTCGACGAGATGCGTCGTTGTTCACAATTGGGCCTTTCGCTGCTGAACTTCCACCCCGGCAGTCACCTGAAGAAGATCTCCGAAGAGCAGTCTCTCGCATTGGTGGCGGAGTCGATCAACCTGGCGCACGAGCAGGTCCCGGGTGTCATCGCGGTCATCGAGAACACCGCGGGGCAAGGCAGCAACCTGGGCCATCGTTTCGAACATCTCGCCCGGATCATCTCTCGGGTCGATGACCAGGATCGCGTCGGCGTCTGCCTGGACACCTGCCACACCTTCGCGGCCGGTTATGACCTCAGGACGAAGGCGGCGTGCCGGAAGACGTTTTCCGAGTTCGACCGGATCGTCGGCTTTCAGTACCTGCGGGGCATGCACCTGAATGACTCCAAGCGGGAACTCGGCAGCCGGGTGGACCGCCACCACAGTCTCGGAGAAGGTCACATCGGCTGGAAGTGCTTCGAGTTCATCATGAAGGACCCGCGATTCGGCGGCATCCCCATGGTGCTGGAAACGATCGACGACAGCATCTGGGCAAGGGAGATCCGGGAGTTGAACGCACTCTGATTCTGCCCCAGGGGCGACATTCGCGCTCGATCAGCGGCCCTGACAGCACTTCTTGTACTTGCGGCCGCTTCCGCACGGGCACGGGTCGTTTCGCCCGATTTTCGAGGTGGGAGAGACGAACGGCTTCGGCTTGTGGGTCGAGGCTTCCGCGAAGGCGTCTGAGAGGGCTGCGACGAACAGGCCCATGGTGCGACCGCCGGAGATGCGGCCCTGTGCCTCCATCTCCGCGAGGAAAGCCCCGCAGAGCGCGGGGATCGCTCCGCGGACCAGCGCGGGTATCGCCATCTTCGCGACGCCCTCGAGGAGCCCGGACCGAAGATCCGGCTCCTCGAGTGCGGCCGGCTCGACATCGCGCGCATTGCAGGCGTCTTGCAGGAACCGGACCAGGACCTCCGGCGCATACTCCCGGGCGGGAGACGGGTGATCCCGGAAACGGCTCGAGGCGCAGAAGTCGTCGACCCAGCTCTCGATCTGCTCCTGGCGATAAGGACTGGTCATTCCCGGAAGCCTACCGCGATCCCGGCGAGATCAGACCGTTTCCACCACCAGGCGCTGCCGGCCGATCAGAATCTCCTGGCCCTCGCTGAGTTTCACGCGACCTCTCGTCTGGCGCCAGGTGCCGTGCCGGCTCCCGAGATCGGTGAGAACGAAGCCGCCCTGCTGCCGCGGGGTGACCTTCGCGTGCTGCTTGCTGATCGTCTCGTCGGACATGAAGTTGTGGGTGCCGTCGCCGCTGCCGATGACGATCGTCGAGTCGCCGATGAAGTACTCCTTGCCGCGGTGGCCGGTATCGAGCTGGATCACCAGCCGCGCCTTCGCGATCTCGCCTTTGGTGCCGATTGCCTGCGTCGTCGGATCGTTCAGCACCTTGGTGATGTTGGCCTTCGCGACATCCATCCAGGGGATGACCTCGAATGCGAAGATATGGTCGCCGAAGCGCAGGCGGTCCTTGTTCTCCAGGAGAACCGGCTCGGTCACGCGCACGAGAACACCGTTCACGGCGCCGAGGTCCACCACGTAGAGCGTGCCCTGCTCCCGGATGAAACGGGCATGCTTCGGCGAGACAGAGGGGTCGCTCGCAATCCGGAAGTCCGCCGTCTCCCCTCGTCCGACGACGACCGGCCGGCCTTCCGGGATCTCGAGGACATCGGTGTTCCCGGTGACAAATCGGAGTCTGGCAACGTCACCCACGAGTATCTCCCGGCTTTCTAGCCCGCATTTCTCGCCATTGCCCACGATCTGAGGGACGGTCGTGGCGCACCGCTGCGTCAGACCTCCTCCGAGATGGGAAGGCGTCGCGTCGTCGGTCTTCCTTGCGCTGCATCCGCGCCTGCCTCCTCAGATACACACGCCCCGGGCGCAACCCGCCAGGACGCGACACATCCGTCTCCGGTCTCAGCCGTCCAGAAAACGCGGCGCGAGCACTGGTGAGAAAAGCGGGCTAGCGCCGATACTCGACACGGAACCGCTGACTGCCCATTCTCACGATCGCCCCGGGTCCCAGGTCGGCTTCCGGCACGCGAACCATCGTCCCGTTCCTGCTCTCGAGGTCGGTGACGATGTAGCGTCCGCCCACCTCTTCGACCATCGCATGCCGCTGACTCATCAGGAGATCATCCGGAAACGAGAAATGTCCGGACTGGCGGCCAAAGACCCGTTGCTGACCGCCCAGGTGAAACTCCGGCCCGTCTCCGCCGTCGGCGAGGATCTTCACCAGGCGGGCACCGGGGCGCTCCAACCCACTCCCGAGGGGCACCGTGCCGCCCGGCCCGGACCGCCCACCGCGGGTTCCCACCGTCAGCACGTCGAACCGCAGGACCTGCTCCCCCATCAGGACCGTCTGCCCGTCCTCGATGACCGTGGGCCCCCGGATCTGACCGAAAACGCCGTTCAGGCTGTCCCGGTCCACGACTCTCAAACCCTTCTCCGTGTAGTCGAACTCGGCGTGCACGGGAGAGAGGTACGGATCCTGCTGGAAGATCAGGCTCTCCGGAATGCCCTGGAGCCGACCGATGATGCTCCGGCGATTCTCGAGAGGGATGGGTGTCTCCTCACCCGACGGCAGAAGGTGGTAGAGGATGGCCAGGGGAGTCGAGGCGCCCCGGGGCACGGGATTCGTGATCGCAGGATCGTCCTCGGCGGCCTCCTCACCGCCGCCGAGGAGCGATCCGCCACACTTCGGACAGGCGGACTCGTCCTCCCGCACCTTGACCGAATTGCCGCAGAAGGGACACTCATGGCGCAGGTACCGGCCTTCGGGGCGAACCACCTTGACGGAGACCTCTCCCTGCGTATCTCGAGAGACGACGATACGGTCACTGGGCCGGGTGCTCTTTTCCCCGCCCCGCGCTCCGGCTTCCCCGGCTGACGGTACCGGCTCGCCGCAGTCCCCGCAGAAGGAACTGCCGGACGAGTTGGCCGTACCGCACTTGCTGCAATTGATCATGAGCGACCCCCGCACTCTCTTGCCAGGACGGATCTGGTCATGCCGACGGATCCGCATGGCCGGCAGGCCATCCCTGGCACGAGTCGCCCTACCCGGCACCATTGTAAGCCGAGATCGCTCAATGCGAAGAGCCTTGCGCATGTTCTCTCCGGGTTTCTCTCCGGCCTCGCGCCGTCCCGGGGGGGGGAGCAAGGTCATCCCCTTCCGACGAAGGAAGAAACCCCGCGCACCCGAAGATGCGAGGTCTCCCGGACCCATCGCCGGGAGGCAATGCCGGCGCCATCTTCCGAAGCGTGGCCGGGCGCTGCGGAGAAACTTCGTTCGCCTGCTCCGAAGAGGACAATGACGGCATCGTCTTGACGTGACGGCAGCTTGCCTGTACGCCAGTCTCACCACCCCTGATCAGCCGATCGTGGCGGTGGTCTGTCCCGCCCCGCGGCGGAGCGGGCCCACCGGAGTTCCCGGTGGCGGTATTGGAGAAGACAATCATGACCAGACCAGGAGTAAGAGGCTGCGCAAGAATATCTTCGCAGGACGGAGAGCGCTGATGCGCCCGCCCGGCAAGGCGCGAGGAGGGCGCAACCTCACTGGTTTCAACAGACGAGCAACGCGGCTCAAGGGGATGCAGCCGCCCTCGAACCCCGTAGTTATTCTTGCGCGGCCCCTGAGGACCGATCTGTCCCGATGAAGGCCCTGCTGCAAAAAGTCCGTCAAGCATTCAAGCCGTCCCTGGGCTTTCGAAGCCTGGGCCGCTGGGTCCTCTACGGAGTCCTGGTCGGAGCGGTGTCGGGATTCGGCGCGGCCGGCTTCTACTACCTGCTGGATCTCACCGGTTTCCTCGTCTTCGACCTGGCGGCGGGAACCCCGCGCACGCACCCCGGAGGCGAGGGGCTGTTCCACGCCACGGGGCCGTTCGTCCCCGTGCCGTGGCTCTTTTTCCTGCTGCCCGCCATCGGTGGACTGATCTCCGGCGTCATCGTCCAACGGTTTGCCCCGGAGGCTGCCGGTGTCGGCACGGAAGCGTTGATCGACTCCTTCCACAAGAAGCGGGGGCGGATGCGGCCAAGCGTCCCGCTCGTCAAAGCGATCGGCACGCTGTTCACGCTGGGCTTCGGGGGAGCATCCGGCCGGGAGGGGCCCATCGCCCAGATCGGCGGCGGATTCGGTTCCATGCTGGCCGGCTTGTTCCACATGAACGCCCGGGACCGCCGCATCCTTCTCCTCGCCGGCGCGGCGGGGGGCTTCGGAGCCATTTTCCGCGCTCCTCTGGGCGGCGCCATCACCGCCGTGGAAATCCTCTACCGGGAAGACATCGAAACCGACGCGCTGGTCCCCTGCGTCATCTCCTCGGTCACCGCCTACGCGATCTTCGCGGGCATCTTCGGATTTGATCCGATCTTCAACCTGCCGCACGACCTCGCTTTCAATCATCC
The DNA here is from genome assembly GCA_024274785.1 of Planctomycetota bacterium. Lineage (GTDB taxonomy): Bacteria > Planctomycetota > JAJSAM01 > JAJSAM01 > JAJSAM01 > JAJSAM01. The sequence continues at coordinate 74,070 of JAJSAM010000026.1, read as the reverse complement.
CCACGAACTCCTGTTCTACCTCGTGCTCGGCGTCTTCTGCGCGCCGGTGGGGGCACTCACGGTCAAGGTATTCTGGGGCATCAGCGGGATGTTCGAGAAGCTCAAGCATGTGCCGGCCTGGGCCCTGCCCGCCATCGGCGGTCTGATGGTCGGCGTCGTGGGACTGGTCGCGCCGGGGGCATATGGCTCGGGTTGGGGGTTCATCCAGGACGCCATTCAGGGCAATGTGCTCGTCGGGACCATGCTCCTGCTGCTTCTCATGAAGATCGTGGCCATGAGCTTGACGATGGGTTCGGGAGGCTCCGGAGGCGTGTTCGGACCGACCCTGTTTATCGGGGCCATGCTGGGCGGCGTCTTCGGGGTGGTGGCCAACAATCTGTTCCCCGGCTACGCACCGGACCCCGCGGCCATGGTGATCGTCGGGATGTGCGCTTTCTTCGCAGGGGTGGCGAACGCTCCCCTCGGCGCTCTGCTCATGACTCTCGAACTGTCGCGGAGCTACGGAATCATCGCCCCGCTCATGCTCGTTACGGTCATCGCCGTGCTCTTCACCTCACGATGGTCCATTTTCCGGAACCAGGTGCGGAACAAGTTCGCCTCTCCCGCCCACCAGGGCGAGTTGAACATCAACGTGCTGCGCGAATTGAAGGTCTCCCAGGTGATGCACCCGGCCGGGGAGATCATCTCCATCCCCATCGCATCGAGACTGCCCACGCTGCGGTCCCTGGTCGCCCACTCTTCGGGGATCTGCTTCCCGGTGATCGGACAGGTGGGCGACCGGCTGGTGGGTATCCTTTCGATCGAGCAGGTCAGGTCGGCGCTCTTCGAGCGGGACCTCGACGACCTGCTTCTCGCCGGGGACATCATGGGCCCCCCGGTCAGCGTCCTCCCCGACCAGGATCTGCACAGCGCGCTGCAGACCATTCTTCACTCGGGGTACGGTGAGGTGCCGGTCGTGAAGGCCGAAGACAATCGCCTGGTCGGCCTGCTCCGCCACACCGACCTGCTCAGCGCCTACAACATCGAGATTTCCCGCCAATTCGCGGAAGAAGAGATCGACTGATCCACGCGGCGGGACCAGTGGCGGTTCAGCCCGGACCGGCTGGAGATCCGCGTGGCTGTTCCGGCATCACTCCTTCACCGTCTTACGCCGCAAGGCGCGCCAGTAAGAGTCCCGCCACCAGCGCCAGGATTCCGATCACGTTCTGTCCCACCATGTTGCCGAGAACGGCGATCCACTGGCTCTCCTGCACCTGCATTCCCACCTCGAAGATAAAAGTGGAGAAGGTGGTGAAAGAGCCGACGAAACCGACGAGGACGATCAGTCGGTGCTCCGGCTGAAAGCCCATCCGGCTCTCGGACAATCCCCAGAGCAGACCGAAGACCAGGCACCCGAGAATATTGACCACCGCAGTGCCCCACGGGAGGGACATCCCGAGCACCCTATGCACCAGGTTGGTCAATCCGTAGCGGGCCAGCGCACCGAGCCCACCGGCGATGGCGATGAGGACGAGGTTCAGCAAAGGATTCGCCTACTCGCCTTCGCCGGAGTCGCGCGTTTCGCCGGTCTCTTCGGATTCATCCGCCCGGTCGCCCCCGTCATCGCCCCCGTCATCGGCACCGGCCGCACCCAACGCCTCCGCGGCGCGCCTGACTGCCAGCCTGAAGCTCTTTGCGACATCGGTGAGGGGAAGCAGGAAAGGCCGGCGCCGACTGCCCGCCCCCTCGACACCGGCCGACGCCTGCTGCAGGGAGACGATCCCGGCCGGGACACCGTCCTGATTGAACACCGGCAGGGACGGAGCGGGGAGTTCGCCGGAGGCACTCCACATCCGGCGGGGCTTGGCGATCTTCGCGCTGACATAGAGCCGGACCACAACCGGCACACAATCGAACCCACGCCCCATTCGGGCGATACCGTAGAGTTCCTGTCCCAGTTCCGGCTCCACCCCGGCCGTGAGGTCGATCGGCTTCACCGTCTTCCCCTTCAGGTCGAGAATCTGGACGAAGGCCAGGTCGAGGTCGGAGTCGCGGGCGACCAACTGCGCCTCGTACTCCTCCTCCTCATTGCCGAAGAGCACCTTCAGGTCCGTCGGCGTGGCCTTCACTTCGACCTTTCCGCGCAACTGCGGCGGCAGCAGGGCGGTCGAAGCCGGATCGAAGTGCGCATTCGAGCTCATGATGAGCCCCTGATCGTTCACCACAATGCCCTGCACCTCGCGCATGCGCTCGAAGTCCTGTGTCTCATCCCCGCGGGTCATCCGGATCTTCAGGACGAACCGGACGAAGACGATGGAGTCGGACGAGGCCGCCACCCGCTTCTCCCAGAGGTTCTCAGTGTCGTTTTCCGCACGGACTGCCGGCAGAAGGAGGATCGCCGCGAGGATGGCGAGAACTGCGGATTTGGTCTTCATGATTCGCCCTTTGTATCACCGACCCGGCGTCCGGCACGGAAAAGTGTCGCCCCCGGGTTCATCGAACGTTGGAAATGCCGGTGGCGCGGTGATCTGGTTATGATGCGCCGGACCGTGATCCAACCGGAGATATCCATGCCGTCCAAAGACTCGCCGCTCCCGAGCTTCATGCAGTGGGAAGAGCTGCATTCACTCGTGGGATCCATTTCCACGCGGTCGCTCGTCGCCCGCCCGAAGACGCTCCCGCAGTGCCAGGAGGCGTTGGCGTGGTGCCGCGACAACGGCATGACCATCTGCGCGCGCGGCGCCGGTCGCGGCTACGGAGACCTGGCGCTGAACGACGGCCACGCCCTCCTCGACATGAGCGGCATGAACCGGATCCTCGACTTCGACGAGGAGCGGGCGCGGATCACCGTCGAGGCCGGCACGCGGCTGATCGACATCTACGAGCACGTCCATCACCTTCTGCTGACCCTGCCGGGCAGCCCGACGGAGTCGCACTCGAGCGTGGCCGGGGCCATCTGCGCCAACGTCAACGGCAAGGACGGCTGGCACTACGGCAACTTCTCGCAGCGCGTGATCCGCATGACCCTGCTCCGGGCCGACGGCGAAACGGTCGAGGTCGACCGCGACCACGAGCTCTTCAACGCGATCATGGGCGGCATCGGACTCCTCGGGATCGTGATCGACGCCACGCTGCAACTCGTGCCGATCAAGTCCAACTTCGTGAAGATCCTCCGCACGCCGGCCGCCGACACCGACGCGCTCCTCGCCCTGCTCGACGAGTTGAAGGACGATCATGACGCCGCCGTGGTCTGGATCGACGCCTACGGCAAGGGCAAGCGCCTCGGGCGATCCGTCGTCCACACCGCACAGTGGGTGGATCGCGAGGACACCGAAGAGGAACGCCGGGAGTTCCTCGACGCCGGGTTCAGACGCCTCGAACACCACCGCAGATTCGGCCTGGCGCTGCATGAGAAGTTCGGCCCGGTCCTTTCCTTCATGCTGAACGCCCAGCGCCCCGCCCTCTATCTCTTCAATCGCTTCTACTACACCATGAGCCGCCTGGCGAGCTGGACCGGCCGGAATACCACCTCCGAGCTGTTCCTCCGTTTCAACTTCGAGGCGAGCTTCACAGTACCGCCGGCCCACCTCGTCTGCGGACCGCACGGCTACACCGTCCAGCTCAACTTCCCGAAGCACGGCGCGAAGGAGGCCATCGACGAGATCCTGACCATCTGCCAGTCGTCGCCCTGTCCGCCGGTCACCACGATCCTCCGCGCCCACCAGGCCGACGAGGGCCTGCTCTCCTTCTCGAAGAACGGGTACAGCCTGAACTTCGAGTTCCACCCGAAGAAGCGTCACGAAGAGCGGAGCCGGGAGGCGGTGAACCGCATCATCGACGCCACGGTGAAGCGCGGCGGGCGGATCCACCTCGCCAAGGACCAGGTCCTGACCCCGGAGCAGTTCCACCGGGTCTACCCGCGCTACAACGAACTCCTCCTGATCAAGAAGCGCCTCGACCCGAACGGCCTGTTCATCTCCGACCTGGCCCGGCGGGTGGGGATCGATCCGGTGTTGAACGCGAAGGTCGGAGATCCCGCGTAGCCGGGCCACCCTCCTGTTCGCTCGAGGCCGACGGACCTCTCGGCGCCCCGCCTTCTGATTGGCCCCGCCCGACCAGCCCGGATTGCTGGTAGAATCCGCGTCCCATGCCGCGCGCGAACTCACGTCCCGCCATCGTCCTCGTCATCGCCGCCGTGGTGCTCACCGCGCTCTTCGCGATTGGCGCAGCCGCTCCGCGCGGACCGGACTTCGATGCGTCCTTCGGCATCGAGGCGTGGCGGGCACCGGGAGTCCTCGCGCTCTCGGGTTCCTTCGCGCTCCTTCTCGTCCTGTTCCTGGTTCCGGGTGCGGCGGATCGGGTCGGGTCGCTCTTCGGACGCGTAACCCGGCTCATTCCCCGCCACGCCCGACTGCCCATCCTGGTACTCGGCTGCGGCGGCCTCTTCTGGTTCCTGCCGACGGTCCGGCTCTCGGGCGATGCGAGCGCGACCATGCTCCGGACAGCCACCGGGGAAGCCTATGCCAGCAATCCCCTCACCTGCTTCATCCAGTCGGGCATCCGCGAGCTGTTCAGCCTGTTTCCAGCCGAAGCGGTGCGCCTCGTCTCGGTCCTCTCCGGGATGGTCTTCGTGGTCGCCGCGGTGGGGATCGGAAGGAAGCTCTACCCGGACGGTGCGGCCCGCGCCGGCCTGGCCGGCCTGCTCATCACCTGCGGCACAGCCGTGTTGTTCTTCGGGTCCATCGAGGTATACGCCCCTCTCGCCGCCGCCCTCACCGTGTACTTCCTGCTCGGCATTCGGACACTCCGAGACGATCGATCCGTCATCGCTCCCGCCGTGGTCCTCGGAATCGCTTTCGGCCTGCACGGATCCGCCGGACTCCTGCTGCCGTCCCTCCTACTCCTCGCCAACGGCGGCCGGTTCTCCCCCATCCGGCTGAAACGGGTGGCCGTGGCCGCCCTCTTCTTCCTCGTCCCCGTCGTCGCAGTTTACACCTGGCTCTTCTTCGCAAGTTGGAGCGGCACGATCCCGGTCGCCGGTCCGGATCGCTACGGTTCCTTCCTCGGCGGCATGGATCTCGGACCGATTCTGCCCCTGACGAAAACCGCGACCAACGTGCTCTGCCGTTACGCGATCCTCGACCTCGAGCATTTCGTGGGGGTGCTGAACCTCATCATCCTCGCCGCGCCGGCCGGCGTCCTCCTGCTCCTCTTTTCCCGCGGCCTCCCAAAACGCGACCCGGTCGTCCGCTTCGTCGCCGTCGCGGCGGTCTTCCTCGTCCTGTTCCCGAACTTCTGGAACGTGAACTTCTCGCTCCGCCTTGACTGGGACCTCTTCTCCCTGATGGGTATCCCCCTGACACTCATCGGCGGGATCGCCCTCTTCCAGACGCGCCGGGGCACCGCGACCGCCGTCGGCGCGGTTGCGCTCTCGCTCTTTGGCCTGGTTCCGCTGGTCATCACCAACCTCGGCACGCCGTACGAACAGCGCCGTTACGCCTTGCGATGCCGGTCGGCAATGCAGGGCGCCCCGCTCGTGGACCGGGAGATCATGCTCCGTGTTCAGCGCGCGGAAAGACACTACGAGGCAGAGGTCCGCCGCCTCGATCCCCGGGACACCGAAGGTCGAGCCGCCCGGGCCCTGATCCTCGCCGAGAGCGGACACCCGCGAGACGCGGAGGTCCTGTTTCGAGCGATCCTCGCGGAAGAGCCCATGCACGCCGGCGCAAAGGAGGGGCTCGGTTTCGTCCTGACGGAACTCGGCCGGGACGAGGAGGCCCGAGCGCCCCTCATCGAAGCACTGACCGCGGACCCCTTCCGGCTGCCGTGCCGCCTGATCCTGGTCCGGATCGAGCTTCGGCGGAACGACATCGATGCGGCGATCGACCAGATGGAAAAGGGACTCCGACGCGGTGCGACGCATCCCGCCGCACCGCGGGGGTTGTTCGAGCTGGCCCGCATGCGTGAGTTCGCGGGGGACCGGGCGATCGCCGCGAGACTCGATCGCATGGCCGGGGCGAGAGGCTACCGGCCGGATACGGCGGACGGTCCGGGCGGGGATCGCGGGCGTTGAGGTACCGGATCCGCTCCTCAGATCGCGTGCAATCGTCAGGGCTCGTCTGGAAAATTTGTGCGCCCGTTGCACCGAGAGCGCCGCGGCGCCCGAGAAACGAGGCTCGAGGAGGGCGCAACCTTGCTGGTTTCAACCGACGAGCAACAAAGCGTAGCGGGATGCAGCGGCCCTCGAATGCAGCAGTTATTTCCAGACGGGCCCCAAGAGATGCGGGCTAGAATTCCACCAGCAGGCACACACGGAACAGGAGGCCCCATGCGAACCGGTTTCGTCACAGCGACTTCTCTCGCGCTTCTGGTTTTCGCCGCATCCACCGCTCAGGCGGGAGTCGTGATCGATACGCGTCCGGGCACCGCGGCCGTGGGGGTCTCGACTTCGGACTGGGTCGGCCAGACGTTCACCGCGGCCGGGCCCGTCCTTTCCGAATTTGGATTCCTGCTCTCCGTCGCCGCGGATGGCAATCTGTTTTTTGCCGGAGCGGTCTACGAAACGACCGGTGGACTCCCCACCGGAGCCGCGCTCTACACCGGCGCACCCCTGGAAGTAACAATCGCCGGCACGTACAGTTTCAGTCCCGATCTCGCGATCACGACCGGCACGGTCTACGCGATCACCGCGCAGGTGACCACCGGAAGCGGTCTGTTCGGTGGATCCCCCTTCGATCCGTACTCCGGCGGAAACTACATCTACAGCGCCGGGTCCGGGACGCCCTGGTTCGGGAACGCCGGCGACGACGGCGCGGTCCTGATCTCCATGACTCCGGAACCATCCACCCTGCTGCTTTTCGGCGTCGGCCTGACGATCGGCGTCGTGCTGATCCGCCGCCGCCGCACCGGTGCGACGCGGGTTGGGTGATTTCGCGACAGCCGCCGCGCCAGCCACGCATCCAGAATCGCGATCGGCTTCGGGCCCAGCGTGGCGGCCCGGGTGTACCGCCCCCCGGGGGGTGGTTCCGAATGTGCCTGCGGGCTACTTCAGGGCTTCACAGGTGGCGAGACGCTTCCGGATCTCGGCCACGATCTTCTTCGTCCGAACCCCACCCAGGCCACCATATTCCTGCTGAAACTCGTCGCGCGGGATGCCGTCCGGGAGCTCCTCCACGTTCGGGCAGTACTGATCGATTACCACCCCATTCCGGATCCGGGCCTGCATAGCCCGCGCCGACTCCTCATCCCGCGTCGCGGCCACCGTAAACAGCGTCCCCGCACGGTCCGCGACCAGGTCCGAGAAGGAGAAGCCGGATCCACCCGGAATGGCGTCCATCATCTCCTTGGTGATGCCCACGGTCATCGACCGGGAGTCGTCGGAGAGCACCGCCAGCGAAGCACTGACCCAGAAGTGCTGCGAAAGGTCTCCGCGGCCCCGCAGCCTGATCCTCCTCCGCAGCTTCCGGGCGCCCGCGAGGCTGTTGGCCGTCTCCAGCTTCGAAGAGTCCAGGCGCCGCTTCGCCACGCGAACAACCAACTCCTCGCCGAGGATGACCCCGAGAGCCAGGATGGCTGCGCGGTTGGCGAAGACGGCGCCCGTCTGGTGGGAGTTGTCCTCGGCGTAGGTGAAAGTCAGGTGAAGCAGGCGGGCGAACCCGGCATCCCCCTTCGGGACGTCATCCGCGTTCTCCAGCACGTAGCGCGCCGTCGCGCGCGCAGCCTCGTGGAGATCGTCGGGTATCCCGGTCGCCGTTCCAAAGGAGAAGAGACCGATCGCAACGACGACGAGCGCCGCCAGGGCCAGGCGGCTCCTGCGCAGACTCAGCCCGAGCAGCGCTCCCGGGACAGCGGCCGCCAGACCAAGCTGAAGCTGCATCGGGATCGGGAAGTATCCGTAGTTGATCCACTGCGCGGCCACGGCCAGGATCGGAGACGCCACGAGTACCACCGGCGCGGCGACTTTCAGGGGGAAGCGCCGGAAGGTCAGCGACAGCAACACGCCGATCAACGCCAGACCGAGCCCGCGCAGCGCGATGGTGGCCCCGGCTCTCGCGATCGGTTCGGACAGCCCGGCCACCTTGCGCAGCAGGCCCACCGCCCACTCCGGCGCCCCAAGCGGTCGCGGATCGGGGATCAGGCACAGGCCGATGAACCAGGCCGCCACCAGCCCCCCGAAGAAGAACCTCGCCCGATCAGATGGAGCTTCCGGTGTTCCGGAACTTCGGCGGTCACTCATCGACCCGCCCTCTCGCGCATGAACTGGATGAACGTGTCGATGGGCGCTCGTACATCACAATCGGCAGGTTTTCGTCGGGACCGTGCGCCCCACAGCCCGGGAGCCCGAAGCCATTCAGCACCACGGGCAGGCCGGGCAGGTCCTTCATGTTCGCCACCACGGGAATGCTGCCGCCGCCGCACAGCAGCAGGACATCCCGGTCCGGCCAGTGAAACCCGTAGGCCCGGACCCCGGCCCGCGTCGCGGGGCGCTCCCGGTCGGTCACCGCAGGAACTCGAATAGATCCTCGAGGTATCGCTTCGCATTCTTCCCGGCGTGTTCGTGCGCGACGGTCACCTCTCATCCCCCGGTTCAGCGGTTCTTCCGGACCTTGTCGATACGCTCGGGAGCGTCTTCACGGATCTTCGGCATGCACTCTCCGCTCCGATGAGTCGGTGCGAATGTACCCGGCGGAATCGACAATGGAAGGATTCGCGAGCTCTTTCACGCGAGCCCGTACGATGGGCGGGAAGGAGACCGAGATGACCGACTCCCAGGAGCTTCATGCGCGCTACCGCCAGACGATCGGCCTGTTCGCCACCGGCGTGACGGTGTTGCTCGCCGAAAAAGACGGGGAGTTGCGAGGGATGACCGCCAACGCGGTCAGCTCCCTTTCGCTCGACCCGACCCTGCTCATCGTCTGTCCTTCCAAGAAGTCACGATTTGCCCAGCTCATGGAAGAAGGCGTTGCATTCACGATCAGCATCCTCGGTGATCACCAGGAAGCGGTCTCCAACCACTTCGCGAAAACCCGCGACAACGGGCTCGGAAGCGATGGGGGTGAGCCGTACGCGCTCACCCGTTGGGAAGACGAAAGTCTGGCGCCACGCCTGGCGGACTGCATCGGCGCGATGGCTTGCCGAGTCCACCGGATGCACGACGGCGGCGACCACTGGATCGTGGTGGGAGAGGTGACGGAACTCCACGACCTCGAGGGCGAACTCTGGCCCCTGCTCTTCTTCCGGGGCCGGTACCACCACCCCTCGCGAACCCGCGGCGAACTGCCCGCGGCGGACCCGTACGGCTGAGGGATGCAAAAAGCTCTGGACGACGAGGATTGACATCGGGCGGTCCGAGGATTAAAAGGGAGAGTCTGACGTACGAGGGGCAACGTTCTGTAGGGGGAACAAGCCTGCAACCTGACACGGGGGCGAGTTGTCCGCTGAAGCGGCGGGAAAGGGCTTAGAAGACAAGGTCATGCTTGAGGAACTCGGCAATCCAGCGAAGTTCGAAGAGGTGCGTCGCCGCCTCATTCTCATTGCGGGCTTCAAGTACCGCATACGAGAGTGTGATGCGGAAGACATTGCCCAAACAGCACTTGCGGCGTATTGCGAGCACGGACACCGCTACCGGAACGAGACGAACCAGATGGGCATCCTGATCGGGATCTTCAAGAAGAAGTGCCTGGAGTTCATTGATCAGTCCATCAAGACAACTCATCGACTCAAACGAATCGCAGAAGAGAGTACAAAGATCGATGAGTCGCCATTCAAACCCGAGCGCGGCGGCACGGCACGGCCGGTCATCGATCAGGTCATCCGCCGCGAGGACGGAACCCGGATCGTCGAAGCCCTGCAGGAATTGAAGCCTCAGGCGCGAGAACTCTTCGAACTGCTCATCGAGGAAGATGTCGGCCGCCACGGTCTGATGAAACGCCTGAAGCTCAAGGCGAATACCCTCGACTCCCGAATCCGCTCGGCCCGCCTGGAGCTCCGCGGCATCCTGAAGGCCAGGGGCATCTGCATCTGAGGGCCCGCGTGCCCCGTGAGGATGGGGGCTTCCCGTAGCCTCTCCGTCCAGAATTCTGAACCGGCGATGCAGCCCGTCCACCCGGTGCGCAGCCCCGCTGAACCGAACAGACGACACAATCCCTTACCTACAAATCACTTCAGACAGACCACTCCCCCGCAACCACTCCCCGGCATGGTCCTTGCTCAAGTGAAGTCCCGATACCATGCGGGCTTCCTGCGCGGACCCCGCAGCCTCGGGAAGGAGCGGTCGCCATTTCCGGTTCAACAGAGCCCATCGCCTTCGAGCAGATTCAGCGGAAGCTGGTCACGATCGCCGGATTCCGGCACGGATTGACCGCCCCCCTTGCACGCGAGGCCTTCCAGAGCGCCGTCCATGCCTTCGGCCGATGCGCCGGAGAATCAGTGGATGCCCAGTCGATCCGCCGCCTCCTGCCCATGTTCCACGCTGAATGCGTGGAGCGGATCGAACGTCGGGATTCGCCTCCTGCCGCGGGCAGTTTGAGCACTGTACTGAAACGCGCCGACGGTCGCCGGGCCTTCCTCGCGATCAGTCGGATCAGCCCTGCGGCACGAAGAGCTTTCCGCGCGCTCATCGCCAGATAGCCAGCCTTCTCCCGGCTCCTTCCTGAATTGAATTCCACCGCTCCAACGGCGAGAATAGCGGCACACATTCACTCCAAGCATCAGCACATCATCAGCCGCGGAAGGGAGATTTTCGTGAAGTTCGCCGCCCTGCTGACCCTGGTCACAATTCTGTTCGTGGGCATCCTGGCCTGCACCATGCCCGAACCATCCGCCTCTCCGTCGGAGCCGGTCGCTCCCGAGGCGTCTCCCCCGCCGGAGGAGGCGCTTCCCGCCGCCAGCGAGCCTCTACCCCACCCGGAGATCCCGGAGGAGGCGGTGTACCGCGCCTGCACGGCGTGCCACAAGGTGGCCACTCCGCAGATCTACGAGGACTGGTACAACTCCACGCACGGGCTCGACAACGTGAAATGCTTCCAGTGCCACGGCACCTACGAGAACTTCCGCAAAGTCCCGGAGATGACGACCTGTGCGATCTGCCACCAGGGGCAGATGAAGTCGCGCGTGCAGCAGGGGAAAAAGTGCTGGGAGTGCCACGCGCCCCACCTTTTCCGTGGGCACCGAGAGGAGGCGAAGTGATGGGCGTTTCGAGACGTGACTTCCTGAAGCAGGTCGCGGCGGCCACCGCGGCATCCTACGTGGGCATGAGCCTGGCCACGACTCCCGCGAGTACGGCCCATGCCGCCGGCCAGGCGCAAAAATGGGTCAGGGGCACCTGCCGCCTCTGCGGCACCGGGTGCCGCGTGGAACTCGGCGTGAAGAACGGGAAGGCGGTCGCGCTCCGCGGCGTCCCGAAATCCAGGACCAGCATGGGCTACCTCTGCATGAAGGGGATGCTCTTCCACAAGCTGATCGGCAACCAGCCGGACAGGCTCACCAGACCGCTCTACCGGGCGAAGAAGAGTGAGCCCTTCCAGGAGATATCCTGGGATCGGGCGCTCGACATCGCGGCGAAGGAGTTCGCCGACGCGATCAAGGCAAACGGGAACGACGCGGTGGCCTACTACGGGTCCGGCCAGGCCCTGACGGAGGAGACCTATCTCTTCCAGAAGATCATGCGCGGCGGCCTTCAGACGAACAACGTCGAGGGAAACCCGCGGCTTTGCATGGCCAGCGCGGTCGGAGGATACGTGACATCCATGGGCGCGGACGAGCCCATCGGCGGTTACGCCAACGTGGAGAAGGCATCCTGCTTCTTCATCATCGGCAGCAATATGTCGGAGTGCCACCCGGTGTTCTTCCGCCGGGTGATGCGCCGGAAGCTCGACAACCCGGACTTCGTGAAGGTCATCAACGCCGACCCGCGCGTGTCCGCCACCTCCCGGATCGCCGACTCACACATGCAGTTCCGTCCCGGCACGGACCTCGCCATGCTGAACGCGATGGCCCAGGTGATTCTCGAAGAGGGGCTGCAGGACGACGAGTTCATCAACAATTACTGCACGTTCCGGATCGGCAAGGAGAGCAAGCAGGTCGATCTCTCTTCGTACCGGAAGTTCCTCGAGGCCTACACGCCGGAGAAGGCGGCGGCGATCTGCGGCGGGAACATCACCGCGAAAAGCATCCGCCAGGCGGCGCGCTGGTTCGCGAAGTCGAACGGCACGCTCAGTTGCTGGACGATGGGCATCAACCAGCGGCGCCGGGGCGTGTGGGCGAACAACCTGATCCACAACCTCCACATGATCACCGGCCAGCTCTGCAAGGAGGGCGCGGACAGCCTCTCCCTCACCGGCCAGCCGAATGCGTGCGGCGGCGTGCGCGAGGGTGGTGGACTCTGTCACATCCTGCCCGGCCACCGTCTCGTGGCGAAGGAGCCGCTCCGAAACCAGATGGAGGACATCTGGGGCTTCCCCCGGGGCCGCCTCCCGTCGAAGCCCGGCCTGCACACCATGGCCATGTTCAAGGCGGTCAACGAAAAGAAGATCAAGGCGATCTGGGTCCACTGCACGAACCCCGCGCAGACCCTCCCGAACGTCACGCCGTACCGCGAAGGAATGCGGAGCGACGACCTCTTCATGGTGGTCACCGATATCTTCCCGACGCGCACCACGGAGTGCGCCAACCTGATCCTGCCCGGGGCCTTCCACTTCGAGAAGACGGGGGTCTACGGCTGCACCGAGCGCCGTTCGCAACTCACCCCGAAGGCAATCGACGCGCCGGGTGAAGCGATGCCCGAAGTTTGGATCGCCAGGGAGTGGGCGCTTCGGCTCGCCAAGCTGCTGAACGACCCGATGATCCGTCAATGCGTGGCCGATTTCGAGGGCAAGGAACCGGACTACGCGCTGCCGAAGGCCATCTGGGACGAGTACTCGCAGAAGGCGACCAGGGGGCAGGACAACGATCTGCGCGGCGCGACCTACGAACTTCTGAAGACCATGCACGACGGCGTGCAGTGGCCGGCGCCCACGAAGGAGCACGCCGCGACCGGTGGAACGGTGATGAAGTTCGTGAAGGGCTTCGACCCCCTGGCCGACGAGCACTCCGAAAACGATCTCCCCTACCAGTTCTACGGACCGGCTCACCCGGACAAGAAACTCTGGGTGTGGCTCCGGCCATTCCAGGGTGCGGCGGAGGAGCCGGACGCCGATTACCCGATCTACTTCTCCACCGGCCGCATCATCGACCACTGGCACACCGGCACGATGACCGGCCGCATCCCGGAACTGATCCGTGGGAACCCCTACTCGTTCGTCGAGATCAACCCGAAGGACGCCAAGGCCTACGGCATCAGGAACCGCGACATGGTGGAGATCGAATCCCGGCGCGGGAAGATCGTCATGCCGGCGCGGATCCGGTCGGGTCCGATGGAGGGCATGATCTTCGCCTACATGCATGACATGGCCGAGGACCGGATGGTGAACAAGGTCTGCGTGGATGCGTTCGACCCCGGTTCCAAGCAGCCGGAGTTCAAGATCTGCGCCTGCCGGATCAGGCGGGTCTCCGGGCCGAAGCGCCTTTCGCCCGTCATCGTCCAGCTCTAGCCCGCTTTTCTCATGAGAAATGCGGACCAGGAACCACCGGGGGCGGATCTCTCCCGCCCCCGCCTCCCCTCTTCCCTACCACGAGAGGCCATTCCATGCCGATCGGCGGCTTCATCATCACCTGCGCACCGGAAGACCTCACCGCGGCGCTCGAGGGCATCGCGGCGTTCCCGGCGGTGGAGGTGCATGGCACCGACGAGAAAGGCAGCATCGTCGTGGTCATGGACACGGAGACCTCCGAGGCGATGGACGACATCGTGAAGACGATCTCGCGATTGCCGGCGATCCTCTCCGTCGGACTGGCCTACCTGAATACCGAGGACGAAATCGGGGATGAAGCGTGATCGACGCCGGCTCCCGGGCGGCCGGTGCGCGTTCGGCGCGGCCGGCCGGCGCAGCTCGGAGCAGGGCGAACGGCAGAGGTCCGGTGGCATCGGGACACTGGCACCGGCAGCAAGACGTGCGATCCGGGCGGCCCGATGGGTCCGCCCCGGAGTGAGAGAGAGTTGGAGAGTGTTTGCCGCTGGCGTTGCGCCAACTGCCGGGATGTGTGTTCGAAGGGCAGCTGCATCACGCAAAGCTGCGTTGCTCGTCGGCTGAAACCAGTCAGGTGCCCCCTCCTCGCGCCTTGCTGGGTCGGGCGCAGCGGCGCTCTCGGTGCAACGGTCGCACTTATTTCCAGACGAGCCCTCACTGCCTCACTGCCTCCGCCTCCTCCCGCCGGGCGGTGAGATACCGGTCGATGCCGTTCGCCGCGGTCCGGCCGTCACCCATCGCGGTGATGACCGTCGCGCCGCCGGTGATGTCCCCGCCGGCGAAGACGCCGGGGATCGAGGTCATCTGACTGTCGTCCACCAGGAAGCAGCCCCACTTGTCCGTCTTCAGGCCCGGTGTGGTGGCCGGGAGGATCGGGTTCGGGCCCTGGCCGATGGCGAAGACGAAGTTGTCCGCCAGGAGCTCGTGCTCGCTGCCCTCGATCACCACCGGGCGGCGGCGGCCGGAGTCGTCGGGCTCGCCGAGTTCCATCTTGACACACTTGACGGCCCGAACGTGGCCATCGTCATCACCGATCAATTCCACCGGATTGGTCAGGAGGTGGAACTGCACGCCCTCCTCCTTCGCGTGGTGGATCTCCTCGTTCCGGGCCGGCATCTCGGCCTCGGAGCGGCGGTAGACGAGGTGCACGTTCTCAGCACCGATGCGGAGCGCGGTGCGGACGCTGTCCATGGCCACGTTTCCGCCACCGACCACCGCAACGTTCTCACCGACCTTGAGCGGGGTCGGCGACTTCGGGAACTCGTAGGACTTCATCAGATTCACGCGCGAGAGGAACTCGTTCGCGGTGTAGACGCCCTTCAGGTTCTTTCCGGCAACGTTCATCATGTAGGGCAGGCCCGCTCCCACGCCGAGGTAGACCGCCTCGAACCCCTTCTCGTTCATCAGGGTGTCGACGGTGAACAGCTTCCCGATCATGGCGTTCAGGTAGATCTTCACGCCGAGGAGCTTGATGTTCTCCACCTCGCGATCGATGATCCGTTTCGGCAGCCGGAACTCCGGAATACCGTAGACCAGCACGCCGCCCGGACGGTGCAACGCCTCGAAGATGGTGACGTCGTACCCCTTCTTCGCGAGGTCCGCGGCGGCGGTCAGGCCGGACGGGCCGGAACCGACGACGGCGACCTTCTGCGCGCCTTCGGGCGGCGTCATCGGCTCGGGCTTCTCACCGTGCACCGCGTACCAGTCGGCCACGAAGCGCTCGAGACGGCCGATCATCGCCGGCTCGCCCCGCTTGCCGCCGATGCACTCCATCTGGCACTGCTCTTCCTGCGGGCAGACCCGGCCGCAGATGGCCGGAAGGAGGTTGTCCTCCATCACGGTCATGATCGCCGCCTGGAAGTCGCCCTCCGCCACCTCGTCGAGGAACTTGGGGATGTTGATCCCGACCGGACAGTTGGGTACGCACCTGGCGCGTTCACCCTTGCACTGGAAGCAACGCTGCGCCTCCTGCATCGCCATCTCGGCCATGTAGCCGAGGGGCACCTCGTCGAAGTTCTTCGCGCGAACGAGCGGCTCCTGCTCCGGCATGGGAACCGAGACGCGCTCCCGCTTGCCCTTCCGACGGATGCGGCCGTAAGGGGTCAGCTCGACTTCTTTCTTCTGCCTTTTCTTCTCACCATTGCCGCAGCAGTCGGCGTTCTCGCAGCAGTCGGGCAACTTGTCGTCGTTCATGCCTTCTTCCCTTCGGCCGCCGCGCCGTCGCGGATCCGGCACCAGTGGTCCATCGCTTCTTTTTCCTCGGCCTTGTAGGCGCCGAGACGGGTCATCATCTCTTCCCAGTCGATCTTCGCCCCGTCGAAACAGGGGCCATCGACACAAGCGAACTTCACCTCGTCCCCGAGGGAGACCCGGCAGCCTCCGCACATTCCCGTCCCATCGATCATGATCGGGTTCAGGGAGACGAGGACCGGCGCATCATGCTCGAGGGCGGTGAGCGTGCAGAACTTCATCATGATCGGTGGCCCCACCGCGATGACCTCGGCCACCGTGCCTTCACGCCCCAGCACCTCGTCGAGCGGCTCAGTCACAAGCCCCTTGCGCCCGGCGCTGCCGTCGTCGGTCATGAGGTGAAACTCGTCCGAGACAGCCTCCATCGCATCGACCAGCATCAGGAGATCCTTCGTCCGCGCGCCGATGATCGTGATCACGCGATTGCCGGCATCCTTCAACGCCTTGGCCTTGGGATAGATCGGAGCGATCCCGACGCCGCCGCCCACGATCACGAAAGCATCGTCCTTCTTCTCGATCGGGATGGCCTCGCCGAGCGGCCCCACCACGTCGAGGATGGTGTCCCCGGCCTTCAGCAACGCCATCTGGGCGGTCGTACGCCCCACCGCCTGGACGATCAGCTGCAAGGCGCCACGCTCCCGGTCGACGTCGACGATGGTCAGCGGGATGCGCTCACCCTCCTCATCGAGCCGGATGATGACGAACTGACCGGGGCCGTAGGCATGGACGATGTCGGGCGCCGCGATCCAGTAGGAGGTGAGATCCTCCCCGATGACCTCCGCCTCGAGGATCGGGAAGTTTGTGCCAAGGAAGTCGGTCATGACAGGGAATCTCCACGCAAAATGGCGTTCAAGGAGAACCCCAAGGCAACTCCTGTACCATTCCCCGGATCGCGGAGAAACAGGGCTCGAGAGCACGGATCGGGCGATATCCCCCACGGAGGTGAGGGATTTTGATGCCCGTTCGATCGGGTCTCAGTCGTTACGGACGAGGACCGCGAGCCCCGAGTCCATCCGGTATCGGGGCACGGATGGATCGACGAGCAGCGACCACTTCTCGATGCCGCCCTTCAGGTTGTAGACCCGGGTGAACCCCGCCATGAGCAGTCTCAGCCCAAAGATCATGCTGCGAATCCCGTGGTGGCAGTAGAGGAGGATCGGCGTGTCCGGATCCCACTCGTCCCGGATCTCCCGCATGAGCTCGGGCGTGGCCAGGACGGCCCCGGGCAAGCGTGCAACCTCCCACTCGTTCGGGTTCCTGACATCGAGGAGCTTCAGGCCCTCGAGATCATCGGTGAGGTCGACGGCATCCTGCGGACTCAGATTTTCCGGTAGCACGTGAAAACTCCAGGGATTCCGGGGGACGCGGGAATCTACCGGAAAACGCCGGGAATCCTCGTTTTGGTCCGTGCCCGGCCACCGGGCCATCTTCGGGAGATCAGGAGTCCGGAGTGACGACGCCGTCTCTCGAGAATTTCCGGAGCGCCAACGCCAGCATGAGGCGATGCCACGGGTTGGCATTGCCACCGGGTCGCCAGGTGTGCACGAACTTGTTCCGGTAGGCGTCGAAGTGCAGGCCGTGGGGCGCGGCGTGGACCTTGCCGCGTCCGAGCATGATCTTCAGGGCTTCCGTCACCGCCATGCCGGCGCACATGGACACCGCCATGGGTGTCGACGGCCCCCTCTCCTCTTCGAAACTGACCGCATCGGGATCCACGAGGTAGGAGGAATGCAGGTGCGCGGGGGTGAGGCCCACCAGGAATCGAATGAGCTGCTCGACCCGGGGCTTGCCCTTCAGGCGAAAGTACTGTTCAAACGTCATCTTGCCCGGGAGGAACGTCATCAGGCTGGCCCCCATGCCAAGGGGAGCGGCGGTCACGGCCGGAATGCCCCTCTCCGCACAGACGGCGAACAGAAGTCGCCGCGCATCGAGCGCGAAGAAGTCGATCCCGTCGACGTAAACATCCACGTCTTCGAGAAACTCCTCGACATTGGATCGCGTCACGCCTTCGCTGAAAGTCCGGACATCCAGTTCGGGGTTGAGGTCGAGGGCGATCTCTTTCATCACCTCGACCTTCTCTCGACCGAGGTTGCTCATCGAGGCGCCGGCCTGGCGATTCATGTTGGCCAGTTCAAAGCGATCGAAGTCGGCGATGCGGAAGGAACCGATGCCCATGCGGACCAGGTTCGTGAGGTGCACTCCGCCCACACCACCCATGCCGGCAATGGCTACGGTTTTTTCGGCAAGTGTCCGGTGCTCCTCCCGGGTGATCCAGCCGATGTTCCGGGAGAATGCCTCGTCTCGATCGAATTCCAGCGGTGTCGCCCCCACCATGGACGAGGATCCCGCCTCGGTGAGGCGAGAGCGCTTCGCAGTCCGCAGTGTATCCGGGTGATCGAGCTTCACGAAGCTTAAGGTCGTGTCGATCGCCTGGCCCGACTGGTCCGGCCAGCCGCCCGGCTCGCGATCTTCGACCCCCTCCACAGATGAAATCGGACGATCAAGTGAGAGGCCGACGCGCACAGAACAAGTTCCTGAGCATGGGCTTATCGGAATATCGGCCGGTCTGCTTGAGACCTTCTTCGGGGGGAATCCGGCCCCCCCGCGGACGGCGCCTCCGAACCTGGCCTGGTACCGCGAGAGGCACCCCGAGCACGGGAGTACCCAGGGGGAATCCTACCCGACTTGCAGGAATATCACGATCGAGCGTCCGCTCGAAAATGTGTGCCCGTCAGGGTTTGTTCCGATCTCCGACCCGCCGCAAGATCGCCGGAGCCGCGGGTTTTCGGCGCCTGGTGGCCCCCACCTCGGTGGATCGGGTATAGTCATCCGATGGCGAACCTCGAGGGGCACACGGATGGCGCGATGTGCCACTTGAGTTCCTGCGCTTCGATGTTCCTGCTCTTCGATGTTCCCTGAGGAGGCAAGACCGCGATCGACACGGAAGGCCGTTCACCAGGTTGTGACGCGCCCTTCCCCCCTGCGATGTCGATCCGCGGCAGCGAGTCTCACCCGCACCCGCGGAATTCGATGTGGGTTCCCTCCTCGATTGTCCACTCCAGGGCGACCTCATCCCCCAATCCTCTCTCCGTGCTCCTTTTGAGGTGGTGGGCAGACTCCGGAACGACTCGAAGGGCAGATCGGGTGTCGCACCTTTACTGACAGAGTTCCGTACCACAGCCAATGGGAGGGCAACCATGGCAGTCAAGCAGGGTAACCGGCTCCGGCCACTCCTCAGGAGATCCGAGAGCAGAACACACTCATCCAGTACCACCTACCGGCCGGCGAAGAGCCTGGAAGAGGTCATTCTGGCCTGGCGAACCGTCCACCAGTGCTACCTGAAAAACGGCCTCGTGGACGAAAACCCCCACCGCATCCACCTCGTCCCCCAGGCGGTGAGCCCGGCCACGCTCGTCGTCATGACGGAGCCCCCGGCCGAAGCGCTCGAGGACGACGCCGGGGACATCGGCATCGCCACCATCAGCGGCTATCCCGACATCGGTGAGGGACTTCCGCTCGACGATGTATTCGCAACGGAAATGAACGAACTCCGCGCAGCCGGCCGGAACCTGATGGAGGTCGGCCTGCTGGCGGACGGCCGCACCGGAAAGAGCCGGTGCATGGAGACGAAGTTCTCCCTGATGCGCTGGATCTACTTCTACGGCATCTACGCCGGCCAGACGGACCTGGTGCTCGGCGTGCACCCCCGCCACGTGGCGTTCTACAAACGCTTCCTCGGCGCCGTGGAATTCGCGGCGGAGAGCACCTGTGCCCGCGTGAAAGACGCGAAAGTGGTCGGGCTGCGCCTGGACCTCGTGGGCAGCCTGGTCGCCGATCCGAGGCCACGGGGCATCCAGCAATTCCTGAACGAGCCCATCTCGCGGAACGACCTGGCGGACCGGTTCATGCTGCGCTGGTCGGCCATCGAGGGCACGGTGATCGGAGACTATCTCGAACAGGTGCGTGAGGCTCCGCGCTACGTGAACCGGCTTGCCGCGCTCGATGCAAAGCCGCACGCCTGGAAATCCAGACTCTCCGCCCTGGCCCGCTTTTCCCACCAGGGTGCGCGGCGCGGTTGAGCGCAGCCGGGCCGAGGGCGAAGCCGCGCCTCAAGCGGGCCTGACGGTACGAGATGCAACTCCGGGACAGGGACGGTGCGCCCGGCGCGAAGGGCGCGCCGATCGTCGGAGCGCGACTCGCCGGAAGGGTCAGGGAGGGCGTCCGGGCTCGGCGATCGAAGGCTATCCAGGTGTCCGGAGTGCCGGCCCCTGGACTATCACGCGAACGACTCGATCAGCTCTTCCATCGACGGAACGCCGCGATCCTCGGCGGCGGCTTTCGCCATCGAAGCCTGTGCGGCGTCGAAGGTCGGCTGGTGAATCTGAAGAAACGTTCCCAGAACCGACTGCTCGTCACGACTCATGACGATGGACAGGGCTTCGGCTC
This sequence comes from Planctomycetota bacterium, assembly GCA_024274785.1. GTDB lineage: Bacteria > Planctomycetota > JAJSAM01 > JAJSAM01 > JAJSAM01 > JAJSAM01. Next base: position 53,770 of record JAJSAM010000026.1, on the reverse strand, counting down.
GATCCGTCCGGGCCTCCTCCTCCGTTACGGAGACCCGCTTCTTGTAGTAGGCGAACGACTTCGCCTTGTTGAACGTGAGACACGGCGAAATCACGTTCACGAAGCTGAATCCCGGGTGGCGTTCCGCCTCGATCAGGGTCTGCTTCAGGTGCTTGATGTTCGCGGAGTAGGACTGGGCGACAAAAGTCGCTCCAGCGGTGATGGCGAGCGCCAGCGAATTGAGCGGGGGCTCCACGGAGCCGTAGGGGCTCGAGCCGGTAACGAAATCAGTGCCGGAAGTCGGACTGAGCTGGCCCTTGGTCAATCCGTAAATGCTGTTGTCCATGCAGATGGCAAGGACATCGAGATTTCGCCTCGCGGTGTGGATGAAGTGGTTCGTGCCGATGGAGAAAAAGTCGCCATCTCCCCCCACCAGAATCACCCGCATGTCCGGATTCCCCATCTTTACACCCAGCGCCACCGATGCGGCGCGGCCGTGGATGGTGTGGAAGCCGTAGGTATTGAAGAAGTAAGGCAACCGGCTGGAACAGCAGATTCCGGAGACGAAGACGATGCGGTGGCTCTCGTAGCCGAGGACATCAATCGCCTGGCCCAGACCGGCGATCACTCCGTAGTCACCACATCCCGGACACCAGACCGGCTTCAGGTCGCTGCGGTGCCCCTTCCTCTCCTTCGGCGGCCCGGCCTCCCGGGGTTCATCCTCCCGGGGTTCATTGTTCCGGGGCTCATTGTTCCGGGGCGCCGATGCTTCCGCCGACGTGCTCATATTCTCACCTGGGCCTTGATGGCCATCTCGATATAGGGGGTGATCTCTCCGGGCGCGAACGGAACGCCGCGGTCCTTCAGGACGGCATGGACGTTGGCGCCGTAGCGGTGGCGGATGATGTTGGCGTACTGACCGGTGTCGTTCAGTTCGCAGCAGATCACGCGCTTGACACCGTGCAGGTGATGGCGCATCGCCATGTCCGGCATCGGACTCAGGATCTTCGGGAAGATGGCCTTGACCGAAGCGCCATCGTTCAGGGCGCGGGTCACCGCGTGCCGGATCACCGCCGCGGTGGTACCCCACCCGGTGATGGCCACCTCGGCCTCGTCATCACCGATGACCTCCACCTGCTCGCCGTACTCCCGCCGGACTTCCTCGAACTTGGCCTGGCGCTTGTTCAGCATGGCCTTTCGGTTCGGGGGGTCGTAGCGGGGCCGGGCGAACTCGTCGTGTTCCAGACCGGTCGCCCGAAACTCCATCCCCGGCATGCCTGGAATCGAACGCGGGGAAATGCCCGTGTCGTTTCGGAGGTAGCGGGGAAAGACCGGGGTCATGGGATAGCCTTCACCCACCGTGAGCTCGTCCACTTTCGGCCAGGGATCCCCATCGGTCGGCATGCGGGCGTACTGCTCTTCGAAGACATCGAGGTTTTCAAAGTCCGGCCGCGGCATCGATGCCTTGGAGAAGCCGAGCGACTGTTCCGACAACACGATCACCGGAATCTGGTACTTGGCCGCGATGTTGAATGCGTTCACCGTCTGATAGAAGCAGTCCTCGACGTCCACCGGCGCGATGACCACCCGGTGCGCCGTGGAATGGGCGCCGTAGATGGCGAGGTTCAGATCGCCCTGCTCCGCCTTGGTCGGCATCCCGGTGGAGGGACCGGCGCGCTGCACGTCAACCAGGACCAGGCCCACCTCCGCCATGGACGCCAGGCCGAGGGCCTCGCTCATCAGGGCGAGACCGGGACCGGAGGTGGCGGTCATCGACTTCTGCCCGGTAAAGGAAGCTCCGATGCACATGGCGATCGAGGCGATCTCATCTTCCGCCTGCACCATCCTCCCGCTTACCCGGGGCAGCTCGCGGGCGAGGTATTCCATGATCTCGGTGGCCGGGGTAATCGGGTATCCGGCATAGAACCGGCAGCCGGCGGCCACCGCTCCAAAGGCAACCGCATCGTTCCCGGAGAGCACGACCCGCGCATGCCCGTCACCTTCACTGAAGTGCAGTTCGTGGCGGATCTCGTGGTTCTCACGAACATATTCCGCACCGAGATCGATGGCCTTCAGGTTGACCTCGACGACCTTCTCGCTCTTCTTCCCGAACTTCAGGCGAACTCCTTCGGTCAGCCCCTCCACCGGAAAACCGAAGAGCTCACAGATCGCGCCGAGAGCCACCATGTTCTTCGCGCGGTGGGAGCCGGCTTCTCTCGCGAGCTTCCCCATGGGCACGTGGTAGTCCACGCCGCCACGCCGCTTCACCGGAAGGTTGTCCCCCGGTTCGAAGTCGTGCACCAGCACGCCCTCCGAGGTCATATCCGCAATGTTGCGATCGTAGCCCTCGCGATTGAAGGCGACCAGGATGTCGAGGTAGTCCCCCTGGGAGAGCACGCGGTCCGGGCCGGTGCGAAGCTGGTAAACCGCCATGCCCCCCCGGATCTCCGAGGGGAAGGTCTTGAAGGTCGCCACGTGCATGCCGAGACGGGCGGCGACCTGCGTGAGCAGTTCACCGGCGCTGATCACGCCCTCGCCCCCCTCACCAGCGATCCTCAGGCAGACATATCTGGTGTCACGCTTGCTCATCTCAACCTCGGGGTGATCCAGTCCATCCGGAAAACTAAGGCCACATCCTACGCCGCCGGCCGACGGATTTCACGAGACGCCGATCGAACGGCCGAACGGCGGCCGGAAAGAACACTACATATCAGACAGAGACGAGGGATCGGACTTATCGCGGCGTCGGTTTCTTCAGCGCCTGGTGCAGCGTCTTCTTGATCTCGTGGTTGCTCTCCACGGACTGGTGGGTGAGAAGAAGAGCTTCGGCCCGATTTCGATCGTCCTCGCTCACCATCGGACTGCGCCAGGCGGAGAGCAGCACATTCACCGCGAACCCGCGGATGCGCGCGATCCTGCTCGACAGATACGGCGCGACCGCCGCCACCGGATCCTCCACCTCGGCCAGCTTTCCGAGGATCCCGTCCAGGCGATTTCGCACGGCGACGACCTCTTTCGAGACCGGTTCATCGACGTACCTCCGGAACGAGAACTCCTCGCGGTCGATGCGGGCCGAGACCTGGTAGACACCAGAGCCGGGATCGCCGCCGGCGGCCTTCTTCCGGACCCTTCGTGAGTTCCAGACGTCGGTCATGAGCGCCCGGATCTCCTCGACGCCGACCTCCGCCAGCAGAACCCGGAGTGCGCCCCGCGAGTTCTGTTCGACGCAGAGGTTGGCCCCGGCGCCGGTCACCATCAGGGTCCGGGAACAGCCACGGCCGTCCACCATCCGGATCGGCGCCTTGTAGAAGACGAAGTTGTTGGCATTGCCGCCGCCATCGGAGCAGGCGGGGATCGGGAGAAGGAGAGGCAGGAGCAGGGACAGGGACCGGAGAAGCGTGGTTTTCGAGACCATGACGGATGATAGCATTCCCGGGCCGACGGTCGAAAGCTGCCGGCCGGGGTCGAGCGATTCGTCAGTCCTTCCTCGACGACGATGGGCCGGCGACAGGTTGGTTGGTGCTCATCGTTCTCATCGGGTTACGTGCCGCGAAGTTGAGAATCGGTTCAGAAAATCCCCCGATAATCCCAGACCATCCCGAAATCGCAATCTGACCCGTCCCTTGTACAATTCCCGGGTCCATTCGGAGGCTCTTCATGACCAGATCGTTCGCGTTGTCGCTCGCATTGCTTCCGCTCCTCGCATCCACGGCCGTGGCCGGGAGCCCGGAAATCGTCGCCCAGGAACTCGAGGTCCGCTTCGAGCCGGCAAAGCACCGGATCTTCGGTGAAGCGGTGCTCACCCTCGAAGTGACCGATTCCCGGAAGCTCTCCCTCGACACCTCCGGGGACATCCGGATCACCTCGATCGAGCTTCTCGGGGCAAGGTCCGTGCCCCTGCCCCTCGAGCAGCGTGAGGTGGACGGGCCCTGGCGCAGAGCGACCACGGAGTTGCCGAAGGGAGAAGCGACGCCCCGCATCCGGGTCCGCTACGAGGGGACCATCTATGACGCCGTAAAGAAGTCCGGCGCGCTCGGATTCATCGTCGGCGACAACACGCGCGGGGTGATCGGAACCGAGGGGATCTTCCTCGTCGCCTCCTCGGGCTGGTACCCGACGATCACGGACCGGGTGCAGACCTTCTCGAAGATCACCGTCAACGTCCCGGAGGATTTCCGGGCAGTGACCCAGGGAGGCCTGGTTTCCCGGAGGGTCGAAGACGGCCGCGAAATCACCGTCTGGGAGAGTAACATCCCGGTGGACGGTCTGGCGTTGCAGGCCGGAAAGTACGAGGTCGCGACGCGCGAGGTGGAAGGCGTATCGATTTCCACCTACCTGTTCGCGGACCATGCGAAACACGCCCCGTTCCTGCTGGAGCAGGTCGGAAAGTACATCCGGTTCTACAACGAAATCCTCGGACCCTATCCCTGGCCGAAGTTCGACATCGTGGAGAACTTCTTCACGACCGGCTACGGGATGCCGAGCTACACGCTACTCGGCGCGAACGTCGTCGAGGTCATGGTCCGCATGGCGCCTCGTTACGGCGGAAACCTGCCTCCGGGCTTCGTCGATCACGAGCTCGTCCACTGCTACTGGGGCAACTACGTCTACCCGGATTACGAAACCGGAAACTGGTGCGAGGGCCTGACCACCTACTGCTCGAACTACCTGATGAAGGAGCGGCAGAGCGTGAAGGCCGCGACGGCCCACCGGCAGAAGGCGACAACGAACTTCGGTATCCGGGTCACGCCGGAGAACGACTACCCGGTCCGCGAATTCCGGGGCAAGACCGAGGACTTCGACAACGACATCGGCTACAGCAAGGTGATGATGATCTTCCACATGCTTCGCCGGGAGGTGGGCACGGATGTCTTCTGGAAGACGCTTCGCGGCATCGTCTCCGACTTCGGCGGGAAGAAAGCGTCGTGGCAGGACTTTCAGGCGGCCTTCTCGAAAGCCGCGGGGCAGGACCTGTCCTGGTTCTTCGACCAGTGGCTGACGCGCACCGGTGCGCCTCAGCTCTTCGTGGGCGACTTCACGGCAACCCGCCGCGACGACGGTCTGTTCGAGGTGAAGGGCGAGATCCTGCAAACCGGGAAGCCGTGGAAACTCGCCGTGCCGGTCTCCGTCGAGCACACTTCCGGCGAAACCGTGAAGTCGATCCGCCTGGAAACCGACCGGGCGAGTTTCACCATCGTCACCCCATCGATGCCGCTCTCGGTTTCTGTGGACAAACGGTTCCACCTGTTCAGGAACGTGCCCCTTTCGGAAATCCAGCCCTGCCTGAACCTGACGCTCGAGTGCCGGGACAAGACGTACGTTCTCCCGGATGAGGGCCAGGCGTACCTCGGCCTGGCCATGTCGGCGAAGGGGCGCAAGGGCGGCGAGATGAGAAAGGCGTCGGACGGCTTGCCGAAGGGGCACAGCGTTCTGTTCGGCACTCCCGCGGAAAACCCGGTGGTGGCCGAGGTGCTCGCCGCGGCGGGGGTCGAGGTCGAGGGCAACTCCATCAAGGTGAAGGGGAAGAAGTACGAGGGGGACGACCTCTGGCTCCTGCTTTCCACGCGGCACCCTAAAGATCAGACGAAGTTCGTGACGGTGTTCCTCGGCGTCTCCGAGGCCGCCCTCGCCCGGGCCCGGTTGATCTTCCACTTCGGCTGGGACGGATACGTCGTCTACGGCGGTGGCCGGCCTCTGGCGCGTGGGGATTTCACCGAAGTCCATCCGGGGACGATGCGTTCGCTTGCGCTGCCGGCATCGCTCGAAAACGTGAAGAACACCCTCCGCACGCTGACCGACCCGGAACTGGGTGGCCGCCTCTCCGGGTCGACCGGCGATGTCAGGACCAGGAAACTCCTGCTCGACCGCCTGAAGGCCTCCGGGGTCCGCGAGGTCCGCGAAGAGCCTTTCTCGTTCACCGTCCGCGATCACACCGACGAAGACGCCTGGACCGTGTCGCAGGGGACGCTTGCCGACGGCGCCACAAAGTGGGAGACATCCTTCCCGGGCGCGGTGGTGCCGGCGATCTGGTCTCCCGAAAAGCCGGACGGCGTTCGCATCCTGAAGATCGTGACGTACGGTAAGGCAGTTGATGGCGAGACCCTCGTGGTGCTCCCGCCGGAGACCAATGCGGACGGGCTGATGATGCTGGTCGCGACCGCGGCGGCTTCCGGGCCCGCCGCCGTGGCCATCCCCATGTCGGTCCTCGAGGGAAAGGACCGGAGACTCGGGGACCTGGTCGCCTATCCCAGCCGGCTCACCGACTCGAAAACTCCCTGGCGCGCCGCCGCCGGCGTCCAGGCCCGGGCGATCCCACCCTTTGCATCGATCGGATCGACTCCGGTTGTTTTCCTGAACACCGACATTCTGCCGCCGGGTGGCGAAGGCTCCGCCGACGTGCTGCTGCGGGTGCGATTCGACACCAGGGTGATCGAGACGGCCAACCTGGCCGGAGTCATTCCCGATCGCCGCGGCCGGGTCGATGGCGCCGGTCCGCTGCTCTCGGCGCACTTCGACGGCCTCGGCGAAGGGCATGCCGGGGCCGATGACAACGCCTCCGGAGTGGCGGCGCTCCTCGAGGCCGCGCGCCTGCTCTCGGATCGAAGCGATCTGCTCGGTCGCCCCGTCCGGATCTATCTCTTCGGCGCCGAGGAATGGGGGCTGCGCGGCAGCCAACTGGTCGCCACGACCGTGGACCGAACGCTGGTCGAGCGCGTCGTGAACCTCGACACCATCGGGGCGAAGGATGCGTCGGATGTGTACGTGATCGGCCGCAGCAAGCATGCCGACCTGGCCGGGCGCGCCGCGGCCTGCCTGATCACCGACGGATTCAGGGTCGGGCCCGACATCGACCGCTTCGCCTTCGCGAACGGTTCCGATCACTGGCCGTTCCATGTCGCCGGTGTTCCCGCGATCGACCTCTTCTCCGGGATCTACCGCCGAATGAACACCACCGCCGACACGCTGGACCTCGTTGACGCTGGAAAAGTGGCGAAACTGGCGGCATCCGTAGCCCGGCTCCTGTTCGATCTCGCGAGCGAGGAGCCGGCGGCGCCCGCCGCGCCTCCCGTGACGATGTTCGAGGGGGAATCGGCCCATCTTTCGAACGTGCGGATGCTGACGCACGGTGGCGAGAACGCCGAGGCCTACTTCCCCGCCGAGTGTGATCGGTTCTCCTTCCAGTCCCGGCGCGGAAAAATGAACGCCGACCAGATCTTCGTCATGGATCTCGACGGCGGCAATCAGCGCATGATCAGCAACGGCAAGGGCGCGACGACCTGCGCATACCTGTTTCCCGGGGGCAAACGGGTCATCTACGCCACGACCGCCTTTCAGGGCGACGAACCGCCCGCGCCGCCGGACCGGTCCCGGGGTTACGTCTGGAAGCTGTACCCGGAATTCGATCTCGTGGCGCACGACCTGGACGGCGGCAACCAGTTGCGCCTGACGGACACCTGGGGCTATGACGCCGAGGCCACCCTGAGCCCCGACGGCAAGTGGATCGTTTTCACGTCCTGTCGCGACGGCGGCGACCCCGAGGTCTACAAGATGCGGGCGGACGGCACCGAGCTGACGCGCCTGACGAACGCGGAGGGCTACGACGGCGGCCCGTTCTTCTCCTGGGACAGCAAGAAGATCATCTGGCGCGCGAATCGCCCGAAGACCGATCTGGAGAAGGAGCAGTACCGGGCGCTCAAGGTGGATGGGCTCGTCTCCCCCATGAACCTCGAGATCTTCGTGATGGACGCGGACGGGTCGAATCAGGTGCAGGTCACCAGCAACGGCGCGGCCAACTTCGCTCCCTTCATGCACCCGGACAACCAGCGCATCATCTTCTGCAGTAACCTGGCGACGCTCGGAAAGAAGGGCATGCCGAACTTCGACCTCTGGATGGTCAACGTCGATGGCACGGGACTCGAGCGCATCACCAGCAATCCCTCGTTCGACGGATTCCCGATGTTCACGAAGGACGGCAGGACGCTCGTATTCTGCAGCAACCGTGACAACGGCGGCACGAGGGACACGAATGTCTTCCTGGCGGATTGGAAAGATGAGGACTGAGGACTGGGGACTGGGGGCTGGGGACTGGGGACTGGGGACTGGGGGCTGGGGAACGGTGCGGGAATCGAAAGCGGCAGGGGCCGTTTCTCGGCCCCCCCCTGAAGGGAGACGCACGATTGCATGCGGAGGTGCGGAAACCCGGAGAAATCCACTTCGGCATCGCGCGCCACCTGGCCGGATGCGGCGGCCCCGGCTCAATTCGGCTTCTGGCGGATCTCCACGTTCCCGGCGGGCATGATATCGATGCGATAGATCGTTCGCGCCGCATCCGGGACGATGGTGCTGCGCAGGTTCCCCGCCGCATCCCGAAACCAGAGGACATCCGAGTTTCCGTGCGCGGTCACGCCCACGAACTGCCCGAAGTAGTCCGGAAGATTGAGCTGTTGCACGCCGTGCTGCAGCCGCCGGACGGCCAGAGGGATCCCGCTCGTGGTGATACCGACCGACATGTCGTAGCGTTCCCAGGACGGATTCGAGTAGCGGACGCCCTGGTAGGCCGGCGTCCCTTCCTGCGCGACACTTTGCGATAGGAACCCGGCCGCCAGCGCTCCGACCACCGCACCGAGAATGATCAATCCGACCGTCTTCATGGCAGATCTCCTCTCCACACCGTCACGCCACTCTATCACGCACCCGTCGCAGGGGCGCCGCCCGTCGACCATCCTTGCGCTGGGGCCGGCCGGCTCTATGCTCTGGTCCTGATATGAATGAACTCACTCACCTCGACGATGAAGGCCACGCCCGGATGGTGGAGGTGGGCGACAAGGCCGAAACGATCCGGACCGCGGTGGCCGCGGGGTTCCTGCGAATGGCTCCGGAGACCCTCGCCATGATCCTGGGCGGGACGGTTCCCAAGGGTGACGTCCTGGCTGTGGCCCGCATCGCCGGGATCCAGGGAGCGAAGAGAACCGCCGACCTGATCCCGCTCTGCCACCCGCTGCGCATCACGTCCGTGCAGGTGGAGTTCACACCGAGGGGAGATGACGGTATCCGGGTCGAAGCCCGCGTTCGCGCCCTCGACCGCACGGGCGTGGAGATGGAGGCCCTGACCGCGGTCCACATCGCCTGCCTGACCGTGTACGACATGGTGAAAGCGGTGGATCGCGGGATGACGGTCGAGAACATCCACCTGCTGACGAAGACCGGCGGCAAGTCCGGAGACTACCGCAGGGCCGAGCCATGATCCGGGTCGCGGTGATCACCGTCTCCGATCGCTCCCATCGGAGCGAACGCGAGGATCGGGGCGGCCCGGCCGTCGCCGCCGTCGCGCGCCAGCTTCCGGCGAAGGTGGTCTGGACCGAGACCGTACCGGACGACCGCGCGGAAATCGCCGCCGCCATCCTGCGCTCCGCCAGCCAGGCGGACCTCGTGCTCACCACCGGAGGCACCGGGCTCGCTCCCCGCGACGTCACCCCGGAGGCCACGATCGACGTCATCGAGCGTGAAGCTCCGGGCTTCGGGGAGGAGATGCGCCGGCGATCCAACGACATCACTCCACACGCCTCGGCCTCCCGCGCCACGGCGGGCACGGTCGGCCGAGCCCTGGTGATCAACCTCCCCGGAAGCCCGAAGGGCGCGGTGGAATGCCTGGGATTCGTGGCGGAGGCCGCGCTCCACGCCGTGGGACTCCTGACCGGCGAAGGCGCCGACTGCAGCCCGTCCCCCGATTGAGCGGAATCGATCGCACCCGAGCTACCGTTTCACCGTTTCACCGCTTCACGGTTTCACTGCTTCACCGTTTCACGGTTTCACTGCTTCACGGTGTTACTTCTCCTCCTTCCGATCACCGATACCGTTCCCGTTCGCCTGCGGAAGAGGCCTGATGAACCCCTCGGCGAGCAGGTGCTCGACAATGATCTTGGCATTCTGTTCGGAGTCGCATTGCACCGTGTCGATGACGAGTTCCGGATTCTCCGGCGGCTCGTAAGGGTCGTCGATGCCGGTGAAGTCCTTGATCTCGCCTCGGCGCGCCTTGGCGTACAGGCCCTTGATGTCCCTCGACTCGCAGACCGAAAGGGGCGTATCGACGAAGACCTCGACGAATCGGCCGTCGCCGACCATGCCGCGGACGTCGTTTCTGGTGGAACGATACGGGCTGACCGCGGCGCAGATGACCACGCCGCCGTGGCGCACGATCAGGGAAGCCACATAGCCGATGCGCCGGATGTTCGTGTCGCGATCCTCCTTGGAGAACCCGAGCCCCTTCGAGAGATGGGTCCGGACCACGTCGCCATCGAGCACGGTGATCTGGCGGCCGTGCTCCTGGAGCAGAATCGTCAGCACGTCCGCGGTGGTGGACTTCCCCGAGCCGGAAAGCCCGGTGAACCAGACGGCGATCCCCTGCTTGTGGCGGGGGGGGAAGCTCTCGGAGAGAATCGTGGCCACTTCCGGCCGCGTGAACCACTCCGGCAAGGCCTTCCCGTTCCCGAGGTAATCCCGACGAACCTGGGTCCCGGAAATGCTCAGCGTTCGAGCGCCCGCCGGGATTTTGTCCGCCTCCTCGTATCGATTCTCATCGGGGAGAAAGACGAGTTCGCGGAAGGGCACGGCCTTGACGCCCAACTCTTCCTCGTGGCTCTCGACGAGTTCCTGCGCGTCGTAGGGACCGTAGAACGGCTCACCGCTCGAATCCAGGCCGGGGCTGGCGTGATCGCGGCCGACGATCAGGTGGTTGGCGCCGTAGTTCCGGCGGATCAGCGCGTGCCACAGCGCTTCCCGGGGACCGGCCATCCGCATCGCCAGGGGGATCAGGGCGAGCAGGATCCGATCCGGTTCGTAGTAGCTCGATGCCAGCGCCTGGTAAGTGCGGACCCGCGTGAACCGATCGACGTCACCCTGCTTGGTCAGGCCAACCACGGGGTGCAAAAGCAGCACACCGTCGATCTCCTCGAGCGCACGCTTGGTCAACTCCTCGTGAACGCGATGCAAGGGGTTTCTGGTCTGGAAGGCGACCACGTTGTCATGGCCGGTCGCGGTCAGGTACTCACGAACTTCCGCCGGTGTCAGGCGATACTCCCGGAAGTCGTGGTTCCGCGGAAGCTCGATCATCCTGAGCTCACCAGACAGATTGACCTCCCCCCAGCGATGCATCTCCGCGAGGAGCGGATGGCGGTCGTCGGTGGTGCCGAGAACCCTCTGCCCGTATTCCATCAGGTCGAAGGGGTAGATCTCCCGAACCGTCAGAATGGCCAGGAGGTTGTTCCGCGCGTCGCGAAGAGCCAGTTCGGAGTCCAGAGCCGGGGCATCGTCCTTCGACACCGGGAGCGTCACCGGGATGGGGAAAATCTGGCCGTTTTCGAGCCGCATCTCCGCGAGGCAGCGCTCGTAGTCCGCACTCCCCATGAACCGATCCAGGGGCGAAAACGCGCCCGTGGCGAGGAGTTCCAGGTCATAGCGCGACCGCTCTGAAATCTGGATGCTCGGCAACCGGTTGGCGTATTCCTTCCACTGAGTGGTCTCCTCGGCCCCTCGAATCAGGTTCACGAGTGAACCACCACATGGAGTGATCAGCTGTGCTTCCTTTTTTGTGCCCAACTCTTGCTTCTCCTGTTCAATCAAGTTCGCTTGCACCGTGCTGAGCAAGATCCATGCCGAGCCGGGCGCAGGGTCCGCCGGGGATGGGACGTCCATTCCCCTGAACGCCCGACTTCGCGCCGCGTGACGTTCCCTCACCCTGATGTTGCTTCAGATCGTCATCACACCGTCCAGGCTACCGATAACCTCGCTTCGCCCCGGGCGCCCGATGGACACCAGAGGCCCGCCTGGAAACAACTGCTGTATTCGAGGGCGACTCCGTACTCCCGCGGGGCGGGTTGCCGATCCCGAAGGTGGGAATTTGCCCTTCCAGGCCCGAAAGGCGCAGGCAATTCCGGGAGCTATAAAGAAGAACGGGCCGCGCCGGATATGATGCTGCCGTGTCGATGCCATTGCTGGATCAACTCCGAGCCTCTCTTTGCTTTTTTGACCTGAAGCCACTCTTTCTGGTGGTGGCGGGGAACCACATGCACGGTTTCCAGGTGCCCGATCCGGTGGTGCGGGTTCCGGGGTGCCATCGAACGGCACTCGAGGCCTCGCTTGGGACCGGAGCGAACCGCGAGTTGCTGGAGGTGGAGCTGGCCGTGGCCGGGATGGATGTCCGGGTGCGATCGGAGAGTCGACGGAGGGCCGCAACGAGGATCCGGGCCCTCGATATCGAGTTCATCGAGGCCCTGCACTCTCCCCTGGTCATCGTCGGCGAGGAGGAGGTGTGGAAACTCCGCGAGGTGGCATCCGGATTCCTGACGAGAGACCTGCAGCGCGCGTACCTGGAGAGGGCCCGATCGGCGCTCTCGGTTCTCGAACGCAGGAAGACGCACGGCGTCACCGACGTGCTGTTTCTCTACCGGGCCCTGCTCAGCGGGATCCACGTCATGGAGACCGGGCGGATGGAGGTGGACATCCGCGTCCTGCTCAGGGAGTACGACCTGCCGTTCCTGGTGGAACTGGTCAGGCGTCCGGACCGGCCGCCGGTGGTGGGCGATCCGGCCAGAATGGGATTCCTGCTCACCGAGAGTGAGGCCTTGTTCGATCGTCTCGAGCGGGCCGGGCGGGCTACTCCTCTCCCGGCCGAACCGGTCCTCGCCGGCGCTCTCACCTCGTGGTTGGCGGAAGCAACATGAGCGCCGGTACGGGTCTGCACCGGCCTCCGCCCGGATCCTCGCCTTGGAAATGAAACGGAAGGAGACCTCACATGAAGAACCGAAGAGTCCTGATTGGACTATCCCTGTTCGCCGTATTCGTCGTGACCGTCGGAGGGCTGGCCTACGCGATCCCGGGAAAGGCGCCCCGGACCGCTCCGGGACTCGTGAGTACCTACGCCGAGCTCGCCACAGTACTCCTGGCTTCGAAAAAGACCGAAGCCAGCCTGGTTCGCGCGATCTGCACCGATGCTTATCAAGCCGCCAGTCTCGAACTCGCCCAGGCCGCCGGATCCCTTCGGAACGGCGACCGGGAGGGAGCCGCAAAGCACCTGGAATCCGCGGCGACCGCAGTGGCCATGATCGCCACGGAAGGTGACAAGGCGGTCGCGCGCGTGCGGAACCGGCTGCTCGAGGGCGGCCACCACCACCACGCGAAAGCGGAAATCGCCGAGAGGTACGATCCCGGCTACGTCATCATCGAGAAGACCGAAAAGAAGAAGCTGCTCGACGAGGCCGGAGCGCTCGGGCGCCTGGCGCAGACGGTTCGGGACGGCACCGCCCAACCGGAGGCGTTGGAGGGGGCGGGCCAGAACCTCTCAGCACTGTATCTGGAGGCGGTCAAATAGGAAAGACAGGCAGTGATCGCCGCCCGAGGATCCTGGTAACGCTCCTGGCGCTCCTTCTCGTCGCCTGCGGAGATCATTCCCCCACCGGTGGCAAGAGGCCATCCGGGCAGGTTCCGGCGGCCGATGGAGCCATCTTCCGGGAAGTCGGCCGGGAGGCGGGAATCACCCGCGTCTCCTGGTGCGGCAGCGAGGTCAAGAACCACCTGCTCGAGTCCGACGGTTGCGGCGCGGCCCTCTTCGACTACGACGATGATGGGGATCTCGACCTCTACGTGGTGACCGCCTGGAAACTCTCCGGACGGGAGGTCGTCCTTCGGGCGAAGAACGCCCTCTACCGCAACGACGGCGGTTTCCGTTTCACCGATGTCACCAAAGAGTCCGGAGCCGGCGACGACGGATGGGGCTGCGGAGTCGCGGTGGGCGACGTCGACAACGACGGTGACCTCGACCTGTACGTCACCAACTATGGCCCGAATCGGCTGTTGCTGAATCAGGGCGACGGCACCTTTCGCGACGCCACCGGAAGATCCGGGACCGGCGACCCGCGATGGTCGACCTGCGCGACGTTCTTCGACGCCGAGGGGGACGGCGACCTCGACCTGTACGTCACCAACTACGTATCCGCCGGGTGGGACGAGATCATCGCGGCGGAGCGCACGCTGCTCTGGAAAGACCAGTTGGTGATGGTCGGCCCGGTGGGGTTGCCCGGGGCCAGGGATATCTTCTACCGCAATCGCGGAGACGGAACCTTCGAGGACGCCACGGCCGCCGCCGGCCTGGAGGACATCGGCGCCTTCTTCGGATACACCGCGGTCGCCACCGATTACGACGACGACGGCGACGTGGACCTCTACGTGGCGAACGATTCCAATCCGAACTTCTGTTACCGCAACAACGGCGACGGCACCTTCACCGACGTGGGATCCTGGAACGGCAGTGGCATGTCCGGAACCGGCGACGCCCAGGCCGGAATGGGTGCGGACGCGGGAGACGTCGATGGAGACCTCGACCTCGATCTCGTGGTGACGAACTTCGCGGAGGACGTGGTCACACTTTACCGCAATGCCGGCGGAGGGTTCTTCGAGGACGCCACCGCCTCCTCGGGACTCTCCGTCGCCACGTTCAAGCCACTCTCCTGGGGGGTGGCCTTCTTCGATTTCGACAACGACGAGGACCTCGACCTGGTCATCGCCAATGGGCACATCTACCCGCAGGCCGACGAGATCCGGGAGCGCATCGGGGGCTACGGATTCAACGCGCAAAACCAGCTCTTCGAGAACGACGGTCGAGGGAGGTTCTCGGAGATCACCGCCGACGCGGGACCGGCCTTTCGGGTGGAGGCATCCTCCCACGGACTGGCGATCGGCGACCTCGACAACGACGGCGACCTCGACCTCGTGTTCGTGAACGTGGATGCCGCCCCCACCGTGATGGAGAACGTCGGTGGGAACGCCCGGTCCTGGCTCACGCTGGATCTCCGCCCTCCCGGAGGGCGCAATCTCCTCCTGAATGCGAAGGTGCTGCTCACTGCGGGCGGCAGGACGCAGTTGCGGGAGGTCCGCACGGGGAACTCCTTCGCCTCACACCACGACTTGAGGGTTCATTTCGGGCTCGGCGAGAACGACACCGCCGAGCGGGTCGAAATCCGCTGGGCCGACGGCACGAAGAAAGTGCTGACCAACGTGAAAGCGCGGCGGATCCTCCGGGTTACCCCCGACTGATTCGCCGCGCCCTTGATCCGCACGCTCGCGGACCAGCCTCACTGCCATGCGGTTCACTCTTCCGAGAGATTCCGCTGAGAAATCCGCCCGGCGAGGCTACGGGCGAGCGCCCGAAACGCCAGCGAACTCGGAGCGTCCTGGTGGGAAAGCACCGCGGGAATCCCGTTGTCGCCGCCTTCCCGCACCACACCTTCGAGCGGAAGTTCGCCGAGGAACGGCACGCCCAGCTCCTCCGCCATCCGCCGGCCGCCGCCGCGCGCGAAGATCTCGTGCTTTTCCTTGCAGTTCGGACAGATGAAATACGACATATTCTCGATGATGCCGAGGAGCGGCACCTCGACCTTCCTGAACATGTCCGCGCCCTTGCGCACATCGATCACCGCCACGTTTTGCGGCGTAGTGACCATGATCGCCCCGGTCAGTGGAATGGTCGAGGTGAGGGAGAGCTGGGCGTCACCGGTGCCCGGCGGCAGGTCGATGAACAGATAGTCGAGTTCGCCCCAGTTCACATCCCCGATGAACTGCTGGATGGCCTTGTGGATGAGCGGTCCGCGCCAGACGACGGCCTCCCCCGGGGGTACCAGGTAGCCGATGGACATGAGACTCAGGCCGTGCCGGATCACCGGCAGGAACTTGTTCTCGGCGGCCATGGGCTGCAACCCGGAGGTGCCGGTCAACAGCGGGACCGAGGGTCCGTAGATGTCGCAGTCGAGCAGCCCCACCGAGGCCCCCTCTTCCACGAGCGCCATCGCCAGGTTCACCGCGACGGTGGACTTGCCGACGCCGCCCTTGCCACTCGCCACGGCGATGGTGTTCCTGACGCCGGGGATGAGGTTTTCCGGCGCGGCGGGAGCGCCACGCACCTGTGCGCTGAAATCGACCTGCACTTGCTCGACTCCGGGCACCGCGGCGACGGCGTCGCGGACATCGCTTTCGATCCTGCTCTTCAGCGGACAGGCCGGGGTGGTCAGTTCCACCGCCACCGTGGCCTTTCCTCCGTCGATCGCGACGTTCTTCACCATGTTCAGCGTGACGAGGTCCTTGCCGATCTCCGGATCGAGCACTGATTTCAGGGCTGACAGAATCTGCTCTCTGGTGGCGCCGTCGGACATGGTTCTCCTTCGCGGTGCGGGCGTAAACGGTGGATGATAGGAGTCGCCCTTCTGGCCCGGGAAGCAATTCCGTTTGCCCCTGACCCACACTGATCCAGGACTGTGAAAGCAACCACGACCCTCTTCCTGCTGGCTCTGCTCTCGATCTCCTGCGGAGATTCCGGGACGGGAAGTGGGCCGGGGCTGGTCGGATTCGTCCCCACTCCACTCACACCGGAGACGCCGGGGAAAACCGCAACGAGGGCGCGAATGGTGAAGGAGCAGGTGCGACGAATAGGCGTGCGCTCAGAGCGGATTATCGAGCTGATGTCGACACTCGATCGGGAAGCATTCCTGCCCCCGGCCCTGCGCCCCCAGGCACTCGAGGAACACGCCATCCTGCGCCCGGACGGTGAGACCGTTACCGCTCCGGATCTGACCGCATCCATGCTGGATAGCCTCGCACTCTCGCCCACCGATCTCGTGCTCGAGTGCGGCACACGTTCCGGATGGCTGACCGCGCTCCTCGCCGGGCTGGCCGGCCGGGTGCTGACCATCGACGCACGCCGGCCGGCAACGCAAGGGGCGAAAAGGGTCCTCGACCTGCTCGGGATCGACAACGTCGAGTACCGGACCGGAGATCCGCTCGCGGGCTGGCCCGGAGAGGGGCCGTTCGATGCGATCGTGGTGAACGGCGCGGTTCCGGCGGCGCCGGTGGACCTCTACCGCGCCCTGAAACCGGGGGGACGACTCCTCGTACCGGTGGGCGTCCCGCCCGATACCCAGGTGCTCATTCTCACCGTGCGGGGCGAGGAAACTCCACGAGAGACGCGCCCCGTGCTGACCGTCCGATTCGGCAATCTGGCGAGGTAGCCGGCTTATCAGAACCCGAACTGTTCCGGGTTCGCGTGGTCGCCGACGAAGGGGTTCTGCGCCCGTTCCGCGGCGATCGAGGTCGAGGGACCGTGGCCGCAGTGCACCACCGTCTTCGGGGGGAGAGTGAAGAGGCCCTCGCGGATGGATTTGCGCATAGTGGCGAAGTCGCCGCCCGGCAGATCGGTCCGGCCGATGGAGCGCTGAAAGAGCGTGTCGCCGGCGATGACGAAACCCTCCGCGTAAAAAGACAGGCCGCCCGGAGTATGCCCGGGCGTGGGGATAGCGGCCAGGCTCGATTCCCCGATGCTGAAGACCTGTCCGGCCTCGATCCACTCGCTCACCTCGGGTTGTTCCGGAGCAGGGAGCCCGAAGACCGCGGCATGGGACGCCAGCGAGTCGAGATTGTCCTTCTCACCCGCGTGCACGGCGAAAGGGATCCCGTAATGGCGGCAGATCCCGGCCACCGCGCCCACGTGATCGATGTGCGCGTGGGTGTTGATCACGCGAAGCGGCGTCACCTTGTGCCGAGTGACCATTTCGATGATCCGCTCGGCCTCATCGCCGGGGTCGATGAGGACCCCCTCGTGTGTCTCCCCGCACGCGACGAGAAAGCAGTTTTCCATGAACATCCCGGTCACGACGTGGTCGACGATCATGGGGGGAGCATAGCAAGCCGCCCCGCAAGAGAAAGTGAGTCTTCCGGGCCCGGGGACGTAATCTCGGCGCATGATCGAACGACGCAAGACGCGAACCGTAATGAAGGGCGACGTCCCCGTCGGCAGCGAACACCCGGTCTCCGTCCAGACGATGACGAAGGTCGATACCGCCGACGTCGAGACTTCCGTCGATGAGATCCGCCGTCTCACCGCGGCCGGTGCAGAGATCGTCCGGGTCTCGGTGCCCGGCGCCAAAGCGGCCATGGCGATCGCGAAGATCAAGCCGCGGGTCAACGTGCCCATCGTGGCCGACATCCACTTCAGCCCCGCCCTCGCCCTGAAAGCGATCGAAGCCGGCGCGGACTGCATCCGCATCAATCCCGGCAATATCGGAAAGCACGTGGACGCCATCAGGGAGATCTGCCGGCGCTGCAGGAACAAGGGCATTTCCATGCGGATCGGCGGCAACGAAGGCTCCATCATGGATCGTGAGGGCATCGAGGTCGTGGAGCACGACACCGACCCGGTCGTGAAGATGGTGGACGAGGTGCTCCGGAACTGCGAACTCCTCGAAGGCGAGGGGTTCCGGGACATCGTGGTTTCGGTCAAGTCCCACGATCCCCTCGAGACCATCCGCGCCTACACGCTGATCGCCGGCCAATGCGACTATCCGCTGCACATCGGCGTCACCCACGCCGGCACCATCGAACAGGCCACCATCAAGACCGCCACCGCATTCGGGGCCCTGCTTTCGCGGGGTATCGGCGACACGATCCGCGTCTCGATCACCGGCGACCCCGCGGACGAGGTTCGGGTCGGCCGGGAGATTCTCCAGTGCCTTGGCCTGAAGAAGCGCGGCCTCGAGGTCTACGCCTGCCCCTCCTGCGGCCGGGCGGACGTGGATGTCATGAAGCTCACCGCCGAGGTGGAAGAAGTGGTGAAGGACCTCGCCCTGGACGTTCGGGTCGCCGTCATGGGCTGCGAAGTGAATGGCCCCGGCGAGGCGGCGCAAGCGGACATCGGCATCGCCGCCGGCCGCGGTTGGGGCTACATCATGCAAAAGGGCCGGATCCTCGAGAAAGTCAAGGCCGACGACCTCGCCGGGTCCCTGAAAACCCATATTCTCCGGATGAAGGACGAGGGGCTGATTGTCGCGAGTAAGGAGGCCTGACCGATGAGAGCAATGCAGGTGAGGGTGCTGCTCTTCGCCGGCGCCCGGGACGCCTTCGGAGCGAACGAAGTGCCGGCCCGGATCCCGCTCGACGGCACCGCCGCCGACCTCATCCGGCATCTCGAGGACGCCTGCCCGGGAGCGATCGAATTCCTGCGCACCTGCCGGGTCGCGGTGAACCGGGAGTTTGCCACGCCGGATGGGGTCATCCCCGAGGACGCCGAGGTCGCACTCATCCCCCCCGTGTCCGGAGGCTGAGATGATCGGCATCACGAAGGAAGAAATCGACCTCGGGGCGCTCGCGCATGCGGTGGAGGATCCGGCCGCCGGTGCGATCGTGACTTTCGCCGGCGCCACCCGCAACGAGACGGACGGCCGCCAGGTGCTCTCCCTGACCTACCAGGCATATGACGGGATGGCCGAGAGCAAGCTCTTCGAGGTGGCGGAGCAGGCGAGGGAGCGCTTCGACATCCTGAAGATCGCCGTGCTGCACCGCGTGGACACCCTCCCGGTGGGCGGCGTTTCCATCGGCATCGCCGTCTCCGCGGGCCACCGCCCGGCCGCGTTCGAGGCCTGCCGTTTTCTGATCGACACCATCAAGAAGGAAGTGCCGATCTGGAAAAGGGAGGTGTTTGCGGACGGGGAGTCCGCCTGGGTTCACCCCGGCGATTGCTGCTGAGGGCTGTCAAGGCAACTCAGGTTGTGCCGAACTCTCCTCGGAGGGTCGGGGGCGCCGTCCCGACCAGTCACCACGCCGCACCGCCCCCGGGAGTCTCGCCCGTGCCGGGAAACCGCCCACCTTCCCTGGCGCCAGAGAGTCCCGACCGCCCCTGCCCCCGGAAGGCTGCTACTTCATCCAGCGCAGGGCTTCGAGCACCAGCTCGGCCGAGTTTTCCGGAAGCTCCTTGCCGCCGTCGAATTCCACGAGCTTCGCGGTGACGCCCTTCTCCTCGAGCTGCTTCACGCCGTCCTTGCTGCGCGCGAAGCCGGGATCATCCTTGCCGTGGATCATGCAGATCCTGAGTCCGGCGGCCCGGGCCTGGTCGAGGAAGTCCGCGTAGTAGTACTTGTTCCAGTACCCGTTCATGGGGACCGCTCCGGCGACGAGGTCCGGATGCATGAGGGCAAAGAGGGTCGCGATCTTGCCGCCCTGCTTTTCGCCGACGATGTAGACCTTCGTCCCATCGATGGTCTTCAGGGCTTTCACCGCGGCGATGGTCTCCCTGATCTTCCGGATGGCGGCCTCGTCCTCGGTATTGCGCTGCCAGGAGTAGCGGTCGAAGCCTCCGGTCAGCGGGCCGCGCGGAGCGACCAGCACGGCCTTCAGCGTATCGGCGACGCCCTGGTAGGCCTCGAGCACCTTCTCCTCGTTGCCGCCCCGACCGTGCAGGATGACGATCAGCGGCGCCGGCCCCTCCGGGAGCCCGTCCGGTGCATACACCACGAAATGGTCGTTGTAGTTGACGGCGTCGATCAGGGCCTTGTACCTCGGGTCGTTGCGGATCGGGTCGAGGTCGGTGTCCATCTTCATGTGGTCGAGATCGAGGTAGTTGAACTGAAACGCCTTCGTGAGCGCCGCGAGCGCCTCGTCGGCCTGGCCCAGCATGGAGAGGCAGCAGGCCTGGTTGTAGTAGTTGCTGGAGATCCCGGGAACCTGCCCCGGCCGCCCCACCTGGATCAGCATCGTCCACATCTCGAGATTGTCGCCGAGGTCGAATTCGCCGGCCTTCAAGCGCTCGTAAACCGAGAGCAGCACCTCGAGTTCCTTCCGCAAGGGCGCGAGGGCATCCGAATAGTTCTTGAAGCTGAACGCCTCGCCATAAGCCTTGGCGGTCTCGGTGAGCACCTTCAATTCGTCGGGGCTGAACAGCGGATGCTTCGGATGTTCCTGTCCTCCCTCCTGTGCGAGGAGAGGCGTCGAGAGCACGACCAGCGCAAGGACGGCGAGCAAGAGGGAACGCATGATGGACTCCGGGGTCACGGTTTCGAAATCGGAACCGGGATTCTACACGCGATACCGGTCACCGGGGGACGGAGAATCCGGGAGAAGATCCGAAACACGGGGCGTCGCCTTTTGACTGTCCCGCGAATGGCGCCTACACTCGGGGTTGGTGTGTGTCGCACGGACCGCCGTCACCGGTGCTGATGTCCGAATGGAGCTGGCCATGAAGACCCTGTCCCTGATCTCGACTCTCCTCCTCCTGCTCTACGCCCTCTGTGGCGCTCCAGGCCTGTTCGCCGACGATGATGACGGAGGCGGCAGCGCTTTCGACGAACCCGGCGCCGAGGAGGAGGCGCCCGCGGACGAGCCCAGGCCGGCGACGTTCTCCTTCAAAGACTACCGCATCACCATGAAGACGGAAGACGGGCGATGGTGGAAGCAGAATCGGAACTACACCGACGAACAGGAGAAGGCGAATGTGCTCCTGAAGCTCGAGTTCAAGCTTCCGAAATCCGAGAGCCCGTTCGACTTCTACATACAGGTCCAGGGATTTGCCCACAACCTGAAGCTGACCTTCAAGGACGGCAGCAGCATCGGCGCCGCCAACTACAAGGTTCTCTGCAGCAAGCACTTCGAGGGGGACAAGAAATACTACGAGGGCGCCAAGGACATCGAGAAGCCGAGGAAGGTCCCGCTCGGCAGGAAGCGCTGGAAGGCCTACCGCTATGCCATCACCGGTCAGCCCGGTGGCAACATGGCCCGCCGCAAGACCGCGTACTACTGGAAGTACAAGGACAAGACGTACATGATGATCATCATCATGAACACCACCGCGGCAAAAAACAAGCGCATCACCAAGGAGGTGGAGAGCCTCCTGAAATCGATCCAGCCGAAGTCGGAACGGCGGTAGACGGCTTTTCACGCCGATCATCACCACGCTGTCGAACCAGGTGAGTTGGCCGTTCGCGCAAGCGGAATCCGACGCGTTCCGCCCCCCACATGCCGGTCGCCACCGGCAAGGCGGTCACGATCCTCACGCCGGTCACCGCGGCCTTCCTGCTCCTGACCATCGCGGTGGTGGCGATCAAACAGTTTGCGGGGCGCAACCCCGGCAGGGCCTGGGCCGTGTAGAATTGTTCGGGCATGGCGGATCCCATCTCGACACCTGAGCCCCTCGAACTCCTCGGCCTGGGGGGCCTCTATAACGGTGAACGCTATACCGTCCCGGCCGGAACTTCGGCCACGGCGGGCCGTTCCTCTCTCGCCACGTGCCCGGTCACCCGGTGCCGGAACTTCGCCCGGCTCGAGGGGCGGCTGCTCCGCGACGAGCTGGTTTCGGCGCTCGCGCCCGAACATGTCCGCTTCCTCAACGTGGGCGACGGGCGCCTGTTCATCGAGAACCTGGCCGGGCGCGATGTCCGGGTCGGCGGACGGGCCGTTGCGGACCGGGTGAAAGTCGACCTGCAAGAAGGTCCGGTTGAGGTGATGTTCGGCCCGGGCGAGCGTCTGATTGCCGCGCTCCCCGGCACAACCGGTCCGCTCCAGAATCTGCGGACCTCCGAGGAGAATCCGGCACTTTCCGGGATGGTCGATCCCCTGACCGCAACCCTGACCATGCACGGCGGTCCCCTCCGTCCGGAGGACATCGATCCACCGCTGCGGCTCTGTCCGGACCCCACCCCGAAGCGGCCCGCCACGACCCCGCCAGGCGATGCGCCCGCGGCGGCATCCCCCGGGGCGAAAGCAAAGCAGCCGCGGCGACGCCGGCCCCGGGGCGGATCCCGGGGGGCGATGTTCTTCTCCATCCTCCTCCACCTCGTGGTGATCCTCGGCCTGTTCTCCTACATCGCCTCCGGGCTGGTGCCCGCGCCGGGGGGCCGCGTGACCGAGGTGACGATGGAAGCACCGAGCAGCCTTCCGACGGTGATGCCCCTCCGGCCGCAGGACGAAACCCCGGTGCCGAGCGAAGCACCGCCTGACGAGAACGAGATGCCATCGATGGCCGAGGACGAGGTCCCCGCCGGGTTCACCAACGGTCCGGGTATCGACGATGCGCCGGATCAGGGGCTTCCGGGAAACGCCGGCGGTGACCCGGTCGGGGCGGTCGGCCTCGGTCCGGGAGAACTTTCCGGTGGGGGGATTCCCGGCAGAGGTGCAAATGGCACCCGGCCGGCAAACTCGAAGCGAGGCGAATCGCGACCGCTCTGGCTGGCGCTCGACTGGCTCCGCCGGCACCAGGACGAGGATGGCTCCTGGGGAGGGATCTCCTCGCTCGAGCGCTGCACGACCTGCACAGGCGAGGGCCGGCGACAGTACCGTATCGCACTGACCGGCCTGGCGACCCTCGCGTTCACCGGAGCGGGCCACACGCATCGTGAGGGTGAGTTCCAGCAGACCGTGCGCAGCGCTGCGAAGTTCCTGGTGGGCCGCTGCGGACCCGACGGCTCCTTTCATGGGGAGCGGGTCAGCAGCGAAGATCGCCGGATGTACGGCCAGGCCATGGCGGTGCTCGGCATCTCGGAGCTTTACCGGCAGTCCCGGTCTCCGTTTCTGAAAAGGGTGATCGAAAGGGGCGTCCGCTTCATCGAACGGGCCCAGACGTCGTATGCCGGCTGGCGGTATCAGCCGGATCGGCGGAGCAGCGACACCTCGGTAACCGGCTGGCAGGTTCTCGCGCTTTTCGCGGCGAAGCGGGCGGGTATCTCCGTCAATCCGGCCACGCGGAGCGGAGTCCGCCGATGGCTTTCATCCATGACGGAGAACCACACGTACCGCGTCGGCTACAACCGCCGGGGCCGTGGTTCCCCGGCCATGACCGCGACCGGCCTGATCATGAACATCCTGCTGGGACGCCCCTCTTCGGATCCCGTGCTCCGGGGAGGCTTCCGGATTCTCGCCGCCCATCGCCCCGTCTGGCCGCCCACCCCTCCCCCCGCGGGCCGGGCCGGGGGGGTCAATCTCTACTACTGGTACTTCGGCACCCTGGCAACCGCGAAGAAGCGGGGCTCGGAGTGGTCGCCGTGGCGGAAGACCCTGCGGACGGCGCTCCTCGCGAACCAGGAGGACCGTCCCGATGCGATGGGCTCATGGCCGCCTGTCGGACAGTGGGAAAAGATCGGCGGCCGGGTCGTCTCGACATCGCTCGGGGCGCTGTGCCTCGAACTGGCGGAGGGCATGAGCACCGCGTTCAAGTAGCGGGCAGCCCGGGCCATCGTCCTGGCGCAGGCGCGCCGGCTGAAACCGGGTCTTGCCTCATCCTCGCCCGGACGGTTCACTGGTCCCCATGGAAGGACGGACGCTCGGCTGCTACCGGATTGTGAGATCGCTCGGAACCGGCCCGCGAGGCACTCCGCCGTCACGAAGCCCGCCTGCCCAGGACCGAGAGAATGGCGGCCCGATACCGGATGTTCGAGTTGACCCGTGATCGCGCTCATCTCGAGGAAGCCTGGCGCCTGCTGCAAGACCTCCAGACGAGCGCCCCCGTCGAACACCGGAGCGCCATGCTGACCGACGTTCCCCTGCACCGCCGGATCGTTCAGGCCATCGAGGGCGAGAGCCACCATGAGTCCCCGGCCTGATCCCGGCGGCCCGCCGCCCGCTCATCGCAAGTTCGACAGGAACCACCCACCCCGGTCTCGCGTACATTCATCCAGAACGGCCGCGGCGCAGTCTCTGCTGAATACCCCGCGGACTCGGAAGGGACGCTGATGAAAACAACGATGATCGCCACCATCCTCCTGCTCGCCCTGTCTGCCGATGCTCTTGCGCAGAAGTCGCCACCGCAGACTTCCCCACCACCGGTTCTGGTGGTCAAGGTCGACGAGAAGGCGATACCGATCATGGTGGAAAAAGTCACGACGAGCGTCCGCATCCTCGGGGCCATCGCCGAGACCCGCATGACCCTGACCTTCCGGAACCCGCACGATCGGGATCTCTCGGGCGATCTCTACTTCCCGCTCCCCGAGGGCGCCACGGTGAGCAGCTATGCGCTCGACATCAACGGGGTGATGGTTGACGGCGTCGCGGTGACGAAGCTGAAGGCCCGGCAGACCTTCGAGAAGGAGGTTCGCAAGGGAGTCGATCCCGGGATCGTCGCGTGGACCCGGGGGAACAGTTTCAAGACCCGCGTGTTCCCCCTCCCGGCAAGGGGAACCCGGACGATCACGGTGGGCTACGTCTCCGAGGTCGTCGATACGCAGGACGGGGCGGTCTACCGGCTTCCGCTGAACTTCAGCCAGTCGGTCCGCGAGTTCAACCTGCGGGTCGAGGTGGTCAAGTCGGCGGTCGAGCCGATCCTCTCCGGACAGGGCCTGCCGGACTTCGCGTTCGCCGGCTGGCGGGAGGGCTACCGGGCGGAGACGACCATCGAAAACGCCGTGCTGAACAGCGATTTGTCCATCACACTGCCGCCGACAACGGAGCATCCGGTGGTGGTGGAGCGGGACGACCGCGGGGTGGTCCGGTTCCTGGTGACCGAGAGAGTCGTTGCGCCAAAGCAGGTGCCCGCGATCGTGCCGGAGCGCCTGACCATCCTCTGGGACGCCTCCGCTTCCCGCGCCACGGCCGACCACGCCCGTGAGTTGGCGTTCCTTGAAAGCTACCTCGAGGACGTGCTCACGAGGACCCCGTCCATTCAGGTCCAGGTCGAGGTCTTCCGGAATCGAGTCGATGGAAAAGGCGCCTACACCCTCGACCAGGGCAACCTCGAGGAGCTGCTGACCGGGCTTCGCGATCTGGCCTACGACGGCGGCACGCGAACGGTCGGGCTCGCGGAATCGAAGCACGATCTCGCCGCGGACCTGATCCTCCTGTTCACCGACGGCATCGTGAACTTCGGAGACACGCCGGTTTTCACCCGGTGGCCCGCCCCGGTCTACGTCATCAATTCTTCCACCGCGGCGGACCCGGCCTGGATGAAGTCCCTTGCCCGCCGGAGCGGTGGCCGGTATCTGAACCTGAAGCGGATGACCACCGAAGCCGCGGTGGCCGGCATCGGCCGCCCGGCGTATTCCTTCCTCAGCGCGGCGGCGAAGGGTGCCGAAATCGCCGAGACATATCCGAACGTGCCGGAACCCGTGGACGGCCGGTTCATCCTGACCGGCATCCTGAAGGCGGACGAGGCCGAGGTGACCCTCCGTTTCGGAACGGGCCGCGAAAGCGACCGCAGGATTCTCACCGTGAAGAGGAGCAATGCGGTGGAAGGCGACCTGCTGCGGCGCTTCTGGGCGCAGCGAAAGCTCGCCGACCTCCTGATGGCCCAGAAGAAGAACGAGACCGGGATCACCCGACTCGGCCGGGAGCACGGCCTGGTCACGCCCTACACCTCCCTGATCGTCCTCGATACCCTCGAACAGTACGTCGAACACGGGATCCTGCCGCCCAAGACCCTGCCGGACATGCGCAACGATTACATCGACATCGTGGAGAACCGCCGCCGGGAAGTCGAAGAGTACGATCGGAACAAGCTCGAGCGGATCGTCGAATTGTGGCGGGCGCGCGTCAAGTGGTGGGAGACGAAGTTCGCGTACCCCGAGGGATTCCGCTTTCGCGCCACCAGGTCGAAGAGCGGCAGTCCGTCCGCCGGCGCGGCACCCGGCCGCAGGCCCTCATCGCCCGCGGCACCCGCGCCATCAACCGATTCGGCTCCCGCTGGAGAAAACAGTGATGAGGATGGGGAGGGCCTGGACTTCGGCGACGACGAAACGAAGCGTCAGGCGGGCAGGGAGCCGGCCGCCGAGCCTGCCATCGTCCTCGAGAAATGGGACCCGGACACGCCGTACCTCGAGGCGCTGAAAGCCGCGCCGAAGGAGCAGCGCTTCGCCGTCTACCTGGCAAAGCGAAAGCAGTACCGGAATTCCCCGGCCTTCTTCCTCGATTGTGCCGACTTCTTCCTTCGGAAAGAGGAGGAGCAACTCGGCCTGCAGATCCTCAGCAACATCGCGGAGATGGAACTCGAGAACGCCTCGCTGTTGCGGATCCTCGGCCACCGTCTCGACCAACTCGGCCACCTCGACCTCGCCGTCCTGATGTTCGAGCAGGCGCTCAGGCTGCGCCCGGACGAGCCGCAGTCCTACCGCGACCTCGGCCTGGTGCTCGCGAAGATCGGAACGAAAGACACGCTCGCCCGCGCGGTGGACCTGCTCTACCGGGTGGTGCTCGGCGAATGGGATCGCTTCGATGAGATCGAACTGCTGACCCTCGGGGAGCTGAACCAGGTCATCCCGAGGGCCAGGGCCGCCGGCGTGAAGGACATCCCGGTCGACCCGCGGCTCATCAAACCTCTGCCGCTCGATATCCGCATCGTCATGACCTGGGATGCGGACCTGACCGACATGGACCTCCACGTAATCGAACCGTCTGACGAGGAGGCGTACTACGGCCACAACCGGACGACGATCGGAGGGCTGGTCTCCCGCGACTTCACGCAGGGCTACGGTCCGGAGGAGTACCTGATCCGGAAAGCCATGAACGGCCGCTACATCATCAAGACGAAGTTCTACGGCAGCAGCGCGGCCGAGATGATCGGCGCGGTGACCCTGCAGGTCGATGTCTACACGAACTACGGAAAGCCGAACCAGAAGGTCCGGTCCATGACGCTCCGGCTCAAGGACCGGAAAGAGATCTTCGTCGTCGGGGAGATTGAGTTCTAGAAACCAGAAGAATCCACCGATGCCCGAAACCCCGAGCACACCGAAAGAGTGCCTGGACAGCCTGCCGGAGGGCCGCCGCAAGGCGTTGCGCAGGACCCGCACGGCCGTGAACAAGGGCCTGCCGAAGGGCTACCGGGAAGGCATCCACTACGGAATGATCGGCTGGTTCGTCCCCCACCGCGTCTATCCCGACGGCTATCACTGCGATCCGAAACAGCCGCTGCCGTTCGCGGGACCGGCCTCGCGAAAGAACTACATGTCGCTCCATCTGATGTGCATCTACAGCGACGAGAACCACCGCGCCTGGTTCGAGAGGGAGTGGGCGAAGACCGGCCGCATACATGGCGAGATGGGGCTGCGTTCACCGGCGCCGGTAACCGCACCACGTCTCCCGACCTGCTTTCCACAGCGCAGCCCTGCAGCATTGGAGGATCGACCTCCGTGTCGACCGTGCCGGCAGTCCGGGAACGTCACGGAGAATCTGCGAGTGCTGCGAAGATTTCCAATGCCAGAACCGTGGAAGCCCCTAAGTTTCTGGTCAACGGGAAGATTCCTGCTAGTTTCGCAGGCTGGCTTGGGTTTTCGTGGACGTGCCAGAGGTACCTGGTCTCACCGCATCCCCGGTCAAATCGAAGGACGCTCACACGTTCCGGGTCGGTCTGTTCCCCTCGGAAGGGCGTCGAGAACAAAGTAGCAAGAAGAGGAAGTAACAGTCATGCCTCAAGGGACCGTGAAGTGGTTCGACGACGCGAAGGGTTACGGTTTTCTCCAGCAGGACGGTGGTCAGGATGTCTTCGTCCACCACACCGAAATCCAGATGCAGGGGTTCAAGACCCTGGCCGAAGGTGAGCGGGTAGAGTTCGAGACGACCCAGGGTCCGAAGGGCCCGAAGGCGACGAACGTCCGCAAGATTTCGTAGTTCGAAGCCAAGCCCACAAGAGCCCCGCGGCCGAGCCGCGGGGCTCTTGTCGATTCAAAGGGGTTCAAATCAGCGCGGCGGGGTCGGCGCCAGGCCGTCCGTGGTGGCGGCTGGTCCGTCATGCACGTTCCAGTTTCCGGGCACCATCACACGTTGTGCGGCATGTCCCGTACAATGACGCCAGTTCCACACTCCCGACAGCAAGGAGGAGATGATGCCCCAGGCGATCGTCGACCCGGAAGACCTGCACCGTTTCGCCATCGAGCTGAAAAGGTTCAACAGTGAGGTGCAGGTGCAGGTGGCCGGAATCCACCGCCACTTCAACAAGCTCGGCGAAACCTGGCAGGACCAGGAGCACGCCAAATTCGCGGGGGAGTTCCAGCACATGATCAGCGTCGTATCGAAATTTGTAACCGCCGCTGATGAGCAGGTGCCGATCCTGCTGCGAAAGGCGGAAGCCATCCGCCGCTACCTGGAGCAGAGGTAGTCTTGGGCCGGGGCTCGGCGGACATCCGCTCGCCGGAATCGCTCAAGCGATTCCGGCACCGGTACCTGGAGTTCGACAAGGCCGCGCGCCGCGCGGTGGAGCTGATCCAGGGCGACCTCCGATCCGTGGAAGAGTGGCTCCAGCGCGAACAGCTGCCCCACTGGAAACTCCAGCTCCGCAGACGCCACGATCACATGAAGGACATGTGGCGGGAGTACATCATGGCCCGGCACGGCGACCCCCGCATGGGCAAGCCGAGCTACGTGGATGAGCGCAAGGCCTACGAAAAGGCGAAGCGCATGAAGGAAGAGGCGGAGCGAAAGATCCAGATCGTCGAGAAGTGGACGATGACCCTCGACATGCAGATCGAGAAACTCATGCCTCCCACGCGCCGCTTCCAGACCCTGCTCGACGAATTGACCCCGAGGGCGGTGGCGCGCCTGGATCACATGATGGACCGGCTCGAGGAATACCTCCGCCCATCTTCGGCAGGACGAGGCGCGGGCGTTGCCGGCCCCGCGAAGAAGGAGGGCGGGAATGCCTAGGATCAGTCAGGCGGAACAGATGCTGATGGGTGCCCTGAACGACCTCGAGAGGGACTGGCAGATTGCCGGGGCCGATTGGCACGACGACGCTCGACTTCACTTCGAAGAGGACTTCATCGCCGAGATCCAGCCGGCCGGCCGCATCGCCACGGGTTCGATTTCGGAACTGACCCTCCTCCTGCGGCGGGTGGTACGCGAATGCAAATGAATGTGAACGGTCGTGACGACCAGCCCCCTCCCCGGCCCGATGTGGTCGAGATCGCCGATCGCGTCCGGGCCGTCTCCCTCGAACTCACCGAGGTGCGCGACCGCCAGGCGGAGAGCGAAGCGGCCTATCGCCGCGCCCTCGGTTCCGAAGAAGGCGACCTGAAGCGCGGGCAGGAAAAGGAGAGGGACCGTTACCGGGCCAGGCTGGACGCGGCCGGCGAGCGGGGCTTTCAGGAACGCCGCCGACTGAAGGCCAGGCGTGAGGATCGCAAGAAGCGGATCATCGAGACCGTGCAGCGGATGAGGGAGGCCTTGAGCGAGGCGCTGCAGGCCGAGCGCCGGCGCACGGACGCGGAGTTCGCCGCGGTCCGCGACCGGTTGACCGACGAGGCACGAAGGGAACGCGAGCCTCGCGGCAGAAGGCTGACTCGCTGGGCGGAACTCCGCACCGAGGTCCAGGCGGAGCACGAGAACACCGAGGCCGTCCTGGCGAGGATCGCCGAGCGTCACGGAGTCGCGGTCCTCGAACCCGGAATTGTCTCCGTGGCCATCGATCCCGACGCGACCGCGGATAAGCTGGCGAACGAAACCGAAGCCAGCTTCCGGGTCATCCGGGCGGAGACGAAACGTGCGGCTCATTGGTGGGCGGCCGGCCTGACCCGTACCGGCCGATTCCTCTTCTACCAGGTTCTGCTGATCATCGTCGGATTCGGCTCCGCCGGAGTCGCGATCCGCGCCGGAGTGGAGCCGCCCCGCGTCGCGCCGTTACTCGCGGGACTCACCGCCGTGACCTTGCTGCTCTACCTCGCCTCGCGCCTGGCCCGGGGGCGCCAGCGCCGGGTCATCAGCAGCCTCTACGAGCGAACGTGGACGGTCGCAAGGCGTTACGAACGACACGCGGAGGCCGCTCAGATGGACCTCGACACTCTCTTCGCAAAGAGCGCCGAGGAGCACTCCCGGCGACTCCAGAAGGAGGAATCCCGACTCCGCTCCGAAGGTCTGGCCCGATCGGCCCCGGTCCGTCAGAGGCTGAACGCCCTCGATGAACGAGCCGCCCGAGCGGCGGGGAAGATCGTCGCCCGGCACGCCGCACAGGTCGAGAGCCTGGACCTGAAGGAGGCGGAGGAGCGACGGGCCATCAAGGCCGAGTACGAAGAGTCCCTCGGTCGGGAGCGAGCATCGAAGCAGGACAGGCTCAAGGACGCCGAAGCCGCCAACGAGAGGGTCTCCGCGGAGAGCCGGATCAGGCGGGCGACGGCGTTGGCCGAATTCACGCGCTTCACCACCGCCTTGACCGAGGATGCCGACCGCCGGCACCGGAACTGGAAGATGATCGATCCGCTCGGTCTCGAACTTCCCGGTCAGTTTCCCGGATACGTGCCCTTAGGCCGGCTCCGGGTAACGATGGACGGCTTGCTCGGGCCGGAGGCCGAAGATGACTCCGCATCGCGTGAAATCGAACTGCCGGTCGCGGCCACGTTCCCGGAACACGGATCCCTGCTGGTCCAGCACACTCCGGAAGACCGGCCCCGGGCGCTCGCCATCCTGGTGAACGCGGTGCTTCGCACGCTGTCGGCGTTCCCGCCCGGCAAGGTCAGGCTCACGCTGCTCGACCCGGTGGGGCTCGGCCAGAGCTTCTCCGCTCTCATGCACCTGGCCGATCACGATGAAGACCTGGTCAGCGGCCGGATCTGGACCGAGACCCGGCATTTCGAATCCAGGCTGGCCGACCTCACCGAGCACATCGAGAAGGTCATCCAGAAATACCTGCGCAACAAGTACAATTCGATTGCGGAGTACAATGAGGAAGCCGGCGAGTTGCAGGAGCCCTACCACTTCCTGGTCATCGCCGACTTCCCGGCGGCTATGAACGAACTGTCCGCGGAGCGCCTGGCCAGCATCGTCAGCAGCGGACCGCGCTGTGGCGTTTACACGCTGATCGCCCACGACATCCGCTCACCGGTCCCACCTCCGGTGGACCTCGGACTCCTCACCCGGAACGGTCCCGCCTTGCGCTTTCAGGAGGGGATCTGCCGCCTGATCGGTGACCGGCTGGAACAGGGTGAGTTTCTGCCGGAATTGCCTCCCCCACCGGAAATGACCGCGGCCCTGCTCGATCGTGTCGGGCGCCTCTCCGTCGAGGCCGCACACATCGAGCTGCCGTTCTCGGCCATCACTCCAAACGATGAGGAGACCTGGTCGGCCAGGGCCGACAAAGGCATTCGCGTACCCGTCGGTCGAACCGGGGCGGAACGCCTGCAGTACCTGGACCTGGGCCGGGGTACCGCCCAGCACGCGTTGATCGCCGGGCGTACCGGATCCGGCAAGTCGACCCTGTTCCACGTGATGATCACGAACATGTCGCTCTGGTTTCCGCCGGAAGAGATCGAGTTCTACCTGATCGACTTCAAGAAGGGCGTCGAGTTCAAGCCCTACGCCACCGAAGCGTTGCCGCACGCCCGGGTCGTCGCGATCGAGAGCGATCGGGAGTTCGGGCTCTCCGTGCTCCGGGCGATCGACGAGGAACTGGGTCGTCGCGGCGACCTCTTCCGCGGAGTCGGCGCCCAGGATCTCGCGGCGTTCCGGCGCAGCGCACCCGACGTCGACATGCCCCGCGCCCTCCTGATGATCGACGAGTTCCAGGAGTTCTTCACCGACGACGACGCGGTGGCGCACAACGCCGCGCTGATGCTCGACCGCTTCGTCCGGCAGGGTCGCGCGTTCGGCATTCACGTGGTCCTCGGATCACAGACGCTATCCGGTATCTACACGCTGGCGCGGGGAACCCTCGGTCAGATGGGCGTCCGCATCGCGCTGCAGTGCAACGAGTCCGACTCCTACCTGATTCTCTCCGAGGACAACGGGGTGGCGCGCCTTCTGAACCGCCCCGGCGAAGCCATCTACAACGACAAGTCCGGCCTGGTCGAGGGAAACAACCCGTTCCAGGTGGTGTGGGTCTCGGAAGCGGAGCAGCGGGCGAGCCTGAAAGCGCTCGCGAAGAGAGCCGCTGCCCATCCCCCGGCCGTCCCGCGGCCCCTCGTCGTCTTCGAGGGGAACCAGCCCGCGGAGATCGAGGCCAACCCGGAGCTCATGGAGATCGTGGCATCGGGCGAGAGGAAGTCGGAAGGCGATGACCGCGCCTGGCTCGGGGAGCCGAACGCGATCAAGGGTCACACCGAAGTGCGCTTTCTGCCGGCCAGCGGAAGCAACCTGCTGGTGGTGGGACAGCGCCGGGAAGCCGCCTTCGCGATGATGGCTTCGTCCATCCTGAGCCTCGCCGCCCAGCACGAACCGAATGACCTGAAGGTGTTCATTCTCGATGGAGGCGGCCACGAACCCGAGTACACCGGTCACTTCGAGAACCTGATCACCGCCGTCCCCCACAAGGTTGGCCGTTACGACCTCCGCACCGCCGCGGACGCCGTCAAGGTGGTCTCGGAAATCCTCATCGCGCGCGAGGAGGGTGCAGAGGACCGTGCTCCGGTCTACGTCTTCGCCTTCGGACTCCAGCGACTGCGGATGCTTCGCCGGGAAGACGAATTCGCCTCGCCCTTCGGCGACGACCAGCCGGAATCGAGCGGCGAGCTGTTTGCCACCATCCTCACCGACGGCCCTCCCCAGAACATCCACACCCTCATCTGGTGCGACACCGTCCCGAACCTCCAACGGACGCTGAGCCGCAAGGCCCTCCGGGAATTCGATGTGCGCGTGCTCTTCCAGATGAGCGCGGCGGACTCCTCGGAGCTGATCGAGTCCTCGGCCGCGAACCGGCTGGGACTGACCAATGCACTGTTGGCGATGGAGAGCCAGGGGACCTTCGAGAAGTTCCGACCGTATGCGATCCCGGATGGCGCATTGATGCGGAAGATCGGCCGGCTCCAGGGGTAGCGAACGTATTGCAGACCGTCGTAGTGACGAACCCCACATCGGAGGAACGAGCTTCGTCTCGTCCGCGCATGACCACAGGCGAGCGCATTCAGAACCGGACGCCGGCGACGGAGAGAGCCCCGAATCAACGAGGGCCCGCGGCATCGGCGGCGGGCCCTCGGATCGGCAGTGCTTTCAGCTGACGGGTTCTTCGAGTTCGAAGAAGATCGCTTTTCCGTTCACCAGGCACTGAAGCAGCGTGGCAACACTGTCGTGCTCGGCAGCCAGGATAGTCAGGTACTTCTTCAGGTAGGCATTGTCGTGCAGGGAGACCGTGGAGCGGTACTCACCAGCGAGCTTCCGCGTGATCCCGGCTACCTCGAGCAAGGCCTCCTCCGGGCTCGGCCCCTTGCCTCGGGCCCAGCGCGGGTACTCGATCTCCAATGCGGCCTTGTCGATTTCGCGGCGATGACGGCGCAGGATCCGGGCATGGTCACGGTATTCAGTGGCCAGGGCCCAGAGGTGGGCGACCTCTCTCGGGTCCTCGAGATACCTGGAGGCCCGCTCCAGGAGCTTCTCTCCCATGTACTCCAGGCGGATCAGCTCCCCCAGTTGGTCGACAATCGGCTCATTGATCGCTACTGGCATGGTTTTCGTCCCTTTCTTCGGGCCCCCACGGATCCCGGCTTGAACATCCGACAATCCACACGATGTTCGTGATCGAGCGTATAGCCTCGATCACTTTCTGAAAATGGGACCTTGGTCCCATAACGTTGACACCGGTTCCTGTTACCGGGAGACGGCAAGACCCAATGATGATGTTGACATCAGCGCCTTCATGGAGAACCATGAGACGGGGGTGGGCATCCGCTTGATCTGGAGCATCGTATGAGTGGGGCTCGCGAGACTGATCAACCGGTACAGAGCCCGGTCCTTCTCCTCGTGGGGATCGGGTATGTGGTCCTCCTGCTCCTCGTCTGGCTCGACGAGATTCTGGACTTCCCCCACCTGCTCCTCGGCGCTCCCCGCATTCCCTTCAGCTGGCACGGGGCGCTGCTCCATTCGATGGTGATCACCTTCGTCGCCGGGCTGATCGGACTGGCCGTCGTTGGCCTGCAATCCGGCCGGAGGCGGGTTACGGCGGAGAAGACCGAACTCGCCGAGCGGCTCCGGATCATTGCCGAGCATACCTGGGACTGGGCGTTCTGGGAGGATCCCGACGGGAAGCTCATCTATGCTTCGCCGTCCTGCCGGCGGATCACCGGATACGGACCGGAGGAGTTCTCGGCCGATGCCGACCTGCTCGACCGGATCACGCACGAGGATGATCTCAAGGCTTACCGATTGCACCAACAGACAGCCCACAAGACGCGCGAGCAGGGGGAATTGAGGTTCCGGATTCGCACGAGGGACGGAGAGGTGCGCTGGATCGAGCAGGTCTGCCAGCCGATCTTCACGGATTCCGGCGAGTATCTCGGCAAACGAGGCAGCAACCGGGACATCACGGAGCAGAAGCTGGCAGAGGAGGCCCTCGAGCGGAACGAAGCCCACCTGAAACACGCGCAGGAGGTCGCGCGGGTGGGTAGCTGGGAGTTGGACCTGACGGTCGGCAAACTCTACTGGTCCGAGCAGGTCTATCGCATCTTCGGCGTCGGCGGGAGCACACCACTGAACTACGAAGCGTTCCTCGAGACCGTGCATGAGGAAGACCGGGAGTTCGTGAGTTCGAGTTGGAGGGCGGCCCTCGCCGGCGCTCGCTACGACATCGAGCACCGCATCCGCGTTGGCCAGGAGATCCGCTGGGTACGCGAAGAAGCGGAGGTGGAATTCAACGAACACGGACGCGCGGTCCGCGGAATCGGCATCGTCCAGGATATTTCCGCA
This sequence comes from Planctomycetota bacterium, assembly GCA_024274785.1. Classification (GTDB taxonomy): domain Bacteria; phylum Planctomycetota; class JAJSAM01; order JAJSAM01; family JAJSAM01; genus JAJSAM01. Next base: position 18,409 of record JAJSAM010000026.1, on the reverse strand, counting down.
CGACGCGAGGCGGAGGAGGATGCGGCGCGGCTCGAATCGGAGCTCGCCCATGTCACCCGCATCGCCACGCTCGGTGAATTCTCGGCGGCGCTGGCTCACGAGTTGAATCAACCCCTGGCGGCCATCCTCAGCAACTCCCAGGCGGCGCTCCGGTTCCTCGCCGCCGAGGATCCCGACCTCACCGAAATCAGGGAAACCCTCGAGGACATCGTCGAGGACGACCAGCGCGCCCGGGACATCATCCTCAGGCTCCGGGACCTCACGAAGAAGCCCGGCACCCGCCAGGCCCACGAGCCTCTCGCCGTCCCACCACTCATCGAAGGTGTCCTTCGGATCGCACGCGGCAACCTGCTGATTCGCGACGTTCCGGTCGAGCGACGGCTACCCGCCGACCTGCCCCTCGTCCTGGCGAACGCGGTGCAGTTGCAGCAGGCCCTGCTGAACCTGATTCTGAACGCGCTCGAAGCGATGGGCGATCGACCCGGCAGACGGCTCACCATCGAGACCCACTGCGTGAACGGCGACGTGGAGATTGCCGTTCAGGACACCGGACCGGGCTTTGCGCACGAAGACGTCGACGAGGTCTTCAAGCCATTCACCACCTCGAAGGAGGAGGGAATGGGCATGGGGCTGGCGATCAGCCGGGCCATCGCCGAGTCCCACGGCGGCAGGATCCGCGCCGGGAACTTACCGGACGGCGGCGCCCGGGTCGTGATCACGCTTCCAGCATGTTCGGAGGAGCGATGACGAGTGTTTCCCCGCTGGTCCTGGTCGTCGATGACGACGCTTCCGTCAGAAAGGGGCTGAGTCGCCTCCTCCGATCCTCCGGATACGAGGTTCTGAGCTTCGCCACTCCCGCGGCGTTCCTCGATGGCGAGCACAGCCGGCCGGGCCAGCCATGCTGCGTGGTGGCGGACGTGATGATGCCCGGCCTGAGCGGAATCGAGTTGCAGCAGCGCCTCGCCGAGAGGGGCAATCCGCTGCCGCTGGTATTCATCACCGGGCACGGCGACATTCCAATGGGCGTCAGGGCCATGCGGGAGGGAGCCGTCGACTTCCTCGAGAAGCCGTTCGACGAGCAGGACCTCCTCTCCGCGGTGGATCGGGCCATGCTCCGGTGTATCGAGGAGACCGGCCGGAGGGGAGAATGGCGACGCGCCCGCGAGGCCCTCGTCACCCTCACGCCCCGTGAGCACGAGGTGATGCGTTACGTGATCGCGGGACTCCTGAACAAGCAGATCGCCAGGCGAATGGACATCGCCGAGAAGACGGTGAAGGTCCACCGTGGCCGGGTCATGCAGAAGACCGGCGTGGAGTCGCTGGCAGAACTGGTCCGCCTGGCGGGCCGGGCGGGAGTCCCCCCCGCCGAGTAGGACCTTGGTCCAGTATCCCGAACCGCAACCAGTACCTAGAATGCTCCCATGGCGGACCTTCGAGACTCCCGTGTTTTTCTGGTCGATGACGATGGCTCGGTACGCCGGGCGCTCCGTCGTTTGCTGGCGTCCGCCGGCCACGATGTCGTGGACTTCGCCTCCGCCCGCGAATTCCTCGATGCGGTGCCGACGGAGACCGAGGGCATCCTCGTCCTCGACCTGCGCATGCCGGACATGGACGGTTTTGAACTGCACCGCCGGCTGAGCGAGGCGAAATCTCCCCTCAAGGTGATCTTCATCACCGCCTTCGTCCAGCCCGGCGACTGTGAACGGGGCATCCGCCAGGGCGCGGTCGGTTTCCTGGTGAAGCCGTTCGACGAGGCGGAACTGCTCACGCTGATCGACAAGTCCCACGCGGCATAACCGGGCGGACTCCTCGAACTCCGGTCAAGCGACGCTTGCACGGCGCCCCTCAGAACGTGTGCCCTCATGAGAAATGCGATCTAGTGCGCCGCAAACAACCCCAGATGCACCATCCCTTCCTCGAACACCAGTGCGCTGGCCTGCAATCCCGCCGATTCGCTTCGCACCTCCCGACCCGAGCCGGGTGATTCATACTCCTCCGGGGGCGCCTCGGCGAGACCATGAATCTCATTGAGGATCTTCTCCGGGTTCACGGGCGCCACCCCCTCGAGCCGTCCCCGGGAGCGGATGGCGTCCATCGCCGCACCACGCAGGATGCGCGCCCGGAACTTCCGAAAGCTCGAAGCGGTGTCAAAGATGTCCCCACCGACAAACCGGCCATCGACGGCGAAGAGCGCCCCGACGGCGTCCTCGGGCAATTCGAGAGCGTCCGTGGTCTCGAGGACCTGGTGCGCGTGGTCATCGTAGGCCTGTGACAGATCGTCGGTGCTGGAGTGAGACCCGGCATCCGAAAGCACCTGGTCCACTGAAGCCCAGACTTCGCCCTGCGAGGACCGGTGCCCCCGCTGGCAACGAAGCGAAGCCAGAATCTCCTTCTTCATCTTCGAGCGCATCGACGACGGAACGTTGTATCCGGCGGATCGGTGGGCCCGGCCGTGCGACCACCGGCCCCGCTCGACACAACTCACGGGGATAGTGATCGTTGCCCCGGCCGCCACGAGCACCGAGGTATTCATCACGCGGTTCTGCTTGCCTCCGTGCAGGACCTCCCCGTCGAGCAACAGGATGGGCAGCTTGCAGCGATTCGTGACGATCAGCGTGTTCACCGCCCCGGACTCGCTCACCTCACCGACGTCGAATCCCTTCAGATCCAGGGCCTCCTCGGAATTCAGCCACGGTATCGCGAGCGGTTCCTCCCCCATCAGCGGCAGCACCGTCAGGTTACCGGCATGCAGAGGTTCACCGATTGACACCCCTTCCAGTCTTTCCAGGATCGTCACAACCATGGCTCTCCCTTTCTTTGTTGGACGACCCCGAGTATACCAGTCACCAGTGACACGAACCGGTGACCCGCCGGTGAAGAACCGGCACGGGCGGATGAGGTTCAACGCGAAACGTCATCTGGTGACGGAGCGAAACGCTTCATCCTCATCGCCCTCGTTGCTGCGCTCCCGCCCGGCCATCCCGCGCGGGCGCAGAAAAGGGGTCAGGCCAGGAACCGCTTCGCCGCCCTCGCCCCGTCGATCGCCGCACTCATGATGCCGCCCGCGTAGCCCGCCCCTTCACCGATCGGGTACAGGTTGGTGAAGCCCTCCGCCACACAGGTGTCCCGGTCGCGCGTCAGACGAAGCGGGCCGGAGCTCCTCGTCTCGATGCCGACGAGCAGTCCTTCCGGGCCGGCGAAGCCCGGGATCTGGCGATCGAACTTCGCAAGCGCCGCGGCGACCGCCGACCGCACCCGCCCTGGCAGGAGTTCGTCGATCCGCGCCGGGTGCGTGCCGAAGGAGTAGCTCGTGGCCGGCGGGTCCCCGGTCTCCCGGCCAGCCAGGAAGTCGCTCGCCCGCTGGGCCGGGGCGGTGTAGTCCGCGCCGCCGGCCTCGAAGAACTCTCGCTCGAGGCGCTCCTGAAAATCGACGCCGGCGAACGGGCCCGGGCCGAACTCCGCGGGTCCCAGCGTCGTCACCAGCGCCGCATTGGCATACGGGAACGAATGCATGGAATTACTCATGCCGTTCGTGCAGAGCATTCCCGGTTCATTGACGCTCGCGACGATCTTGCCACCGGGGCACATGCAGAAGGAGAAGGCGGAGGGAACGCCGCCGCCGACTTTGCAGACGAGGTTGTAAGAAGCCGGACCGAGGAGCTTCGCCTCCGGGCTCTCCCCGTAGCGGCCACGGTCGATCAGCTCCTGGGGATGCTCGATCCGGACCCCGAGCTGGAACGGCTTCGGATCGACCGTCACCCCATGCCCGAAGAACATCCGGATGCTGTCGCGGGCACTGTGCCCGAGCGCCACGAACAGCGCATCGCACCGGATCTCTCCCGCGGAGGTCCCGACCGCGACGACACTTCGGGGCGGCCCGGCATCAACGACCAGCGACTCGAGCTTCGTTCTGAAGAGAAGCTCGGCCCCCAACTCCTTGAGCCGCTCGCGAAAGCGCGGCAGGATCTTGTGCAGCTTGTCGGTGCCGATGTGGGCGCGGGAGTCGTAGCGGATCTCCGGCGGGGCGCCGCAGGCCACCAACTCATCAAGGCAGGGCACCTCCAGCGGATCCGAAACCCGCGTGTAGATCTTCCCGTCCGAATAGGTCCCCGCCCCGCCCTCGCCGAACAGAAGATTCGATTCCGGATCCGGCACCCGCGTGCGGAGGAACTTCGCGAGGTCACGGCCTCGTTCCAGAAGACCGGCCCCGCGATCGAGGACGGTGACTCGCACACCGTTTCGCGCGAGCGCCAATGCGGCGTAGAGCCCGGCCGGCCCGGCCCCGACCACGACCACCCGGGCGCTCCTCACTCCGGCCCGGACCTTCGCTACGAGAAAGCTGCCGCTCTCCTCGACCTCGGTGATCCGGCCGCTCTTCACCGCCTTCAGGAAGCGCCTGCTCCGGAAATCCGCATCGAGCACACAGTCAGCGTGCACCACGAACCGCAGGCGTCGTTCCGAACCGCGCCGGCGAGCGTCCACCGACTTCCGCGCGATGCGAAAACCACGGAGGCGATGCGCGGGCACCCCCACCACCGCGGCGGCGCGTCCGCGAAGCTCCTCCTCCGGCTCGGTCAGCCCGAGGGTCAGATTCATGACGCGCCAGGTCCGGGTCGGTTTCGAAGGGCTCACGCTCCGGGCTCAGGATCATCCTGCTCGTCCGGTTCCGCATGAAAGATCGCCGCCACCCGCAGCCCGCCGTTCTGAAAGAGGATCTTCCCGTCCCGGGGCACCGACAGGGCCTTCTCGATCTCCAGGCCCGGCACGATGACCGCGTAGGATCCGTGGAAGTGGTTCCGGATGGCCTCGCCGATTCGGCGGTAGAGCTGTTTCGGGTTGCCCCCCGCAAGGCGCTTGCCGTAGGGCGGATTCAGGACGAGCAGAGCGCGCGCACTCGCAGGAATACTCTCGAAGCCGGGAAGGGTCAGGGGGTCGGTGAAGTCTCCGGCCTCGACCGAAACGTGATCGGTTGGAAGACCCGCGACCGCGAGGTTCCTCCGGGTGGTCTCGACCGCTTCCGGGTCGAGGTCGAACGCCAGAACCCGGGTCTTCCGTCCGGCGGCGGCGGCTTCCTCGATCATCTTCTCCTTCAGATGAGCATAGGCCTTCGGACGGAACGCGGGCCAGTCCGTGAACGGGAAGCCCCGCTCCACATTCGGCAGGCGCCCAGAGGCCATTTCCAGCGCCTCGAGCGTAAACGTCCCGGCCCCGCACATGGGGTCGATCAGGATGTCGAAGCCGGGCCAGCCCGCGGCCTTGAGAATCGACGCGGCGGTCGTCTCCCGAAGCGTGGCGGACGCGGCGTTCGGCTTTCGCCCGCGGAGATAGAGCGGCGTCCCGGTGGTGTCGAGGCTGAAGCGGCAGACATCGTCGGTGATCCGGACGTGAACCGTCTGGGTGGCGTCCGCAACCGGAAACTCCACCTTGACTCCGAACATCCCGAGTCGCGCGGCGATCGACCGGCCCAGATGCTCCTCGACCGCTCCCTCGTGGGAGAGGCGCGAGCGCGAGCACTTCACCTGAAAGCCCACGTCGGCGCCGTCGGCGATGTAGAGTTCGAAGGGCAGGGCCCCGACCTTCCGCCGCAGTTCGCGAAAGCTCGTGGCTTTGACTTCGAAGAGACGCATCAGGATCCGCGTGATCGTGCGGGCGCCGAGGTTGACCCGGTAGCAGCCATCGACGCGACTCGTGAACTCGATCCCCCCCGTCTCATCCTCGAAGGCGCCCTCGATTCCCAGTTAGGAGAGTTCGCGCCGGGCGACGGGTTCGAATCCGGGCTGAACCACCGCGAAGAAGCGTTGCGGTTTCCCGATGACCTGCCGTTTGACCCGTTTTTCGATCATGCAGAGACCAACCTCAAAGGGTGTAACCGTCCCGGAGAGCGTCCAGGCCGACCATACCGCGGCATGATCGTTGCGAAGAGGCCTTTGGGCCCGTCTGGAAATAACTGCTGCATTCGAGGGCCGCTGCATCCCCTTGAGCTGCGTTGCTCGTCGGTTGAGATCCATGGGCCATCGGCGGCTTCCACGGGGATTGCTCCCCCGATGCCTTCACCTCGTCCCGACCGCGGCGGCCCAGGCCGCGCAGGCGATCGTCCACCTGGCGGATTCGACCGGAGGCGGTGCGCTGACCCGGCTCCCGTTCGATCTGAACTGCCGGGCGATGGGGCCCGCGCTCAGTCGAATTCCGAGCTGGCGGCAGAACCCCGGACAATGCCGATCGGTTTCCGGTCCTCGTCCACGTGGACGAAGACGATTTCGGCCGTGGTGACGTGCACGCGTTCACGCTCCGGAGTAAATCGGCGGGCCCAGACGTCGATCAGGACGGTGATCGAGGTACGCCCGATGCGCGCCGTCTCGCCGTAGAAGCTCACGGTATCGCCGACGAAGACCGGGAGCTTGAACTCCACCGCGTCCATGGCGACGGTGACGACGCGATCGAGCCCCATCCGCCGGGCGTGCACCGCCCCGGCCTGGTCGATGTGGGAGAGCAGCACCCCGCCGAAGATCGTCCCGTGTACGTTGGTGTCCCGGGGCATCATCAGCACTTTGATCGCCGGCTCGCCGAGATTCTCGGCCGGCCCCGCCGCAGTCTGGTCATCGTTCATGGGGTCCTCCGCGTCATGATCAGTCGCTCCGCCCGGTTCGGTTCAGCCGGGATCATCTTCCCCCCGGCGCCACGGTCGCTCCACGATGTCCTTCAACCGGCAGAGTGCGTGGTTCCAGATGACATCATGGATGAAAGTGGGGAAGAACCACCGCCAGATCCATCGTGCCATGGCGTTATCCAGCCAGTAGTTGAACGTAACCAGGATGGAGAAGTGGCAGATTCCGGGGCGCCCCTTCTTCACGTCGAAAGCCAGCACACCGCCCCGCGCAAACCCCTTCTCGACACGGTAGACGATGTACCGGCGTGGATCGATATCGACCAGGCGAAGGGAGAGAGAGACAAAGGGGGCGCGGACCTGGTACTCGACGACGCTCCCGACTTCGTTCGGACCACCCTCCGTCCGACGGACGTTCACGAAGCGCGGGCGGAGAAACTCCCGGTCCGGGCTTCCGAGCTTGCCGAGCTCCGCGAGGATCTGCTCCGGCCGGCAGCGCAATCGGATGGTGTACATCCTGCGGAAGTCGCGGTGCGTCCCCCGGGTGACGCCGGTGCGCTCCGCCACCTCCGCCACCTTGCGACTCAGGTCCTCGCGGTAGACTCCGGTGGGATGCCGCCCGATCCCGGACCAGTCGAGACCGAGGAACCACTCGGTGATCGTGTTGCGCACCGTGATGAACACTCCGCGGATCAACACCAGGAGCAAGGTGATCGGATTGAACATGTCACCGAGGATCGCCGCGTAGCTGTCGTCACCGCTGGCAATCCGCCAGAGCACCCGTTCGAGGGGCCGGCGCTCCCGACGCTCCCGGCGGCGCTCCCGCAGGATCGCCTGATAGGTCACCCGGGAAAGCACGGGGTTCTGGAAGAGCACCTTGTTCAACAGGAAGACAAGCCGACCGTATCGCTGATCCCGGCGGAGTTCCCGCACCACCGGCCGGTAGCCGCGATTCAGGCTGTGCTGATCAACGCCTTGTCGCAGGACCGTCCGGACCAGGGCTTCCGCGGTGAGGTAGGCGGAGTAGATGCCGTCCTTGTAGAGGCGCGAGGTCGCCAGGTCACCGATGGCCACCACACGGTCTCCGATGGGGCTCCGCGCCGTGCCAACCACCATATTCGGACGGCAGATGCAACTCGGAGCCTGCCTCGCGGGACGATGGGGCAGGATCCGCCGGATCTGCGGCAGCTCGAGGAACGCGTCCACCACCTCGGCAATGCTCGGAGCATCCTCCCCCTCGTCGATGGAAGGCCCGATCAGCACGACGGTGGCGAATCTGCCCTTCGGGAGAATGGAGCCCATGGAGAGCTTGAGCCGCGGAGACCCATACAGGATGAAGGTCAGCTCACCGTCCATGGAAGAGGCTGCATCCGGAGTGATCTCGAGTTCGAAGATCATGGTCCGGCGGACTGCCGGGGGGACGAATCCGGGCATGAGCTTCCGTGCATCCGTCACAAGAGGATTCGTCCGGGGATCCGTGCCCGGTGCGCGGTTCACTCCTCCCGCGAAGACGAGCAGGTCCGCCGGCATCTCGGACCGCTCCCCGGTGACCGAGTCGAACGTGGTGATCGTAGGCCGTCCGTCGCTTTGCCGCGCCGCCCCTTCCGCCTCAGCGGTGACAATCCGGGCCCCCTCCTGCCGGGCCGCGTCGAGCAGGAAAGTATCGAAGTTCGCGCTGCGGTCGGACCGGGCCGCCGGCCGCGCCCCCCGGTACACCGAGTACATCTCCCGCCCTTCGGGCACGCGCAGTTCCAGGTTCTTCCAGTGAGACTGGATCGTGATGGTGTGGACGGTGTTCTTCACCACAATCTCGGGGAGGGATAACCCGAGACTGGCGAGGATGTCGTTCATTCGGGGGGAGATGCCGCCCGCACAGAAGTTGCAGCCGGTCGCGGGCCGTCCGGGGCGGATGGGGTCATCGAGGGTCAGGCCGCCACGTCGCTCGATGATCCGGACATCGAGCTTCCGGCCCAGGCTCCGCGCCTCACGGAGAAGCAGAATCGAGAAGAAGGAACCCGCCGGGCCCCCTCCCACCACCGCAACGCGAGCGCCGTCCTCGAGTCGAATTCTGCCGCTTCGGGGCGAATCCGGAGTGGGAGGACGAGAGCTCATGCTCCCATTGAACTGTGATCAGGATGCAGCATCAAGAAGGGCACTGACAGCCGTCCCAGCAGAAGGTGCAGAGATCGCTCTTCGGCAGCCCGATCGCCTCCACCATATCCGAAAGCACCTGGTAGCGGAGAGTGGTCAGGCCGAGGCGGCGACGGATACGCTCCACCATGGCCGAGTGCTCGGGAGAATCGTGTCGGGATCCGGCCGCCAGTGCATCCGGGCCATCGCTCGCTTCGCGGAGTGCCCGCCGCGCGGCCAGGTCCATTTCGGACTTCGACCGGGAGAAGTTCAGAAACTTGCACGAATGCAGCAGCGGCGGACAGGCCGGGCGCATGTGCACCTCCTTCGCGCCTGCGGCGAAGAGCATCCGAACCGTGTCTTTCAGCTGGGTTCCGCGGACGATGGAGTCCTCGCAGAAAAGCATCCGCTTGCCGCGGACCAGTTCGGCGATGGGGATCAGTTTCATGCGCGCCACCACGTCCCGGATCTCCTGTGCCTGGGGCATGAAGCTGCGCGCCCACGTGGGGGTGTACTTCACGAAGGGGCGCCGGAACGGCACTCCCGCCTCGGAGGCGTAGCCGATCCCGTGGGCGGTACCGGAGTCCGGAACCCCGGCCACGAGATCCGGGGACACGTCGTCCCGTCGAGCCAGCGCGGCCCCGCAACGATTTCGAACCACCTCGACGTTGACGCCCTCGTAGGTCGAGGCCGGGTATCCGTAGTAGACCCAGAGAAAGGAGCAGATCTGCATCTCGTCGCCAGGAGGGGCAAGAACGTCGATCCCCTCCGGCGTCAGTCGCACCACTTCTCCCGGACCAAGCTCACGAACGACCTCGTAGCCGAGGTTGGGGAAGGAGCAGGACTCCGACGCAGCGGCGAAGGAACCCTCACGTTGACCGATGACGATCGGGGTCCGGCCCAGGCGGTCTCGACTCGCATAGATCCCGTCGTCGGTCAGCAGCAGGAGCGAGCAGGATCCCTCGATCCGCGCCTGGGCACTGCGGATTCCTTCCACGAAATCGGACTCGCGGCTGATCAGCGAGGCCACGAGTTCGGTGGGGTTGATCCCCCCGCCGCCCAGTTCCGCAAAGTGGGTCTTGCCGTTCAGGAACGCTTCGGACGCCAGTTCGGCGGCGTTGCTGATCTTGCCGACGGTCACCAGGGCATAGACGCCGAGGTGCGAGCGGATGATGACCGGCTGATCGTCGGTGTCGCTGATGACGCCGATGCCGGTGCGTCCCCGCAACCGCGTCAGCTCCGCTTCGAACTTCGACCGGAACGGAGTGTTGGTGATGTCGTGGATCGACCGGACGATGCCGGACCGGCTCAGGCAGGCCATGCCCCCCCGCGAAGTCCCCAGGTGGGAGTGATAGTCGGTGCCGAAATAGAGATCACGGATGCAGTCCGCGGTGGAAGCAACGCCGAAGAGACCACCCATGTACCACCCCCCTGCCGGACCTGCTCGTTCCCGCCTGCCTCCATCATGCCCGAGAATCCCCGCGCTCTCCACCCGAAGTTGGAAAGTTGATTGCCGGAAGGCACCTTGTTCCGCGAAACTGATGGATCCAATGAAGGAGGCTTCCCATGCGTCTTGTGCTTCTGACCATCGGTTTCATCGGGGCCGCCCTGCTCGGAGCCGTCTTCGGACAGGTGCTCTTCCCTGCTGACAACACGCTGCCGGGGCGCTCCGAGGACTATTCCCGACTCACGGCGAAGGTGGAGGATCTCGGTGCGGAGGTCGAGAGCCTGCGCACCGGAATCCTCGAGGAGCGTGCCTCGCGGCCTCTGCCCGAGGCGGACCGCCCCTCCGCCGCCGCATCAGCTGCGATCGCCGGAGTGAGCCCGGGGAGTGGCGCCGAGCCCGGTGTGACGATCCCCGGTGCCGGGCCGGATGGAGCCGCTTCTTCGAGCCTCGTCGCGGACGCGGTGATCGAGGAGAAGGTCCGGGAGACGGTGAACGAGATCGCCCGCGAGCAGCGTGAGGAACGGGCGCGCCGGGCCGAGGCGGAAGCCGTCGCCAGGGAGAACGCATGGCTGAAGGAGATGCAGCCGCAGATCGGCTTGACCGACTACCAGGTGGAGGAACTCGGCACGCTGCTGAAGGAGCGGCGACATACCCTGGCCTCGTTCAAGAGGAAGGCGGCGGACTTCGCGGCGAACGGTACACCCCAGCAGCAGGAGGCCCTCGAGCAATCCATGAACGACTACCGAGTGGAACTCAAGGGAGAGATCCTCAAGGTCGTGAGCCAGGATCAGTATGAAGGCATTCTGAGATGGAGTGCCGACAAGCGGAAGCAGGGCGGCGGTAATCGCTGACCCGTTCAGGATCGACCGACGAAGCGGCGCGGCGCCGACCAGGCGGCGCTCCGCTACTTCAATTCACCCGCCGCCGGAACCGGCTGCTCCGGCCGGGATGACTCCATGCGCCCGAGCAGGATGCCGGCGGCGGTGGTGCCCCCGTTCCCGCTGATGTGCCTGAGCACCGCCTTCGCCTCCGCACCGCCGCGCTCGAGTTCCCGGGCGATGGGCCCCTGGTAACGCCCCATCCAACCCGGCTCATCTGCTTCGTCCTCGGGCTGCGCCGCGGCCCACGCATCGAACTCGGCCGCGAGCCGCTCGTTCCAGACGGCGCTCGACTGCTCCTGAAAGCGCGGGAGATCGAGGCGAAGAACCAGCGCGGCGAGGTTGTATCCGCCCAGGCCGAGGAAGCCGAGGCAGATGAGCGCGGGCACGATCCGGAGAAACAGAGGCGTGTCGGAACCTCCTGAGATGACCCGTCCGCAGCTCCCGCAGGTCAGGGTCTCCCGCTTGCGGCACAATCGCCCGCCGAGGAGCATGATCCCGACACCGAGGATGATCGCCAAACCGATCCACTGCCGCACGTACCCGGTTTTCGGCGGATACCCCTCGAGCAGTTCCGGACGCACGAAGGTGCCGACCTTGAAGAGGATGGCCAGGCACCCCGCGAAGACGGCCAGGACCCCGATCAGGCGCAGGCAGGACCCCAGAATGACGATGCCTCCGGAGTAACGCGTCTCCCTGCCGGCGTTCATCCGTCCTTCGTTGCACTCCGTGCAGCGCATGCTTCCTCCCGGCCCAGGTATCTCACCACCGCACACGATCCAACCGCACACGATCCAAAGGGCGGTCGCGGCGTCGGTCTTGCCGGCGTTGCATCCACGCCTGTCTCCTCAGATACACCTTTCCGTGGCCGCTACCCGCAAAAACTCAGCACATCCTCCGGTATCGCACTGCCAACCCCTTCGATCTTCAAAGCGTTCGCAGCGCGGCCCTGCCGCAATGGAGGGTCGCCCCTCCGAGGGACAGTCAGTTCATCCGGATCAACTCCCGCGTCACATCCGTCCGTCGTCCGTGTGAATGGCGCGCCGGGCCCCCGGGGGGAGGGGCATAAGCGCTAACTGCTACGTTAGCGCTTATGGGGGGGCGACAGCCCGGCACGAGCGCACCGCTGAAATCAGCCGGTGCGACCGGTCCCGACTGATCGGGCAATACCGGTCACGAGGGGCGCGGCGAGGAAGGAGACGATCATCCCGATCGACCCGGCCATGGGGACCTCCTTCGGGCCGCCGACAACGAAGATGATCAGGCAGGTGGCGAGCCCCAGTACCGCCGCCGCGAAGGCGCCGGTTCGATCGACCCGCCGGCCGATCAGGGCCCAGGCGAACGGCCCGAGGAAGACCGAGCCGATGGCGCCCCAGGAGACCACGAGAATGGTGACGATGACCGCGGGCTTGAGCAACGCCAGCCCCATGGAGAGCATGATGAAGAAGACGCTCGCTCCCCGGACCATCAGCGTCAGGCGGCGATCCGTGGCGTCTTTCCGGATGAACCCGGCGTACAGGTCCTTGGTGATGGTCGAACTGGAGATCAGCACCAGCGCGGCCAGGGTGGACATCGACGCCGACAGGATCAACAGGAAGATCACGATGCCGAGAGCCGGGGGCATGACGGCGGAGAGGAGTTCCGGCATCAGCGCGTCGAAGACCGGCTTGCCGTCCGCAAACGCCTCGGGAGTGCTCTCAGGGGTGAGAAAGATACGGGTCAGGGCGCCCGTGAAGTAGGCGGTGCCGGTCACGATCAGGGCGAAGACGGTCGAGGCGATCATGCCGATCCTGACCGAACGATCATCCTTGATCGCGTAGAACTTCTGCACCAGTTGCGGCATGGCGAACGGCGCGATGCTGGTCAGGAAGACGAGGAAGAACAGAGATCTGAATCCGCCGGGGCCAACTGGAGCGGTGAGCAGCGGATCCTGCGCCCGGAGATCGGTGACGATCTGCGTCATCCCCCCACCGCGGTCGATGCAGCACCACAGCAGGATGACGACGCCCGCCACCATGACCATGCCGAAAACGACATCGATCATGGCCATCGCCTTGTACCCGCCAAGCACCAGATAGATCGCGGTCAGAGCCCCCATCATCAGGACCATCATCTCGTAGGACACCCCGAAGTTGCTGGTGAAGAGATAGCTGAGCCCCATGAAAACGGCCGCGGAATACGGGATGAAGAAGACGAAGATCGAGAGCGAGGTGAAGAGCCGAAGCCCCTTGCTCCCGTACCGGGCTTCGAGGAGTTCGGGCATGGTGTGCACGCCGTACTCCGAGGTGACCTTCTTCACCCTGCTCCCGAGAACCCACCACACCAGCGCCACGCCAACGATGGAGTTGCCGGCGGCGATCCACAATCCGGAGAGCCCGAAGCCCCACCCGATTTTTCCGGCGAAGCCGATAAACAGCACCGCGGAGAAATAGGCGGTGCCGTAGGAGAAGGCGGTCATGAACGGGCCGACCTCGCGCCCGCCGAGCAGGAAGTCTGAGAACGACCTGGTCTTCCGGGAGCCGAGGATCCCGACGACGATGATGAGCACGGCGTAGCCGAGGACGGCGTAGGTGGCGTACGACACGGTGGAGACCTCGCTTTGGGAAGGGAGGGTTTTAGCACCCCGGGAGAAGGCGATGCTCCGATTCCCAAAGGGGCATGCGGCAACCGGACGTTCCGACCTTCAGGGCTCGTCTGGAAACGAGTGCGACCGTTGCACCGAGAGCGTCGCTGCTCCCGAGAAAGCAAGCCGCGAGGGGGGCGCAACCTTGCTGGTTTCAACCGACGAGCAACAAGGCATAGCGGGATGCAGCGGCCCTCGAATGCAGTAGTTGTTTCCAGACGAGCCCCAAGTTCCACTGGATCCGCTCCCCGGGACGAGGGCGCGAGCAGGTCGCTCCCGGCCACGACAGTGACGGTCCGGGTGTCCCGATCATGGGCTCAGGAAAACGAAACCGCGCCTCCGGCCCGCATTCCATCGCCATCGACGACGAAGGGAACGGATTAATTCCCGATTCGAGACACGATTGAGGCTACGATCAACGGTCCGAAGGGCCGGTCGCGGACGCGGCAGCCCCTTTCCTTTGACCACGGGAGATTTGATGGGCAAGAAGAACCAGTACAGCTTCAGTAAGCGCCAGCGCGAGATCAAGAAGCGAAAGAAAGCGGAAGAGAAGAGGGAACGCAAACTCGCGAAGAAGGAGGGGGAGGAGATCCTCGAGGGCGCCGAGGTCGATGAATTCGGCAACGTGCTGGAGCCCGGGGAGGCCGGGTTGGCCGAGACGGACGAAGAACGCCAGGAGGGCGAAGCCTGATCTTCGTCTGATCTTCCGAGAGGGAGTGCGGAACCGTCCGGCTCTCTCCTCGAAAGGCGGAACGCCGTGCGTTCGATCCGGGCGGACGTTGCGCTTCTACTGCGAGACTTCGAGGGCATGAATCAGGGAGTCCCGCATCTTCGCCGGGTTGATCACCGCACCGACGTGGCCTGAAGCGGCGGCAATTCAGGGGTTCGCGAACTCGTCGCTGTACTCCGCGGTCTCTTCCTTCTTTTCCATCCGCCCGCTCCTCCGGTCAGTCCTGCGCCTCGGCTTTCACCGGGTCCGGACCGGGGAGGCCGACCTCCTCACCCTTCGGGCGGCCCGCCAGCATGCCGGCCCCCACCTTGCCTCCGAGGTACAGGCCGAAGCCGACGATCACGCCGTCGAAGAACCGCGTGAAGAGCAGGAGGGCCATGCAGGTGGTCGGTTCCAGTTCGAGCAGGGAGAAGACGCCGAGCATTCCGCCGTCGAGGGTCCCCACGCTGCCCGGGGTGAGCTGGAAGGCGAGCAGACCCTGCGCGGCGACCGCCAGCAGCACGATTTCTCCCAGGTTCAGCCAGTTCCCGTCGGCCAGGATGACGAAGATGGCCGGCCGGAGAAAGACGATGATGTGGGCGAAAAGGAAGACACCGAACACCCGGAAGGCGGCTCGGCCATGCTCGTTGAAGACCTCGTTGACCTGGTCTTCCATCTTCCGGGTGCGGTTTCTCAGTCTGGCGAAGAACCGCGCCCTCCGCCGGACCAGGGAGATGAGCCCGACGAGGTACGTCAAAGGCCGCCCCCGGTGGATGAGCGAGAGCCAGAGCGCGATGCACACCACGAGCAGGACGGTGCCGAGGATCATCAGCACCAGGCCCACCGCGATGTAGTCCGGGGAGAAGATCTCATCGCGATAGGTGATGAGCGCAATGATCGTGGAGGTCGTGAAGAACAGGAAGAAGCTGATCGCCTCCATGTACTTGGCGAGCACCACCGTCCCGGCGAGCTTGGTGTAGGACAGTCCCGTCTTCCGGCCCGCATAGAGCACCTTGGCCGGCTCCCCGCCGAGATAGGCGGACGGGGTGATGACGTTCACCGCGTATCCGACCAGGTTCGCCTCGAAGAGCACCTTCGGGCTGACCTCGAGCTTCACCTGACGGTTCAGGATTCCCCAGCCGAGGGTCTGCAACAGGACGATGGCCAACTGGATCACTGCGAGCGCGAGAAACGGTGTGAAGCCCGCCTGGCCGATCTTGTCGATCGTATCCTCGAACCCCACCCACGCCACGACGCCGATCAGGATCCCGATCGAGACGAGAATCATCAGCACGGTCCGGACGGCGCGAGACATCCGGAAGCGACCCTTGGGCTTCGATGGAGGGGGTGCCGACAGTTCCATTCGAAGCATGTTACCGCCCGTGCCCCCGGATCCCATCAGTTCCGGCGCGTTCAGGGCAAATCATCGGGAGATAAGGGCCCGCGCAGGAAGAACTTCGGGATTCCAGGGACGAGCTTCGCCTCGTCCGCGCAGTGCCAGGGGCACCCCCTCCGGCAGAGGCTTTCCTCAGGCGTTCGAAACCCGCCACATGATGTTCGGGTCGATCCGGGGGACGCGGCGGCCGTATTTCCGCATCAATTCGATCTTCCGATCGAGGTAACCGGCAAACCGGTCGTCGTAGATGAACGTCGTCTCCTCCTCTTCCGACACCGCCATGACCTCGGTGCGGGTCCGTTCCAGGAGCTTCTTCAAGGCCGTCGCGTTGGCGATCTCCGAGCGGATCATCTGGGACAGTGACCGCCGGTGGGCAGCCCTGGCCAACCCGTCGGTGGTTTCGAGATAGCCGTGCACGTGAGCGATCCAGGCGGCGACGTTCCTTCGCGTCGTCATCCAGCAGCGAAGCGCATCGAGACGATCCCGCAGATCCAGAAAGACCTCCGCTTCCTTCTGCCTGAGGAGAAGCCCACGGGCCTTGTCCAGCGGCGGCAGGGCGTTGCGATCGATCCGGGTCACGGCCTTCGCGGCCACGCCCTTTGGCATCAGGTTGAACAGCACGTCCCGGGAGAGATCGGCGCGCGCCGGGTTGTGATGCGTGGCGAGCAGGTGTCGCTCGTAGTAGGCCCGTGCCTTCGCGGGGATCGCCGCGATGTCCGGGACGAGCGGGCGAATCCAGATCCGGTACCACACTCCCCACAGGAAGTAGAGCGGGTTCGGCATGAAGCCCCGGATCGCCTGCTCGGTGAGTCGCCAGGCCTCGACCAGCATCGCCGCGTCGTCCTCCCCGGCAAAACCGCGGGCGACCTCGAGGACGGCGTGCTCCGGCTCCTCCTGGGGATCGAACATGAAACGCCGGAAAACCTCGTGATTCGGCTGCCAGCGGACCGACGCCGGCGGCGCCATGCCCCCGAAGTGCGACAGGTAGTCGACGCCCGCGGCGCGCATCGCGGAGAGCTTCTCGCGAACGAGCCACGGCGAGGGGACGCCGAGCAGCGGTTCGAAGTTGTTCACCGGGCCGTGGGCGTGCATGACGTGGGTGCGGCAGCCGTTCGCCTGGAGCTTCCTCATGGGCAGTCGCTCGGCGGGACTGAACTCGTGGTTGTAGATCGTGAACGGGCCGAGTGCGCTGTCCTTGTAGCGAGGGTGCTGGTAGGGCGATTCCCAACCCTCGGCAAGAAGCGTCGGCGCCTCGACGTCGAGGCCGTGGCCGAGCCCCCTCAGGACGAACTCGCGCTCCACTCCGAAGGGCTCGAGCCGCGTCACGACCCGGAATTCCGGGTTGTGCTCGGCCGCCGCGTCCCGGAGCAGGCGGAGAAACCCGGTGGCGTTGTCGGCGGCACAGCGGGCGAGCACATCCTCGTCGGACCACTCGCGGACCAGGTAGGCGCTGCCGTTCGCGCCGGCGTAGAGCGAGCGGGTGTGCTCCATCCCCGCACCGGAGTCGTTCGTCCACACCGACAGGCATCCCAGATCCGGCACGCGCCGCACCAGGTTGATGATGAGATCGCGATAGTGGCGCTTCACCAGCGGGTGCCCCACCGCCAGGTTGTAACGCGGCTTGAAACTCCGGAACGGGTGGTCCACCCGGCAGCCGCGAAGCTCCGGGTACTTCTCGAGAAGCGCCTCCGGGACGGAACGAGGCTCGAAGCAGGTGAGGGTCGGCACCAGACCGTAGCGCCGGGCCAACGCCGCGTTCTCCTTCAATCGGGCGAGGTTCCGCCGCAGGTACTCCGCCGGGTAGAGGCCCCGGTTCAGAAAGCTGGCGGTGAACTGGTCGAGCGCGGGCAGGTAGGTGTAGAAGCGAGGGTAGATCTCCCCCGGCACGGCTTCCTCCGCCGCTTCCGGGAAAGCCAGGCTGTTCACCTCGAGGTGCGTGAATCCGGAGCGGGCCATTTCACGGACGTACTCGTCCCGGTCGAGGTGGCGAATCGAACGGGCGGACTGGGCGAAGTAGAGGTCGTAGACCGGCCGCTGCCAGAGGAACGCCGGAGCGAAGGCGCCGCGCCTGGACCAATGGGAAAGGGGATCCTTCCCGCGGATCTCGACGAGCCAGCGATAGAACGCGAAGAGATACCGGGGATGGGAGGCCGCGAGGTCGGCCCGCCCGTCCTTCACCCGGAAGAAGACAAAGGCCTTCCGGCGCTGCGTCATTCCGGGGACGGCCCCCACCGTGATCTCCAGGTGGTTCCGGCCCCTGCCCCGGGCCTCCCCGGCAATCGTACGACAGACCGGCGGGCTGCCCTTCACCGAGTGGACGCGGCCGACTTTCGCGAAGAAACCGCGGATCGTGCTCATCTGCTCTCCGTAATGGCGTAGTCGTTGAAGTCGAGGGTGCGGGCCGGATACCCGCCGGCTTTCATGTGGATCACGCGCTCTCCCACCTTCGCATCCATGAACGGCCCTTCGAAGAGCCACTCTTCATGGAACCCCGGTTTCTCTCCCCAGCACAGTCGTCTCCCGGCAAGGGAGAGCGTCAATCCGTCTCCGGTCCCACCGATCTCCGGCATCGGCCCGGCCAGGATCTTCTGCTGAAACTCCTCGAAGGTGCCGCGCGCGTCC
>JAJSAM010000025.1 GCA_024274785.1 Planctomycetota bacterium | reverse complement strand
TGTGAGATCTTGAACGGGAAAAGTGCAATCTACCCGGGGACGAAGCTCCGGCTGCGGTACGCCGTCCGCGGCTCGAAGTGGGTCACGGAAGCGAACGGCGTATGTCAGGAGTTCTGAGGCTAGAGTCAATGCTGCTGCTGGAAACCCGCCCTGTTCACTCGGCGGCCTTGAGTCCGGATCAGTAGGGGATCACCTGCAGGCCGGCGATGCGCTCGAAGTGACGCACATTTCGAGTGACAACCGGGTGCCCGACCTGGAGTGCTACCGCTCCGATCAGGGCATCCATGTCCCCGATAGGCGTCCCCGTCGATTGCAGATGCCCCACGATGAGGCCGAAGGCCTCGGCAGAATCTGCGTGGAATTCGAGGATCGTGAACGGGCGGAGCAGATGTTCGATCTTGCTACGTTCCGCCTCCGAGTCTCGTGCGCGGGCTACTCCGACCAGGAGTTCAGCGACGTTGAATCTGGTCGTCGCCAGGGGCTCGTCGTCCGCTGCGAGCCTGCGAAGCAGTGCCCTGGCCTTCTTGCCGATGCGACTACCGGGACCTCGCGTGAGGTCCAGGAGGAAGTTGGTGTCGGCAACGGCCATCAGCCGGCCGACCGGGAGGAACCGGATCGCTCCCGCACTGCCTTCTCGATCGCGCGAAACGCCTTCTTGTCCATGGGATCCCGGTCGAGTTTCGCGAACCACTCATCCAGATCCACGGGATGCCTGATCAGCCTCTTGATGGCCTGGCTGAACGACTCCTCTTCCCGTTTCGCTGATCGGAGTCGATCGTAGGCCTCGATGTCGATCGAAATGGTCTTGGTTGCCATGGTTGCCTCCATACACATACATACACGTACACGTACATGGTGCAGGTTCGTCTGTGGATCGTCAAGCGGAACCGGTCGAGACGGCCCTCGTCGGTGGATGATACCGAGCCCTGTCTGTTTCGCCGGACTCCGGCGGGGGGAGAAATGCGGGCAAGGGGTATCAAGCCAACTCAGGTCGATTCTGGTCCACGCTTGCACCAATGGCGACCGCCATCGTTGATGCGCGGACGGCACAGAGGCCGTCCCTCCATTGTGGAGTCGAAAGCGTATGGAGGAACCCGCTCAGTCGGGTCCACGATAGTACGGAGGGCGTTCGGCATTGGTGGTGCGCGGTCGACCGGAGGACAGCCTGAGTTGACTTGATACCCCTTATGCGGGCTCGCAAGTAACCTATCGATTCGGTTTCGCCGGTGCTGCAAGATGAAGGGGTCATGGCTCACCTGAATTCCGGACTACCTGCACTGGCGGTGTTGGGTGCAGCGCTGCTCCTCGCCTCCCCGGCCTTCGCTGACGAAAACTCCCCCAACCTCTGTGCCAGGGATCTCGATGCGGGGCTTGCGACCGCGCGGGAAACCGACCGCCCGGTGCTCGTCTACACTGGAATCGACAGCCAGACCTTCCGGAAATACGTCGCCAGGGCCCTCTGCGCGATCGGCCCCGAGGGTGTCGAAGGCTTCGGGCGAATCCGGCCGAGTACAGAGAAGTAGAGCACCAGAAGAGCTGGGTCTGGCACCATGTTCGTCATGTACCGAAACATCAACGATCTTTCCCCGCAGCGCGGCCGGCGTTCCCGTGCTCTGCCCTGGAACCTCCTCGCCGTGGGCCTGTGTCTGGTGGCGGGGATCGGCGTGGCGCTTGTGGTGCTCCTTTCGCCGCAGCCTGCCGAGACGGTCGTCGCCGGGCCGGGCGTAACCATCAGGGTCCGCTGGGAGTCCGCATCCCCGGAGGAGGTCGAACAGCGCATCTCGGTGCCCGTGGAAGAGTGCCTGAGCCGGATCGCCGAAGCCGTCGCCATCCGCACCGAGGCGCGGGTCGGAGGGTTTACCGCCGAGGTGGAATTCGCTTCCGGAACGGAGGAGACCGCAGCGCTCAATCTGGTCCGCGACGCCCTCGCAGGTGCAAACCTGCCGGAGGACGCCAACCGGCCAGAGGTGGAGATTCCGGCCCGGCCCGGTGACCGGACCGTCCTCCTGAGCTTCTCCGGTGGTGAGAATGAACGGGAGCTTCTCCGCGGGGTTCGTGCGGTTCGGGATCGGCTTTCGCGAGATCCGGGCGTCCGCCGGGTGGAGATCATCGGCGCCCCTCGTGAGATCGTCCTCGTTCAGGCCGATGAGTCCTCTCTGGCGCGCTTCGACCTCTCGCCGGACGCGCTGCTCAAGACTGTCCGCGGGGGGATCGCCGGGTCTCTTCACGGCGACCCCGGCGAGGCTCTGCGTCAGCTGGTCATCCTCGAGCGCGGTGAGACCACGGTGTACCTGCGCGACATTGCCCGGATCACGATGACCTGGGATGAGCCGACCTCCGCGGCCCGGGATGAAGCCGGCCCCGCAGTGCTCATCCGGGTCGTCTGCGGCGCCGGGGCCGGCACTCCCCTCCTGCGCGGCGAGGTGGCTGGCCTGCGGAAAGCTCTGCCGCCGGGCGTGCAGGTTCAGATTCGACCGGTCGACGAACGAGACGATCATCTTCTGTTTCTGCACTGGCGAGCGCCCCCGGAAGACCGCTTGCATGCTCTACCGGGCCTGGCGCGCCGTCTCGCGGAGACTGATGGGGTGACGAGAATGATCGCCTGGACGTCGCCCGCGGAGGAGAGCCGGGCACTGCTCCGCACCGACGTCCCTGTCGGGGATATCGCTCCGGTCCTGGTGGAACTGCTGACCCGGCTACCCGGCATCGTTCTGCTGAGCTCTCCAGACCCGGCACGCAAGACGCTCACTTTCGACGTACACCTCGAGGATGGTCAGGCTCCGGCCGGGATGGCCGAAGACCTGCGGAACCAGCTTCGGTCCCTGGATGGCGTGGAGTTTGTCAGTCCGGGCCCTGCTCCGGCAGCTACCGAGGTCAGGGTTGTCGTCGACCAGGAGAGAGCCGCGGCGATGGGGATCACCCCGGCCGCGGTCGCCGGGCAGGTCGCGTTCTTCACGGGCGGGATGGAAGTCGGAATAGTCGGGGGCCTGCCTGTTGTGCTCCGAGGTGGGGAAAGTCTGCGCGATGCCGATGATCTGGACGGGATCCGGATTTGGTCGCCGTCCGGCCGGCAGGTTCCGCTCAAGGCCCTGGCGACTGTTGAACTCGCCGCCCCTCCCGCGGCGATCCGCCGAGTCTCCGGCCGTCGGGTGGTGACCTTCAGCCTGGTGCCCTCGGTCGGGGCGGACCGGGAGATGGTCCTCGCCAACGCGCGTGAAGCGGTTCGGAAGCGGAAGTAGGCGGAGGCAGGAACACCTCACCGGAGTCCGGTCATCTGTACGGCGAACGTTTAGGCATTTCAATCTCACGGCGTTCGGCCCCGCCCCAGCGCCCCGAAGGCGACCCGGGCCACTGCCCTGGAATCACCGTTTTGCGGTCTTTCGCAGTCCGGGATCGGCATCTTCTGGTACCCGCCGGTACTCGTCGAGGATCTCCGCCGAGAGGATGAGGGTCAGGTGAGAATGACGCCAGGCATCCAGAATGCGGTAAGGATGCCCGCCAAAGAACACTCCGGACACGAACACGTTGGTGTCCAGCACGATTCTCACGAGCGACCCCGAACGCGGGATATCGCCTCCCGAATGTCTGACCGCTTCATCCCGGCCGACCGGGCCTGACGGCGTGCTTCGCGGATCAGGTTCTCGAACTCCGCAAGGTCCGGGGCGTCCAGGCGCTTCAGAATGACGACATCTGCATCCCCCACGACAACGAACTGGACACCCGCGGTGAGACCAAGACGCTTCCGGATTTCCTCGGGGATGACGACTTGGCCCTTCGAGGACATCCGGGCGGTTGATGGTGAGTTCATGGAACCTCCTTCACACGAACACCGTCTTACTGGTAAGATCATACCGTGAGCCTCGGATTGTGTAACCGTGAAGGTGGTGGCACCGTCGAGCGGGGCATGCGCGGGGAGGGGCGCGAATGAGGGGATTCGAACCCCCGACCTCCTGAGCCGCGATGCCGTGGACGAGGCGCAGAGAAGCCTCAACTGCCGCGAGATCCCCGCGGAAGGACGCTCCTTCGACCCGCGGACAATGCGGGCGGTGGAAGCGGCGGGCGCCGGAGAGGTCAAACCGGGGAACGTGGTAGAGGTGCTCCGGGCGGGCGGGCTCGCCGGGAACGAGGTTCTCAGGCCCGCGGAGGTGCGCGCGGCGCCGGCGGAAGTCAAGACGTCGCCGGCATCGACCTGGAGACACCGCAAGAGGAGTTCGAGGAGTGCCCGCGCCCGATTCTCGGGCGGACGGGCCACAGCCCGGTGGTGAGCGTGGAGGCGACGGGGGTTGGGTGAAGGGAGAGAGGTCGCCTGTACCTCTCGATATCGCACCAACTGGGTCGCAGAAACAGGAGCTCGAAAGGACTGCGGGCGCACGAAGTCCACGGCCTGCTCGATCCCTCGCCGCCGACGGCCACTCTCGCTCGGCGTCCTTCCCCAAAAACTTCGCGTGGACAGCCGGAGTGGAGGCGCTGCTCCCGGCAACACTCCGCACAGCTGCCCTCGAACGCCCTCCCTGTTCCGTCTTCGAGGATCCCGAATTCGCCCTGTGGGCATGCCTGTTCACCAGCGCGGGCCCGTTCGATGCATCAACTCGGTTCAGAGTTCTCCGAACGGCAACGCGCGTGCGCCCGGGCCAGGGGGGAGGCGCACGTCGCCGGGGTGAATGACGAAGCCTGGATCACACCGATCGCCGACCAGGTCGCGGAACAGCCGTGTGCCGTCTGCTGCCCGGGGGCGGGGGCGTTCCCCCCGGTGGTCGAGGGTCTTCACGACCTCCATCACGACCGCGTTCTCCATGACCGCCCCAGCCATGGGGCCGTCGCGGAGGTGGTTGGGTCGGAGAGTCCGGAGAGGCGGCAGAGAGTGCCGGTGTCCGTGAAGTAGATCTTCGAGGACGCCGTGGGAAGGATGGCGCGAAAGAAAGGGTGTCAGGATCATCTCGCCGGAATCCGCATGCATTGCTCCGGGCAAGTGGCCAGAGTCCGGCGAAATGATCCTGACACCGAGTTCCCTTCCTGGTGGTGTATGGGTGCAGCCTACGGCACGGTAACCTCCCACTTCTCGCTCCGGACGAACCAGTCGATAACGGCGAAACCTTCGGCCAGGTTTGACGGCAGGCCGCTCAGGGTCTCGTAGGTCACCCCATCCATGTTGGCGGAGTCCACCCACCACTCCCAGGTGCCGGATCCGAGAAAGTCGATCCTCGGCAAGCGGACCCGTGTCGCTCCCGGTGGGAATCTCAGGTTCCAGGTCAGATCGTCCGACTGACGAGCCACGTGAAGCATCCCGAAAGTCGAACCGGTGGGAATGGTGAAGTACAGGGAGTTCCCTTCACTCAGAGAAGATCCCCCGGAGGGAGACTGGAGTTTCGGTGTCGGGAGCACCGGGACCGTCCAGACCGTGCCGTAGAAGTCATCCATCGTTCTGCTGACAATTCGTGTGGAACTTGCCCCCGTGACACTGTTGAGGGCCATGACGAGCAGAGACGCATCGTAGTCCTCAAGCCCGTCGTCGTAGAACATGAGGGTGCCGACGCGCTGGTCAAGGGAGACCGAGAAACCGAGCCCGAGAATCACGGCGTCCTCCAGGCGCATCCCGAACATCACGGGGTAGATCGCTGCCATGTCGAAGGTCGGGTCGGTGGCCTGCACGTCCACCCCCACCTCGGTCCAGCTGTCCATCGAGTAGACGGTGGTAGTCACGTGGCGGGAACTTGAAGCAAGGAACTGCGCGGAGATCTCTCTCCAGGCTCCCGCGTACGTGATTCCGGTGGTGTTGTCGAGGGCCAGCACATTGAGAAATCCCGGCTTGCTGATCTCTACCGTGATCGTCCGGTCGGCATCATCCGAGGGTATCGATCCCAGGTAGGTTAAGCCGAGATACAACTCGGCACTCTCTCCGGAGAGCAGACCATAGACGGTAATGTCGACGTCCACCGGCTCCTCACCGCTATCGGTCCTGGTGAGCCCGATGCCGATCTCGGCGGCGTTGATGTCCATGTAGCTCTCGGCGTTGTAGCCGGGAACCACGACGGTCACGGTCTGCTTGCCATTCAGACCGGTGAAGACGGCCACACCACGGTAGTCGGTCAGGATCTCCCGCTGGCCGTCACCGAGGATCACGCGGGCGCCTTCGAGGGGCTGGCCGCTCTCATCGTCGTACACCAGGAGGCACACCGAATCGACAATCGAGCCGCCCCCCGTGCCGTCCTCCAACCACTCCGCCTCCTGGAAGAGAGGGATGCCGAGGCCGCTCCGCGAGCCATCCTGATCAATGGTGACGCTCTCCGTCGCCAGACTCGGATAGAAGCCGAACCACTCGTCCGCACGGTCCAGATCGCGGTCACCGTTCCTGTCCACGAGGGCGAAGAGGAAGTAGGAGCCGCCGGGCAGTCCTTCGATCGTGAAATCGTAGTTCTTCGAGCGGCTGGTCGTCGCCGAACCAACGAGCTCGTCGGTGTAGGCGTCGTAGGCGTAAACGGTCACCGTGCCCAGGTCCGGGATGGTCTCGGTCAAGTAGAGCACAGGAGTCGTGACGACGCCGTGTTCGCCCGTCACTTCCACCAGACCCTGCCTGAGCCCCGACCCGGCAAGCGCCGGATTCACGCTCACGATGACCAGGGCGTCGCTGGTGCCGGTGGCGGTGCTCTGGTCGATGGAAGCACTCAGCCAGTCAGGATCGGCGGCGCGGACTCCATCGACGAGAGCGAAAGTGCGAACAGTGGTCAGCTGAGTGGAGCCATCGCCGGTGTTCGTGTAGCGCAGCGTCTCCGAAGTCATCGAGCTGGTGAGCCGGAGGTGAGTGGTGCGGGCGGCGAGCTGCTCCGGCCTGGATGCGGGCGAAGCAGAAGCCAGTTCCAGCGACCTCTCCACCGCAGCCTGCGCATCGACCAGACCGAATCCGTAGTCGTTGTCACGACCACCGGTGCCCAGATCGACGGCGGTCGACTGCAGCACGGAGCGAAGCTGCGCCGGGGAGAGGTCGGGATTGACGGAGAGACAGAGGGCGGCAACCGCGGAGACGTGGGGGCAGGCCATGGAGGTTCCCGGCCACCCTTCATAGGTGGGACTCGCGTCCGCGCGTGAATACGTCGTGCTCCACACCTCGTTGTCCGGGTAGTCCCCGCTGCCCCCGGGGGCGGTCAGTTCAACCTGATTGCCGTAGTTGCTGTACCACGCAAGCTCGGCCATCGGTCCCACTGCGGACACGGCGAGAACATCGGAAAAGGCGGCCGGATAGTCTACGGACGTCTGGGCATTTCCCGCCGCGGCGATGACGAGGACTCCCGCTTCTGTTGCGTCGGCAATCGCGTCCTCGATCAATACCGATGGGTTCGGCGACCCCAGGCTCAGGTTGATGATTCGCGCCGGGTTTGGATTCGATGGGACTCCGGAAACTTCGAGCCCCGCCGCCCAGCGGATTCCGGTAGCGACGTCCCAGGAGCTCCCGGCGCCGGATGCCCCCAGAACCCGAACCGGCAACACCCGGACCAAGGGAGCGATTCCAGCCACCCCCATCCCGTTGTTCGCCCGGGCCGCGATGGTGCCGGCTACATGTGTACCGTGGTATTTGCCCCCGGTGACATCCGTTGAATCCTCGTCGTCATCGACGAAGTCCCATCCCGGCAGAATCTGGCCCTCGAGATCCGGGTGCATCGAACCATCGAGGCCAACGCCCGAGTCGACGACAGCCACAACCACCGTGTCGCTACCCCTGGTGTGGTTCCAGGCTCCGAACGTCCGAATCAAGTCAAGACTCCAGGAGTACCGGCTCGTAACCGGGTCGTTTGACGCAGCGCTTCCCGGGACTTCGGAAACCGATTGAATGGAATTCACCTCAGCCAACTTCACGACCGGCTGAGAGGACAGCATCTCGATCCACTCCCTGGTGCCCTCCTGGTCCACCGGACCGCCTGCGATCAGGGCCGGCCCCTTCGCCGTGAGGAGTTCCTCGATGCGAAGATCCTCCCCATTCGCTTCCTTCAGCCGAGACAGCCCATCCCCCGGAGCAACGCCGTCCGCGAACCAGACAACGGCCTCCCCGGGGACAATCTGGCGCTGCCGAATCTGCAAGTTCGCCTTTCCCCCACTCGACGCCGGGACCATCAGGCCCGACCCGCTCGGCAGGACCCTTCCGGAGAGTGACCCGGTGTCCTCGGGCGGGTCTTCACCGCTCCCACCTGGTGGTATATACCCCCCTCCACCGCCGCCACCTCCACAGGCAACGGCCACAATGGCCAGAAGCAGAACCCCGGAACGTAGAATCGTTTTCACTCCATCTTGCGCCATGATCCCTCCAGGTCCGTCCCAAGAATCAAATGAGCGGCAATCCCCTGAGCCGGAGGGTCGGGTCTGAAGCCCTCGCCTGGCCCACAACCAATCGTCGAAATCCATGCACAACCCCGCCCCGTGGTATCGACGGCTCCGTTCAGCAGATCGCTCCCCCCGCGAACCCCTTACGTCAGCGATCGTATACAATGCCCAGCCTATCCGTCAAGCGGTGAAAGGTGTCAGTCTGTGAGTCAGACAGTGGGGAGAGGCCGGGGGAGGCCCCGGCCCGCCCCGGGGGGCGATTCGGGTCCGAGCCGGGCGGCAAGGCCCCATTAGGGCATGGCCGTGACCGGCCCTGGTGACGATCCGGTTTCTCAGTTTGTCGGTCGCTCCGGGAGTTCCGGCAGCAGTCGCCGCTGCCGGAGTTCCCGGGTCTTCTTAAGGATCTTGCGCCGCGGTCGCTCGGTGAGGGTCAGCAGCAGTTCCTGGTGCTCCAGCGGAGTGAGGCAGGCGACTTTGCCTCTGGAGTAGAGGACATTCTTGTCGTCCTCGCAGTGGAGTTCGTTCACGATCCGGCACCGGGTTCTCTCGTTTAGCTCGCCGCGCTCACGCTTCTTCAGGAAAGCTTGAAAGAGACTGTAAGCCAGCAGGACGAACACCACCTGGGTTCGGATCAAAGACAGCGATCGGGAGCGAAACTTCTCCAGGTCCCAGAAGAGCTTGACCTGGCGATGCTGCTCCTCGATCTGGGTTCTCTCGTGGTACCAGTTCCGCACCTCAAGCGGCGCGAGATCCTCCCGGGTTGTGGCCAGCGCCCACTTTTGCACTTCCCCGTCCGAGAAGTGCTCGCGCATGACCACCACGGTCAGCAGGACTTGCAGGTTCTCCCAAAGACGCATCTCCCGGATGGCCTTCAGTTCGACTTTCACCAGGTGCGGCTTAGGGGGCTCCTGCTGCTCCTTCTCAGCCTTCTTCTCAGCCAGGGTCCGCTGGCGCTTTTCTTCCCGCCGCCGGACAGCCTCCGGGCGCTGCGGCGGATGATTGAGCGGAAAGGGCTCTGGAGGTGTCCACTCCACCCACGGTTCCTGGTCCTCCTCGGCCAGCACCCAGGCGTCATCGAGGTCGAGCATCTTCTTCTTCAGTGGAAACAGGCTGTCGATGCAAAGGTCCCGCTTCAGGTGGGTGATGGTCTTCCCGTCGATGAATCCCTTATGCCGCGCGCGGCATAAAGGTTTCATTGACGAAGAAAGTGAGGGCTGACCAAGGCATGCAGCAGACCGAAATGCGCCGGATGGTTCGCTCATCGATGCTCACTCTCGGCCCGCTGAAACCAAACGTCGGGCGGGCAGCCCGCAAAGGGAAGCAGGTGGACTGCACAGACTCTGATAAGTATACTCAATGTATATCCAGGGAGGCACTGATGCAGACCAAGATCCTGAAGTGGGGCAACAGCCTGGGCCTGCGAATCCCGAAGGCGTTTGCTGAGCAGGCCGGCGTTAAGGCCGGCTCTGATGTCGATTTGTCGGTAAAGGACGGCGAACTCGTCGTTCGACCCCGGCGGCGCCAGAGATACGAGTTAAAGAGACTGCTGCGAGCGATCACGGCCACGAATATCCACAAGGAAATCGAGACAGGGGAGCCCGTCGGCCGGGAGGCCTGGTAGTGGCCGCGGGCTACGTTCCCGATCGTGGCGATATCGTGTGGCTTCAATTCGATCCACAGGCAGGACATGAGCAAGCCGGACGCCGTCCTGCACTTGTCGTGTCCCCACGTGCCTACAACCGAAAGGTCGGGCTCGCCCTCTTCTGCCCCGTCACCTCGCT
Source organism: Planctomycetota bacterium (assembly GCA_024274785.1). Taxonomy (GTDB): domain Bacteria; phylum Planctomycetota; class JAJSAM01; order JAJSAM01; family JAJSAM01; genus JAJSAM01. The sequence continues at coordinate 39,844 of JAJSAM010000025.1, read as the reverse complement.
AGTCAAGGGCTATCCGTTCGAGGTGTTGCTCCCCGCGACTGGAAAGGCTGGCGGCGCCGTCCTTTCCGATCAGCTGAAGAGTCTCGATTGGCGTGCCCGAAAAGCCGCTCGTTTCGATCGTGCTTCCGAGGAAGTCATTGGCGAGGTCACGGCCAGAATCGTCGCGCTGGTGGACCCGGAATCATGATCGACGACCAGGGCGACCGGCCGGTTCAGAAGCGCGAGATCTTCGGCTGGGCGATGTTCGACTTCGCCAACTCGAGCTACACGACCGTCATCGTCACCGTGGCATTCTCGATCTACTTCGTGAAGCTCGTGGCCCCCGGTGACCGGGCCGACCTCCTCTGGGGACTCGGGATCACCGTCAGCAACGTCATCGTCGTGCTCCTCGCGCCGATCGTGGGGGCGATCGCCGACGACTCCGGCCGCAAGAAGCTGTTCCTCGCGGCGACCTACGTCCTCTGCATCGCGGGAACAGCGGGACTGTGGTTCGTCCTGCCGGGGATGGTCGCCCTGGCCATGTCGCTGTTCATCGTCTCGAACGTGGCCTACTCGATGGGAGAGAACCTGGCGGGCGCCTTCCTGCCGGAGATTTCGACTCCGGGGAACATCGGCCGCATCTCGGGATTCGGCTGGGGTCTCGGCTACCTCGGCGGCCTTCTTTGCCTGCTCCTCGTCAAGCCTCTCCTCGGAGGCGGCTTCACCCTCGAGAACACCGGCAACCTGCGGTGGGCATGGGTGGCCACCGCCCTCTTCTTCCTCGTCGCGGGACTACCGACCTTCCTGCTGCTGCGAGAGCGTGCGCCACGAGGGCCGAAACGCTCCATCCCGAAGTACACGCGGATCGGGTTCTCCCGGCTCGCCACTACCGCGCGGTCTCTCCGGCACTTCACCGAACTCGCCCGGTTCCTGGTCATCTTCTTCATCTTCTCGAGCGGGCTGATGACGGTGATCGCATTCGCGGCCATCTTCGCGGAGCGCAACCTGGGCTTCACCACCGGTGAGCTGATCCTGCTGTTCATGCTCCTGCAGATCTCCTCCGCCGCCGGCGCGATGTTCTTCGGTTTCGTCCAGGACAAGCTCGGCGCGAAGCTGACCATCCAGATCACCCTCGTGCTCTGGATCCTGATCTCGGTGGCGACGTACCTCTGCGAGAGCAAGACGCTCTTCTGGGGGATCGCACTGGCCGCGGGACTCGGAATCGGATCCCTCCAGTCGGCTTCGCGGGGCCTGGTGGGACTGTTCTCGCCGGTCTCGAAAAGCGGTGAGTTCTTCGGCTTCTGGGGCCTGGCGGGCAAGGGCGCCTACGCGGTCGGCCCGGCGATCTTCGGGGCCGTTTCCTCGGCCACCGGCTCCCAGCGGCTGGCGATCCTGATCAATGTGGCATTCTTCGTCGCCGGCCTCGTGGGCATGCAATTCGTCGACGAAAAACGAGGCCGCGCCGCCGCGGCGAAGTGGTCGAAGGACGAAGCTCCGGACCCATGAGAACTACCGGCGCACCGCCACCTCCTGGAATCCATCCGCAGAGCGCGCCGGACGGCGGCTATCATCTCCGCCGATGAGCAAGCCGGCGGGGGTTTCAATCCAGTTTCTGGGCGGCGCCGACGAAATCGGGGCATCCTGCGCGGTCGTCTCGGCGGCTGGAACGACGCTGCTGATCGACTGCGGAGTGCGGTTCGAAGCCGGGCATGCCCTCCCGGATCTCGCCGCGCTCACGGGGCTCGAACTCGACGCCATCCTCGTCACCCATGCCCACAGCGATCACACCGGGAGCCTGCCGGTCGTCCACGAAGCCTATCCCGCCGTACCGATCCACATGTCACCGCCGACCGTGGACCTGATCGGAATCCTCACGAAAGACGCCCTGCATCTCATGACCGAGGGCTGGAATCGCCGGGGGGAGGTCCCTCTCTTCACCGAAGCCGCCGTGGAGAGCATGCAGAACGTCATGCGAGGGGTGAAACAGGGTGAGTCGTTCACCATCGGCGCGATCGAGGTCACCTTCCTGCCGGCCTCGCACATCCTCGGCGCCTCGATGATCCACCTCGCGACACCGGACGGCAACGTACTCTTCACCGGTGACTACTCGGTGGAAGCCCAGCGCACGGTCCCCGCGCTCTCCCGTCCGCCCCTGCCGGCCGACATCGTCGTGACGGAATCCACCTATGGCAACCGGCTCCACGAGGATCGCAAAGCCGCGGAACAACGGCTCGTCGGTCGAGTGCGCGAGACGATCGAGGCGGACGGTCGCGTACTCATCCCGGCATTCGCTATCGGGCGCGCCCAGGAAGTCATCCTGATCCTGAGGAGCGCCCTCGAGCGGGGGGAACTGCCGGACGTCCCGATCTTCATCGACGGCATGGTCCGCGCCGTCTGCGAGGTCTACTCCCACCACCCCCGCTACACCACGAACACCCTGGCGAAACGGATGCGTCACGGGCATCCCTTCTACACGGATCGCATCCGCCCGGTCATGAGCACGAAGGAGCGGCGGGACCTTCTCTCGACGGGCCCCGCGGTCATCGTCGCGTCGAGCGGCATGCTCTCCGGAGGCCCTTCCGCCTTCTACGCCGGTGAGCTCGCGGGAAACGAACGGGATGCGATCCTGCTCACCGGGTACCAGGACGAAGAGTCTCCCGGCCGGGCGCTGCTCGACCTCGTGGCGTCGGAGGGACCGGGGACTCTGCGGCTCGGAGACCGTACCGTCGAAGTCCGGTGCACGTTCGCCACCTACGGGCTTTCAGCACACGCGGACCGGATGCAGATGGTCGGGCTGCTCACGGGACTCCGGCCCGAGTGCGTGGTCCTTGTCCACGGCGATGCTGGAGCAAAGCGAAATCTCGCCGGATCCCTCGCCTGCCGGGACGTGGTCGGTGCGGCCAACGGAGACCGCATCGAGCGCGGGTACGCGGGCCGTCGCCGTCCACCACGCCACCGCCCACCGATCGAGATCGAGCTCGACCAGGCACGAAGCCTCCTCTGCAACGCGCCGGGAAAGGTGATCAGCATCGATCGGATTGCGGAGGCCTTCTTCGGCAGAAAAGCGCCCCCCATCCTCGTGGAGCGCCTCATCCGGCGTCTCGCGGACCTGGGCGTGGCGGTACGGGACGACCACCAGAGAGGAATCCTCCGGATCCGGTCGGAGGACCCGGCCGAAGAGGCCCTCGGGGACGCTCTGAAGGAGGAGAATCCCAAGGGACGTCTGCTCGAATACCTGGCGCGACGCGGTCTCGAAGCCCCGGAGTTTCAGGCAGAAGACGCCGGCGGGGGACGGAGCCGGGTCGAGGTGTCCATCGAACTCGACGGTCGCCGATTCGAAAGCGGCGAGCAGCTCGCGGGATCCCCCCGCCTCGCGGAACAGCTCGCCGCGCGCGCCCTGGTGGCCGCGATCGAGGAGGCCGAGGAAGGGGTGAAAGCCGAGCGGGTCGATGAGGAAGAGTGCACCCGATTGAAGACCGAGAACCCGAAGGGACGCCTGATCGAACAGTGTGCGGCCAGGGGGTTGCCCTTCCCGGAGTTCAACGTCCTGCCGCTCGTCGCCGGGGACTTCAGGGGGACGGCAGACCTCTCCGTCGGGCCGGGAGAATCACTCGTTTCCACACCGTTTCGAGCGCCGACCGCGAAGCTGGTGGAGCAGGCTGCCGCCGAAGATCTGCGGCCACGCCTGCCGGACCGGCCCCCGGTCGGTGAAGGCAGACCGACCGCCGCGGTGCAGGACGCACGGCTCCTGCTGAATCGCTACAAGCAGACCGGCCAGCTCATCGACTTCGGCTACGAGCAGCTCGAGACTCGCGGCCCGGCCCACCGCCCCGAGTTCATCGTGCGGGCCTGGGTCGAAACCCGGGACGGTGAGCGTATCTTCTCGGCCCCGATCAGTGCCCGGGCCAGAAAAGAGGCGCACCGACGGGCCGCGGAAGCAGTCGTCTCCCTTCTTCAGCGCTGACCGGAGCTCTCGGGAAGAGAAACCGCCTCGCGGTATCAACCTGACTCGGGCTGTAGTCCTGACGTTCGAAATCTTCGCGGCGCTCCCGGACCGCCGGCACGGTCGCCCGGAGGTCGACCCTCCATTGCGGCTGGGCCGCGCTGTGTGTTGACATCCCCCTCGAAGGGTCGGGCGCGTTCCCGGCGGCGAGGCGCAGGAAGCGGTGGCAGCTCGACCCGCTCCTATTTCTTCGGCAGCCGAAGCTTCCTTGCCGCGTCCGTCACCGCATCGATCTTCACCGCGTAGCTCGTCTGATGCTCGATGTCCTCGTCGGTGACCAGGTGTACATCCAGCAGGCCGCCGCTGCGGTAGCCGGTGCGGACGTAGTTCATCTCGTCCAGGCACTTGCTCCAGGCGTCGAACCAGGTCGTGAGAAGCACCTCCTGCTCCCTCGTCCCGGCGAAGTGGACGAGCAGGTCGATGTCGCTGCCGGGGCCGGCGTTGCAGTTCTTGGTGCTGCCGAAGACGTAGAGACCCGCCACACCGAACTTCTCCGCGTCGATTTCAGCGGCGATGTACTCCACCATGCGGATTCGCCAGCGCCAGTGCTCGCCCGACACCGGTATCTTCGCGGAGTAGCGATCGAGGGATTCGACCACCTCGGTCGCCGGATCGGCCAGCATGCCCACCGCCTCGTCGAGGTCGGCATTCATCAGCACGCGAAGCACCAGCCCATCGGCGGCCCTGGTCACGTCGATGACCTTGATGGTGTCGGCCAGCCAGGCATCCTCCGGGAGGATATCCGCGAAAATGTTCGGGGCACAGCGCAGGAACGTCTCGTTGAAGACGACCCCCTCCTCGTCCGGGTAGAGGGGCAGGTAGCGGATCCGCGCCTCGACCAGGTCCTGGAAGAAGTGCGTGCCGAAGGAGAGGTCGGGAGTGTAGTTGCCCTTCCTGCGGGCGACTTCGATCAGGACGCTCGTATTGTTGATGTCGGAGTAGCTGACGCTGACGCCGAGCTTGATGTCGCCCCGGCTCCCCCACCGGCCCGGCCCCATGAGGATGAAGCGGCGTTTGGGAAGCAGCATGTTCAGCTTGCTCACCGCCCGCCCCACCGCCAGCAGATCCTTGCGCTCTGCCAGCTCCCCGTACTTCTCCGGATCCACGTAGACGATGTGGGTGGCGTCCGGGACCCGGCCGTTGCTGATGAAGCGGTTCGCGGTGAACACGAGCCGGCTGTCCGGGACGTCCTTCGGGATCGGCGAGGCGCTGCTGTCGTCCGCGTTCGACTGCACGCGGCATTGCAGGATGTGCAGGTGCTTACCGTCGTGGGCGAACTCGATGTCCACCGGGGCGCCCATCTTCTCCTCGAGCACCGTCAGGATGGTGCCCATCTGGGCTACGAAGGCCTGGTCCGACATCATCCCCTCGAAGGTGACCAGCAGCTTGTCCGCCGGAACCTCGTCGTCGAGCGGGCTCGGGCGCCGGATGCGATCCTCGTCCTGAATGGAAACGAGCTTGGCCCATCCCGGCAGCTCGTCGCCGAGTTCGGCCAGCAGTTCGCCCGCCCCCCTCGTCTCGAAGGCGTTCGTCTCGAGGTTGATGATGTCCATGCACCGGGGTGAGTAGCGGGCGATTTCATCCGGGGAGACATTGACGCGCAACCCCGGCTGCCCCGGAGCGAACATCACCGGGTAGTCGTCGGAGAGGCGATCCACCGCACGGGTTCCCAGTCCCGGCACCAGGCGGATCAGACCGTCCTCCCGGCTGATGCGGGGTGACCAACGGAACTCGTTGCTCGAGAAAGCCACGCCGGCGAACGTCGGCAGGTAGTACTTGCCGACCTTCGTCCCCACCACCTGCTGGATCAGGATGCCCATCTCCTCGGAGAAGTCGAGCAGGCCCCGCTCGGTGCGGTACTGGATGGGATCCGGACCGAACATCGAGGCGTACACCTCGGCGATGGCGTCGAGGAGGGCCTCGATCCGCTCCTGCTTCGTTCCCTGGTTGCCGACGAAGAGACTCTTGTACTTGCCCGAGAATGCCGCGCCGACACGGTCTTCCAGCACACTCGAGCTGCGCACGATCAGGGGAGAATCGCCAAGGTCGTCGAGTGCCAGGGAGAGCCCCTTCAGGAACTCCGGCGGGAAACGGGAGTTCTTGCAGGTGTGGACGATATGCGGGTACTCGAACCGGATCTGCCCGATGTCCTTGTACTTCTGCTCGATCACCTCATCGAGATTGTTGTAGTGCATGAAGTTGAGCTGCATATCGGCGGTGATATGCCAGGTCTTCGGGGCCCGGACTTCACCGATCTCGGGGTGGTTCTCACGCTCGTGACGGAGAATCTGCCGGGCGAGGAACAGACCCGCGGATTTCCCCCCCAGGCGGCCGAAACTGTCCCTGGAGAAGATGATGCGCTGCTGGAGATCGTGAAAGTCGCTGATGCCGAAGTACTCCTTCGCCACCCGGATGTAGGAGAGCTGATCGGAGAGAAACCGCCGGATCAGTGAAACGCGAACCACCTTGCGTACCGGTTGCGAGAGGTCCCCCTCGTTGGTGCTGATGTGCTCGTAGCGGCGGATGGCGTCGGTCACCTCGGCGAGTGACTGGTTGCGCTCCACCGCCCGCACCAGGAAGGCGAGTCGATCCTCCTGCACCCACTTCTGCACCCGGTAGAAGATCTCCTCATCAGAGAGGTGGTCGGAGGCGATCTCGAACGTCCGGGCGGCCATCTCCTCCGGGAACGCATGCACCCGGCGTTGATGAGGGACGTTGCTGTCGATGAACAGGTCCACCTCATCCGCCTGCCGAAACTCATCCGACTGACGCAGCAGATCCTCCGCCGGCCGAACGCCGCTCCAGCAGAGGTGGTTCAGCATCATGTGCGCCATCTTCAGGTAGAGGCTGTGGTCGGTCCGCGCGAGCAGGTCGAGCACGATCCGCCAGTCCTCGCGATGTTCCACCTTGAGGCTCTGCCGGGCCGATTCCCACTTCCCGAAATGCCGCTTCATGCGGTGGTGGTGGAAGTAGTGGCCGAAACGGTTGGCGATCGTCTTGATCAACCGCATCTCTTCCTTCAGGAACGGTCCCGAGTCCGCGGCCGGCATCTCCTCGAGGTAGTAGACCCGGACCGATCCGACGGCCTCATCCTGGGTATGGATATCCGAGGTCAGTACAAAGGGGGTGGGTTCGAATTCCTCAGCGCGGTGGGTGACGCCCCGGAGTTCGATCTCCGCCCGGCAGATGCCCGGGTACTGCCAACCGGGAGGTATGACCACCACGATCCGGCGGCAAGCCTCCTCCGGACTGATGTCCGGCTCGTTCAGGATCTCCTCCACCGCGTAGAGACAGTTGAGCTCCTTGGCTCGCTCCTTCAGGGAACTCAGAAGGTCGCTGATCGGCAGGTCGGGATTGGTCATTTCGAAATCACTCCCCGCATGTTCCGACCGTCGATGGCAACGGTGAGGGGCTGCTCGAGCCGGACGTGACGGACCCGCTCGGACTCGGCGTGGGCGGGCTGTCCGTCGAGCCACTCGAAGTCGATCCGGAAGGCGCCGGCATGGTGGACATTCATGTAGGCGAGCTTCAGGCTGGTGAGATTGTGGAAGAAATGGGAACCCTGGGAGAGCTCGACATCCATGTCCGGCAGCGTCGCCTCGACGATCGCCCGCGCCTGGCTGATCTGGCCCCAGTCCACCGGCACGCCAAGCCACGGATCGGAGCTGCCGAGCCGCCCGAAACTGATCAGCAGACACTCCCGCCCCTCGGCCTTGAGCGCCCGGTTCAACACGTCGATCTCACCGGCGATGGCCCGGGTGTGCTCCCTGGCGAAGACGTCGGGACGGACGTAGACGACATCGGTGATGGAGTCCATGACCCCATGGCCGAGCGCGCGATCCGACGAGGCGAAGAGCCCCTCGGCGCGAAGATCCTCCGCGGTAATCTCCTCGCCATCGCCGAACTCGATGATGGGCCGCACCTGCAGAAACCCGAACCGTGGCGGGTCCCGCCGGAGCGCGTCGATGGAGAGCGCGAACTCGATCTCCACGCCGGTCCCGAGGTGCTCCTCGCAGCTCTGAAGCAACTGCTTCACGAGATCGTTCAGCGGAATGTCCGGCATCTGGATCGTCGGGGCGAAGTCGACCACCCGCGGCCCCGTCCGGCCCATGCCCATCACGACCCGATCGCTCTGCGGGTCGTACGTGGAGGCCACCGGAAAGAGCGCCCCATCGAGTTCCGCCTCGGCCAGGCCGGCGCGGGACAGGTACTCTTCCTCGGTCAGTGGATCGAACTCGGGCTGCCGGCCCATGTTCACCGCCCAGAACTCGGTCTGGGTCTGCTTGAGGAGATCCTGGATGGTGAACGGCGGCGCCGCATTCGGAAAGGCCGGGCTGTAGGTCCAGCAGTGGTCGCCATCGACGATGGTCTTGCCGAGGCCGAGGGCCAGGTCCACGACGCCCTGCTCGGGACGCGCCGGCGGCACCGGGTAGTAGTTCAGCGACCGGGCCACGCCGGAGATCGTCGGGTAGAAGCGATCGCTAAACCGCTGCCCCACCACCTCCTGGATGATCACCGCCATCTTCTCGTCATAGCGGTCGCGCCCGGCCACACTGCGGTAACCCCGCGCCTCGCGGAAGAAGGTGGAGGCATAGACGAACTTCACGGCCTCGATCAGCCGCTTGAAGCGCAGGTCCGCGGCGGGCTGGTTGTTCGGGATCATCTTCGTCCCGTACACGCCGGCGAACGGCTCGTTGATGGCGTCTTCGAGCAGGCTCGAGGAGCGGACCGCGAGGGGCGTCTTCACCTTCTCGATGAGTCCGCGGAGGTCGCCGATCAGTTCGGAGGGGAAGTCCGCCCGGAGGAAGGCGTTCGCGATGCGTTCATCGTCGAGTTCACCCGAAGTGGCCGCGGCGAGGTCGTTCCGGTCGAGGAAGGCATCGAACACATCCGTCGCGAGCACCACGAGGGACGGGACGGAAACGGCAATGCCCTTGAACTTCCCTTCCGGGAGAGCGGCCTCGAGAACTCGGGCCGCACGCACCAGGCCGGTGGCCTTGCCCCCGATGAAGTCCACTCCGATCGCGGTGATCGGGTCGGGACCACCAAACAGGTCACGCCGGAATACGGGCAGGTCCGCCGCTCGAAGCGGTTCGCTCTTCTCGTTCATGTCCGGCTCCTCGATGCGAATGCTGTCGGAGCCGCGTTCGGCTCGTTCAGATCCAGCCTCGGTCCCGGCAGGCCCGGGCGACGCGGTCGACCGCGATCATGAAGGCGGCGTCGCGCTGGTAGATTCCGCGCTTCTTCGCCAGTTCGCTCACGGCCTCGAAAGCTGCCGTCATCTTAACGTCGAGCTTGCCGAGGACTTCGTCGCGTTCCCAGAAGTAGTTCATGTTGCTCTGAACCTGCTCGAAGTAGCTGCAGGTCACGCCGCCGGCATTCGCCAGCACGTCGGGGATCAGGTAGACACCACGCTCGAACAGGACCTGGTCGGCCTCGGGGGTGGTCGGGCCGTTGGCGCCCTCGGCGATGACCTTGACGCGCTGACTGATCTTCAGGACCGTTTCGCCGGTGATCTGGTTCTCGAGCGCGGCGGGGATCAGGATGTCCACCTCCTCCTCGATCCAGGCATCGCCCGGGAGAACCTGGTAACCCAGCCCCTCGGCCTTGTTCTTGTCGATGCCTCCGAAGCGGTCGGTGATCGAGACCAGTTCCTCGATGTCGACGCCGTTCTGCTTCCTGAAAGCGTAGGAGGTCTGGTCGCCCTGGTCCCAGCTGGAGACGCAGGTGACCTTGCCGCCGAGCTGGTTGTAGAGGCGAATGGCGTACTGGGCGACGTTGCCGAAGCCCTGCACGGAGGCCAGGGTGTCCTGCGGCCGGATACCGAGCTCACGGAGCGCTTCGCGCACGGTGAAGATGACGCCGTAGCCGGTGGCCTCGGTGCGGCCGAGAGAGCCGCCCATGCCGACGGGTTTGCCGGTGATGAAGCCGGGTGCGTGGCCGCCGTGGATGTGCTCGTACTCGTCGAGCATCCAGAGCATGTGCTGGGCGTTGGTCATCACGTCCGGCGCGGGGACATCCTGGACCGGGCCGACGTTGCGTGCGAGCTGACGGACCCAGCCGCGGCAGATCTGTTCCTGCTCGCGGGCGGAGAGGTGGTGCGGATCGCAGATGACGCCGCCCTTGCCGCCGCCGAGCGGGATGTCGACGGTCGCGCACTTCCAGGTCATCCACATGGAGAGGGCGCGAACGGTGTCGATCGTCTCCTGCGGGTGGAAGCGGATGCCGCCCTTGCTCGGGCCCCTGGCGTCGTTGTGCTGGCACCGGAAGCCCCGGAACACCTGCGTGCTTCCGTCGTCCATGCGAACCGGGATCAGGAAGTGGTACTCCCGCAGGGGGTTTCGCAGGAGCTGGCGCATGCCGGGCTCGAGATCGAGCTGCTCGGCGATATTGTCGAACTGCGCCTGGGCCATCTCGAAGGGATTGAAAGATCCGCTGCTCATGGTGCTGGCCTCCGGGCCGGGGTGATGCCGTGGGCGAATGTTGGTGCTGTTTCGATATTCCCATGGGCAGCCGTCAGCACGGCGGCCGCCAAAAATCGGTTCGTACTCCAAATCCATCCCGAACGGTAGGAATTCCGAAGCCCCAATCGCCCGGAACCCTTGGTTTTGCAAGGGTTTCAATCGGTCGATCGAACGATATGCACAAGCATCCTGACGGGGCCTCGGCATCATTGTCGAGCTGAGGATTGGCGGGTTGAAGGCACTGCTTCCGGACCGCCGGCACGGTCGCCCGGAGGTCGACCCTCCATTGCGGCCGGGCCGCGCTGTGGCACAGCCACGATCGACTACTCCAGTTGGAAGGTCCCCCCGGTCTCCCGCGCCAGGCGATCGCAGACCATCTCCCGGGCGGTCTCCCAGATCCGGGAGCGCGCCCAGGCCCCGGCCCGTTCCTCCCGATCTTCCCCGCCCTCCGTATAGCGATACTCGATGTCTCCCTTCGCGACCGCCTCGAACCGGATGGACCCCAGCAGCTTCTCTTCCGGCAGGTCGAACAGGAACACCTCCATCGTGGCCGACCCGCCGTAGTACTCCTCTCTTTCGAGATCGACGCGGGGGGCGTCGTAGGCCGCGGTGCGGACGACCACGAGGTAGCGCGTCTGAAGGGCCCCTTCGAGTTCCCCGCGAAACGAGCCGTCCGCCGACGACGCCGCCATCCTGTCCGACATCGGAGTGTCCGGCCCCGCCCACTCGGCATAGGTCAGCAACCGGCCACCGAGGAGCAGATCCATCCGCTCTCCTTTGCTTGCGCCGGGCTCGAGAAGTTGCCAGTCCATCACGATCTCGGTGTTGCCGGTCTTCGCCGCCTCATCGTAGGCCGGCCGGGGATCGAGCCCGGTCAGGCCCCCCGGAGCCGCCGGGCCGCCGGCGGGGGGCAGCGCCCCGTGAATCTCCCGCAGGGTCTCCCGCATCGCGGCGAACTTCTCGCTGTACTCCTCGAACACGTCCCTGCTGCTCGGCCCGCAGGCCGCCGCCAGAGCCACCAGCACCAGGCCAAGATGTCTTGTTCGCATCGGTGTCCCTCCCCATGGTGCCAAGCATAACGAATCGAAGGTGTTCCGGGCACCCCCCCGGCTCATTTTCCCAATCTCGACGTCGTGGATGTTCTTCCCCTTCGGCCCGCTCCAGGGAATTCGCGGGGTTCGCGCGGATCGGCGGAAGCGGCGCGAATTCCCCTACATCCGTAATGCCGTCAACCCGGGCAGGGAATATGTCGATGAGAACCCCGACATGTCCAGGTCGCCATCATCCACCCTCGGTACGCCCATACTCGTGGCGGGATTGCTCCTCGTGCTCGGAGTGGTGACCTATGCCGGCAGCTTCTCCGGTGATTTCCTGAACTGGGACGACGCGAAGTACATCACCTCCAATCCGGAGCTCCGGGCCCCCTTCCCGGACGCGGTCGGACGGATCTTCAGCACCTTCTATTTCTCCAACTACAACCCCCTGCAACGGCTGAGCTACCTCTTCGAGTGGAAGTTCTTCGGCGACAACGCCCTGCCCTACCGGATCGTCAACCTCCTGCTCCACGTTCTGGCGGGGTTCCTGCTTTATCGGGTCCTCGATGAATGGCTCGACAAGCCGCTCGCGGCCTTCCTCGGCGCCGCCCTCTTCGTCGTCCATCCATTGAACGTCGAAAACGTGGTCTGGATCTCGGAGCGCAAGACCCTGCTCGCCACCGTCTTCGCCTTCGCGGCTACATGGTGCTATCTCCGCGGCGCGCGGGGTGAGAAGCGCCAGACCGGTCTGGCTCTGCTGCTCTTCACGCTGGGCCTCGCCTCGAAGTCCAGTATCGTCGTACTCCCCGGCCTGTTCGTGCTGCTCGACCTCTCGATGCGTCGCAAGCTCGCCCCTGGCCGCTACGCCCTGTTCGCACTCCCCGCGGCCCTCTTCGGAGTTCTGCAGGTGTTGGCGGCGAGCGCCGGCAGCGCCATCCGCCCCCTTCACGGCGGCACCGTCGTCACCCACGTGATGACCGTCGTGGCCGCCCTCGGCCGCTACGCCTCGAGTTGGCTCTGGCCGGTGGGACAGGCCCCGATGCACAGCTTCCCGCCGGTGATGTCCGCCGGCGACCCGAGGCTGTGGCTCGGTGTCGCCGTGCTGGCCGTCGTGGCCATCGGCGCCGCGGTCTCGCTCCGGAGGAACCGGGTATTCCTGGTCGGGCTCGTCTGGTTCCCGGTCGTCCTGCTGCCGACGCTCGTGATCCCGATCCCGATCATCTACGCGGAGCGATACCTCTACCTCGCCACTCCGTTCCTCCTCGCCGGATCCGTCGTCTGGCTGATCGACCTGAAGGGTTCGTTCCGGGTTCCAGCGCGGGTGGGCCTGGCGACCGCGACCTTCGGACTCATCGTCGCCACGATGCTCTACGCGGCGGATTGGAAGAATTCGGCAAGGTTGTGGACCCGTTCCGTCGGCGTGGACCCGGATGTGGCCGAGGCCTGGAGCCTTCTCGGAGGCGCGAGGATGTCCGCGCGCGACCCGGCCGGCGCGGTCATCGCGTTCGAGAATGCGCTCTCGGGGGAGCCGGAGATGATGGGGGTCGAATCGAACCTGGCCCTGGCCCTGCTTGCCACCGGGCGCAGGGTGGAAGCCGGGCAAGTGGTCACGATAGTGGTCGAGCGGGAGCTGATTGCCCCCCGGGCCTGGGCGATCCTCGGTGCGGTGCGGGATCTGGGGGGGGACCCGAACGGTGCGAAAGCCGCGTTCGCCGCCGGTCTCGCAGCCAGTCCCGGCAACGCTCACCTCCTGAAGAACCTGGCGAACTTCCACCTCCGCCGCGGACAACCCGCGGCCGCGACGAAGGCCCTCGAAGCGGCAGTGCGCGCCTCGCCGGGAGATGGAGAAGCCTGGAGGCAGCTCGGAGAAGTGTTCCGCATCGGCAATCAGCCGGCGGCAGCGGCCCGGTGCGAAGTCATGTACCGGAAGTGCCAGTGATGAAAGAGAGGGTGATGATGATCGAAGCCACCGTCGAACAGAAGGCCATCGAAGAGAAGGCCATCGCCGCCCCGGACCGAACCGGGAGCAAGCCTCGACGAGAGAGCTTCATCCGGGCCCGGACGGGCAAGAAGGTGACGATCGTGATGCCCGCCTACAATGCGGCGAAGACACTCGCCGCCACCTACGCGGACATTCCTTTTGGCAGCTTCGACGAAGTCATCCTCGTCGATGACGCGTCGCAGGACGAGACGGTCCGCCTGTCACAGAAGCTCAATCTCGTGACCGTCTCGCACCCCGAGAACCGCGGATACGGAGCGAACCAGAAGACCTGCTACCGGACCGCGCTGGAGCGCGGGGCGGACATCGTGATCATGCTCCACCCCGACTACCAGTACGACCCGCGGATGGTGCCGAACCTCGCGCTGCCGATCGCCGAGGGCCAGGCGGACGCCGTCCTCGCCTCGCGCTTCCTCCACGATCCGATCGAGGGTGGTCCGCTCCGGGGCGGAATGCCGTTCTGGAAGTACATCTCGAACCGCTTCCTGACGAAGGTCGAGAACCTTGCGCTCGGCACGCACTTCTCGGAATTCCACACCGGTTACCGCGCCTACAGCCGCAAGGCGCTGGAGTCCATCCCATTCATGCGGAACTCCGACGACTTCGTCTTCGACAACGAGATCATCGTGCAACTCGTGAAGAAGGGGATCTCGTTCAAGGAGGTCCCGGTGATCGCGCGGTACTTCCCCGAGGCTTCCTCCGTCGGTTTCAGGACGAGTGTCCGGTACGGTATGCAGGTGCTCGGCGTCGTGGCGAAGACGCGGCGTCATTTCAGCGGCCGGAAGAGCTGCCCGCTGTTCACCGACTGAGTCGACCGGAGTCCTGCCTTGGCCCCCTGCAGCCTGTGCGGAGGATCTGCGAAACCCCTGTTCCCCGGTTCTCCCACCGTCAACGAGTGCCGGGACTGCGGACTCTCGGCGCTCGACACGTTCCCCGATGCGAAGGCCCGCAGCGCCGGCTACCAGGAGGAGTACTACCGCGAAGGATCCGGCGACCGGTTCCCGGGGCCGATCGAGGCCGCGGTCCGGTTCTTCCGCCGGCGCCGGATGAAAGCCATCACCAGGCATGAGCCGGGGCCGGCGTCCATCCTCGACGTGGGTTGCGGCCGCGGCGCTCTGCTCGAACTCTTTCGGAAGCGGGGCTGGCGGGTGCTCGGCACGCAGCTCTCGGAGACGGCGGCCCGGGCGGCACGGGAGCGGCGCGGGGTCGATGTTCACGTCGGCGAACTCACGGAGATGCCCCGGCCCGGGTCTCCGTTCCGGGTCGTAACGGTCTTCCATGTGCTCGAGCATGTGAAGGACCCATCGGCCTACCTCTCACGAATCCATGAGATCATGGAGGACGGCGGACTGCTCGTGGTGGAAGTGCCGGACTTCGGCGGCCCCGGGTTCCGGGTGGTCGGCCGCCGGAACCTCTGTTTCGACTGGCCGAACCACCTGGTCTTCTTCACTCGCCGATCGCTCACGAGACTGCTCGAGGAAGCGGGTTTCCGCGTCGAAGCAGTCAACCGTTTCTCGCTGGAGTACTCCCCCTTCACCACCCTGCAGAACCTGCTCAACCTCCTCCCGGGCGCGCCGAACCGCTTCTACCGCGCCCTGGCCTCGAACGAGGAGGGCCGGCGTCTCCGGCGAAGCCCCATCACCTGGCTGCACGGTCTGCTGGCCGCCGCGCTCAGCCCGCTGGCGCTCGCGATCGCCCTGACGAGCGTAGTGCTGCCGTGGGGCAACACCATCCGGTTCGTCGCCCGGCGCGAGTCGCCCTGACTCCTGCCGGGTGGAGTTGGTATCTCTTCCCGGAGGTCGAAGCCCTGCCTTCCGAAGGGCGTCGGCATCACCTACCGGTTCCGCGACCACCAGGCGCGGATCTGCCGCACCGCCTGCTCCCTCGATGCTTTCGTGCCCTCCCGGCGATAGCCGGTGGACGACAGGTCGAGGCGCCGATAGGGATAGAGCGCCCGCAGGATCTGCACCAGGGACGACTCGGCGTACATCCGCGTCGTCGAGTACGGATCGAGCAGAGCGGGGATCAGCGCGTCCACCGATGCCGCGGTGCGGAAGCCACCGAGGGACCGCGCCGCATCGGCCCGCTGCTGATTCTGACCGGTCTTTGTGATCTCGACGAGTACCTCGAAGCCGGCGTGATCGTCCATCTTGCGCAGCGCTTCGGCGGCCATCAGGCGCTGGTCGGTGTCCTCGGACTCGAGGAGCGGATAGAGCGCGCCGGCGTCGAGGCCGCCCCCCAGCTCCGAAAGGGCCTCGAACGCGGCCTTGCTGACGATGCGGTTCTCGTGCTGGAGCAGCTTCTTCAGGACCGGGATGGCCTTGCGGTAACGGAACTTCTCGATCAGACCGATCCCCTGGGAAAGCATATTGACGTTGTCGCTTGTCTCGATGAGCGAGAGCACCGCGGCGAGGATCTCCGCGGAGATCCGCGGCATGGGATAGAGCAGGGAACGAACCCGGATGAACTCGGTGTATTCCACTTCCCCGGAGCGCAGCACCTTCGCGATCTCGACGGCCCGGTGCTCCTCGCCCATCCGGTAGAGCAGGGCCAGCGCCATGGCCCTGACCCCGGGACGCGGGTCCGCGAGCAGGTTCACGGCGGTGGCCCGCGAGGCATCGTTCGGCACGTTCCCGAGAATGCTCATCGCCGTCCCGAGCACGGAGACATCGGCGCCCGGCACGATCAGCGAACGTACCGCGGCGAGGACCCTCGGATCGCGAATCGAATAGAGCCGGTTCAGCATGTACATCCGGATGTTCGGGGGGATGTCCGGCAGCGTGAGCGCCTTGACGATCACCGGGATCGTCCGCAGGTCTCCGAAGCGATAGACCGCCGTGGCCGCGGCCAGACGAAGGTAGGGCGAACGGGACCTGACGAGCGCGCGGAGCGCCGGCTCCGCGAGCTTTCGCGGGTACACCTCGAGCACCATGACGCCGTAGTACTGCCCCAGGTACTCGTAGTCCGGCAGCGCGGCCACGAGAAGGGGAATTGCCTTCGGGTCCTTGCGGTTGCGGAGGTCGATCATCGCCTGCGACCGCCTGCTGACGTCCGGACCGCCGAGTTGAGCGACCAGGTCGGCCACGGATTGTCCCGAGGCGGTGGCCGCCGGGAGGAGCAGTGCCAGGAGGAGCAGCGCAGCGCGGTGCATGATCAGTCGCCCCCGCTGGCCGGGCCGCCGGAGGAGTCGCCACCACCGCCGGCGCGGGTGGGACGTTCCGTCGCCGTTTCGTCCGTCTCCGAGTCGGGGCGGCGGCGGGGCGGCGGCGGAACGTACTTTCCGCGAACCGTCAGCAGAAAGCGCGCGATACCCGATTGGTACACCGCGAGGGCGAAGGGCGAGTGCTCGTTCCGGCTCAAGTAGCCATCGAGCTGGGTGTCGAGGATGGCGAGCTCCTGCTTGAAAGGCGCGCCGCCCGGAAGGTGCATCTCCCGGAAGAAGCCAATCCCGTGGCAGAGGCTCATGGAGCTTATGCCGATGCCGACGAAGTTGGGATCGCCCGGGTAGTACGGCGCCTCCGGGGGCAGGACCTCCCGTCCCCTTCTGCCGAGCATCACCGGTCCCTCCTCCCGGCAGAACGCCGCGAGGGCGAGCAGGTTGACGCGAGTCAGGAGCAGCATCACACGGGTGTAATCGGCGACCGCCTGGTAGCGCCGGGACCCGCCGGCCTCCTTCGCCAGGCCCATGGCGGTCTCGAGGTCGGCAGCCAGCCTCCCGGCAATGACGGCGAGCTTGTCGGCCTTCTTCGCGTGGCTCGAAAACGAAAGGGAACCGGTCAGGTTCGCCCCGTTGCCGATCTGCCTCTTCTCGGCGCGAAGGCCCGAGCCGGCCCGCTTCACCGACGGACGGCTGCGCAGCAATCCCGCCCGGGCGGCCTTGCCCCAGGCGATGAGGACCGCCGAAAAGTACGGATCCTTCCCCGCCGCGGCCATCGCCTCGCGCCGGGAGCCGGAATACGGCGCCAGCGCCCTGAGCCGGTGCGACTGGTAGGAGCGGTTCGTCGGAGCGTGGTCGTTGTTGCAGAACGGACAGGACCCGTAGATGGCGCAACGATGCCCGGAGGAACTCGGCGGATAGAAGAGGAAGACCCGGCCGCCGGTGGCCGCCGCGATCCGGGTCAGGCCGAAGGTGGCGAAGCCGCTCGGGACGGTCTGGTTGGCCACGGCCTGCTGGAAGAGCCAGCCCCAGGGCACTTCCACGAACCCCGCCTCCCCGCCGCGCAGGGTCAGGCCGCGGGGCGCGCGGGTCGCGGACGAAATCCAGTAGGTGTCCGAGAGGTAGGCCTCCCGGGCCACCACCGTGAGCCTGACGCCGGCCCGCCGGAGCGCATTGACCGTCGCCTCGAGGTCGTCCTCGGCATCGCCGTTCTCGAGAGTGACGAGGACGATCCGCTTCCCCCTTGTACCGGAGAGAGCGCCGACCATGCGGCGAACCTCGTAGTAGACGTTATGGATGGACTTCACGGGGGAGGAGACGATCCTGGCCGCGGCCTTCGCCGCCAGCGTGAAGTCGGCGGTGGGCGGGCACACCGGCCCGGCCTTGTCCCCCACCCGGGCCACCGCAATCCGGGTGTCCTCGAGCTTGTCCGCGTTCCGCTTCAGGGCGGATTCGAACTCCGTGGCGAAGTCGGCGGTGCGAAGGGAGTCCGTGGGGTCGAGCAGGAACAGCAGCGTCCGCTCCATCCCCGCCTCCTCCCTGGTCGGCAGGAGCAGCACGTCGAGGATCCGCGCGAGCGACCTTCCCCGCTCGGTGGCATCGGCGGCCGCGCTATCCCCGCCGGAGTGCGCCGGCGAAGCCGAGATGAGTACGGTGAGAAAGATCGCGGGAAGCACGCGCATTCAAGCGAGTATATCCGTTGCGGTCCGCCCCGCTCCCGATCCTCCGGAGCGTCGCCCGCCGCACCCCGCACACTCTTGCAGGAAGAAGGATCATTCCATGTCCGGAAACGACAACCACGGCCGTCACACCGAAGCCATCCACGGCGGACTCGACCCCTTCCGTTTCGAGGGAGCCGTCTCGGTGCCGATCTTCCAGTCCTCCACCTTCGCGTTCAAGAACACGGAGCAGGGTGCGAACCGGTTCGCCGGGAAGGAGGGCGGTTACATCTACACCCGCCTGGCCAACCCCACGGTGGATGCTCTGCAGGAGTCAGTAGCCGCCATGGAGGGCGGAACGCACGCCCTGGCCACCGCCTCCGGCATGGCGGCGGTGAGTGCCGTGTACTTCGCCTTCACCGAGCCCGGCGCCCATGTCGTGGCCTCCAGTGCCATGTACGGTCCCTCGCGAGTGATCCTCGAAAAGGAGTTCTCCCGCTTCAAGGTCGACGCCACGTTCGTCAATACCGCGGACCTGGACGCTCTCCAGGCGGCGATGCGGCCCGAAACGAAGCTCGTCTACGTGGAGACCCCCACCAACCCCACGATCGAAGTCACCGACCTGACCAGGGCCGCGGAGATCGCCCACGCCGGCGACGCCCTGCTGGTGGTGGACAACACTTTCCTGTCACCGTACCTGCAGCGGCCCTTCCGCCACGGAGCGGACATCGTGCTGCATTCCATGACCAAGTTCCTGAACGGCCACGCCGACGTCGTCGCCGGTATCCTGGTGACGAAGGACGACGACCTGCACGCGCGGCTCGGCTACGTCTTGAAGAACCTCGGCGGGACGATCGACCCGCACCAGGCCTGGCTCGTGCACCGCGGACTCCGCACCCTGCCCATGCGCATGGAGCGGGCCCAGTCCAACGCGATCCTGGTCGCGAAGTTCCTGCAGAGCCACGAAGCCGTGGAATGGGTCAACTACCCGGGACTCCCGGAGCACCCCGGCCACGCTCTGATCGGCAGCCAGATGGCCGGTCCCGGCTCACTCCTCTCCTTCGGAGTGAAGGGAGGGCTCGAGGCGGGCGCCAGGGTCCTGAATTCGGTCAGGGTGATGATCCTCGCGGTCTCCCTCGGCGGCGTTGAATCGCTCATCCAGCACCCCGCCTCGATGACCCACGCGGGGATGACCCCCGAAGCTCGCGAGGCGGCCGGCATCTCCGACGGCCTGATTCGCCTCTCGGTGGGCTGCGAGAACCCGGAAGACCTGATCGCCGACCTCGAACAGGCTCTCGCATGGGGCCCGGTGAACGATCGGACCGCTTGATGCTGCAACCGGGAGGCCCGGGGTGGTATGCTCGGTTTCGGGAATGGAATTGAAGAGCTTCTCAGAGATTCTCTCGACGGAGAATGTGGCGGTGGGCGCCACGGTCGGAGATCGACGGGAAGTGATCGCGCTCCTGGTCGATCTGCTCCAACTCGACAGTGACGACCTGAAGAGAGAGATCCGGGAGTCGGTGCATCGTCGGGAGGAATTGCAGACGACGGGGATTGGGCACGGAATCGCGATTCCGCATGGAAAGGGCCCCATCGAGAGCCCGATTTGCGCTTCGGTGGTGATCACGTCGGAGGGGGTGGATTACGGATCCGTCGATGGAAACCCCGTTCGGATTTTCATTCTCATGGTGACCAGGCCGGACGAGGCCGGACCGCACGTCCAGGCCCTGGCACACGTGGCTCGACTCCTGGGACGCCGGGAGTTCCGGGAGAAACTGCAGAACTGCACGACCCCGGAGGAAGCCATCATGCTGATCAGACAATCGGAAGCGGGATAGACCTTGCCGAAAGACGAGGGCAACAAGGCGCAACGTATCGCCCGGGAAGCGGAGGGCTACTATGAACTCCAGCTCTTCGACGATGCCCTCGAACGCGCTGATCGCCTGCTCGAATTCGGCCACGAAATCCCCTTCGCCGAGACGCTGCGTGCGGAGTGCCTGCGCAGTCTCGAGCGCTACGAAGAGGGTGCGGTGGCCTACGAGCAGATCCTCGCGGTGGACCCCGCGAACGTGGCGGCCTGGGTCGGTCTCGGCTGGTGCCGCAAGCGTTCCGACCGACTGGACCTCGCCATCGAGGCCATGCACAGCCTCCTCGAGCATCGCCCCAACGAGGGCATCGGGTTCTACAACCTGGCCTGCTACCTCTCCCTGAACGGGGAGCACGACCGCGCGCTCGCGCTGCTCAGCAAGTCGATCGGCATCGACCACAGTTTCCGCCGACTGGCCCCCGGGGAGGAAGACTTCGCCGCCATCCGCGGCGATCCCTGCTTCCGCCGGCTGGTGGAGGAGGACCACCATTGAAGTCGATCACGAAGTACCTGACCTTCCAGGTCCCCGCCCGAATGGACTTCGTTCACATCACGCAAGAGGTCCAGGACGTGGTGGATGAGAGCGGGGTCAAGGAAGGGCTCTGCCTGGTCAACGCGATGCACATCACGGCATCCGTCTTCATCAACGACGACGAGCCCGGCCTGCATCACGACTACAAGCGGTGGCTCGAGGAACTTGCTCCCCACGCCCCCATCTCCCGGTACGAGCACAACCGCACCGGCGAGGACAACGGCGATGCCCACCACAAGCGCCAGATCATGGGCCGCGAGGTGGTGGTGGCGGTCACGAACGGCCGCCTGGACTTCGGCACCTGGGAACGTATCTTCTACGGCGAATTCGATGGCCGGCGGAGAAAGCGCGTCCTGGTGAAGGTGATCGGGGAATAGACCGCTCCGCGGCCTGCTTCACCGGCTTCTATTCCGACTCTCTCTCAAGACCACCAGTGTGGTTTCCGATAGAAAGGCATGCTCCAGTTCGGGAACAACAAGACCGGCCTTCTGTCCTCGCTCGCGTGGCCGGCGAGCCCCACCGGATTGCTCTGCCTGGCCGCCGTCACCGCCGGAATCGGAGTGGGGAGATTCACCGCCTCGATTTTCTCTGGCGGCATGGGCGGTCTCTCCGCCGCGGGATTCATCGTCTTCGATGTCCTCCTCGCGGCCTACCTCGCACGATACGTGCTCGTCGCCATCGAAACCACCGCTGAAGGCTACGACATCGCCCCGAGCCCGCCGGACCCCCGGGAAGCGGAGGAAGTGTTCGGAGCCGCCCTGAAGCTTCTCTCGTTGCTGTTCTTCTGTTTCCTGCCGCTCCTTCTGATCGGAGTGTTCTCGATTCAGTTGGGCCCGGTGGTCTACGTGCTGATCGGGCTCGGCACGCTGTACTTCCCGATGGGCATGCTGGCCATGGCGGTAACCGGGGACCTGACCCGGTGCTTCCCCGGATCCGTCCTGCCGGCGATCTTCGCCGCCCCGATCCGCTACACCCCGAGCGCGCTGGTCTGCACCGCCGCAGGCAGCATCTACTATCTCGCCCACGCCGGGCCGCTCGCGGACGTTCCCCTCCTGGCCGGCATCGGCCTCGATACCGGCGCAACCTGGCTGCTCCTGGCCTCGCTGACACGAATGGGCGTCATCTACCGCGAGGAGAGATCTCTGCAGACGCTGCTCCCCTTCCCGGTGCCGGAGCAGTTCACGTCGAGCATCGCGATGCCGCCGCGGCCGATGACCGAAATCGAGAAGATCCTGGCGCGGCGTGAGGACCGGGAGTAGCGGGGCGAGAACGCTCAGGTTGGACACCTGCCGCCGCGAGAATGGGAGCTTCCCGCTTCCTGCCCGCTGTAGAATCCCCCTGCACAATTCCAACCGGGAGCCGGCCATGCAGCAGAGTTTCGATATCGAGGAAGTCCTGACGATCGCGATCCGGATCGAGGTCAACGGGCAGGCGTTCTATCGCGAGGCGGCGAAGCTCTGCCCGGAGCACGCGGGGTGGCTCACCGACCTCGCCGACCAGGAGACTTCGCACGAGGCGACCTACACCAGGCTGAAAGACGACCTGGTGGATCGGGCCGGCCGGGCCAATCTCGATGCGGGAGACTACGACGACCTCGCGGTGGCCTACCTGCATTCCATCGCCGGGTCGGTCGTCTTCAAGCTGTCGCGAAGCCCCGAGGAGGAGTTCACGGGCAGAGAGGGGATCGAGGAGATCATCGACCGCGCCATCGAGCGGGAGCAGGACGCGGTGCTGTTCTTCACCGGGATCCGCAAGGCCCTCCGTAATGAGCAGGCGCGGGGCGAGATCGATCTCATCATCGACGAGGAGATGCGGCACGTGTCGGAGCTTCAGGCGAGAAAGCGGAAGCTCACGAACGAGGCCCGCGCCGAGAGCCTGTCGAAGGTCCTCGACGTCATCATCGTCGGCGCCGGCCCGGCGGGTATCGCGGTGGCCGCAGAGGGGATCTCGCGGGGCGTCGATTCCGCCGACATCCTGGTGCTGGAGAAGGCCGACAAGAACTCCTGGATCATCCGCAAGCTCTACCCGGAGCAGAAGCTCGTCACCGCCAACTACAAGGGTCAAAGCGGCGAGTGCGAAGGCGTCATGAAAATGCGGAACATGCACAAGACCGATGCGCTGAGCATGCTCTCCGAGACGATCGCCGATTACGGCATCCAGGTCCTGCACGAGGCCGGGGTGCTCTCCATCGACCGGGAGGACGGGGTCTTCCGGGTCTCGACAGCCTCCGAGGTCTTCCGCGCGAAGACCTGCGTCGTCTCCATCGGCGTCTTCGGAAAGCCGAACAAGCCGGACTACAAGATCCCGACGAAGGTGAGAAAGAACACGCAGTTCGACGTCACCTCCTCGGTCCTCGAGAACGTCGAGGTGCTGGTGGTGGGAGGTGGCGACTCCGCTTCGGAGTATGTCCAGCACCTCGTTTCGGCCGGTTGCAGGGTGAGCATCTCGAGCCGCGAGGCGGACTTCTCCTACATGAACGGGGAAAACCGCACCTGGATCCGGAAAAACGGTGAGGACGGGACCATCACGGTCTTCGCCGGCACGGAGATCGAGCAGGTGGAGGAGCACGAGGACCGGGTGAAGGCGACCTTCAAGGACGGCGCCCCGGCGCCGATCATCGTGGATCGTCTCGTCTACGCCCTCGGCGGAACCACGCCGATGAACTTCCTGAAACTCTCCGGAGTGGAGTTCGACGGCGCGAACGCCCGGCTGAGTGAAGCCAACGAGACGAGCGTCGAAGGCCTCTACCTGGTGGGAGACCTGGCCGCACCGAAGAACCACGGCGCCATCGCCACGGCGTTCAACACCGCCTTCGCGACAGCGAACGACCTGACGAAGAAGGGGCGCTGGAAGGCGGGGTAGCCGGCGACGGGCCCGGCGAATCGCCGCGGTGGTTCTCGCGGCAAATCGGACTCTTCCCGCCTGGTACAGGTCGGCCGACCGACGCAACCGGTGACGCTACTTCCCCGCGCCTGAGTCCCTCCGCCAGTCGAGGCCCATGTCTGCCTTGCCGGTCTCCGGATCGGACCATGCGTCGATAACCCTGGCTCCGCGCTGCGTGTGGTAGATCCAGTGATCAATCTTCCCCGTCTCAGGAGCCCGTAGTCCCCAGCACCGCTCCGCCTCCTCCCGAACCTCGAGCAAGGTTCCGATCGGAATGGTCTCCTCCGGCACAAGCCAGTTGTACCGGGTGGAATGATGATCATTCCAACTCAGGCCCGTGGCGGGGTCATGCTGAAACCCGCGCAGCCTTCTTTCGTGGCCTTTGGCGGCATTCTCGGGGATCCTCTGATCCTGGAGTTTGTGAAACGGGAGAGATTCGTGCCGAAAACCAGCGTCGAGTACACCGTCCGTATCCCCGAACCCGCGAACCACCTCGTGCACATCGACCTGGGCGTGGCGAAGGCCGAGGAGGGTGGAGTCATCCTCCGGATGCCGGTGTGGACACCCGGTTCCTACCTCGTGCGGGAGTTCTCGCGGCACGTCATGAACGTAACCGCCCGGCGCGTCGGGGGCGATCCGGTCGAGGTCGAGAAGATCCGGAAGAACGCCTGGCTGGTGAAGACCAAGCCCGGCAAGCGCGTCGAGATCAGCTACACCGTCTACGCGAACGAGTTGACGGTGCGCACGAGCCACGTCGACGCCGACCACGCCTTCCTGCACCCGGCCGCCACGTTCCTCTACGTCGAAGGACGGGAGGCGGAGGCGATGACCGTCCGGATCGAAGCTCCGGAAGGCTGGGAGTCCGCCACATCGCTGCCGCTCGTCGGAGAGGACACGTTCAAGGCGGCGAACCTCGATGAGCTGATGGACTCCCCCTTCGAAATCGGCACGCACCAGGTGCTGAGCTTCACCGCCGCCGGGGTCCCCCACCGCATCGCGCTCCACGGCACCGGAAACTTCGATCTCGAAGAGTTGCTCGGCGACACGGCGACGATCTGCAACGCCGCTGCGGAGATGTTTCCCGGCGATCACCCCTGCCGCTCCTACACCTTCATCTACCACGTGCTGGAGGGCGCCGGCGGCGGACTGGAGCATCTCGACTCTTCGGTCTGTGGCTTCTCCGTCCGCGCCTTCAAGCCGGAGCGAAGCTACGTGCGGGCGCTCTCGCTCATCTCCCACGAGTATTTCCACCTCTGGAACATCAAACGCATCCGCCCGCGGGAGCTCGGCCCGTTCGACTACGACCGCGAGAATCCCACGCGGCTCTTGTGGGTGTCGGAGGGCTTCACCAGCTACTACCAGTACCGCATCCTCCGGGCCGCCGGCCTGATGCCCGTCCCGGACTACCTCGACGAGACCGCCGGGATGATCCGCGCCTATCTCGAGATCCCCGGCCGCGCTGTCGACCCGGTGGCGGAGGCCTCCTTCGACGCCTGGATCAAGCTCTACCGCCCGAACGAGAACACCCGCAACAGCACGATCTCCTACTACCTGAAGGGGGCGCTCATCGGCATGCTCCTCGACCTGGCGATCCGCGACGCCACCGAGGGCGAGAAGAGCCTGGACGACGTGATGGTGAAACTGTGGAAGCTCTTCGGCCAGCGGCCCGCCGAGGGTTTCACCGAAGAGGAGCTACGCTCGATCCTCGCGGAGACGGCGGGGCGCGACCTCGGCGCCGAGATCGACTCGTGGGTGCACACCACCGACGAGCTTCCCTTCGCCGGGTACTTCGCGAAGCTCGGCCTTGAGATCGTGCCTCGCGATCCGGGGGACCCCGGGGCCTGGCTCGGCATCACCACGAAGGAGCAGAACGGCAGGACGTTGGTGCGGGAAGTCCTCACCGGCACGCCGGCCGCCGCCGCGGGGCTCAGCGCCGGGGATGAACTGATCGCCCTCGACGACTGGCGAATCGGCAACCTCCTCGAACTCCTCGGGGAGAGGGCGCCCGATGACGTGGCGGCGCTGGTGATCTCGCGCCGGGGGCGGCTACGGCGGCTGACGGTCACCCTCGGCGAGGCGCCGGTGACGGATGTGGTGCTGCGCCCGGTGGATGGCGCCGGGGAGCGCGAGGCCAGGCTGTTCGAAGGCTGGGCCGGCGCCCCGCTTCAGGTTGCCGACGAGCACCCGAGGCCGGCACCGAAGGACCTCCGCCCGCGCCCGATCTAACCGAGCAAACTTCCGAATCCGCCCCAGGGGCGGATTCGGTACACTCCGGTCATGACCACGATCGAGGGGCTGGTCCAGGACGTCATCCGGATCTGCTCGGTGGCCGCGCCAACCGGACGGGAAGGGCGGCGCGCCGAGCTGGTCCTCTCGATGCTGCGGGACGAGGGACTCACCGCCGAACTGGACGGGCTCGGCAGCGTCGTCGCGGAAATCCCCGGCGACCCGGAGTTGCCGACCATCGCCGCCGCCGCCCACCTGGACACCGTCTTTCCCGACGAGGGGGAGATCGAAGTCCGGCGCGATGGTGACCTCCTCGCCGCGCCGGGCATCGGGGACAACAGCGCCGGGGTGGCCGCCCTGGTCGCACTGGCCCGGGACCTGCCGCGGGAGGGGCTCGGGCGGATCTTCCTGGTTGCCACGGTCGGCGAGGAGGGCCTCGGTGACCTGGCGGGCGCCCGACGGTTCGTGGACGATCACGGTGATACGATCGATGCCTTCCTCGCCCTCGAAGGCGCCATGCGCGAACAGGTGGTGACGGTGGCCATCGGCTCGGAACGCCTGCGCTTCACGCTGTCGGGCCCGGGCGGCCACTCCTGGGGCGACGCCGGAACGCCGAGCGCCATCCTGGCGGCGGCCCGCCTGGTCCAGGCCCTCTACGAGCTCGACCTGCCCCGCCACCCGCGGACCACGCTGAGCGTCGGCACCCTCACGGCCGGCCACTCCGTCAACTCCATCGCGGCGGAGGCGGTGATGGACATCGATCTTCGATCGGTGAACCAGGCGAGCGTCATCGGCCTCCGTAAGCAGGTGCTCGAGACCGCCAGCGAGCTGTTCCCCCCCGCCGCGCCGATCCGCCTGACCTCGGTCGACATCGGCTCGCGCCCGGCGGGAGTCCTGCCAGGCGGCCACCCCCTCCTCGATCACGTCCAGTCGGCCCGGGCGGAAGCGAACCTGCCCCTCGCGGAGGAGACCAGCTCTTCGACCGATGCGAACATCCCCCTCTCCCGGGGAATTCCGGCGGTCTGCGTGGGGGTCGGCTTCGGGCACGACGCGCACAAGCGCAGTGAGACGCTCGAGATCACGGGATTGCTCGAAGGGCTCCGTGCGCTCAGGAACCTGATGGTACGAGCGGGGTCGGACCGGACGCTTGGGAGATCCCGGTGAGACTCCTCTTCCGGATCATCCTCGGCCTGACCCTCCTCGTGGTCCTCTTCGATCTCATCGTGGCAGTGCTGGCCCGGCACGAGCACAGGACTCCCCCCGGACCGGACGAGGAGTGGATCGTCGAAGATCAGGTGGTGCTCCCGGACAACGGCCGGCCGGTGACGAAGACGGTGGTCCTGGTCCACGGCTTCGGCGGCAGCCCGCTCGACTACCGGCCGCTGGCCCAGCCGCTGGCCAACCGGGGCTTCCGGGTGGTGATCCCGGTCACGCCGGGCCAGGGCCGGGACGTGGCCGCCTACCACCGGGGGGAGATCACCGCCGAAGACAACCTCGCATGGCTTCGCAGTGTCATCCAGGCGGAGACGATCCGGGCAAGAGGCGAGAAGCCGCACCTCGTCGGCTTCTCCATGGGCGGCGCGCTGGCGACGGTCATCGCTTCGGAGGGCCTGGTCGACCGGGTCGTCCTGCTCGGTCCATTCTATTCCCTGCCCTCCGCCAACAACCTGCTGCGGACGCTGGCCGGCCTGGTCGAACCGGTGGTGCCCGTGGTCCCGAAACCGTGGCGCGGCAATATCGCCGACCCGAGCGTCTACGAGACGTACCGGCCCGGCACCTGGTTTATCTCGATCGGTGCATTCCTCCGGCTCCAGGAACTGGCGGACCAGGCCCGGGTCGCCGCCACGGTGCTCACCCGTCCCACCCTGCTCCTCGGATCCCCAAACGATTTCGCGGCCTCTCTTGCCGTCTCGAGGGAGCTCTTTGCCGGCAACGAGTTCGTGACGATCCACGAGTTTCCGAGATCCGATCACATCCTTCTCTACGACTACGACCGCGAAGAAGTGATCCGGAGGGTCGTCGAGTTCCTCTCCGCCGATTAGCCCATACCCGCATTTCTTTCTCTCTGAGGTTTGCACTTCCGCAATCTGCAGGGCAGAATCCGTCTTCGGGAGGACAACCATGTCGTCGGTGGTGCTGGAACTGGGCAGGATGACCGCGCGGGAAGGAGAGCAGCGCACGTTCGAAGCGGAAGTGGTCCTCTTCGGACGGTCGAGCGCCTGCGATCTCCGATTCCGGGTCAGCGGGGTCTCCCGGATGCACGCCCGCATCTCGCTGGTGCGTTCGAACCGCTGGTCCATCGAAGACCTGAACAGCAGAAACGGCACCTTCCTGAACGGCGAACAGGTGAACCGCGCCTACGTCCGGGTCGGCGACCGCGTGCAGATCGGCGCCAGCGGCCCGGAAGTCCGCATCCTCCGCCTCGACCCCGACCCGGCCATGCCCATGTGACCCGGAAACTGCTCGACCTCGAGGGCCACGTCGGTCAGAGCACCGAGGACCTGCTCCGAGGCCTCCTCGTGAAGCGCTGCCGATTCCCGAACGGGGTCGCGGTCGAGGATGAGGCCAGCACGAGCCTGCCGCGGATGCCCGGCGCGAAAGCAGGTTCGACCAACCACGTCCTCGAAGGATCGGCAGATGCGGGCGCCTCTTCCGGGGTGGACGGCGTCGGAGCAGGGGCCGGCTCGGCCTCAGGCTCTCGCTCCGGTGCAGGCTCTGGCTCAGTGGACTTCGTCACGTCCTTCCCGGACTCGCCTGCGGGAGGATTCTGGTCCTGGCTCACCAGGAACAATCCCCCGCCGACGCCGATCAGAAGCACGATCGCCGCCAGCACGATCGGCCGAGGTGAACGCTTCGTCACACGGGAATCGTGTCGCTTTCGAATTTCTCCCACGGTGGTCTCCCTTTCAGCCTCCGATTGCATCTGGGATCATCGGTGCATGAGCGCGCCAAGGGAAGCTGAAAGCCACCACATGACCCCGGCCGAGTTCCGCCGCCACGGCCGGGCGGTCATCGACCGGATCGCCGATTACATGGAGGAGGTGGAGCGGTATCCGGTGATGTCCCCCTCCGCCCCGGGGGCGATCAGGGACATGTTGCCGGCGCACCCGCCCGAGACCGGCGAAGAGTTCGATCGGATCCTCGCCGACGTGGACCGCATCGTCGTGCCCGGTCTGACCCACTGGCAATCACCGAACTTCTTCGCCTACTTTCCGGCCAACGCTTCGGGGCCCTCGATTCTCGGCGACCTGCTCTCCTCCGGGTTCGGGGTGCAGGGGATGCTGTGGTCGACCAGTCCGGCCTGCACCGAAGTGGAGACGCACGTGATGGACTGGATGGTCGGGATGCTGGGGCTGCCCGAAACGTGGCTCTCGAGCGGTCCCGGCGGCGGCGTCATCCAGGACACCGCATCGAGCTCGACCCTGTGTGCGCTGCTCGCGGCGCGAGAGCGGGCTACCGGTTTCAAGACGAACGCCGAGGGGCTCGACGGCCGCCTGACCGCCTACTGCTCCACGCAGGCGCACTCCTCCGTCGAGAAGGCGGTCCGCATCGCCGGCCTCGGCACCAAGAAGCTGAAACACATCGACGTGGACGACACCTTCGCCATGCGAGCGGACGACCTCTCCCGCCGGATCGATCAGGACCGGGCCGCGGGGCTCGAACCCGTCTTCGCCTGCGCCACCGTGGGGACCACCTCCAGCAACGCGATGGATCCGCTTCGCGAAATCGGCGAAGTCTGCCGGGAACGGGGAGTGTGGCTGCACGTCGACGCGGCGATGAGCGGCACCGCGGCGCTCTGCCCGGAGTTCCGGCACCTGCAGGACGGCCTCGAGCACGCGGACAGCTACTGCGTGAATCCGCACAAGTGGATGTTCACGAACTTCGACTGCGACTGCTTCTTCGTGGCCGACCGGAGCGCGCTCATCAGGACGCTCTCCATCCTGCCGGAGTACCTGAAGAACCAGGCGACGGAGTCCGGGGCGGTGATCGACTACCGGGACTGGCACATCCCGCTCGGGCGGCGCTTCCGGGCGCTGAAGCTCTGGTTCGTGATCCGGCATTACGGGGTCGAAGGCCTGCGCTATCATGTACGTCGGCACGTCGAGTTGGCGCAGGGCTTTGCGGGATGGGTCGAGGAGCACGAGGACTTCGAGCTGGCCGCCCCGGCGCCGCTCAATCTCGTCTGCTTCCGGCACCTGGGAGGAGATGAGCGAAACCGTGCGATCATGGATAGAGTAAACGGCTCCGGCGAGATGTTCCTCACCCACACGAAGCTTCATGGCCGCGTGGCGCTTCGACTCTCCGTGGGCCAGACCTGGACCGAGGAGGAGCACGTGCGCGGCGCGTGGGAGAAGATCGTGAAGGCGGCCCGGTGAACCAGGCGCTCCGAAGTGCGCGATGGATCTCCAGGCTCGTGCCGACGGCGTGCGGGATGGCGCCGCCCGTCATCAGGACTCCCGAGAGGGAAGACAAGTGAAGCGAACGAGAAGTGCGGGCGGAGTGGTGGTCAACCAGGGCCGCGTGGCCGTGGTGCTGCAGCGAGGCAACGTCTGGTCCTTGCCGAAGGGCCACCTGAAGAAGCGCGAGGGCGACCTCGATGCGGCCATCCGGGAGATCCGGGAGGAGACCGGCCTGCGTCGCATTTCCCTCATCCGCGAGCTCGGGATCTATGAACGCCACAAGATCGGGCTCAGCCTGCTGAACGATCCCGATGAAATGAAGACCATCCGCATGTTCCTCTTCCTCACCGACGAGGAGGAACTCGGCCCCGAGGACAGGAAGATCCTGGATGCGAAGTGGATCCCGGTGGCCGCGGTCGCCGGCCTGCTGACCCATCCGAAGGACGCCGGCTTCTTCGAGTCAATCCGCCTGGCGATCGACTGACCCGGCCAGGCCCAGTTGCTGCGATGCCCAGAACAAGAGCACCGCGCTCGCACACGAGGCATTCAGGCTCGACACCGCCCCGGGGGCCTGGGGGATTGAAACCAGTTCGTCGCAGAGCTCACGGGTACGCCGACGAATCCCGGTGCCCTCCGCGCCGATGATGAGGAACGCCGGGTCGTTCAACCGGACCTCCGGGAGCGGCTTCCCCTCCGCGGCCGCGCCGTAGACCCAGAAGCCCGCGTCCTTCAGCTTGCGGATCGACTGGTTCAGGTTGATCGCTTCGACGATCCGGATGTACTCCGCGGCGCCCGAGGCGATCTTCTGGACGAGGGGCGTCGGCCGGGCGCTGCGGCGTTCGGTGACGACCACGGTGCCGGCGCCGAAGCAGGCCGCATTCCGCAGGATGGCGCCGAGGTTGTGGGGGTCGGTGATCTGGTCCAGGCCGAGCCAGAGCTTCCCGGAGTTGCCGCCGAGCGCCTCTTCCAGCACGTAGAGCGGAAACTCCTCGGTGACGATGGCGATCCCCTGGTGATTTCCCCCGGGCGCCATCTGCTCGATCTCGTCCTTGCCGACGAACTTCACCTCGACCCGGGCGCCGCGAGCCAGCGCGAGGACCTCCTTGATCGACGCGTCCTTCGTGGAGCGCGAAACGAAGAGCTCCCTGCACCGGCGCGCTCCCCGCCGCAGCACCTCCCGGACCGGATGTACGCCAAACACGATCTCGTTCATGGGGTCAGGTCTGACATTTGTCTGGGTTCAGCCATTCTTTTGCGCTGCATGCCCGTACGTTACCCCCTGAAAAACGTCAGGACTCGGACAAATGTCAGACCTGACCCCGGATAAGCTCGTTGATGAAGACCCAGGTGATCCAACCCGAGGCGACGGTCTTGATGATGATGCCGAGGATGGTGCCGAGGAACACTCCGATCGCGGCCTTCGTCGCCTCGCCCCCCTCCTTGCCGGCGTACAGTTCACCGAGCATGGCGCCGAGGAACGCCCCGATCAGCATCCCGAACGGAGGGAACCAGATGATGCCGACGATCATGCCGATCACCGAGCCCCACACGCCGAGCTTGCTGGCGCCGAACTTCTTCGCCCCGAGCACGGGCGTTACGTAGTCGAGGGCGGTGGCGACGACCGCGACCACCGCGGCGAGGATCACCGTCGTCTCGTCGAAGGTGGTGGCCGTGAAATCGCGCGCCCACCACAGACAGATCAGACCGACGAAGCTGAGCGGCGGCCCGGGGAGAATCGGCAGGATGCACCCCACCAGGCCGGCGAGGAGAAACAGGACTCCCAGGGAGATCAGCGTTGCAGTCAGCATGCCTGATGTCTTATTGAGGCTTTCTCCGCGGGAGTGTCACGAACGGATGAACGATCTCAGCGATTCCGCCTCGATGAAGATCCTGGTGGCCGCCGGTACCGCCGCCCGGATGCGGGTCTCGATCCGGTCGATCACCCCCTCGACCATGTCGGTATCGAGGCCGTCCGCGAAGTTGACGTTCAGGTTGACGAGAATCTCCTGCGGCGCGAGGTGCAGGGTGAGCAGATCGATCAGCGAGGCGACTTCCGGCACTCCTTCCACCGCCTCCCGAATCCGCTCCCGGTCCGCCGGCGTGGCCCCCTCGCCGATGAGGAGCCGGTGCGTGCGCCAACCGAGGAAGTAGGCGGCGCCGAAGAGGATCACGCCGATCACCACGGAGGCGATCCCATCCCAGACCGGCTCGCCGGTCCACAGGGTCATGCCGATGCCCGCCGCGGCGACGAGGATCCCGAGGAGCGCCGCGGTGTCCTCGAAGAGCACCACCAGGATCGTCGGGCTCTTCGAGACCTTGAGTCCTTCCCACAGCGGTCCGGGGTTCAGCACACGCCACTCCGTGAACTCCTTCCAGGCCACGCGCAGAGCGAAGGATTCGAAGAACATGGCCGCGCCGAGCACGACGAAGGTGATGGTGGCGTTTTCGATCGGGTGCGGATGGATGATCTTCTTCACGCCCTCGAAGATCGAGAACACCGCCCCGACGGAGAAGATGGTGAGCGCCACGATGAACGCCCAGAAGTAGCGCTCGCGGCCGTAGCCGAAGGGGTGCGTCTCGTCCGGCGGCTTCTTCCCGAGCTTCATCCCGAGGAGCAGAAAAGCCTGGTTCACGGTGTCGGCGACCGAGTGGAACGATTCCGCCAGCATGGCCGAACTGCCGCTGATGCCCCAGGCGGTGAACTTCCCCGCCGCTACCGCCATGTTGGCGAAGAGGGCGGCGATGACCGCTTTCTTCGCGCCGGCCTCGTGATCAGTCTGGTGACCAGCCTCGCTCATGATCTTCGTTTCAACTCCTTGCCCTCGTGGAACCCGCGCCCGATCGTCCCGCCGAGCCCATGATAGGCCCGCACCTCGGGACAGTAGAGGAACGGTTTGACTTTCGCCGGGTCCGGCAGGCCATCCGCGGCGAGGACCGCCTGGTCGGCCTTGACGTCGAGGATTTCGCCGATGAATTGGGTGTGGAGGCCGATCTCGACGGTCAGGTGGAGCCGGCACTCGAGCACGACCGGGAACTGCGAGACGTAGGGGGCGTCGACGAGTTCGCTGCGAACCGGGGTCAGGCCGGAAACTTCGAACTTGTCCGTGTCCTTGCCGGAGACGATGCCGAAGTAGTCGGCTTCCCGGACCTGGTCCTCGGACGGCACGCTCACCGTGAACGCCCCCCGCGCCTTGATGGCGGCGTGGGAGTGCGTAGCCGCGCGCAGGGAGACGCCGACGCACGGCGGCTTGCTGCAGCAGATCCCGCCCCAGGAGGCCGTCATCACGTTCGGCTTCCCGTCCGCGTCATACGTGCCCACCACCCAGACCGGCGCGGTCGGCAGGAGAGTCCTTGCTCCCAGTGACTTCTTCAAAGCTCCCTCCTTCGGTGGGTTTACACCATTTAGACCTCGGCGAAGGCCGGTTCGTTCTAATCTAGCGAGAAGGAGGCACACATGAAACCAGGACTGCCGGCAGGAACGGTCATCAGCCTCGCCCTCCTTCTCGTTCTCGTGCTCGTCGTCGCCCCTCTCTCCGCCCGGGAACCGACGGCGCGCGAGTCGGCGCGGGGCTCGCCAACGCGGGAGATCGACCTGCCGTTCGACTGCCTTGTACTCACCGAGGGGCTGAGAGTGTACGAGAGCACGCGTTACCTCGGGGACGCTTTCCCCTACCTGCTGGCCGGCAAGGTGGACGGCGAACGGATCACCGGCCACGAGCTCACGCCGGAGAACCTCGGCCACTTCCTCGTGAAGGCGCCGCAGGAGGGCGGGCACGCGCCGGCGGCGATCCGCACCGGCAAGCAGGCCCGGGCCGCCGCGTTACTGTTCATTCCCGGCCGGTTGATCACGAGAAAGACCGACGCCGACCGGATCATCGCCGCGGCGAAGCGATTGCGGGAGGAGTTCAAGCACTTGAAGCCGGAGATCACCGAGTTCCGGCCGGAGAGTTACGCCTGCACCGTGCGCGCGCTGCCCCAGGACCGGAGCATGCACCCGACGGAGGCCTGGGAAGTGGCCTTCACCGCTCTCGAATTCGATCGCTATCTCGCGCTGGTCCACGTCAGGGCGAGGGTCACCGCGGCAGGTGAGGTGAGCTATGCGCGCCGCGAGATCGTCAACGGCCCCATGACCTCCTGGCAGACCGCGGTCACCGGCGAGTACACGGAGGCCGACCGCCGGGCCGACCGGGAGATGCGTGCCGAGGCCGCCCGTGCGCGCCGGGTGTACAGCATGGCTGCGGGGCCGGTGCGAACGTTCGAGGACCTCTGGGCCGCCGCGAGGGTGTGCATCGACCTGAAGGAGTTGGAATCGACGATCGGCCAGACCGCCCCACTCCCGGAAACCGCGGAAGACCGCAAGAGCCTGAACCTCCCGGACGGAACCAGGCTCGTCCTGAAGGTGGACGGCGACCGGATCTAGTGGTCCCGCCACGACCAGGCCGCCCGCCCGCTCCACCGGATCTTCCAGCGCGGTCCGTGAGGGGCGGGGGTCCGAGCGCGAGCGGACAGGTTGGACTCGGAGCACGGCACTGAAAATGCCGGGGTCGGCGGGACCGGGAGCGTTGGCCGCCCCCACGGGCGCCCGCGCACGGCCGACGACGCGCGCCTTTCGGCTTCTCGGCATGGCAACGCCTGGGGCGCAACTGAATGATGGGGGTTGGTACAGTTTGTTATTTGGATTGACTAACTGTACTGTTCGTGGGATCGTATCTGCATGATCGTGCGGACCATGCAGGAGGAGTTGCGGCGCGCTGCCGGGATCCTGCCGGTGGTGACGGTCACAGGGCCGCGGCAATCCGGTAAGACCACACTCTGCCGGCAAACCTTCCCCGACCTGCCCTACACCAACCTCGAGCAGCCCGACGTGCGCAGGTTCGCCGCCGACGATCCCCGCGGGTTCCTTGACGCCTATCCGGACGGAGCGGTGATCGATGAGATCCAGAAATTGCCGGAGCTTCTGTCCTTCATCCAGATTCGCGTCGACGAGTCGGGCAGGAACGGCGAATTCGTCCTGACCGGATCCCAGAACTTCGGGCTGCTCACGAGCATCTCCCAGTCACTGGCGGGGCGAACTGCCGTCCTGCACCTGCTGCCGTGTGCGCGAGAGGAAGTCAATCGGTTTCCGGATCCGCCCTGTGACCTCCTCTCGACTCTCCTCGTCGGCGGTTATCCACGCCTCTTTGATCAGGGCCTCGAGCGCGATGACTGGATGCCTGGATATGTAGCGACGTATCTCGAGCGCGATGTTCGGCAGATCAAGAACATCGGCGATCTGACCACGTTCCAGACCTTCCTCGAGATGGCGGCAGGTCACGTCGGGCAGGTACTGAACTTGTCGGCCTTCGGTTCCGTGTGCGGCATCGCCCAGGCGACCGCGAAGGCCTGGCTCAGCGTCCTCGAAGCCGGCTACATCGCTTTCCGCCTGCCTCCACTCCATCGGAATCTGAAGAAGAGGCTGACCCGGCGCCCCAAGCTCTACTTCTACGACACGGGGCTCGTCTGCTACCTGCTCGGCATTCGAACCACAAAGCAGCTTGCGACTCATCCCCTGCGAGGTCCGATCTTCGAGTGCTGGGCAGTGAGCGAGATTGCGAAAGCGCGGGTCCATCGTGGGCTGAGGGAGCGCCTCTTCTTCTACCGGGACCACAAGGGCGAGGAGGTCGATCTGGTGCTCGACCTGGGAACGGAAATGCTCGCGGCCGAGATGAAAGCCGGCAAGACGGTTCCGTCAGACGCCTTCCGCTCGCTGCACGCCCTTGCGCGGCTGGCGACCACTCACTCCGCCGCGGTGTCGATCCTCGACCAGGTGCTGATCTATGGCGGTGAGGAACTCCAGCGCAGGAGTGCGGGGACCGTTCTGCCATGGCATGAGATTGCGAACTACGATTGGGCGCCGGATCGCCCACAGCGCGGCTGAGCCGCAGACAAAACCGAGCTCGGAGGGTCGATCTCCGTATCGACCGTGTCGGCAATCCGAGAACGTCACGAAGAATCTGCGAGCGCCGCGAAGACTTCGAACGTCAGTACTAAAACAGCCTCACCCGTTGAGCGCCGCCCGCTGCCGGGCCAGACGCTCGTCCCGATCCCGCGCGAAAGTCGTCACTCCCTTCAGGATCGCGTCCGGGTCGAGGCCCGCCTCCGCGATGACGTCCGCCTCCGAGCCGCCGGTGCGCCAGCGATCGTCCTTGTCGGCGTAGAGGGAGTACTCGTCGGTCAGGGGACCGAGGTTCGCCACCGGGGGGACGCGGCGGGTCATCGTGCTCACCACCATCGCGTCGTAACGGGCCGACTCCGGGAGCACCGCGGACCGATACTCCCCGGGCTGCCAGGCGAACAGCTCCTCGCTGATCACCGCCGCCACGCGGACGTTCACCCCGGCGGCGTCGAACTGCGGGAGCACGGCGAGCAGGTTCTGCGTACTGCTCGCTCCCTGCACGAAAACGGTGCCCATCGGCTCCCGGTCGGGAACGAAGTCGCGGAGCAGATAGATCCCCTTCGAGGCGGCGAGCGGGTCCGGGTCGGCGAGAGTGGATCGATCCACCACCAGGGCGTCCGGGCGCGCCACGTGGATGACGATGATGCTGACCTCTCTCGTCCGGGCCGCGCGGGCGGCGGCGGCAAAGTAGGCTGGCGCCACGTCGTTGTAGTCCCAGAAATAGAGATTCACCACCTGGCCGCGCGGGAGCAGCGTCCACACCTGCGGGGCGAAGATCCCGAAGTGGGTGCGGGCGTCCTCGGCCGTCTCCGGGCCGGAGTGGCCGGCGAGCACCGTCAGAACGCCCTGTGCCACCGGGCTGTCCTGGCACTGCTGAGAGAACACCCGGGCCGGCGTGTACATCAACGGGGTGAACGCACCGTAGGTCCCGGAAAGGCCCCACATGCCGGCATGGACTTCCGGATCGGCGGAGACGTTCTGGCTCAACGCCCCGGCAATCGTCGCCGCGTTCGCCGCCTCCTGGATCGGCGCCTTGAGCCTCGTACCCGCCGGGTTGTCGACGGGGTCGTAGTGGCCGAAGAAATGGCAGCCCTCGACATTGATCGACGAGGAGAGATCCGCCGCCATCGTCAGAAAGCGGCCGCCGGTGACGAAGTTCATCCACTTGCCGATCTCGCTGATCGCCTGCCGGGCCCCGGCCCTCTCGCCGGCACGGCGGAAGAGGCTGATCTCCCTCGTTTGCCGGGCGCCGGAGCGGGGATCGGTGACGGTGACGGTCACCGGCTCCACCGGCAGCTTCCCGACCGAGAGGCGCTCGTCGCGGAAGGGGTCGCGCGCGGTGTCGAAGAGCACTCCGGGGTGACGTTCGAGCGTCCTGGCGATCGCGAGCACGCGGTCGGAGATGAACTCGAGCAACCCCGACCGCGACTCGAGCACGCTCATGGCCACATCGATGTTGGTCTTGAACTGCACCAGGCGATCCGCTTCGGTGGCGGGGACGCCGTCCCGGATGCCTTCGAAAGCCACGCCGAACCGCCGCTCGAACGTCTCGGCCAGCGCCACGAAGTATGCACCGTTCTGCGGCAGGGCGTAGGGGTGGCTCGGGTGGCCGGTGAGCTGGTCGCCGTAACCTTCGATCTGCCCATCCACCGCCGCCGGCCACCAGCCTTTCAGCGTGTTCCCGATCACGATCAGGGGCCGGCGATCCTCCCCGGGCCACTCCTCCATCGCCAGGAGCGCGCCGAGGATCTGAGGAAAGTCGTTCCCGTCCCCGAGCGCGAGCACATTCCAGCCGTAGGAACTCCACTGCCGGGCGAGATCGTAGTCGGTGTACTGTGCGTGAATGACGCCCCCCAGCAACCGGTCGTCGATCCCGGCGTTGTTCATGGAGAGGAGGATCCGGAGCCGCTTGCCG
Source organism: Planctomycetota bacterium (assembly GCA_024274785.1). Lineage (GTDB taxonomy): Bacteria > Planctomycetota > JAJSAM01 > JAJSAM01 > JAJSAM01 > JAJSAM01. The sequence continues at coordinate 1,792 of JAJSAM010000025.1, read as the reverse complement.
ACCCGCTGGGCAAGCGCCGCCGTCTTCAACTCCTGGGCGTGGCCCTCGGTCAGCGCGAACTCACCCTCGATGGCGAGGATCTTCAGGGAGTCCGGCGCCCCGGCGATGTCCCAGAAGAGCGCCTTGCCCGCCGCGGTGGCCAGGCCGATTCCGGAGGGGCCGCCGTTCACGTCGTTGGTGACGTCGGTGGTCTCGGCGTGGCCGGCCAGCGACCGGATGCCGCGCAGCTTCGCCGTCGCGAACAGAGGATGGTCCGAAAGCCCCTGGTCCTCGAGCAGGCTCACGAGCGCACCGGCACCACGACGAAAACCGAGGGCGTCCACCGGGAGCACCGCCGCGCGGGGGTCGAAGTCGAACTCCGACCCGCCACCCGCATCGCGCCGCCGTCCGAGCGCTTCGTAGAGCACCATCCACAACGCATAGCAGGCCGGGATATTGTGGCCGCCGGAGATCATGAATTTGTCTGCGAACGGGTGTTTCGGCGCCCGCAGGTCGTAGCGCAGGCCGCCGCGCTCCGGGCCGCCGAGGTGAGCGGCGACGCAATAGGGCACCGTGGCGAGGGGGCCCCCGAAATGTCCGGTCCGGGCGTAGTTCCCCATCAACACCATGGTCATGGCGGTGAGGAAGGCGGTGTCCTCGAGGGCGTCGGCGTCGGGCAGGGCGAGGGGGGCCACCGGGATGATCTCTGAGGTTCCCATGGCCACCGTTCTACCCCCCCCGGAGAGGATTGCTCAAGCTCCCGATCGGGGGCGGCCGATAGAGAGGCGATGCCTTGGAGGTCTGTGATGCGATCAGTCGTCGTTGCCAGCCTGTTGTTCCTCACACTCACGCTGATTGCGTTCCCGGCCCGGGGGGCTCGGATCGTGCTCCGGAACGGAGCCACGCTGACCGGCAAGATCATCCGTGAGAACGCGGAGGAGATCGACCTGGCTCTCACCGATGGGATGCGGATGACGATCCGCCGGTCCCGGATTCGAACGATCGAGCGCGAGGAGGAGACCGGGGCCGGTTCCGAGGAGGAGGATCCGCTGCTTACGCCACCCCGGCCACCGGAGCAGGAACCGAATTCCCGACCTGAACCGGAGCCCGAAGCCAGGACTTCCGTCCTGCTGGAGCTCACCCCCGGCCCCTTCGAGAACTCCGAGTTCTCCGCATGGAACCGCGACTTCAGCCGCTACCCGGTGATCATGGCCGCGAAGAACACATCCTTCCGGGCCTACAATCTCGTGCACCGGACCCCCCTCCCCGTGGATCCCACCGACGAGCGTTACGCCCCGCTGGTTCGCCGTCACGGCCATGGCGGCGACCTCGCGATCTGGGAGTTCGAGTACGCCGGCATGAGAGAGCTGCGGTTCGGGGACCAGGTCCGGTTCATCGCCGAAATCACCTCGCCCATGGACCTGGAGGAACAGCTCATCCGGCTGAAGGAGGGGCCGACGCCGATCGCCCCGAGGCTGGCCGTGCTCCTGGTCAAGCGGAATGGAAAGATCAGCCGCTACGCCACCACCACGGTGTTCACCCCGACGGCGTTCCGGCAGGCAGAGCTGAACCGGGTCGGCGAGTACCAGCTGAACGTCCGGACCTACCAGGCTGACTTCGTCCCGCTGGCGTCGAACTGGCTCGAGCCGTCCCGATCGGAATTCCTGGCCGGCATCGATTCCCCGATCGGCAAGTCCGTCCGGATGCAGATCAAGCAGTACCGCTTTCGCCTGGACTGGTTCGAGGCAGAGCCGGATGAGCGCCCGGCGCTCGACCCGGATCTTCTCTCGAGGGGTAACCCCCGCCCCCTGGC
>JAJSAM010000024.1 GCA_024274785.1 Planctomycetota bacterium | reverse complement strand
ATCCGCCAGGCGAGATCTTCCCAATCGCCGCGGTGCCGGCTCGCACTCCACTCGGCGTCGGTGAGGTCCACATTCGGGTGACAGAGCGCCCGCGGCCAGTCGTGGATGATCAGTTCGCCGTACACGACCTCCAACATCCGCGGCACGTCTTTCCGGCCGAAAGGCGCCAGCCCCATGACCTCGCCGCAGCGATTCCAGTCGCGGAAGATGTGGGTGGAGACCCGGCTGTAGAGTGCACCGATGCCGGGCAGCAACGCGAAATCGTCGTTGATGATGCCGCAGGTCGGCCCCATGAAGACCTTCTTCAGAGGTCTCAGCTCGCGGCCTTTGAAGGCGTACCACGACTCCGCCTCCCGGGCGGTCTCGTGGGCATCGGTGCCCGCCGGAATCGCCTCGGTGACGTAGCGGCGGTAGCTGCCGACACCGTCCACGACCATCACCACGCCCTCGTCGAGACCCGAGAAGGCAAAGCCGCTGTATGCGTGGGCGAGGTGGTGCGAGCAGTGCGTCACACGCTCGTCGCCGGAAGCCCAGTACGGGTGAGCAAACGCACGGTCGCGCTCCTCCGCGCGAAGCTGGTAGGGATGATGCAGGGTGCGAAGCCGCGCTTCGAGTTCCGGTACCGGCAGGACATAGGTATTCAGAACGACCTTGTCCGGCCGGGCGGGCGAGATCCCCGCCTCGGCCAGACAATAGTCCACCACTTCCTGATAGAACCCGGAGTCGTGCTTCACCCGGGTCAGGCGCTCCTTGTTGATCGCCGCCACGATCTCGCCGTCTCGGAGCAGGCAGGCGCTCACATCGTGATCGAAGGCGTTGATCCCGAGGACATAGATTTCAGGCAACTCGTCCGCCTTTCTCACCGGAACGCACACTGCGTTTCGTAACCTCCCGAGAGGCCGGAGGATGCGTGGCGCTCCGGCGGGTTGCGTGCCGGACCGAGTGTATCCGAGGAGGCGGGCACGGACGCAGCGCAAGGGAGACCGACAAGGATCTGCCTGCATCTCTGAGGAGGCTCGACAATGCGATGCGCCGCGACCGCCCCCCGGATCATCTGCTGTGGGGAGAAGTGCGGACTAGAGTTCGCCCTTCTCGTGCTTCGCTCCGAGGACCTTCAGCATGTCTTCCGTCATCTCGGGCAGACCGAACTTCGGGTTCCAGCCCCAGTCCTCGCGGGCCGAGCTGTCGTCCATCGAGTTCGGCCAGGAGTTGGCGATACCCTGCTTCATCTCGTCGACATCGTAGTCCATCGTGAAGCCCGGGATGTGCTTTCTGATCTCGGCGGCCAGCTTCTCCGGGTCGAACGCCATCGCCGAAACGTTGTAGGCGTTGCGCGCGGTGAGCTTGTCCGGGTCGGCTTCCATGAGGTCGATGGCCGCGTCCACCGCGTCGGGCATGTACATCATGTCGAGGAAGGTCCCGGCGCCGAGCGGGCAGGTGTAGGTCCCGTTCTTGATCGCCTCGTAGTAGATCTCGACCGCGTAGTCGGTGGTGCCACCGCCCGGCAGGGTGACGTTGCTGATGATGCCGGGGTAGCGCAAGCCACGGGTGTCGACGCCGAAGCGGCTGTGGTAGTAGTCGCAAAGCAGCTCGCCGGCGACCTTGGTGACGCCGTACATGGACGTCGGGCGCTGGATGGTCACCTGCGGGGTGTTGTCGAGCGGAGTGGTCGGGCCGAAGGCGCCGATCGAACTCGGGGTCATGACCGCGCAGCCGTGCTCGCGAGCGACCTCGAGGACGTTGAACAGCCCGGTGATGTTCACGCGCCAGGCGAGAACCGGGTTGGCCTCACCGACGGCCGAAAGGATGGCGGCCAGGTGGTGAATGGTGCCGATGTTGTACTCCTTGACCGTTTCGGCCACGGATTCGATGTCGCTGACATCGATGAACTTGAACGGACCGGAGTCCTTCAGTTCGTCGCTCGGAGCCGTCTTCCGCCCGGTCGCCACCACGTTGTCATTCCCGTAGCGCCGGCGCAGCTCCATCGTGAGCTCGGAACCGATCTGACCGACGGCGCCCGTTACCAGGATTCTCTTCTGTGACATCTCTTGCCCTCGCCCGTTGATGGGTTGATGAGTTCAGTCCAATCCAGTGCAGGAATCTACCAGAGCCTCCCGGGCTGTGCGAATTCACAACCGCCGATCGGATGGGAAAGGAATGCTCGCCGCAAAGCTCCTTTTCGAAAACCAGACGCTCGTGAACGCCTGCCTCGAGGACCTGCTCGACGCCGCCGGGGAGAGGTCCCTCGAAAACGTCATGCGCTCCCGGCCGTCGCGGTATCAGCAGCTATTTCCGGTCGAGCGCCTTCCGGGCATTCTCGATCCAGCCCTTGGCGGCACTGCCGGGTTCGGCGCGTTTCAGGGCAGCCTGAAGCGGTGCGCGGGCGAACTCCGCAGGATGCCTCTCGAAGTACAGGGCGATCCGGCCGTCCTGGGTGGAGCCTTCCGCCAGAATGCCGGCCAGGCGCTCACCGAGATCGGCGGCGCCGATGCGGATGGCGGCGTTGACGGCGGCGCTCGCCACGTAATCTTCAGCGGTCGCCGTCGCCCCCAGGAGCGCATCGATGGCGGCGGGAGAGCCAATCCTGCCGAGAGCGTGGGCGGCGCCGCCGCGATAGTCCGCGGACTCCCCTTCTTCAAGCAGCATTTCGATCAGGGTCGGTACGGCCTTCTCCCCCAGCGAGACGAAGGCCGTCTGGGCAGAGTTCCAGACGTCGTTTTCCGCGGTGCCGCGCACCAGGCGGCGAAGCATCGGCAAGGCGTCCTCCCCGACGACCTCGGCCAGGTGCTCCACCGCAAAGGAACGCACTTCACCGGGCCGGTCTTTCCCCGCGGCACTCAGAAAGAGCGGAGCGAAGTCCTCCCGTCCGCCACTGCGCCTCACCGCGACCGCGGCGCGCAGACGAATCGGCTCGCTCTCACCGTCGTCGGCGGCGATGGCCAGTGCCTCCGCGTGGAGCCCTTCCGGTTTGAGCCGGGCCGCGGCCTCGATACACAACTTCCGCTCCTCGACGGTCCCCCGCCGGAACCCCCGCAACAGCGCCTCTTTCTCCGGCGTGCTGACGGCCCCCTTTTCACAGTCCACCTGGGAAAGCCGGTCGCCGGCCGCCACGACCAGAATGCGGCCCAGTTCCTCGTCCACGGCGATGCCCTGGTGCCACCAGATCGAGGACACCGACGACTTGAAGGCCGAACAGGTCTCGGCGTCGAAAAGTTCCTCGAGCTTCCGGCGGAACCGGATGCCGCGCCTGCCGTCGACATAGATCAGCGCGTCGCCGTAGCCGATGTTGCCGTACTTCTCGAACAGCACGAAGGCGGCCGGCTCGTCCAGCACGCGCACCCGGAGAGGACGCTGGTTCACGTGCCCCCTGCCGATCAACTGATCCGCCGGGTCGTGGTCGATGGGACCGCCGGTGCCGTTTCGAAGACGGTGGGCGTCATCCGCCGTGGCATCCTTCATGGGCGGCGCTCCCTCCGCCCGGCGCCAGAGTTCCCAGGCGATCCCGGCATCGTCCCGCCGGATCACGACGTAGGTCCGGCCGGTGGGAGAGACCACCCGTTTGTCCTTGAACGGCAGCCAGGAATCGGCCATCACCGGAGCGGCGATGAGGGTGAGGAGGATGACGATGAGAATCAGTTGGGCCTTCATCTACTGCACCTCGCGGACATGGGCTGGCTCCACAGGGAAGTTGCCACGAGTATACGTTGAGAGCCGCCCGGAGTTTCATATCCGGAGGGAAGAGGTGAAGGTGCGCGACGGGGACTCCGCGGAAAGACCGTTCGGCCCGGGGAGCAATGAGCAGCCCCGGAGGACAAAGAGAGCCTGAGGAATCCTTATGAGTTGTGGCGCCGGCGGGTACCAATGTGCGCGCCATCGGGAGACCCGGACCGTGACCACCCCTGCCGAAAAATCCGAGAGATGGGCCCTGATCGTCGTCTTGATCGGGGCCGCCTCCATGCTCATGCTGAACCTCGGGGGACGCGAGTTCGGCGTCGCCGACGTCACCCGCTACGCCCAGATGGTCATGGAGATGCGGTATCACGACTCCCTCGTGCCGACCATCGACGGCATGCCCTACCACGCTGCCGCACCGCTCGCCGCGTGGCTGCCGTTCGCCAGCTCCCGGCTCCTCGGCGGGCTCACTCCGGCCACGCTCCTGCTGCCGTCCGCGCTCGCCGCCTTCGCCACCCTCCTCGTTATCCACCGCCTGACCCGGGCGCTCTCCTACCGCACCGCCACCATCGCCGTCGCCTTCGGCGCCCTTTGCTATCTCACCTGGATCTACGGCCGGCAGTCACGGGTCGACTGGGTAACCGCCTTCGCCCACATCGGCGCGGTCGGGGCGAGCTACGGCGCCTGCACCACACCGGGCCGGCGCCGCCTGTCATGGTGGCTGGCCGGGGGACTCTTCCTCGGTCTCGGCGTCGCCAGCAAGGGCCTTTTCGCGCCGGGGATCCTCGCGGCGACACTCGGGCCCTTCGTGCTCTACACCCGCCGCTGGCGAGCGATGATCGAGGGCAGCGTGATCCTCCTCTCGGTCGCCGCCCTGGTGACCGTCGCCTGGTTCGTCCCCTACTCCCGGGTACTCGGTCCGGAGGGCACCCAGCTCTTCGTCCGGGTCTTCCTCGGGCAGGAGACGGTCAGCAAGTTCGGCGGCGACATGGGAAAGTCCCACGGGTTCTTCTGGTACTTCCTGCGGGGAACGCCGCTCCTCGCTCCGTTGACCATTCTCGCCGGCATCGGCATGTTCCGGGTGTTCCGCCGACCGAAGCAGGCCCACCCGTTGATCCAACTCAGCGCGTCGGGGGTCATTTTCCCGGTTCTCCTGCTCTCCCTGGCCGGGGGGAAACATCTCCGCTACCTGGTGCCCCTCGTCCCGGCCATGGCCATCCTGAGCGCCTGGGTGGTCAAACCGTGGTTCGATGCCCCCGGCCCTCGCCTCCGGGCAGTGTGGTTCCGGACCGCCCGCATTGCCGGGGTCATCCTGGCCGCCGCCGGTGTCGCCGGGATCGGAGTATCGGTCCTCTGGCTCTCGTCGCTCGGCTACGCGATCCTCGTCGGCGCCGCCGCGGTGGCCGGTGGGATCTACGCCGTGCGCCGCGCCAGGAGCCCCCATGCGGCATTCCTCGGCATCTTCTTCGCCATGGCCGCGCTGATCAGCTACGACTTCGCGGTCTTCATGCCGAGCTCGCACGCGGAAACACAGGAGACCTACCTCGAACTTTCCCGCATCATCGCCCCGCACCTCGACGATGCCGAAGTCCTGGTGGTCACCGACGCGGAACTGCCCCGGGAACCGGCCCCGCCCGACTCGTTCTCGTGCTCAGCGCTGTCCCTGTACCTGATGCCCCGCTGGATCGAGATGCGCGACCCCGACGACCTGCCGGATGACGCCGTGGTGTTGGCTCGGAAGCTCAAACCGGGCCGAAAGGTCCGGCTGAAGATCGACTGGAAGCGCCGCGGCTGGACCGACGAGTGGTACCTGCTGGACCCGGTGAGGTAGGCAGGCCGCGCTCCTCCCTGCCCTTTCGGAGGGATCCCCACCCCGGTTGGCTTGATGCCCCACATGCGGCTCAAGGGGATGCAGCGGCCCTCGAATGCAGCAGTTATTCCCGGACGGGCCCTAGTACCAGGCGAACCCCGAGCGATCCGCCGCCAGGTCCTCCGGAGTGTCGATGTCCATCAGCGGGGGGAGCAGGCGGACGTTCAGGCCGCAACCGCGCAGCCGCGCCAGCGTTTCACGAAGCGTCTTGTCGGTCGACCACGGAATGCCCCGGAACACGCTGTGGCAAGGACGATTCAGTCCCATCAGGTAGTAGCCGCCGTCAAGGGCCGGGCCGATCGCCGCGTCCACCTGGTGGAGGGCTTCGAAAGCCTCGGAAAGAATCTCCCCGGTGATCTCCACGCAGTCCGTGCCGAGGGCGATGATGCGGCGAGCACCCTTCCGAAAGGCGCCGACGAAGGCGTCTTCCAGGCGGCGCCCGAGGTCGCCCTCCGGTTGGGCCACAAAGTGAAAACCATTCCCGAGCCACTCCCGGATCTCGAGCCCCTTGTCGGCAGGGCTGAAATAGGCGACCTTCAACAGGCCGGGCCGGTCGAGCTCGCGCACGATGTCGGCGACCTGCTCGGCCATCTTGCGGTAGACCTCCGCGGCGCGTTCGGCGCCGAGTTCGGGGATCAGCCGCGTCTTCGCCTTTCCCGGCTCCGGAAAGCGGAGGAAAAGGAAGAGAGCCTCTTCGGTCTCGGGCAGCAGCCCTTCAAGATCAGCCACTCAGCAACACTCACCCTGGGGATCACAACAGGAGTAGGAGGATGGCTCACTGCCATCCGCTTCCGTCAGGACAAACATACCCTGATAGGGGAGCTTTCGGAGTTTCGCCTCCGTGTCGGTGCAGATTTCCACCGCCACGCCCCGCGGGAAGAAGTGCCCTTCCTCGTCGGTGACGCCCTTGAACGGGCCGGTGTAGATCGCTCGCTGGCCGATGAAGACGCAGCCTTCCCGCTTCTCGAACTTGTATCCCCGCACCGTCACCGACCAGAACGCGTGACCCTCCACTTCCTTCCAGAAGGTCTTGCCGAGCACGGAGAGGCCGTAGAACCCGGCGCGTTCGAGATACGCCAGGAACTCCTCCTCGGTGAGCGCACCGCTGATGCACTCGCCCCACAGCCGGGGATCGCGCCGCTGATGAGCGGGCACCTCCTCCGCGGACACGATGTCGGACACCACCATGCGGCCGTGGTTCGCAAGCACCCGCCACATCTCGCTGAAGACACGCAACTTGTCAGGCGAAAGGTTCAGCACGCAGTTGCTCGTCACCAGGTCGACGCTCCGATCCTCGAGCGGAATCTCCTCGAGGAAACCCTTCCTGAACTCCACCACGTCGAAGCCGAGATTCGCGGCCACGATCGGCTGCGCACCCCGGGCGACCTCGAGCATGGAGTCGGTCATGTCCACGCCGATGGCGCGGCCTTCGGGCCCCACCTTCTTCGCCGCGGTAAAGACGTCGATGCCGGCGCCGCTGCCGAGGTCGAGGGTCGTTTCGCCGGGCACGATCTCAGCTCGTCCCACCGGGGAGCCGCAGCCGTAGAAGCGCGAGATGACCTCGCTCGGGATGTGGGCGATGTCGTCGGGGTTCGGGGAGATCGGGCAGCAGAGTTCCGCATCCGGTTCTTCCGCGGCCTGAGCGTAGAACTCCCGGACCAGTTCGCGCGGCGCATCGAGATCGAAGGAGAGCACACACTCGGAGTGCGAGGTCGCCACTGCCGGCGGGACTTCGCCGCTCGCGCAGTTTTCGGCCCCCTCCCCCATCGCGGTGAACGCCACCGGCGCATTGAAACCGGACTTGCCGTTCGTCAGCACCGCCTTGCGCTCGCCGGCCAGATCCTCCATGACGTCGCCGATCATGGCCCGGTGCAACTCGCAGTAGGGATCATGCGCGGTGATCGAGCCGCCATGGAAGTACGAGTGCTCCACGTCACCACCGCCGCACAGAAACTTCAGCGGACAGATTCGGCAGATCTCCTTGTCCTCGACACTGGCCGCGCGAAAGGCCTTCGCGACCTCGCTCCCGGCGTAGATCCCGGCGAGATCCTGCTTGAGAATGCTGCCGAGCTTCAATTCCGGCACGTTCGCGGTGGCGGCGGAGGGGTAGACGCTCCCGTCCGAGTAGACGCAGAGACTCGTCACGCAGGCGTTGCTGAGGTCGCGCTTCACACCCTTCGGAGAGTTGATGCGCGCGCGGAGCGCCTCGCTGTTGTCGATCAGCACGCCCACCTCGCGGCCGGCGGCGATAGCGCGGCGGACCACGTCGATGATGGTCGAGACTTCGGGAGTGGCGTCCGGGCCGTCGCCGTCGGCCCGGCCACGCTTATGCAGCCAGAGCAGGTGATGGCGAGTCCCGCCGAGCTCGCCCACCAGGCGCGTCACCTCCGGGACTTCGCCCGCATTCGCCGCGGTGATCGCGGTGGTGACGGTCACCGGGAATCCCGCCTCGATCGCGGCGCGGATCCCGGCCTTGATCTTCTCGAAACTGCCCGGCCCCCGGATGGCGTCATTGGTCTTCGCCGTGGCGCCATCGAGGCTGATCTGCAGTCGCAAACGCTCCGGATCGAGGCGTTTCAGCATCTCGAGCCGGGCCTCCCTGAGCAGAATCCCGTTCGTCAGAACAGCGAGTTCCGCTTGATCGTCCTCGAGAATCAGACCGGCCAGTTCCTCGAAGTCGCTTCGCAGCAGCGGTTCGCCGCCGGTGAAGTAGAACCGGTTGACGCCCAGGCTTCGCGCCTCCCGGATCAGACCGGCCAGAGTCCTGGTATCGAGCCCACGATCCCCTTGCGGGCTGGACGACACCAGGCAGTGGCTGCAGGCGAGGTTGCAGGAGTTGTTGGTGTGGATCCAGAGTTCCTCGAGTCCCGCGCCGTCGAGGCAGGCGCCGCGGCCGGTGTACGGAGCACGTTCCACCGGCACGTCGGTGAGCAGCCCCTGCCGCACGGCGTCTCTCGCGATGGTCTCCACGTGGTTGAAAGCCTTCGACCACTCGAAACCGGACTCCTCGGCGTATCCGTTGACGATGTCCGTCAGCCGCCGGCGCCCGTCGAACTTCGAAAGCAGCGATGCCCCCCGGGTGTCGGTCACGAGCCAGTTGGGGCCGTCCCGGTCGATCAGGACGGTGTAGCCGTTTCGGATCATCCCCTCGGTGGGAACGGGGTGCAGGATCTTGTCTGGTGTGAGGTTCATCGGGCGTTGAGACTCCAGTCGTACTCGAGGTAGCTGATCTTGACTTCGTCCTTCCGCGGCCGGAGCCCCCGCCGGGCCGCGGTGGGCAGGTAGGGAAGCACGAAGTCCAGCACCGAGCCAGATCCGGCCGTGAAATCAGCGGCAAACCACTTGAAGATCATCGAAAGGCGGAGTACCGGCGGCTTCCCCTCCGCCAGGACAACCTTCGCTCCCTTGCCAGGGTCGGAGAGGAACCGACGCGTGGCCTCGGTGAGCCGCACGTTGAGATCATCCCCGGCGAAGGCCCTCGGAGGCAGATCCGGACAGGAGATGCTCGCGCAGACGAGAACGAAGTGGACGCGGGGTTCCTTGAACCTCTTGCGAATGATCTCGTGCTCGATCTCGTCCAGCGACCGTTTCTTGCCGGCCACGCGCCAGGCCTTCTGTTTCCACGCGTCAGGGATGTCGGTGATGCTCTTCTTCGCGGGGTAGTTCAGGACGATCAGCTTCAGCGTGAAGGCGTTGTAGGCGTTGATCCAGAAGGCGAGCGCACCATCCTTCGCCATCCGCTCCGGTTTCGCGTCGGCCAGGGTGGAGAGATAGGCGTCGAGCCGGGTCCGCTTCTTCTTCAGGGCGACATAGTCGACGCGGCCGTCCGTCACCGTTTCGCCAAGCAGCTTGCTGAATGCCGAGTGGTCGAAGGTGACCGGTTCGTGCCCATCCCCGGTCGCCACCGCCCGACCGCCGATCAGGAGGGTGAGCAGGAACAGGGGCAGGGGCAGGATCACGGATTTCATGAGACGACCTCCTTCCTCGAACGGCGCGCGGCGTCCTCCGAGTAGTGCAGAACGGAAACCGGACAGACATCGACACAGATGCCGCAGCCGACACAGGACGAGTTCGCAAGCGTCACCGACTCCCCCTTCTTCGCGAAGTCCATGACCGGGATCCCCATCTGGCACTCGCGGGAGCACTGACCGCAGGAGATGCACTTGTCGATCACCGGAACGATCCGGAATCGGCTGGCCACGGAGCCGATCAGGTTCATGTACATGCGCAACGGACAGAAGAAACGGCACCAGACGCGGTTTCCAAGGAACCAGTAGAAGCCGATACCGATGGCCCCGGCCAGGAGCACGTCGACCCAGAAGCCGTAGATCGCCATGCCCTTTGCGGCGAGAATCCAGGAGCTTGCGAACAGCGAGAGCAGGGTCACCACCGATGCGGCGACGAGGATGATCCGGCCGGCCGCCTTCTCGAAGCGGATCGCCTTCGGTCCCCGGGGGGCGAGGTGGCGGACATCGTCACCGAGGGTTTCCGCCAGGGCGCCGCAGCCGCAGATCCACGAACAGAACCGACTCCCGAAGAAGTAGACGAAGACCGGGATCACGACGAAGGTCAGTGTGAGTGCGTAGAGGAACGGGAACAGGTCGCCGGCGTGCCAGGGCTTGCTGATGGCCTGAACCGAAAGAGGCCAGGCGAGTACCAGGTGAAACGCGTAACCGGCCTTCGCGTACCAGTCGGGCGCAACCAGCGGCATGACCCAGAGCGGGACGATGCAGAGCATGGCGCACTGGAAGAAGATCGCGCTCGCGTACTTGAAGCGCTGGAGCCTGCTGTACCAGTACTTCCGCATGGCCTTGATCCCGAAGATCAGCACGACCGCGGAGTAGGCGATGGTGAACCACTCCCACCACTGCAACGCCCCGAGCCGCAGACTGTTCCAGGTCAGATCGAGGAAGTTCAGCGGGAAGGTGTCCGGGCCCTTCTTGGCGGCATAGGCCACCAGAAAGGCGAGCGTCACCACGGCCAGCATCCCCACCCGAAGCGGGGACCACTCCTTCTCCATCCGGATACCGACCTTCCTGAAGAACGCATGCGGAAGGTCCGCGCCGATGGCCACGACCACGCAGTCATTCCCGATCTCGCGCTCCACGCCGGCCACGGAGAGCGTCACGCGGTCCTCGTCGATCCGGCGCAACTCGGAGTTGAACAGCAGTTCCACACGTCCATCAGCGGCGGCCTGCTCGATCTTCTCCCGGTTCTTGCTCTTCAGCCGGAAGAAGGCATCCTTCCGGTAGGCGAGGGTGACCCGGCCGACCTCCGAGAGGGTGAGGGCGGCCTCGACGGCGCTGTCACCACCGCCAACGACCAGCACGTCCTCGTCCTGGTGATCCGCCGCGTCGTAGAGCCTGTAGATGACGTTCTCGCGATCCTCCCCCTCGACGCCGAGACGACGGGGGTTGCCGCGCTTGCCGATGGCCAGGAGCACCCGGCGCCCCCTGACCGTCACGCCCTTGCTCGTCTCGACCTCGAACGCGCCGGCCACCCGGCGGATGTCGGTCACTTCCTCGCATTCCCGGAAGTCGAGCGACGCCGTCTCGAGCAGGGCGTCCCACTTCTCGAGGAGTTCCTCCTTCACGCTGTCCTCGATCCAGAGTTCGCTCAGGTTCGTGACCGAGGCTGGTTCGGCGTAGATCTTCTTGCCCTTCGGAAATTCACGAATGGTGTTCGCCAGGCGTCCGGCGTCGATCATCAGGACGTTCAGGTCGCGGCGCTTCGCTTCGAGCGCGGCGGTGATGCCGGAGGAGCCCCCGCCGACGATGATCACGTCATGAACCTCAGAGTCATCTCCAGCGCGGCCGTCCGGGAGGGCGGCGATGTGCGCCATGACCTCGTAACCCTGGTTCGCGGCGACCCGGATCGTCGGAGCGCCGGCCAGGTCTCCCACGATGTGGAGACCCGGAACGCTCGATTCGTGGTCCTTTCCACTCTTCGGCAAGCGGACCTCGTCCTGGTCCGGACGCCCGATCAACCATCGCAGCATGACGTTCCTCCCCACAGGTACCCCGCCATCGAGGTTCCCCGCTCGAGGTCCCGGATCCAAGCTTCGTCCCGACCGCGGATCCGGCACTGCCGAAGTGGTCCCCGGTACAAATCTGCTCCGGCCGACGTCATGAGGAGACTCCTCCGATCCGATTACATTCACCATGTTGTGTCGATCTCGAAAGGAAGCCCTTACATGAGCACCTGCGGCGCGCTCGATTTCGTCATCGGCGTGGAAGCCGCGAGCATCGACGGCGAGTTGCGTCTGACTCCTCGAGCACCTCGATGACCCGCGATTCGATGGACTCAACCCGCGAAGGTGCGACGAATCCGGACCGGGCGGATCGGGAGGTCGTGATCAGGGCGGAAGTCAGGGCGATCAGTAGAATGCCGTGACGGACCACGCTCATGGCGGATAGGGTACTCTGAAATCGACTGACCGACGCCCGGGAGAGAGCGATGCAGATGACACTGGCGGAGTTGGCGGCATTGATCGGGGGGACCGTCGAGGGCGATCCGGACCTCGTCATCGAGGGGGTGGGGAGCCCGGAATCGGCGAAGGAGGGGCAGCTCACCTTCGCCGAGAAACCGAAGGCACTCCTCGCCGCCATGCAATCCAGCGCCTCCGCGGTCATCGTGTGGGAGGACGCCAAAGCTGCGGGGAAGGACCTGATCCGCGTCGGCAACCCCCGTTTCGCCTTCGCCAGGGTGCTCGACGCCATCCACCCGGAGGAGAGACCCGCGCCCGGCGTCCACCCGACCGCTTTCGTCGATCCGAGTGCGACCCTCGGTGAGGATGTCGCCGTGGAACCGAATGCGGTGATCATGGCCGACGCCGTACTCGGAGACCGGGTGGTCATCGGCGCCGGATCGGTGGTCGGGCCGCGATCGGTCCTTGGCGCCGACTCCCGCCTCCATTCCCTCGTTTCCATCTATCGCGACGTGCACCTCGGCGAGCGGGTCGTGGTCCACTCCGGGGCGGTCCTCGGCTCCGACGGCTTCGGTTATGTCGACACCCCCGAAGGCAAGATGAAGTTCCCGCAGGTCGGCAACCTGATCGTTGCCGACGACGTGGAGATCGGCGCCGGCACGACGATCGATCGGGCCGCCCTCGAATCGACGATCATCGGGAAGGGCACGAAGATCGACAACCTGGTGCAGATCGCCCACAACGTCGAGATCGGCGAGAACACCGCAATCTCCGCGCAGACCGGGATTGCCGGGACCACGAAAGTCGGCAGCCGGGTGATCATGGGCGGCAACTGCGGCATCGCCGATCACGTCATCATCGAAGACGGCGTGATCCTCGGAGCCAGGGCCGGCTTCGCGCCGGGGAAGCGGGTCAAGCCGGGGATCTACTGGGGCGCCCCGGCCGTTCCCCTCAGCGACAAGAAGCGCGAAATGTCGGAAGTCCGACGCCTGCCGAAACTCCGGGCGAAGGTCGAAGAATTGCTGAAACGGGTCGAAGAACTCGAGGCCCGACAGTGAGTTCGTCCATCCGGCTCGGCACGTCCTCCTGGTCGAGCAAGGACTGGGTGGGGCCGTTCTATCCTCCCGGCACTCCCGCCGCCGATTTCCTCTCGGTCTACGCCACCCACTTCGACGCGGTGGAGACCGACGCCACCTATTACCGGATCCCGTCCCGCGAGATGGTGCGGAGCTGGGCGAAAAAAACTCCGGATCACTTCGTCATGACGGCGAAGTTCCCGCACTCGATCTGCCACGCCGGGGAGGGCTCGCTGCCGGATGCGGAGAAGCTGCTCGACATCGAGGGCACTATCGAAGATCGGAACAGGTTCCTCCGGACCATGTCCGAACTCGGACCGAAGTGCGGCCCCCTCCTCCTGCAGTTCCCCTACTTCAACAAGCGGGTCTTCTCCCATGCCAAGCCGTTTTTCGAGAAGCTCGACATGTACCTCTCGGTGCTGCCTCCGGACTTCCGTTTCGCAGTGGAGATCCGCAACAAGACCTGGCTCCGCCCGGAACTCATGGAGATCCTGCGCCGGCACAGCGCCGCGCTGGTGCTGGTGGACCAGGCCTGGATGCCGCACGGCGACGAACTGCCGAAGCGCATTCACCCGTTGACCTCGGACTTCCTCTACATCCGCCTGCTCGGCGACCGGAGGAAGATCGAGGAAGTCACGACGACCTGGGGCAGGGAAGTGATCGACCACTCGGACCGTCTGGCGCGCTGGGCGAAGGTGATCCGCGCACTGGCCCCCGAGGTGCACGAGACGTTTGCGTTCGCCAACAACCACTACGCGGGACACGGCCCGTCGACGGTGCGGCGGTTGAGGGCGCTGCTCGAGCGGGACGGGCCCTGACTACGCGCCCAGGTTGATCTCAATCCCGGCGCAACCCTGGTCTTCCCCTTGATTGACGAGCCGCGAGGTTCGGGTTAGCCTCGACTTTTCCTGCTCGCGGAACTCGTTGTCGATCCTGCTCGGGGGGCTTCCATGGAGACTGCTGAATTCGTCCGCCAACTCTGGTTTCTTCCCCCCCTGATCTGGCTGACCTGCGCCCTGCTCTGGATGATCCGGGGGCGCTTCGGTCCGGGGTCCATCCTCGGCGGACTCGGTTTTCTGCTGCTCTTCCTCGGCAGCACCCTGCATGCAATGCTAAGAGCGTTCGAGCTGTTCGGCGACCTGGATTTCTTCGAGCTGTCCGGACTGGTTTTCCGGTTTCTTCCGTACACCGGCATCTGCTTTCTTGCCGGCCAGGTTCTCATTCTCGTCGGGCTCGCCACGACGAGGTTCCGGACGACCGGCGCTCCGGCGGTGCAGGTCGCGGGCTCCGGACCGGTCTGGCCGGAGGCAGAACTGCGTCCCCGGCATGATCCGTCGGGATTCGGGGACGGATCCGGTCCCGCAACGGACCTGGGCCCGCCCGCGCCGCTCTACCGGCCCGGGTGGACACTGACCGGAAGCTGGATCGCGTTGTCCGCCCTGGCGTGGTGTTTCGGCATCCTCGCTCTGGTGCTGACCCTGGATGCGGGAAGCAGGATCAGCGACGATGAAGCGATGGGGATCGGTATCTCCTGCGGGCTGTGGTTCCTCACCGGGCTTCCAGCGATCATCATCTTTTTCGTCTGGCTCCATCGCGCCTGGTCGGCGGTACCACCGATCGACCGCGGCACGTCCCCGGGCAAAGCCGTGGGGTACATGTTCATCCCGTTCTTCAACATCTACTGGGCCTTCCGGGCGATCCCCGGGCTCTCCGCCTCGACGCGCCGGGCGCAACAAGCCCTGGATCCACAGTCCCCGCGGAGTGCCGCGTACGGGTTCGGGATCACCGCCGCGGTGGTCGCGGCCATCCCGTACGTGAACATGCTCTCCTGGTTCTTCTTCCTCTGCTGGGTGATCATGGCCACCAGCGACACGAACCGCCTGCTCCGGACCCGCCGGAGAGTGGAGGGTAAGCCCGGCGCCTCGTTTCGCTGAGCGGGACGGCGAGCCGGGTCCGAACTGCCGGGAATCGGCAAACCGAACCCGGCCTCGTCTGGACCACCGTGCGCTGGTTTCAACCAGGGCGCAACAATGCGTTGCGGGATGCTGCGCCCCTCGAAGGCGGCGGATTATCCCGGCCGGGCCCTCAACTCGCCGCGAGTCGCTCCAGGTTCTGCGCCGCGGGACGGTAATCCGGGTCCACGCGAAGAGCATCCTCGAAGCACCGCCTGGCCCCGGTCTCGTCCCCCATCTTCAGATACTGCAGCCCCTTGTTGTTGTGCAACTCGGGGAGGTCCGGCTCGAGTTCGATGGCCTTGTCGTACAGATCGATCGCTTCCCGCGGATTCTCCGTCCGGTTGGCCTCATCGAAGTACGACTTCGCCTCCCGGTACTCCGGCGTGGTCTTCGCCGCCGGCTCGGTGTTCTTACCGAGTTCGGTGCCGACGACCCAGCCGGCGGTGCCACCGGCGGCTGCGCCGATCAAGGCCCCCTGCCACTTCTTGCCGGACTGGTGACCGATGACTCCCCCGGCCACCGCTCCGGCCGTCGCCCCCACCGCGGCCCCCGTAAAGGAACCGCTGTTGGCGCTCTTGCAACCGATCAGCAGAACCGGCAGGACCATCACAACTACCGCAATTCGCATGATTCCCTCCTGCATTCAAACCCTGAGCCAAGAGATATCCCGGAACGGGGCCGGCCGGCAGTGAAATCATGGAATCCGCGCTCACCGGTTTCCCGGAGCGGTCGGGTCGCCCCCGCGGTCGTCCACCCGGAGGGACGAACTCCGTCTCGTCCGCGCCGGACCAGCACCGCCGGAGCTACTCTCTCTCGAAATTCGCGATGTAACCGTCCAGGGGCAGGACCCGCTCCCGGAACGCCACCTTCTTCGTCTTCTGAAGTCGGAGGTCCACGACCTGGCCGTCCCCGTTCTTCTCCACCTCGACCGCAAGGCCGGCCACCTCCACCACCACGCGACCGTCGGTGCGGGTGAGAGCTCCGGAGCCGCTGACCACCGACCGGCCGATCGGCGCGGAGAACGCCGCAGCCTGGGCCACCGCCAGCCAGTGGGTCATGCCCATCATCACCGGCGCGCCCGGAAAGTGTCCGGGACAGAGCGGATGGTCCCCGGGATAGACCGCTCTCGGAGGCACGCCGTCCGCCGGCGGCGCGAGCAGGGCCATCGACGCGGGGTAGCAGGGAAAGGAACCGGGGTCCGGGCGCACCCAGTCGAGATCCTCGATGGGCTCCTCCCTCGCCGGCAGCGGCGCGCCGCGCGGCGCCAGGAACGCCATGAAGCTGACGGTGAGCAGCGGCTCTCCGGCGATCGTCGAAACCTCGGCGTCGAACGCACGGAACTCCCCGCGATCCCGACCGCGCGAGAGACGGCTCACCAGCGGCGTCCCGGCCGGCGCGTCACCTTTGCGCTCGTACTTCGTGATCTTGCTGAAATACGCGATCCGCCCACCGCCCATGTCCGACTGGATGCAGAGGATGGAGGTGAGCGCGACGTGCTCGACCAGGAAGACGTGGGAATACCGGAGTCCTTCCGGGCTTGAAACCAGGAACAGATCCCGGCCCGCGGGGTCACCCTTCGCGATGGTGAGAAACCCCTCCCCGGCGCACTCCCCCGTGGCCCGAAAGTCGTCGATGACGACGTTGCGTCCCCGATGGGGCATGAACTCGAGCATCTCGTCGTGCCTCATTTGAAGTCCCTCTTGATCGCACCGGAGGAGGACGCCTGATCCAGCACGATCTGAATGCTCCTCGTCCGTCCCGCCGTGACCATCACGTTCCGCTGCGCCAGCTCATAACCCCTGGCGTTGACACTGATGGTCACCTCACCCTCGGGAATGCCGCTCCGCAGGCACATTCCGTTTTCGTCCGTCATCGCCGCCTTGCGTCGCGACCTCCGGGCGGCGTCCACCCGTTCCGTCGGCGGCATCGATTCCCGGATCGGAGCCGGCCGAACCGGAACGAACACCCCGCCGGTGACCCGGGCGTGCACGGAAGCACCCTCGATCGGATTCCCCGTCCGATCGACGACCGCCACCAGAACACTCCCGGTGGGACTGAACCGGATGTCCGCCTGTGAGACCATCCCCGACGCCACCACCACTCCGGTCGTGAGTGCCACCGCTCCGTCCCGGGAGGCCTGGATGCGATACGTGCCCGGGCGAAGTCCGGTGAGTTCGAACCGGCCGTCCGGCCCCGACCGATCCATGCGCCGGGAGGCCCCGCCCTGCTCCATGAGAGCCGCATGGACCTGCGCGCCCGCCACCGGCTCGCCGGTTTCCGAAAGCACCTGCCCCGTGACCCGTCCGGGCGCGTCGAGCGTCAACAGGGTGCCGGACACCTCTTCCCCGGCACCGACGAAAACCCGGACCTTCAAGGAGGTGTAGCCGTCTCTCGAGGAGGCGGTCATCGAGTATTCACCGGGGGAGATTCCCTCGAGTTCGAAGAGGCCCTGGTCCTCCGCGCGAAGCCGCTTGAACACCGTCCCCCCCCGCCCACCCTCGGGACTCAGGCGGATGCTGCAGGCGGCGACCGGAGACCCATCAGGCATGACCACGCGGCCCGACACCAGCCCGGGGGCCGGAAGAGTCAGGCGCACGTCTTCCGTTCCCGAGGGAACCTGCACCGACGCGGCCTCGGGTCCGCCGCGGACCGACCGAACGCTGACGTGATAGGTGCCCGCCTTGAGTCCATCGAGGGAGAAGGTACCGTCGTCGTTCGAACGCGCGCTGACGTATCTTCCGCCCGGGATCGGGTCCACCGGACGGGCGGAGAGTTGCGCGCGCGCGATCGGTTGACCGGCGGGGTCGGTCACGATTCCGCTGATGCTGTCCGCCTGGCCGAGTTCGATGACGATGCCCCCGACCACGCCGTCCTCGGTCACGCCGGGAACGTCCGCGGAACCGCCGAGGGTGCCCCGAAGCGTCGCCGCGGCACGGTGATCTCCGGGCAGCACCGACTCGATCGTGAACTGCCCGTCCGGCCCGGTCTTCGTGCTCGGGAGGCGGACCACGCCCCCCTTGCGATTCAGGGGCACCAGGCGGACATTGGCCTCCGCCGCGGGAGTCCCGTCGGCACGCAGCACCCGCCCGACCACCGTCCCGCCCCGGGAAAGCACGATCGCCACGCCGTCGAAACTTTCGCCGGCCTTGAATCGCAGGCTCCCGGACCGGCCGGCGACGTAACCCTCCGCCTCGGCGTTGAGGATCAGGGTCCGCTCCACCGGAAGGCCGGTGAGCAGGAACCTCCCGTCTTCACCGGTCTTGACTTTCCGCCCCGAAGCGAAGCCGGGCCCCACCGCCGCGCCCCGTACCGGCAATCCGGCGGAGTCCGAGACGATCCCGCTCACGGTCGCGCCCTTCTGAAGCGCGAAGTCCTGCAGGACCTCGCGCTCCCCCTCGGGAATCCGGACGCCGAGCCGGGTCAGGGGATAGTCATCCGCTTCCGCCTGGATCGATACCAGGCCGGCCGGCAGTCCCTCGAGGCGATAATCCCCGGCCGGACCGGTTACCGCCCTCTTCTGCGTCGAACCGGCGACCGAAATCCGGACTTCGGCGAGAACGTCGCCGGTCTCCCGATCGGTCACGTGGCCGACCACCACCGCCCCGGCCCGGAGTCGGAGCTCGATCGACCTGCGATCGCCCACCTCGAGTTTCTCCACCCGGGGACGCGGATCGATGTACTCCGCGGATCGGGCCCGCACCCGCACGCTGCCCGCGGGAATCGCTCCAAATTCGAACTCTCCCACGGCATCACTCCTGACCGTCCGGCGGAACTTGCCCACCCAGGCGGTCACCGCGACTCCGGAAACCGGCAGGCCGTCGAGGTCGCGAACAACCTGTCCCGAAAGCCGGGCCGAGTTTTCGAGCGCCGGCGCATGACCCTGGTCTTCGCCTTCCACGAATACCTGCGCCTCCGGGTCGTCCGAAGGCGGCCCCGCCCCCGAGGGCTCATAGATCGGCCGGAGATGAGACGGTTCCGGGGCGATGGTCTCGAGCAGGACGTAGAGCAGGCCGGCGGCGGCGGCGAGCGCCAGGATGGCTAACAGAATGCGGTTCATGGTTCGGTCTTGCTTCCGGAGAGGTTCGGTCCGGGCCTGTTGCAGCTTGTCGGGCGAGATTATACGCCACGGATACTCGGGAAATTTCGAGAGTCTTGCCGGGTATTCAAGAGAATGCCGCGATGCCGACCGAAAACGACGCCCGGACCAGAGGAACGATCACCCCCATCGTCGTCTACGGATTCGGCATCACCGTGGCCATGTGGACGGTCGGGTATCTCTGTCGATTGCCCCTGATCATGGCGCCCGCCCCGGTGCTGTTCGCGGGCTTGCTCGTCGCACTCCTCTACGGCGGGTATCTTGCCGGAAAGGGCACCGGCAGTGCCCTTTCCGGCGCCCTCGCCGGACTGCTCTCGTCGTTTCTGAACCTGCTCATTCTCGGATCGCTCCTGACGCACCCGGACAAGACGAACCAGGTGGAGATCCGAGCGCTCTACACCGTCCCCGGATTCCTGATTGCCGGGGCCATCTTCGGCTATCTCGGCGCGATCGCGGGGGCGAAAGCCCATCGTCCCGAGCTGGTGAACGACGCCTTTGCCGGAAAGCTCGCGAAGATCGCGGGGGCCGCGACCCTCCTCCTCGTCATCGCCGGTGGACTGACCACCGGAGCGGAAGCGGGCATGGACGTTCCGGACTGGCCGCAGAGCTTCGGCTACAACATGTTTCTCTACCCCCTCTCGCGGATGACCGGCGGCATCTACTACGAGCACGCCCACCGGTTGTTCGGCACGCTGGTCGGACTCACCGTACTGGTGCTCGGGTTCCTCGTCCTGCGCCGGGAGGAGAGCCGCACCGCCAGGGCCCTGGCCCTGACCGTATTCATCATGGTGGTCATCCAGGGGATCATGGGCGGGCTGCGCGTCACGGAGGACAGCATCTGGCTGGCGATCGTGCACGGTGTGTTCGGGCAGATCATCTTCGCGCTGATCATCACCGTCGCGGCGATGACCTCCGCCACCTGGCGTGGTGACGCACCAGCGAGGGAGGCGCGAAGCGCGAAGACCGACCGGATCCTCGGCTGGACCATGTTCGGCATGTGCGTGCTGCAGATCTTCCTCGGAGCGATGCTGCGTCACATCGAGGCCGCGCTGCACCCCCACATCACCGTCGCCACGGTCCTGTTCTTCCTCGGCATGGTCACCGGGTTCCGGGCCTGGGGGCTCTACGGCGACCTGCCGCCGCTGCGACGCTCCGGCCTGATCCTGATCGGTCTGCTCGTACTGCAGGTCACGATGGGCATCGTCGCGCTGGCGGCGGCGGGGGCGACACGGGGACTGAGCGTCCGACCGGTCTCCGACGTGCTCCTGACGACCATTCACCAGGCGATCGGAGCGCTGTTGCTCGGTATCTCCGCTCTGCTGGGGGTCTGGTCGAGCCGGCTCCTGACCCCGATCGCGGAAGAGACGCCTACCGGGGAGTAGGTCCGCGCGCGGCGGCGAGTTCGCGGAGTTTCGTCGCGATCTCCTCCTCGCGGCGGCGGGAATGAAGCTCGGCGAGTTCGAGCAGCGCCTGCCCGGCATAGGGGTGGGTGCTCCCGCGGCGCAGTCCACTCTCCAGTTGTCGGATCGCCAGGCCGGCATCGCCATCGGCCAGGGCGATCCGGGCGAGGTTCATCCGTGACGGCAGGCGCCAGGGTTCCTCGCGCAAGGCCGCGACCAGGTAAGGGCGTGCATCCTCGAACTTCCTGCGCGCCAGCAGGATCGAGCCGAGTCCTTCCGCCGCCCTGGCATTTCGAGGCTCCCGCTTCAGCACCTCGAGGAGACGGTCCTCGACCGCCTTCAACGGAAGCTGGCCGGAGCGGGCCGCGGCCATCGCCAGGTCGACCTTCCTCTCCGCCCCGAAGGGATCGTTACGCTCGATCTCAGCGAGGTATCGTTCTCCGGCCCTGGCGTTGAGCCGCCGGCGCCCGGCCTGCTCCTTCGGCACGATCGAACCCACCGTTTGCGTCGCGGCATGGAGATCCTTCAGGCAGAGCCGGCGGTCGTAGTGGTCCCCGCGCGCGGCGAACACCGCCGGGACGAAGGCGAAGAGCGCCAGCGCCGCCGCCCCCACCGCCCGGCGTGGCCCCGCACCCCGCCGGAGGAAGGCCAGGGCGCCGAGCACGGTCAGCGGAATCCCCAGGGGACTGAAGAGGTCCCAATCCTGGCGCAGCGGGTAGTTCACGTTCCAGAACACCGGGAAGAGGACGAGGAAGAGCGCCGCCAGCCCGACGAAGCGGACCACCGGATTGCCGGGGGCGGGCCGGCCGATCAGCAACAGGATCATCCCCGCGGGGGCCGCCAGGAAGAGGAGGTTCAGCACCCCCACGAGGTGCTCGGCGTCGAACAGCGCGTAGCGGTACAGCACGTTGGTCGGGGTGAGCACGAGCGGCAGCAGCGGCCCCTGGTCGTTCCCGCCGAAAAAGGAGCCGAAGCGCTCCGGGCTCGCATCCGGAAGCTCGCCGCCCCAGACCAGGAGGAAGAGCGCACCGAAGACCAGGACCACCGGGATGAGGAAACTGCCCGCGGCCAGGAGTTGACGCTTGAAGCGGAGCGGCCGGATCCGGCCGGCGTTGGCCAGAACCACGAGGGACGGCAGGAGCAGCCCGGCGGAGCCATGCAGGGTGAACGCGACGCCGAGCACCATCGCCGGCCAGACGATGCTCCCGCCCCGTGCAAGCGTGCGGATTCCGAGAAAGAGGTAGAGTCCGAGGAACGCGGCCAGGGGGGCGTAGACTTCAATGGAGCCGAAGAAGAGTACGGAAGTTCCGCTGCAGACAAGCACCACTGCGAAGCCGCTCCGTGCCGGTCCGGCCGGAAAACACTCCCGGGCGATCTTCACCGCGGAGAAGACGAACAGCACCCCCGACGCGCACGAGAGCAGGCGGATCGCCGGGACGGACGGCCAGTAGAGCACGCGGCTGATGCCGACCGAGAGGAAGCTGGTCAGCGGGTTGCTGGCGTAGATCTCACCGAGCGAGGTCCGGATGACGACCGGGACGGCGTCGCCGGAGAGCTTGAAAGTCGGCAGCAGCCAGAACACCGTCGCCGAGACCACGAGCAGGAGCGGCAGACGGACCGGGGCCGGGACGGCGCCGATGAGACGCCCGAGGACTCGCACCGCCCCACCGGCGAGACCTGGAGAGAGGAGCAGCGCGAGCAGGAGCCCGAATGCCGCGAGCAGCCCGCCCACTCCCGCGCCCCGCCAGGCTTCGACCCCGAACAGGGCGTCGAAGTCGATGTCCCGCACCAGCGTAGCCCCGAGAAAAAAGAGGAACGCCAGCGCGGCCGCCCCAATGGCGAGGCCAACGGTCGAATCGCCGTTCTCATCCGCCATGGCGACAGAGGATATCACAGCGCGGCCCAGCCGCAATGGAGGGTCGATCTCCGTATCGACCGTGCCGGCAGTCCGGCAACGTCACGAAGAATCTGCGGACGCCGCGCTCCCCTGTCGTTTCGATGCCGCCGTATCGACAAGCCAGCTCGATCCACGCGATCCTCCGGTCGGCGACATCTTCACATCGTACCAGGCTCACCAGGCCAGGTGCCAGGGCACTGCCCGGATCCAGGGACGGAGGGCCACGGGACGCCTCACCCGGCACGCGAGCCCCCCCGCGCATCCGGGCCCACCAGGTCGAGCCAGCGGGCGAGGCCGGCCGCATGCTGCGGGGCAGGGTCGCGGTCGCCTTCACCTCGATACCGTAGAGTCTCCCACCCCGATCCAGGACGAGGTCCACCTCTCCCACCGGGCCTGAGTCCCGGTAGAACAGGTTCGCGGGCTCCCCCTCTGGCGGAACGCCTTGATCCATTCCGTCACGACCAACGTCTCCACGAGGGGGCCGAAGCTCGGGTTTCGCAAGAGCGGTTCCTGGTCGCGAAGGCCGAGGAGCCAGGTGGCGAGACCCGCGTCGCAAAGGTGAAGTCTGGGACTCCTTCTGATCCGCTTGCCGAGGTTCCGATGCCAGGGGGGAAGCATGAAGACGGTATGGCTCGCCTTGAGTACCGAGAGCCACCGTTTTGCCGTGGGTGCCGTGACCTCGAGCTACTTCGTTTCGAACTCCCTCGCGTACCGGTCAGACTCGGAGGCAGGATCATCTCGCCGGACTCTGAACATTGACCCGGAGCAATACCGTGATCTATCGAGAGAACTGTCGGAGCCCCGCGGTCGCAGCTCCGTGCATCCGTTGCAGCGCTTCGGAAAGGGCCCGGGCCGCCGGCGCGGCGTAGATCTGATCTGTCCCCGGCAGTTCCCGGTCCGCCCGTACGGCCTCGAGATTGTGGAGACGGCGCGTCCCGTCACTCTTGCGATACTGGAGATTGCCAGGGAACAGGCCTGCTCCGACGCACTCGCGATAAACAGCAGGGCTGAACACCCGGGCGCCGGTCCTGAAAGCGATCGCCTTTGGTCATGCGCCGACGCCCGGAGGTCGTCCCTCCATTCAGATCCCGCCCTTTCTCGCCGTGCGTGCGGCAGCGAAGAGCGCCACGGCGACGAAGGCGGTGAGGATGCCGAGGTCGGGCAAGGTCTCCATGAGTGGGGTGCCGGAGAGGCCCGCGCGCAGGGAGGTGACCGCGTAGGCAATGGGATTCAGCTTCGCGGTAAAGGCCATCACCGCGTGGGTGCCGGAGATCGGGAAGAGTGCCCCGGAGACGATCCAGAGCGGCAGCAGGACCAGGCTCATGACCACGTGATAGCCCGCGCTGGAGTCGAGTTTCCAGGCAATGACGAAGCCCAAGGCGGTCATACCGGTCGCGGCGAGGACCAGGGCCAGAAATGCCGAAATCCAGTTCACGTCGTGAAAGGCATAGCCCGCCAGAGGCGCCAGGAGAAGCAGCAGCACCGCATGGATCATGCCCACCACCGCCCCCCCGGCCGTCTTGCCGAGCGCCACCGCGCTGCGTGGTCCCGGAGCGGCGAGCACTCCCTGCAAAAAGCCCTGGTGGCGATCCTCGATCACACTCATGGTGGCGGAGATGCTGGTGAAGAGCAGCATCATCATCACCACGCCGGGGAAGAACCAGGTGAAGTAGTCCGGGCCATTGGCAGCGCCGGGGACGGCGAAGGTCGGTGACAGGCCCGCTCCGAGTATGACCCAGAAGACCAGGGGCTGGGCGAGCGCGCCGATCACCCGGCTCTTGCGGGTCACGAAGAGGCGCAGGTCGCGACGCACGAGCACGTTGAACACCGCCAGGCCGGCCTTCATACCTCGTCCTCCGAAAGGTCGCGACCGGTCAGGGTCAGGAACACGTCGCCGAGTCCCGGTCGGCGCACGGCGATACTCTCGACCGCCCCCGCGGGGAGCGCCAGGACGATGCGCGGGACGAGTTCGTGGGCCCGGTCGGCCACGATTCGCACGGTCCCGGCGAGGTCCTCCGGCTCAACACCGAGCTTCTCCCGCAGGATGCTCACCGCGGCCTCGGAGTCTTCGGCCACCAGTTCCACCACGTCGCCGCCGACCCGGGCCCGCAGTTGCTCCGGGGTGCCCACCGCGGCAATCCGCCCCGACGCCAGGATGGCCAGTCGATCACAGAGCGCGGCCTCCTCCGCCCGGTGCGTCGTCAGCAGCACGGTGACGCCCCTTTTCGCCAGCGCCTTGATCTTCTCCCAGGCCCGCCGGTAGGAAGCCAGGTCAAGCCCGGTGGTCGGCTCGTCCATCAGCAGGAATTCAGGGTGGTGGATGAAGGCGCGCGCCAGTTCGAGCCGCCGCCGCATTCCCCCGGAGAGTTCCTTCACCGGGTCTTTCGCGCGATCGGCCAACTCCGCGAATTCGAGGGCCTCCGCCACCCGCTCCGCGGCCGTGACGCCGGTGGTGCCATAGAGGCCCGCCGCCAGCCGCAGATTGACCTCCGCCGAGAGCCGGTCGTCGAGCGCCGGGCTCTGGAAGACCACCCCGGTGCGTTTGA
Source organism: Planctomycetota bacterium (assembly GCA_024274785.1). GTDB lineage: Bacteria > Planctomycetota > JAJSAM01 > JAJSAM01 > JAJSAM01 > JAJSAM01. Next base: position 143,613 of record JAJSAM010000024.1, on the reverse strand, counting down.
GCAGGGCCCGGTCTCCCGGTGCGCATCTCTCGCCCCGGAGGATCACATGTCCGCCGGAAACCGGTATGAGCCCGGCCAGGGCCTGGAACAGACTCGACTTCCCGGCGCCATTCGGACCGAGGAGACCGAAGATCTCACCCTTCTGCAGTTCGAGATCGACGCCATCGAGCACCTGGCGATCGCCACGCTTCAAGACGAGGCCACAAATCGACAGAAATCGATCGGGGGCGATGGAATCCGTGCATTCACTCATGGGCAGCAGGTTTTCGGTGAACGACCTCGGAAGGCGAAGACTTTCTTTGTGCCCATCTCTTGGCAGGTCCGGGATTGACGGCTAAATTCGCGCCACCCAAATCCACCCGGGAGAGTGGTTTAGCTTCACCTTTTCAGGCGGAGTCCCCATGAGCGAAGTTCCCGAGCAGAAGAAGGGGTCCGACCCCACCCTGAAGCCCATCTTCCCCCCATGGTTCGACCGGGTGGTGAAGCTCGCGGGCCTCGTCGCCGGCATCGGGGTCGTCTACCTCGTGGTCCTGGCGGTCTACGCCGGGTCGCCGGAGACGATCAACGTCGGTTACGAGCCAGCTCAGCCGATCGAGTACAGCCACCGGCTGCACGTCGGCGAACTGGGCATGGACTGCCGGTACTGCCACAACACGGTGGAGACCGCGGCGATGGCCGCCATCCCCCCCACCCAGACCTGCATGAACTGCCACAGCCAGATCCGCAAGGAGAGTGAACTCCTGATCGACCTGCAGGAGAGCTACACCTCCGGCAAGCCGATCCCGTGGGTCCGGGTGCACGATCTGCCCGACTACGTCTACTTCAACCACAGCGCCCACGTGGCGAGGGGCGTCGGCTGCGTCTCCTGCCACGGACGCGTCGACCAGATGGACGTGGTTCGCCAGGTCGAGCCGCTCTCCATGAGCTGGTGCCTTGACTGCCACCGAAACCCCGATGAACACCTGCGGCCGATCGACCAGGTCACGGAGATGGACTGGGTACCGGAAGAAATCCCGGAGACGCTCCACGCCCGTCTGCGCGAGGAATACGACATCAATCCTTCCACCAGTTGCTCCACGTGTCACCGATGAACGGCAAGACAAAGACGCAGTCCTGGTGGCGCAGCATCGACGATCTCGAAGACTCCCCCGAGTTCCGGAAGTTCGTCGACGCCGAGTTCCCTTCCCAGGCGCCGAAGCTTCTGTCCGACGTATCGCGCCGGAACTTCCTGAAGGTAATGGGCGCCTCGATGGCGATCATGACACTCGCGGGCTGCCGCTGGCCGGAGGAGGAGATCGTCCCCTTCGCCCACCGCCCCGAGAACACCACCCCCGGCGTGCCGAAGACCTTCGCCTCGACGCTCGAACTCGGCGGCATCGGCACCCCGGTCCTGGTGAAGAGCTACGACGGCCGCCCGATCAAGGTCGATGGCAACGGCGACCACCCCGCCGGTTCCCGGGGCAGCACCGCCATCACCCAGGCTTCGGTCCTCGGACTCTACGACCCGGATCGCAGCACCCGGCCGACGAAGGGCGGGAAGATCCAGTCCTGGAGCAGCTTCCAATCGTTCCTCGCGAACCAGGTCACCCCGCTCGGCGACGGGGCCGGCCTGCGGGTGCTCTGCGAGGCCAGTTCCTCCCCGACGCTCCACGACCTGCGCGCCCGCTTCGAGAGGAAGTTCCCGAAAGCGAAGTGGCACGAGTACGAGGCCTTCTCGCGGGACAACGAACGCGAGGGGCTCCGGGCCGCCACCGGCAAACCGCACCGCGCCCACCTGTTGCTGAAGAACGCGAAAGTCGTGGTGTCTCTCGACGACGACTTCCTCGGCGACCACCCCGACGCGGTCCGCCTGACGGGCGAGTTCGCAAAGCACCGCCGCGCTGAAGACGGTGAGATGAATCGTCTGTACGTGGTGGAGAGCACCGTCACCGTGACCGGCACGGCGGCCGACCATCGCTATCCCATGAGCGGCCGCGACATCGCCGACCTGGCCGGGAAGCTCCTGGCGGAGATCACGGCGGGGACGGGCGAACACCAGATCGCGAAGGCGCTCATCGCCAACCGGAAGTTCTGCGTGGTCACCGCCGGACCGAGCCAGCCGCCGGAGGTACACCATGCGGTGTTCCTGATCAACCAGGCCCTCAGCAGCATCGGCTGGTCGGTAGTCTACAACGAGGAAGCGGAGCGCAAGACCTACCACGAGGATCTGCGGGACCTCGCCGCCGACATGAACGCCGGCCAGGTGGACACGCTGCTCATCCTCGGCGGCAACCCGGTATTCAACGCCCCCGGAGACGTGGACTTCGCCACCGCGCTCGGCCACGTCGCCACCAGTGTCCACCTCTCGCTTTCGATCGATGAGACCACCGCCGCCTGCACCTGGCACGCTCCCCTGGCCCACTGGCTGGAGTCCTGGGGCGACGCCCGCACAGCAAACGGCACGATCAGCCCGGTGCAGCCGCTCCTCCGCCCGCTCTTCGAAGGAAAGACGAAGGCGGAGCTGATCGCCCTCGCCATCGGCGACACGGTCACGAAGGGCTACGATCTCGTGCGCCGGACCTGGACCGGCCTGGTCGGGGAGGTCGGGTTCGAGAAGAAGTGGCGAAAGGCCCTGCACGACGGCTTCCTGCCCGAGCAGGGCGTGCAGGTCGTCCGGCCGAAGGCGGTCAACCCGACTCCCGCCGCCGCAGCCGGACGGCCCACCGGCACCGAGGTGGTGGTCCGCCGCGACAGTCGGCTCGACGACGGCCGCTTCGCGAACCTGGGCTGGCTGCAGGAGCTTCCCGAGCCCGCGACCAAGCTCACCTGGGACAACGCCGCCCTGGTCAGCATCGCCGACGGGAAGAGCTGGGACGTCAGGACCGGCGACCATCTCCGGATCACGAGGGCCGGAAAGTCGGTGACCATTCCCGTTTTCATTCTGCCGGGGCAGGCGGCCGGCAGCGTCACGGTTCACGCCGGCAACGGCCGGAAGACGGGCCGCGTCGCGACCGGCGCCGGCACAAACGTCTACCCGCTGTTCGCCACCGGCGGCGGCTTCACCGTGGCGAAAGCGGAGGGTCACACGAAGCTCGCCTCGACCATGAACCTCCACGCCATCGACACCGTCGGCGCAAAGGAGGTCGAGCTGCGCGCCCACGAGCTGATCAGGCAGGCGACGCTCGAGGAGTACCAGAAAGACCCCGAGTTCGCGAAGCGCCGCCACGGGCCGGACCTCGTCTCGCTCTGGAAGGAGCACGAGTACGGAGGCCGGCGCTGGGCGATGATGATCGACCTATCCTCCTGCACCGGCTGCAGTTCCTGCGTCACCGCCTGCCAGTCGGAGAACAACGTGCCGGTGGTGGGCAAGGAAGAGGTCCTGGTGGGCCGGGACATGCACTGGCTTCGCGTGGACCGCTACTTCAAGGGGGATCCGGAGAACCCCGACGTCGCCCACCAGCCGATCCCGTGTATGCAATGCGAGCTGGCCCCCTGTGAGCAGGTCTGTCCGGTCGCGGCCACCGTCCACAGCGACGAGGGGCTGAACGACATGGTCTACAACCGCTGCATCGGGACGCGGTATTGCAGCAACAACTGCCCCTACAAGGTGCGGCGCTTCAACTGGTTCTTGAACCACGACGGGATGAACAACATCGAGAAGATGCAGTTCAACCCCGACGTGACCATCCGCGCCCGGGGGGTGATGGAGAAGTGCACCTACTGCGTGCAGCGGATCAGCGCGGCGAGGATCACCGCCGACAACGAGGGACGGCCCGTCGCGGATGGCGAGATCCTCCCCGCCTGTGGTCAGGCCTGCCCGGCGGATGCCATCACGTTCGGTGATCTGAACGACAAGGACAGCGAGGTCCGCAAGCTGGCCGATGGCAACCGGACCTACAGCCTGCTCGAGGAGTTGAACGTCAAGCCCCGAACGCGCTATCTGGCGCGGCTCAAGAACCCCGAGGTCTCCGGCTCATGAGCACGATCGCGATGGACAGCAGTTCTTCGGACCGTGGCGCCGACAACACGATCGAGGCCCCCGGCGAGCGCGCTCCACTGGTTCTCGGCAAGCACGACTACGGCACCGTCACCGACACGATCTGCGGGATCGCTGAAAAAGCCGAGGTTCCGAAGGCCTGGAAGATCGCCTTCGTCGCCTCCGGCATGGCCATGGCCGTCCTCTTCGCCATGATCGGCTACCTCTTCCTCGAGGGGGTCGGGGTGTGGGGCGTGAACAAGCCCGCCGGCTGGGGCTTCGCGATCGTCAACTTCGTGTTCTGGGTCGGTATCGGCCACGCCGGGACGTTGATCTCCGCGATCCTCTTTCTGTTCCGGCAGAAGTGGCGGACGAGCATCAACCGATTCGCCGAGGCCATGACGATCTTCGCGGTGATGTGCGCGGGGATCTTACCGGCCATCCACGTCGGCAGCGTGTGGGTCATCTACTGGGTCTTCCCCTACCCGAACCAGATGGCCATGTGGCCGAACTTCAGGTCGCCCCTGCTCTGGGACGTCTTCGCGGTTTCCACCTACGCCACCGTCTCCATGCTCTTCTGGTATATGGGCATGATCCCGGACCTGGCGTCGCTGCGGGATCGGGCGAAGGGCCGGATCCAGCGCATCGCCTACGGGCTCGCGAGTCTGGGCTGGCGGGGTTCGCAGCGGCACTGGCACCGCTACGAAGTTGCCTACATGCTGCTCGCCGCGCTGGCCGCGCCGCTGGTGCTTTCGGTGCACTCGGTGGTGTCGTTCGACTTCGCGGTCTCCCAGCTTCCCGGATGGCACACCACGATCTTCCCGCCGTACTTCGTGGTGGGCGCGGTCTTCTCCGGCTTCGCCATGGTGTTGATGCTGCTCCTCCCGGTCCGCAACTGGTTCGGGATGAAGGACTTCATCACCGCAAAGCACCTCGACAACATCGCGAAGGTCATTCTCGTCACCGGTTCCATCGTCGGATATGCCTACTCGATCGAACTGTTCATCGCCTGGTACAGCGGCAACCACTACGAGGTGTTCGCCTTCGTGAACCGGGCCCTGGGGCCGTACGCCTTCGCCTACTGGATCATGGTGAGCTGCAATGTTCTCGCGCCACAGCTGCTCTGGTCGAAGAAGATCCGGAGCAACCTGAAGGCGCTCTTCATGATCGCCGTGCTGGTGAACGTCGGGATGTGGTTCGAGCGGTACGTGATCGTCATCACTTCGCTTTCCCGCGACTTTCTTCCGTCGAGCTGGGGAACGTACTCCCCCACCTGGGTGGACATCCTGACGCTGGTCGGAAGCTTCGGTCTCTTCCTCCACCTGTTCCTCCTCTTCGTGCGGTACATGCCGATGATGGCGATGGCGGAGGTCAAGGCGGTGATGCACGATACCGGCCTCGTTCAGCCGAAGCCGGCGAACGCGGAGAAGGCCGAGATCGCCACCGCCGGGGTGGAGAATCCCGCGGGGGCCCTTCTCGAGTTTACGGACCCGGACGCCATGCGGGAGGCGGCCGGGAAGGTACGCGACGCGGGCTACGAGAACTGGGACGCGTACTCGCCGTTCCCGGTGCACGGCCTGGACCGGAAGATGGGCATCAAGCGAACGAAGCTGCCCTTTGTCGTCTTCGTCGGCGGCGCCACCGGACTCCTGGCCGGTACGCTCCTGCAATACGCCACGAACGCCGTGGACTATCCTTTCGTGACGAGCGGGAAGCCCCTCTCGAGTATTCCGGCATGGATCCCGGTCAGCTTCGAACTGACCGTGCTCCTGGCCGCGTTCGGAGCGTTCCTCGGCATGCTGGCGATGAACGGCCTGCCGCGATTCTGGCACCCGACGTTTACCAGCAAGCGGTTTGCCCGGGTGACGAACGACCGTTTCTTCATCGGGATCAACGCGGACGACCCGAAGTTCGACAAAAAGCAGACCGTCACGTTCCTGGCCGGCCTCGGCGGAACTCACGTGGAACTCCTGGAGGGCGAATAGATGCCGCGCTTCATCGTCCCGACCCTGGCGATCCTCATCGCCGTCGGACTGATCCCGTTGGCGCTCGCGGCGAAGGCGAGGGTATCCACCTCGACCCGGCCGCGCGTCCACCTGGTCCCGGACATGGACCAGACCGAGGGGTTCAAGTCCCAGCAGGGAAACCGCATTTTCCGCGACGGCCGGGCGATGCGCCCCTACGTCCCGGGAACGGTGGCCCGCGGCGAGCTCTTCGAAGACGACCACCTCTTCCGAGGCAGGATCGGCGAGGAGTGGGCGAAGGAACTCCCCGCCTCCCTGCCGCTCACCCGCGAACTGCTGGACCGCGGACGTGCGCGCTACGACATCTTCTGCGCGACGTGCCACGGGCTGACCGGAAACGGCCGCGGCCCGATCACCATCCGGGCGGAGTCGCCGGAAGTGCTCGAGCAGGGTACCTGGGCCCCGCCGACCGCCTACGACAACGAGCAGGTCCGCAACCGGGCCGTGGGACACATCTTCAACACGATCACCAACGGAATCCGCCACATGCCGGCATACGCCCCTCAGATCCCGGTCGAGTACCGCTGGGCGATCGTCGCCTACGTGCAAGCGCTGATCCGGGCGCAGAATGCGAGGATTGAAGATGTCCCCCGGGACCAGAGGGAGAAGCTTCGGTGATGACGACCGCGACCACCGACCCCATCCCCGCCGAGGCCCTGAAACTCGGGTCCGGCGCGCAGAAGTACATGCTCGGCTTTCTCGTCCTCGGCGCGGGGGCTCTCGGTGTCGCCGCTCTGCTCGTGCCGTTCGAGCACTTCATCCGCTCCTACGTCACGGGCTTCGCCTTCGCGCTCTCGCTCTCCCTCGGCGCGCTGTTCTTCGTCATCCTCCAGCACCTGACCCGTTCGGGCTGGAGCGTTACGGTCCGGCGACTGGCGGAGGTGATGGCCGGCGCGGTGCTGCCGCTCGCGCTGCTCTACATCCCGGTCATCCTCGGGATGCAGGCCCTGTATCCCTGGGCCGGAGAAGGCAGCGGCGACTTCAGTGCCGGCAAACAGGCCTGGCTCAGCCCGACGTTCGTGATCGTCCGCGCCGGGATCTGCTTCGGCACCTGGATCCTGCTCTCGCGGTTCTATCTCCGGAACTCCACCAGGCAGGATGAGAGCGGCGACGTGGATCTTTCCCGGCGCATGCAGAAGTTCTCCCCGGTGGCGATGATCCTCTATGCCATCACCGTCACGCTGTTCTCCTTCGATCTGCTGATGTCGCTCGATCCACACTGGTTCTCCACGATCTATGGCGTCTACTACTTCTCCGGAGCCCTGCTCTCGTTCTTCGCGTTCGTCATCCTGATGGTGTTCTTCCTGAAGCGCTCCGGGCGGCTGGCGCACGCGGTCACCGTCGAGCATTACCACGACCTCGGCAAGCAGCTCTTCGGCTACATCGTCTTCTGGGCCTACATCGCGTTCTCGCAGTACATGCTGATCTGGTACGCGAACATCCCGGAGGAGACGCAGTGGTACCTGCTCCGCCAGCAGGGCGGCTGGGAGGACTTCGGAATGCTGCTCCTGATCGGGCACTTCCTGCTCCCGTTCCTGATCCTCCTGCCCCGGGGCATGAAGCGGAAGCCGGGCGTGCTGGCCGCGATCTCCTTCTGGGTGCTGCTGATGCACATGATCGATCTGCACTGGCTGATCGCCCCCGTCGGGCACGGCGGCGCATCCCACGCCTACTTCGGTCTGACGGAGATACTCTGCGTTGCCGGCTTGACGGCCCTCTTTCTCGCCGCCATCGTTTTCAAGCTCTCCGGAGTTTCGCTGATACCTTCAAAGGACCCGCGGCTGCCGGAGTCGCTGGCGTTCACGAACCACTAACCCGAGAACGAAGACATGGCTATCGAGAGACCGCAGGATGAACTTCGGGCAAGCCCGATCGTCGTCGTCGGAATCGTGGGCTGCGTCCTGGTGTTCGTCAGCATCGTCGCGCTGAACGCGCTCTTCCTCCGGGTCGAGCAGGACGAGATCGCCGCGAAGACCGCCGGGCAGGCGCCGAGCGACGTGCGCCTCTCCGAAAACGAGCAGCAGGTGATCCTCACCGAGTACCGCTGGATCGATCAGGAGAAAGGCATCGTCCGGATCCCGGTCGATCGAGCGATGGACCTCATGCTCGCCGAAGAGGCGAAGAACGGTGGCGACAGATGAAGCTCCCGACGATGATCCTCGCCGCACTGCTCCTCTTCACGGCCGCCGAAAGCGCCGTGGCCCAACGGACCGAGACCGCCCCCGAAGAAACCGAGGGCGTGGCGATCGAGCCGAAGATCGGGGGGCAACTCCCGCTCGATGCGACCTTCGTCGACGAGACCGGCAGGACCGTCCGCCTTGGCGACTACTTCAAGAAGGACAAACCGGTCTTTCTGACCCTCGGTTACTACCGCTGCCCCACACTCTGCAGCCTCGTTCTGAATGGCGCGGTGGACGCGCTGAAGGGGGTGGATTGGGATCCGGGGGACAAGTTCGAAATGGTCACCATCTCCATCGACCCCAAGGAGACTCCGACCCTCGCCAAGCTGAAGAAGCAGAACTACGTCCGGTACTACGGCAAGGCCGCGGCCAACCGGGGATGGCACTTCCTCACCGGACCGCAGGAGTCGATCACCGCGGTGGCCGACGCGGTTGGTTTCTACTACCGCTATGACGAGAAGACCGACCAGTACGTCCATGGCGCGGCGGTCTTCCTGGTCACGCCGGACGGCAAGCTTTCCCGCTGTTTGCGCGGGATCATGTGGGATTCGCAGACGATGCGGCTCTCTCTGGCCGAAGCCAGCGAGGGCAAGCAGGTCTCGACCCTCGACAGCCTGCTGCTGCTCTGCTTCCACTATGACGCAGAGACCGGAACCTATGCCGTGCAGGCCACGACCGTGATGCGGATCGGCGGCGTGATCATCCTGATCGTGGTGGCCGCGATCGTGCTCCCGGCCTGGTTGCGTTCGCGGAAGAAGAAATCCAAACTCCCTCTTTCCGAGAATGGCTAACGACATGACCGGAATCTCAATGCTGGCCCAGTCCGACGGGCGGTTCTGGATGCCCGATGCGGCATCCACCTCCGCGGCGGAAGTGGACTGGGTCTTCTCGTTCATCTTCTGGATCTCGGCGTTCTTCTTCGCCCTGATCGTGTTCCTGATGCTGTTCTTCGTCATCCGGTACCGGTGGCGCAAGGGTCAGGAGACGAAAGCGATGCCGAACAGCAACCTGACCATCGAGATCATCTGGACGGCGATCCCGTTCCTCGTGGTGGCGACGATCTTCTGGGTGGCGTTTCGGGCGTACATGAAACTCACCGTGCCGCCGTCGAATGCCTACGAGATCCAGGTGGTCGGCCAGAAGTGGAAGTGGCTGTTCGAGTATCCGAACGGCTGGGTGGACGACCGCTTGCACGTCCCCGGCGACCGGGCCATTCTCCTCACGATGCGCTCCGAAGACATCATCCACAGCATGTTCATCCCCGCGTTCCGTCTGAAGATGGACGTGGTCCCGGGGCGCTACAGCAAGATCTGGTTCAAAGCCACGAAGAACGGCACGTTCGATATCTACTGCGCGGAGTACTGCGGCACCGGCCACTCGGACATGACCACTCAGATCGTGGTGCATGCCCCGGGTGGCTACGAGAGGTGGCTGCGGGAGGCATCGAGCCTCCTCTCCCCCACCCTGCGCATCCAGGACCTCACCGACGCCGCCGCGCTGGCGAGAAAGATCAAGTCCGGGACCGACCCGGTGAGCGAATTCATCCGCACGTCTCTCACTGATGCCGGAACCGCGGGCATCAACGCCTGGAACGGTTCGTCCGAGCCGAACGACGCCCTGAAGGCCCTGCTGATCAGTGAGATCAACACCATCCTGAAAGGTGCGTCGATCTACGATCCGGAGCGCTTCGCCAGCGTCACGGTGGCTGCGGAAACCGCGGCCCTGATGGAGAAGAACCCAGAGGGCGAGGACCAGGTCCAGTTGAATCGGTTCCTGCTCTCCGACGCCATGCCGGACTTCTTCACCCGCGGCCCGGACATGGTTGAAGCGGGCCGGTACATCTACGAGCGAAAGGGCGGTTGCGCGTCCTGCCACACTCTGGACGGCAATGCCAACGTGGGTCCGAGCTTCCTCGGGATCTACGGCAGGAGCCGCGATCTCGAGGGCGGCGAGACGATCACGGTGGACGAGAACTACATCCGCCAGTCCATCATCGAGCCGCAGGCCAAGGTCGTGCTCGGCTACAAGGACCGCTCGGTGATGCCCACCTACAAGGGCCGTCTCTCGGATCGCGAGATCGGCGCCATCATCTCGTTCATGAAGTCTGCTGAAGTGACAGGAAACGAGAAATGACGACCTCTTTGCCAGTGGAGCACGGGGCAGAGCCGACCGGGACCGAGGACAACTACCTCACCTGCGACCGCGGCATCAAGTCCTGGATCTTCACCCTGGACCACAAACGAATCGGGGTGATGTACCTCATCTTCACGATGGGTTCGTTTCTCCTGGGGGGTGTCTTCGCGCTGCTCCTGCGCACCGAGCTGCTGACCCCCCAGAAGACCATCATGGACGCCGACACCTACAACCAGATGTTCACGCTGCACGGCGCGGTGATGGTCTTTCTGTTCATCATCCCGGGGATCCCCGCCGCGATGGGCAACTTCGTCCTGCCGATCATGCTCGGGGCGAAGGACATGGCGTTTCCCCGGTTGAACCTCGCGAGCCTCTACCTCTACGTACTCGGGGCGGTCTTCGCGGTGCTCGCCATCGCCATGGGCGGCGTGGACACGGGCTGGACCTTCTACACCCCGTACTCGACCGAAACCAACACCGCGGTCATTCCGATGACCATCGGCGCGTTCATCCTCGGCTTCAGCTCGGTCTTCACCGGGATCAACTTCATCGTCACGGTGCAGAAACTCCGGCCGAAGGGGATGACCTGGTTCAAGATGCCCCTGATGCTGTGGTCACTTTACGCCACCGCCATCATCCAGATCCTGGCGACGCCGGTGCTCGGCATCACCCTGCTGCTCCTGATCATCGAGCGAGCCCTGGGGGTGGGCATCTTCGACCCCGCACTGGGCGGCGACCCGGTCCTCTACCAACATTTCTTCTGGTTCTATTCCCATCCGGCGGTCTACATCATGATCCTGCCGGCCATGGGGATCATCAGCGAGATCATCTCGCCGTTCTCCCGAAAACATATCTTCGGCTACACCTTCATCGCGTTCTCTTCGATCGCCATCGCGCTCCTCTCCTTCCTGGTCTGGGGCCACCACATGTTCACGAGCACGCAGTCGCCCCTCGCCAGCACGATCTTCAGTGCGCTGACGTTCTCGGTGGCAATTCCATCGGCGGTGAAGGTCTTCAACTGGCTGGCGACAATGTTCCGGGGACGCCTGGTGTTGAAGACCCCGATGCTGTGGGTCCTCGGATTCATCTTCCTGTTCGGAATCGGCGGGCTGACCGGGCTCTTCCTCGGCGCGCTGGCGACGGACATCCACGTACATGACACCTACTTCGTGGTTGCTCACTTCCACTACACGATGTTCGGCGGCCCGGTGATGGCGATGATGGGTGGCCTCTTCTACTGGTGGCCCAAATTCTTCGGCCGCATGTACAAGGAGAACTGGGGGCGGTTGTCGGCGCTGCTCGTCTTCACCGGCTTCAACCTCACCTTCTTCCCCCAGTTCATCATGGGGATCCGGGGCATGCCGCGGCGGTACTTCAACTACCCGGAGAAGTTCGAGATATTCCATCAGCTCTCCACGATCGGGAGCTACGTCCTCGCCTTCGGTTTTCTGGTGGTGTTCTTCACCCTGGTGCATTCCCTGTTCCGCGGAAAGAAGGCGCCCGCGAACCCGTGGGGATCCGCCACGCTCGAATGGCGCTGCCCCTCGCCGCCGCCCCATGAGAACTTCATCGAGCCGCCGCTCGTCACCGACCCCTACGACTTCTCGATCCTCGAGTACGACGAAGCCTCGGACTGCTACCACCTGAAGCCCTCCGCGAAGCTCGCGGAAGACGGCGAGGTCGCCTGAAATGAGCGATCACGAACCCGATCACAACCCGCACGTCGCGCACCATTACGAAACCGAGAAGCAGCAGTTCGAATCCGGCAAGCTCGGCATGTGGGTGTTCCTCGTCACGGAGATCCTGCTCTTCGGCGGGCTCTTCTGCTGGTACGCGATCTACCGGGCAAACCACCCGGAGGTCTTCATTTATGCAAGCCGCTACCTCGACAAGGTGCTCGGCGGCATCAACACCATCATCCTGATCTGCTCCAGCCTGACGATGGCCTGGGCAGTGCGCGCCGCGCAGATGGGGAATAACAAGCTCGTCGTCCGGATGATTCTGGTGACCCTCCTCTGTGCCTGCGGGTTCCTCGGCATCAAGGCCGTCGAGTACAACCACAAGCTCAACGCGGGCCTCACCCCCGGCAGGCATTACGCCCCCCGTCACGAGGAGCAGGCAGGCGCGGATCCGGCAGTGGTCGATCCGGCAAGTGCGGCCGGGGACGCCAACCCGCCGGTGGCCCCGCCCGACGACGACAAGTCGCTGATCGCCCCCGCGGCCCGCGGCCCGGAGGGCCTCAATCTCGGCGAGGAGAAGGCGCAGGGAGAGCAGGTCCCCGACAACGTGGCCCTCTTCTTCTCGATCTACTGGGTGATGACCGGCCTCCACGGCCTTCACGTGCTGGCCGGGATGGGTGTGATGATCTGGCTTCTGCTCCGGGCGAAGCGGGGCGAGTTCGGTCCCCACAACTTTCTCGCGGTGGACTGCGGCGCCCTGTACTGGCACGTCGTGGACCTGGTGTGGATCTTCCTCTTCCCGTTGCTCTATCTGATCGATTGAGGGGTGTGAGATGACGACTGCCGGAAGCTCGGACGCTCACCTTTCTCACGTCCACATCGTCCCTCCGAAGGTGCTCCTCGCGGTGTGGGGCGCCCTGCTGGCACTCACCGTGGTGACCGTCGCGGTCACCACGGTGGACCTCGGGGAATTCAACCTCGTCGTGGCGCTCCTCATCGCGACGGTTAAGGCGACCCTCGTCGCGCTCTACTTCATGCACCTGCGCTGGGACCGGCCCTTCAACGGCGTGATCTTCCTCATTGCCATCGTGACGACGTTTCTGTTCATTACCATTGCGCTCCTCGACTCGAAGGAGTACCAGCCCACTCTCGATGAGGGGCAGGCGCCGGGCCTGGTGAAGTAGGTTCGGGAGCGGAAGCGATTCCGCAGGGAAGGCATGATGAGCGAAGAGACCGGAACAAGGGACTTCAGCATCCTTGGTCTGAAGCTGTTCCTCGCCGGCCTCACCATGCTCTTCGGCGCTGGCCTGGTGGGCTATCTGATCGTCCGGCTCGGCGCGGAACAGTGGCCCCCGGCGGGCATTCCCCCCGTGCCGTGGACGCTCTGGATCAGCACCGCGGTGATGATCCTCTCGAGCGTGACCATCCACGGAGCGCTCGACGGCGCCCGCGAAGGCAACCAGCGGGCCTTGAAGTCCGGCCTGATCCTGACCATGTTGCTAGGACTGACCTTCCTCGTCAGCCAGGTTATGAACGGCGCCGCGATCCTCCAGGCCGTACTCTCCGACATGAAGGAGCTATACTCCTTCACGTTCTTCATGCTGACCACGCTCCACGCCGTCCACGTCATCGGCGGCCTGATCCCACTCGGAATCGTCACGCGAAAGGCGTTCGCGGGAGCGTACGACGAGAAAAACCACACGGGAGTCCGCCTGATCACCTGGTACTGGCACTACCTGGACGCGGTGTGGATCGTCCTCTGCATCGTGCTGACGATCTGAAGGTCCCGTTCCACCCCTGGGGCGGAGCGAAACATTCAGCCGGCGTCCAGCGCATTCCGCTCGATCGCCTCGAGCTGCCCATCGGAAAGCCAGACTCCGCCGCAGACCGGGCAGCGATCGAGAATCACCGAACCATACTCTTCCTTCTCGAGCGGACTCTGGTCCACCGGGCAGAGGCGCTCCTCATCACCGGCAAGCTCGACCTCCCGCCGGCACTCTTCGCAGAGCGGCTTCAGGTCCTCGAGCGAACCCAGCTCATCCGCACCCAGGTCTCCGCCGCAACGTGAGCAGACCTCGAGGTTGCAACCTCCGTCCTCATCCGCCGCATCGACGCCGCAGTTCCAGCAGGTGCTGACACCCTCTTCCAGGTCTTCGCCGCAGCTCGGGCACACCCTCATGCCGGCCTCCTTCCCCCCCGTCGGAAAAGATCCGGGGCCAAGGATTACCGGATTGCGGACGCGTGGCAAGAGTGAATGCTCCTCCGGCTACCGGATCGCCGAGAACGACCACCAGAATGCGTGGATCACGCCCGCATTCCCGGTATCCGGCGGCGCGCCCTCGTAGTCGTGGATCAGACGGACTCCGCTCTCCGGATCGAGGATCGCGAGAACCCGGCTCCACGGTTTCCACTTTCCCTCGGGCGGATAGGGTTTTACGGGATAGCGCGGAATCTGCCGGCCGCGGTAGCTGCCGTAGGGCCGGCGGGGGTACTGCTTGCGAAAGAGAGGGTCGGGCTCCAGCACCAGCGTCCCGGGATGCTCCGTCTTCCACCTGCCCCAGGAGACGACCTGCGATGGCAGGACGGTGAGGGTCTTCCCGCTCTCGGCATCGGGACCGGTGACGGCCTTCGCCAGAAGCTGGGAGTAGAGGCTCTCGCCTCCGGGCTCCTCATGGTGCGGGAACATCAGCAGGTTTGAATTGTAGAGGAGACCACTGACCCGGAACTCGACGGTCTCCTCCCCCACCCGCCGATCGAAGACCACCACGCTGTCGCAGAGCGGATGGTAGGTGACCGCGATCGGTACGCCGCCAACCGTGTCATTCACCACTTCATGCCAGTTCAGAATACGAAGCGGATAGGCGCGGGCATCACCACCGATTGCCACGCCCACGACGCGATCCCCGCTCACCAGGAGCTTCCTGATCTTTCGATCCGGGTGGGTCTCGAACTCTTCCCGCGTGAAGAACTTCGGCTCCGTCATCGCGCGGATACTGTCGCGCGGGATACCGGAAGAGACGATCGCCCCATCCGGCAGAAGCGACGGCGTCAGCGCGAATCGGTAGCTGGCGATGTCGCTCTGATCACCGAACACACTCTGGCGATGTTGCTTGTAACTTCGGAACACCTGCCAGATGACGATGCCGGACACAACGACCGCCAGGGCGAGCACCCAGCCCACCGACCAGAAGGTGAAGAGACGCTCCGGGGGGCGGGGGGCGCCGGTTTTCGAAGCATTCATGGCAGGAGTACACCCAGGGTAGAATCGAAGATGAGCAGCAGGAGGAGCAGGGGGAGATACGCCAGACTCGAGAGAAACAGCGCTCGCGCCGCTGCCCGCGTACGCTCCCGGTGGAGTCGCACCGCGAGCCAGGCGAACCCGGCGCCGAGCAGGATCGCACCGACGGGATAGAGCCATCCGGTGAAACACACCGCGGCGGCCACCAACGTCACCGGAAGGAGCGCCAGGCTGTAGAGCAGGACCATGGCAAACGTGGTCCGGCCGCCGGGATCATCGAGCGGCAGCATCTTGAATCCGCTCAATGCGTAGTCGTCCCGATAGAGCCAGGCAATCGCCAGGAAATGCGGAATCTGCCAGGTGAAGAGGATCGCCGCGAGCACGATGGCTCCCGCCTCGATCCTCCCCGTCGCCGCGGTCCAGCCGATGACCGGAGGAATCGCCCCCACCGCCGCCCCGACCGGCGTGCAAAGCGTGGTCACCTTCTTCAACGGCGTGTAGACGAACGCGTAGACCACATACGTCAGCGCGCCGAGTCCGGCCGCGAGAGATCCGCCGAGTGCCAGGAGCAGCAGGAACCCCGCTACCCCGGTAAACACCCCGAAGGCCAGGGCGTGGGCGGCTGTGATCCGCCCGGCGGGCAACGGCCGGTTCGCGGTGCGGGGCATCCGCGCATCCGCGGCGATCTCGAAGACCTGGTTCAGCGCCGCGGCCCCTCCGGAGAGGAGCGCCGTGCCGAGCACCACTGCCAGCAGGGCGAGGCCGCTCTTGTCGCCGGCGCCCGCGAGCAGATACCCGGTGCCGGCGGTGACCACGACGAGCCCGGTCAGTCGCAGTTTGGACAACTCGACGTAGGTACGCAGAAGCGAGAGGCCCGCTTCCGTTCTGCGGAGAGTTTGTGGACTGGTTGTTGTCGACACAGGGATTGTTGCTCCGGGAAGGTGCCTATCCTAGAGCGGGAAGCGGCCTCCCGGTAGACTCTTCCGCTTGGGAAACGAGCCGGAGGCGCACCTTCGTTCTCCGGCATCAAGACCGGGAGGCCTGGCCCATGCCAAGAGATCTGTTCGAGCAACTGAATGCCACGGTGACGCATCGCGAGGACCTCGGTCCCGGCCTGACGATTCTCCGCATCGAATCCGATGGGGATCTCTTCCGATTCGATGCCGGCCAGTACTGCGTGCTCGGACTCCCGCCGGCGGCCGAACGGGTACCGAATGCCGGGGAGGAAGAGGAACTTCCGGAGAAGAAGAGAAAGCAGATGATCCGCCGGGCCTACTCGATCTCCTCTTCATCGAAGGAGGGGGAGTTCCTCGAGTTCTACATCCAGCTGGTCCATTCCGGAGGCTTGACGCCGCGACTGTTCGCGCTCGAGCCCGGCGCCCGGATCTGGCTCGGCCCGAAAGCGACGGGGCTGTTCACCCTGAAGGACGTCCCGGTGGACGCGCACCTCTACCTGGTCGCCACCGGTACCGGGCTCGCCCCCTACGTCTCCATGGTGCGAAGCGACGTGCTGGATCAACAGCACGAGCGGAAGATCGTGATCGCCCACGGCGCCCGTTACTCCTGGGACCTCGGCTACCGCTCCGAACTGGAGACGCTGCAGCAGGAGTCGAAGAGCCTGGTCTACATTCCGTCGATCACCCGCCCCGGTGAGGACGATAGCTGGGCCGGAGAGGTCGGGTACCTCCAGAACCAGATCGAGGACGGCCGCCTGGAAAGAATCTCCGGCGTGCCGCTCGATCCGACGAGCACCCACATCTTTCTGTGCGGCAATCCGGCCATGCTGGACGAGGCCCTGAAGCTCCTCGAGGAGAAGGGTTTCACGGAGTGGTCGAAGCACGAGCCGGGGGGGCAGGTGCACCTGGAGAAGTACTGGTAGTGGGGTCGGAGCACGCCGAGACCCTTCGCGAACTCCTCGCCGATCGCGCCACCCTGACGCTCGCGTGCGGTGATGAGCGGGGACCGTGGGCCGCGGATGTCTACTTCGTCCGGGTGGGTACGGGGCTTTACTTCCACTCCTCTCCGCAAAGCCGCCACTCTCTGGCCTTCGCGGCCGATTCGCGAGCGGCGGGCACGGTTCACGCCGAGGCCGCGGGGTGGCGTGATATCCGCGGCATCCAGCTCGAGGGCGCCGTGCACGAGGTGGGGGGCAAAGCCGAGAAGGTTCGCGCCATCGCCGCGTACGTCCTGAAGTTCCCCTTCGCCGCCGATGTCTTCGCGAGAAGAGGGTTCTCCGAGCAGGTGAGTGTCTACCGTTTCTCCCCCGGGCGGGTCTTTCTCATCATGAACCGGGAGAGATTCGGAGAACGCATCGAAGTCAGCTTCAAGTAGAAGGGCGATCCGGCCGGCGCACCGTCAGGCCGGCAGCGCATCTCCCACCAGGTCCGCGTAGCTGCGGGACACCAGGTCCTCGTCGCGGACATGCAGCTTCCGGCGGAGATCCGCCACGATCCGATGTCCTTTTGCCTCGGTCACGGCGTCCCCGAGCACGACCTCGATTTCCAGGTAGCTCCCCAGTTCGTCCACACTGTCGAGGTGGATCCGGGTCGGGCCGACGAGGAAGAGGTGGCGGTCCTTCGTGACCACCTGCTTCACCCCCATCGCGAGGGAGAGGATCCGCCTCTTGGCGCCGGGATCGAGAACGGGCATCAGGCGATAGGTGGACTTGCGCGAATCGGTGGTGTCGGGGCGGGTGTACCAGATCAACCGATGCTCTCCCCGGGAAGACTCGCGGAGTTTCATCCGGTAGGAGCCCATGGAGAAATACGTGTCGACCTGGTGTTCGACTCCGCAGTCCTCCGCATCGAGCCGCAAAAGCGCCTCGCGCACGGCCTCACGGTCGCGGCAACGTGCCTTCAACTCGACGTTCGCCCGCCTCTGGTCGGTTTCCTCCATGGGCTCATGATAACCCACGAACCTCAGCGGGGGTCCGGAATGCGGCGGTCGACACCGGGTTCCCGGCGCGGGTCACGGCCGGGGGGCCGGTGGCGCGGGCGCTTCGGGGGGGGAAGTTCGCGCGGCTGGTTTCCGGCGGCGCGCCGCTCGGCGCGGCGCTTGTCGATGCGACGCCCGGCTTCCCCGGCCGGCGGCTCGGTGGTGTTTCCCCCCGACGGCGGAGGGGCCGGCGGCGGCGTAACCTCCTCGCGAGTCTCCTGGCCGGAGTGGTCGCCCCGGTCATCTTCCGGCTTCTCCGGGAAAAGCGCCACGTGGAGCGGCATGGCGTCGGCCACCGGGATCAGCGCCGATCCGGAAATGCCCCCGGAGAACTCGGTCTCCTGTCCGCCCACAGCGCCGGGAGTGCGGAGATAGGACGCTCTGGTCACCGCGGCGATGATCTCACCCGGCTTCCCGAGTCCCGTCGCCACCGGCGCGGTCCCACCATCCCGCCGCAGCGAGTCGAGGGCGTAGGCGATCGTCAACCGATCGGCCATGACGGCCAGCAACTCGTGGCTGCTGAACACATCTCCGGCCAGGAACTCACCGTCGTGAAAAGCGAGCACGCCGACCGACCGCGGATCTTTGATCACCGCCGCGAGCGCTCCGGAATAGTCACCCATCTTCCGGGCGCCCCGCCCTCGCTCGAACACCGTCCGGAGCGCCAGCGTCCGGCTCCGCGCTCCCAGTTCCTCGAGGTTGACCCGAATCCGCTCCCAGACCTCGTCCTGGCGGCGCGAGGAAACGAGGATGGCGCGGATGTCCGGCGGCGCGAGCCCGGGACTCTGCTTGAAAAAGGGGCTCTCGCCCACGCTGCGACCTTCCTCACCGCACATCACCGGAAGCCGGGCACGCGTCTTCGGGGGCAACAGCACATCGCGGGTAATGATCCGGTCCTGGTAACCACCGACCAGCACGGTGCCGGCGGGGATGAAGACGTGGCGGGCTTCGTCGCTGTTCTCCGCGGCGAGACTGGCCGAGGAACGATCCTCGCGGATCGTGAGAAAGCCGCCGTCGAGGGCCTCGGTCACGTCCGCGAGCGCCACGCCGGTCTCCCCGTCTCCATCGAGCAGGGGCACCAGGGTGAGGGAAGCGTGCGTGACCGCCACGCCGGGCGTGAGGGATCCGACCCAGGTACTCACCGGGTTCCCGCGGGCCACGGTCGGCACCTCCGGCTTCGCCGCCTTCAACGCCGCGGAATGAGCCAGCAGTTCCTCCTGCGCCCGGTGATCCACCATGCGCCGATAGGCCTTTTCGGAGAGCCAGCGCCCACCCGCCCGCGCCAGGCCCAGACTGCGGTACAGGTCCGTGCCGGTGAGCGGATCCGATGTTCGCCGGAACAGGGCCGGATCGGGCAATTCCGGGCCGGGATCGCCGAGATCGGCCAGGGTGATCGGATCAAACGAAACCGGATTGTGAGCGTCGAGCGCCGCGGCTGCGGCCCGGATCGCTTCGGACCGGGCCACGACGGCGGCGGCCGAACCGTCGGCCGCCGGCGGACGACCATCGACGGTCATCGGAGCGAGAGTCCGGGTGAGGACAGCCAGGGACATGCCGACCATGAAGAGGAGCACGGCGGCGGCGATCAGCGGTGACGGGAATCGAAGGATGCGCCGCGCGCGGGCCGCGGGACGACGGGGACGGACGGCGGCGCCACGGACCACCCGATCGACAAACGCCTTCGACCGGGCCGGCTCCGCGGCGGCCTCGATCTCACGCATCGCGGCGGAGATCTTCCCGAGTTCCCGGTACTCCGTCCGGCACTCGCGACAGATCGCGAGATGATCCCGGACGCGACGCTCATCGAGCGCCGGCAGTTCCCCATCGAGGAGAGCGGAGAGGTCCGCTTCGTGCACATCGCACTTCATGGCCGATTCTCCAGACACAACACCGTCCTGAGCCGCTTCGCCAGTTGCTTCCGGCCTCGGTGGATCAGCACCTTGACTTCGTTCAGGCTGACTTCCATCACCTCCGCGATCTCGCGGTACTTGAGCCCCTCGAATTCGCGGAGCGTCACGGCACGCCGGAGGTTTTCCGGCAATCCCCGGACCGCGATGCGGACCGCGAGACGCTCCTCCTTCTGCACCAGCGCCTGCTCCGGGTTCACGAATCGGCCGTTTCCGGATGGACCGCCGGAGTCCTCCCGACCGTCCATGGTGTGGCTGTCCATCGTGTTCCCGAGGACCGAAGCGCGCCGCTTCTCGAACCGGAGCCGGTCGAAACAGAGGTTGCCCAGCACGCGGTAGAACCACGTGGAGAACGGCCCGGTGGGCTGGTACTTCTCCGCATGGCGGTAGAGCTTCAGAAAAACCTCCTGCGCCGCATCTTCGGCGACCTGGGAGTCCCGGAAGATGCGGTAGCAGTATCGGCGGGCTTTCGCCTCGTATCGATTGACGATCTCCCGGAAGGCGACCTCGTTGCCTTTCGCGACCCGCGCCATCAGGATCTCGTCCGATTCCTGCATCCGTACTCCCGCTCCACCTTCGAAACGGCGGCGGCACGCCCTTTGTTACGAAGAACCCCGCCAGACCGCCCCATATTGTACCGACCCGACTCGATCAGCTTCGGGTTGAATACGTAAACCTTTCTGACCAAACGCCTTGGAGAGGTTGAAGATGATCCCGACCGTCGATAGAATGCAGGACACGGGGAAGACTACCGGAGAGGACACCTTCATGCATCGAGTCCTCATCGTCGATGATGACGCGGACATCCGCCGAACTCTTGACATGATCCTCCGCTACGAGAAGTACGAGACGCTGCTCGCGGAGAACGGGGGATCGGCCCTTCAGCAACTCGAGGATCCGGGCGCGGACCTCGTCCTGCTCGACGTGAAGATGCCGGGGCTCGACGGTATCGAAGTGCTGACCCGGATCAAGGAGAACCACCCCGAAGTGGAGGTGATCATGATCTCCGGCCACGGCACGATCGAGACGGCGGTCGCCGCGACCAAACTCGGAGCGTTCGATTTCCTGGTGAAGCCGCCGGACGAGGACCACCTGCTGCTCGTCCTGAAGAACGCGGCAAACGTCAGCGCCCTTCGCCGGGAGAACCAGGACCTCCGCGGAAAGGTCTCCGAGAAGTACCGGATCCTCGGGGAGAGCAAGGCCGTCGAAAAGATCCACGCGACGATCGACAAGGTCGCCCCGACCCAGGCCCGGGTGCTCATCACCGGCGAAAACGGAACCGGAAAGGAACTCGTCGCTCGCAACATCCACGACCGTTCGCCGCGCTGGCGGAACCGGTTCGTGGAGGTCAACTGCGCGGCCATCCCCCGCGACCTGATCGAGAGCGAGCTCTTCGGCCATGAGCGGGGATCGTTCACCGGAGCGGTCGGGCAGCGGCGCGGGAAGTTCGAGCAGGCCGACGGGGGTACGATCCTCCTCGACGAGATCGGCGACATGGACATGACCGCCCAGTCCAAGGTCCTCCGGGTGCTGGAGGAGTCCGCGGTGGAGCGCGTCGGCGGCGAACAGCTGCTGCGCATCGACGTCCGCGTACTCGCCGCGACGAACAAGGATCTCCAGGCGGCCGTGGAGGCCGGGGAGTTCCGGGAGGACCTCTTCTACCGGCTGAACGTGGTTCCAATCCGCGTGCCCAGCCTGGCCGAGCGCCGCGAGGACATTCCCCTGCTCGCGCGGCACTTCCTCCTGCTGGCAATGCGGGCCAACGACCTCGACAATCGGGTGCTTTCGTCCGATGGCGAGGTCTTCCTCGCCAAACAGACCTGGCCCGGGAATGTCCGCCAGCTCCGGAATCTCATGGAGCGGGTCGCCATCCTCGCGCCGGGCGAGGAGATCGACGAGGGAGTGCTGGCGGAGCACCTCGCAAAGAAACCCCGGCGGGCAGGCGACCCCATCAACGAGTGCAGGACGTTCGAAGAGTTCAAGTTCGAGAGCGAACGGCTCTTCCTCGAGACCAGATTGATCGAGAATGAATGGAACATCAAGCGCACCGCCGAACGGCTCGGCATGCAGCGATCGCACCTCTACAAGAAGATCGAGAAATACTCACTGAAATGACGACCAGCCTCCGGCAAAGAAGGCGGCTCCACCTCCCGGCAGCCCTGCTCTGCCTGTTCTGGCTCTCTGCCTGCGTCTCCTCGGGAGACACGCTCGCCGAAGCGCGGAAGGCGCTCGGCCGTGGAGAGTATGAGCGGGCGCATGTCCTCTACAACGTGGCCGGACGGAGCGGAACGTTCGACTACCTGACGAAACAGGAAGCGGAACTGGCGCTCCGGCGCGCGGTGGACGGCCGGCTCGAGCGGGCCCGCGCCGCGGAGTACCAGGGCGACTTCGCCGGGGCCCTCATGGAGCTGCGCGCCGCGAACGAGTTCGCCCCGGGAGACGAGCGCATTTCGCAGGAGCGCGACCGGATCTCGCGGGAAGAGAACCGGGTGAAGCGGGACCTCAGGCAGGCCGGGATGCTGCTCTCCCAGGGTCGCGCCCGGGAGGCGCACGGGATTCTCGAACCCCTCGGCGGCAAGGGGCGGGTTTCGCCGGACTACGAGACCATGCTCCGGCAATCCGAGGCGGCCGCGGAGCAACAGGTGGAGACGGCCCGCGCCACGGAACGTCTCGGCCGGATCGAATCCGTGATCTCGACTGCGGAACGGGCCTGGCGCCGCGGAAACCACGGCGAGGCCCTGCTCACCATCAGCCGGGGCCGGCGCGACCTCGGCGATGATCCCGCCTTCGAGGAGCGCTCCCGTCCGTGGCGTTACGCGGTCCGCAGGCACTTCCTCGATCTGGCGACCGCCGAAACCGGGGCCGGCCGGCACGCCACGGCGCTGCTGCTCGCAAAGGCCGCGCTCGCTGCTGATCCGGGCAATCACGACGCCCGGGTCGCCGTGGAACGGATGGACCTCTCCGCCGCGCCGGCGCTGACCTGGCGCGTCAAGGTCTCGGAGTTCAGCGATGAGACCGGAGGGCGGGTCGATCCGCTGCGATTCCAGCGAAGCCTGGTGGCCGCCCTCGAGCACCCCTTCACGGAGTTCACGGTTTCCTCGGGGAAGGTCGACCTGGCGATCTACGGATCGGTGAAGGCGCTCGACATCACGTCCCCGAATCCCCGGATCGAAAACCGCGTGCACGAATACGTCGTCCGCACGGAGCAGGAGGTCAATCCGGAGCACGAGCGTGCCAATCGCCGGGTGGCCGAAGCAAGGCGGCGACTCGACGACCGCGAAAGCACCTTCGAACCGGTCCAGCGGGAACTCTACGAGCTCGAGCGGCTCGAGAACCAGGCGATCGTCGGCGGGAGCGGCCGGCGGCAATTCGGCCCCTACAACGAGGCGGCATACTACCGGATGCTCGCCAACGGGCGATCGCGCGCGGCCCGGGCGAGACGATCGGTCGAGACGGCCAGGGAAGAACTCCGGAGCGCGGAGCGAAACGCCGACGGCATCCCCTACTACCTCGATCGCAAGATCATCGGGCAGGTGCCCTACACGGTGCGGACCATCTCGAAGACCGGCGTGGCGACCGCATTCTATGCCGTCAGCCGGGCCGGTCGCGAGACAGAGGAACAAAACCCGTCCGGCACGGAGACCATCCGCGTCACCGTTTTGGACTCGACGCACGAGGGCCTCCCCACCGCCGGTCTCGCCCCGGACCCGCTCGAGATTCCGGATGACGTCGAACTCGGTGAGCTGGCGCTCGACGACCTGGTCGTACGCCTGGCCGCGCGAGTCCTCTCCGGAATCGACCGGAAACGGCTGACGTTGCTCGAAGAAGGGCGTACTCTCATGAGGAACGGCGACGAACCCGCCGCGCTCGATCGGTATGCGGCATTCCTCCTGACGACCGGCGATGTGCTGACTCTGGAGCGCGGCACGGCGGCGCGCCGTATTCTGGGTGCTTTCGGTGTCGAGGTCACCACCGACGGCGTCGGCATCCGTTCATTGAGGATCGAAGGATTGGGGACCGACTGATATGCGTTGGCTGATGGTGATCGTCGTCCTCGTCTTCGTGCTCTCACCGGGGGCGGCGGCGGAGAACGACACGATAAAGACGTTTCTCGGCGGCGTCGGCAAGAGCTTCTCCGCCGGCAGTGCGAGTTCGATTTCGCGGCACTTCCCGGAATCGGGGAAGGTGGACCTGCGGCTCTCCCGGATCAAGAACGGGGCCTACCGCAAGGCGCAGGCGAAATCTCTCCTCTCGACCTGGTTCAAGGGCATCAAGCCCGGCACGTGCAGCTTGAAGAGCGTGAAGGGGCTCGTCGGACGGTTCACCTTCAAGTACAAGGTCGTCGCCGACGGGACCAACACCTCGAAAACGATCCAGGTGAGCCTTCGCAAGGAGGGTCGAAGCCTCTTGATCGTGGGCATCCTGGAGTCGTGATTCCCCGGCCGGTCCAGATCGGCCTGCTGTTCCTCGTTCTGCTCGGAGTAACCGAGGGCGGCTTCGCCCTGCTCGCCGATCGGGTCGAGGGCAGAAGCGATGATGCGTACCAGGTAAACCTCGAGCGCAGCCTGGCGGGAGTGACGGAGCAGTTCCTCGACCGCGAGGAGCGAACCCGGCAGGCCGCCCGGCTCCTGGCCGATGACATCCACCAGTCCGGCGTGCTCGAGGCGAAAGGCCGTCTCCCCCGAAGTGAGCTGTTCCGAAAACTGCAGGAAGTCTCGCGGCTCCCGAGTATCAGCGGAGTGCTGGTCACCGACGTCACCGGCCGCGTCGTAGCCTGGGAGGGCAAGACCTTTCCGGATCCCGGGGATCGGGAGCTCACGGCCACTTCCGGGATCCGCCGCAGCCGCATCTACCGGGTGCTCCACGCCCGGGAGCGGGTTGGCCCGGCGGCGAACCCCGTGGGCAGCGTCCAGGTCTTCTCGCCTTTCTACATCAACTACCCGCTGCACAACCGCTACCTCCGCGCCACCGACTTCAAGGAGGAGTTGAAAGAACAGTTCAAGCTCCGGGATCTCGACATTTCCGATCCGGATCAACGGCCCCGACGGATCGATGACGATCCCTCCTGGCTCGGCGCCACCATCATGAACCGGGAGGGAAAGCCGTTGGCGCAGATCGCGGTCAGGGGCTATCCGGTGGAAGCGGAGCTCGCCCGGCTGAACCGTACGCGCCAGCAGGTCCGGGGCGTCGTGCTGGGGGCGATCCTGCTCACCATCGTGTTTCTGACCCTGCGCTTTTCGGGGCGGGCGGTCGGGTCGTGGCGACGCCTGGCTCTTCTGGCGGTGGTCCTCCTCGCAGTGCGCAGCGCACTCTTCGTCGCCGGTTTTCCGGGATCGCTCTTCACGGGAGAGGCGTTCGACCCGGCCTGGTTCTCCATGTTGACCGAAGTGCCGGGGTTGGATCTCGGCCTGCTGCACTCGCCCGGCGACTTCCTGATCACAGGCCTCTTCACGATGCTCTTCGCGATTGCGGCGCTGAAACTGCTCGAGCGAAAGGCCCGTGCTCTGGCCCCGGAACGGCCCGACCTGAAGCGGGGGCTGCCGCTTCTCATCGCCGGATTCGCCGCCTCCACGGTATCGATCCAGCTCTGGCTCGAGTTGATGCACCTCCTCGTGTTCAACTCGACCGTGGTCTTCTTCCAGGAGCACTCGCTGCTGCCGGGCACGGCCGGGAGCCTGTTGCTCGCCGGGCTGTTTCTCGTGACGCTCGCCCTCCTGCCGATGCTGGCCGCCTTCATCCTCATCCCCGTCCGCCTGCTCGCCGGCTCGAGTCCCACTCGCCGACGGATCTTCCTGTTGCTGACCGGGCCGGTCTGGTTTCTGGCGATCCAGGGGATCTCCGGACTGCAGCCGACCGCGGTCGGGATCATGGCGGTGGCGTTGACCGGCGGTTCCTTCCTGATCTCCGGTTGGAACCGTCTTTCACCGGGAATCCGCTTCTTCATCCTGACCGTGCTCGCCACCGTCCTGGCCTTTCCGCCGTTCCTGGTAGAGACCTGGCGGGAGACTCGCGCGGATGTGGAGGAGGAGGCGCGCGAACTGTTCCTCCACACACGGGAACTGAACTTCGAAAACCGATTGAAGGCCGATCTCGAGGGGATGGCCGAAGATCCCTGGCTCATCTCGCTGCTGAAAGCATCTCTTGAAGATCCGCCCCGGGAGCTGGCCTTCCGGCTGTGGGCCCGCAGCCCCCTGTCCCGCCTGCCCCAGGGCTGCGACCTCCTCATCCGGGACCGCACCGGCGAAAAGTCCCTTTCCCACTTCGAGATCGACATGCCGCCCCTCGACCTGGTCCCGGGCCCGCTCACCGGGACATCGCTCGAATCCCTCGTCACCTGGTGGCACTGGGTGGATCTCGGGGACCGCCGGGCCCGCTTCCTGGTGGCCCAGGCTCCGGTCTTTTCCGAGGAGGGGGATTTCGTGGCGCAACTCATCGTTCGCCTGGCCTCGGAGAGCGATGCCCGGCGGCCGGAGATCCTCCGCCCGGTCGAGGAGGATGCGCTCGGCGCGGACCGTCGCGAACTCTTCTACTCGGAGTATGACGGCGATCGGCTCGCCCGCACCACGAACCCGGATTACCCCGGCGTCCACCGGGCCGATCGGGAAGTGACTCGCGCAATTCTCGCCGAAAAACTCCCGCTCTTCTGGTTTCGGGAAAAGATCGGCGGCGGCACCTGGATCAACCTGTATCGCCCCCGGATTACGGAAGGGCGAATCACCGGAATGATGAGCGTCGGTTTCCGCTCACGGGACGAGCGCGGGCTCCTGCTCTCCTTCTTCCAGTTCCTCCTCGTGAACGCGCTCGCCGCCCTGGTCATCAGCGCGGCGCGAGCTCTGATCCCACTCCGCAAACTCGAGATCAAGTTCCAGCACAAGCTCTTGCTCTCCTACCTGATCGTGTCAGCCGTCCCGGTGATGCTCCTCGCGGAAGTGAACCGGACTTTCGCGCGGGAGTCGATCGAGGACGGCATGCAGGAGACTCTGCGGCGCGGAGTGAGAATCGTACGCGGTGAGCTCGCCCGCCGGAAGATCACCGGCCGGCTCGCGGCGGCGGCGGAATCCGGGCGACGGATCGCGGATATCCGGCAGTTCGTCGACGATGAGGACCTGAAGGAGATCGGCAGCCGGCTCGGCCTGGAAGTAAACCTGTTCGTCCCCGGTGCGGGGGGCGCCTGGGGAGCGCCGCTCGTCGCCTCCTCCGAGCCGGGGCTCTTTGCCACGGAGCTTTTCAGCGACCGGCTCTCGGGCCGGGCCTGGCTCGAGACCATCCTGCTCGGACGGGAGTTCTTCGCTTCTCCGGAGACTGCCGGCGGGTACTCCTACCTCGTCGGCTACAGCCCCATCCGGGACGATCGAGGAGAAGCCATCGGGGCCATCAGCCTGCCCCTGATCTTCGGGCAGGATGCGGTGGACCGGGAACTGGCCCGGCGTTACTCGCTCATCCTCGCCCTGTACCTCCTGATCCTCCTGGTGGTGGTTTTCATCGGCATGGTGCTGGCCCGCAGGATCTCCTCCCCCATCGAGGAACTGGCGACCGCCACGCGGCAACTTTCCGCCGGCGACCTCGACTACCGGATCCCCCGCCGTTCCCGGGACGAGTTCGGCTACCTGGTGGACTCCTTCAACCAGATGACCGAGGACCTGCGAACCAGCCGGGAACAGATCGTCGCCGCGGAGCGGGACGCCGCCTGGCGGGAAATGGCGAAGCAGATCGCCCACGAGATCAAGAACCCTCTCACTCCGATGCGCCTCTCCGCCCAGCACATCCTGCGGGCGTTCCGGGACCGGCACGAGGACTTCGGGGATATCCTCGCCCGGGGAGTGGACACCATCATCCGGCAGACCGAGAGCCTGACGCGGATCGCCGGCGAGTTCAGCGCCTTTGCCCGTCTGCCCCTCACGGAGCGCCGGCCGACCAACCTCACGGCCCTGGCGAGAGAGGTCGCCGGACTCTATACCGGCCTGACTGCGGTAACGATCGTGGAGGAACTCGAAGACACGCCGGAGGTCATCGCGGACCCGGAGGAGTTGAAGCGGGTCCTCGTGAACCTGGCCACCAACGCGGTACAGGCCATGGAGCAGGGCGGCGGAACCATGACAATCCGGACCGGAGTGATCACCGCCCGGTTCGAAGGGGCCTCCCGGGAACTGGTCGAAGTCTCCTTTGGCGACACCGGCATCGGCATTCCCGAAGAGGACATGGCCCGCCTGTTCCACCCGAATTTCTCAACCAGGACAGGCGGTACCGGACTCGGCCTGGCGATGTGCAAGGCGGTAGTGGAGGGGGTCGGGGGGAGTATCTCGGTGGAGAGCCGCGTGGGAGTCGGGAGCGTGTTTACGGTGCGAATCCCGATCGGAGCAGAGGACGCAGTGAAGCCGTGAAGCAGTCGCTGCGCCCCGCACTCGAGATGGGGACCGGCACGGTCGGGACAAGGGCCGACCCTCAGATCGTCGGCAATGGTGGGAAAGGCGGGCTACGCTCCTCCACCCGGAGGCGCATCGGAAGGGCTCGCCGAGCCCTGGACCTTGCTGATCTCGCGGTCCAGGTAGAACAGGCCCTGACCGTCGGTGCCGACCATGTCGACCAGGTCGATGACCTTCTTGAAGAGGGCCTCCTCCTCGTGCTGCTCCGCCACGTACCACTGCAGGAAGTTGAAGGCGGAGTAATCGTGCTCGGTGAAGGCGGCATGCACCAGTTCGTTGATCTTGCCGGTGACGAACTGCTCGTGCTTGTAGGTGGTCTCGAAGACGTCGCGGATCGACTCGAACTCGGACCGGGGCCTCGAGAGGGCGGGAATGAGCGCCTTCGCGCCGGTTTCGTTCACGTAGTCGAAGAGGCGGAACATGTGGTCCATTTCCTCCGCGCTGTGCTCCCGCAGGAAGGCGGCGCACCCATCGAGACCGTTGAATCCACACCAGGAACTCATCTGCAGATAGAGGTTGCTCGACTCGAACTCGATCCCGATCTGCTCGTTGAATTTTGTCAGAAGTGCGTCGCTCAGCATCTCATTCCTCTCTGATATCTGTTCTCGGGACCGCGGATTCTACGCCACGATGCCCCGAACCGGAACCGAACTTCCCGACCACACCGGGCGACATTGCGCTCGCCGTTCGACAACCGTCTCGAACCGGGACCGCCGCACCCGGTTCGCGGCGCCCTATTCGCGGTCTCGCGCCTTCGCGTGCGTTCCATCGCAGTACGGCAGCTTTCGGGACCTCCGGCAGCCGCACCAGGCCACCGTCTTCGGCTCGTCGAGCTTCACCATGAAGGGCTGCTGGTTCGTGCCGAAGTGACTGCCGTCGCAGTAGGGCCGGCTGTCGGACCGGCCGCACGCACAGATGGCCCGCGTGCCCGCATTCTCATCGACGACAAAGGGAACCTGGTAGTGGCGCATCCCGCCTCCTTTTCTCCAGAGGAATCCGCGTGATGGTACGCCAGGTGGACCGGCGATGCCAACACCGGTTCGGGAATGACTGGCGAAGCCCCCTACGCGATGCCGACCGAGGCGAGGTGGTCTGCTCCCCGCAGGAGCTCTCCGGCGGCGTGCCGGCGATGGACCTCCATGACTTTCGCCATTCCCATCCCCACAGAGTGAGCGATGGCGCGCCAGTCGATCTCTCCCCCGCCCGGCGGCAGGTGGTCCTGCGTACCCATCACATCGTGCAGGTGGATCCCGGCGGTCCGGCTTCCGAACCGATCGAGCCAGGCCTCGGAATCCGTCACGCCGAGTTTCCCGAGGAGTTCCGCGTGTCCGGTGTCGTGCCAGAAGGCCACGCGGCGCCCCGCTGCATCGGAGAGGAGCAACTCCACCTCTTCGAGGTCCGGGATCTCGTGAAAGTGGAGCCGTCCCTCGATGGCGAAGGTGACGTCCGGCGCGGCGCGGCCGAGATCGAACAGACTGCGCGCGGCGGCTTCGAGGTGGACGTCCCGCCGCCTTCTCCGCTCCGCGAGGGCCGCGGCCACGAACTCGCCGATGTCGTGGCCGGCCACGGCGAGAGCGAGCCACTCTTCCTGGCGCTCCGCAGCCCGATCCATCTCGACCTCCCCGGCGTGCAGGACGACGATTTCCGCACCGGCCGCCGCCGCCGCGGGCACCGCGGTCAGGACGGCCTGCACCGCACGCGAACGCCGGACGTCGTCGGTCGAGGCGAAGTCCCGCGTAGGATCGCCATCGTGCCAGGGTCCGGGCATCAGCGGGGCGTGGACCGATAAACAACGCATCCGTCCCTCGCGGATGGACTGCCCGCCGGTCCGGTGATCAGGCACCGGCCCCTTGGCGCGGATCTCCACACCGGTGAAACCGAGGTCGGCGATTTCGCGGACGGCGGGCCCGATCGCCCCGTGGCGATGGTAGTTCCAGGTGGTGCTGATCGAGATCATATCAGCCCATGTTCCCATGTGTCGCTCCCAGGCGGTAGGCTTGTGCCCATGCCCCCTGCTCTCGTCGAAGTCGCGCTCCCGCTGCCGGTGGATCAGACCTACACCTACCTGATCCCCGAGGGCCTGGAAGAGGCCGCCGTGCCCGGCCGGCGGGTCATGGTGCCGTTCGGACGGCGGGGGGAGATGCGAGGCTTCGTCGTCGGGCGACCGGAGAGTTGCACGTTCAAGAAGCTGAAGCAGGTGACCGCGTTCCTCGATGACGGCCCGGTCCTCGCTCCGGATGTCCTGGCCCTCTGCCGCTTTATCTCGAGGTACTACGGTTGCTCCTTCGGAGAGGCCCTCGACGCCGCGCTCCCCTCCGGCGTCAAGCACGGCCGGGCCGCCCGGAGCGTAGCCCACGCGGAACTCGCGGTGCCCCCGGAGAGGGCCCTTGAAATCGCGGAGGAGTTGCCCGATCGGCAGGCGAAACAGGCGCGAATTCTGCGGCTTCTGGCGAAGGAGCGAAAGGCGGTCCCCCTCCCGCAGGTCCTCTCGAAAGCCGTGTCTTCCCGCTCTCCCGCGGAAACGCTCATGAAGAAGGGATTCATCCGCCTCAAGCGGATCCGCCTGGAAACCGACCCCTTGAACGAACCCGCGGCGACGAAAGAGGCGCCCCACGATCCCACCGAAGAGCAGAGCGCATCCATCCGCGCGATCGGAGGCGCCATCGCCGACGAGGTTTTTGCCGTGTTCCTCCTCTTCGGCATCACCGGGTCCGGCAAGACCGAGGTCTACCTGCAAGCCATCGAGGAATGCCGCCGCCGCGGCCGTCAGGCCATCATCCTCGTGCCCGAGATCGCCCTGACGCCGCAGACGGTGCGCCGCTTCCGCAGCCGCTTCGATCGCGTGGCGGTGCTGCACAGCGCGCAGTCGGAAGCAGAGCGGCGCCGGTGGTGGAAGGCCACTCAGGCCGGACGGGTGGACGTGGTGGTGGGCCCCCGTTCCGCCGTCTTCGCGCCGGTCCCGAATCTCGGGCTGATCGTGGTGGACGAGGAGCACGACTCGTCGTTCAAGCAGGGTCGGGCGCCGCGCTACCACGCACGCGACGTGGCGGTGGTGCGGGCGCGGGAGGCGAACGCCAGCGTCATCCTCGGCTCGGCCACGCCCGCGCTCGAGTCCTACCACAATGCCTTGACCGGCAAGTACCGCATGCTCCGGCTCACCGCCCGGGTCGGCGGCGGTTCCCTTCCCCCGGTGGAGATCATCGACATGGGGCGGGAGATGGACGAGGTGAAACGGTTCACTCACTTCTCGCGACGGCTTCGCGCGGTACTCACGGAATCGATGAAGCGGGGCGAGCAGGCCATGCTCTTTCTCAATCGGCGGGGGTTCACGACGATCCTCAGTTGCCGTCGCTGCGGCGAGAGCCTCGAGTGCGAGAACTGCTCTGTGACGCTGACCTATCACCAGGGCCACGACCGCGCCATCTGCCACCTCTGCGGATACGAACGCCGCGTCCCACCGGATTGTCCCGCCTGTCGCCAGCCCGGGCTGAAACACCGCGGTTTCGGCACGGAGAAAGTCGAGTCGGAGATCAGCGCGCTTTATCCGGAGAGCCGGGTGGCGCGGATGGACTCCGACACCATGACCACGCGGGACTCCTACGAACAGGTGCTCGACAAGGTGGGACGCGGGGAAGTCGACATCCTGGTCGGCACGCAGATGATCGCCAAGGGGCTCCACTTCACCGGGATCACCGCGGTCGGCGTGGTGGATGCGGACACCTCACTGCGACTCCCCGACTTCCGGGCGGCGGAGCGCACCTTCCAGTTGATCGCCCAGGTTTCCGGACGGACCGGACGTGGCGAGCGCGGAGGCCGCGTGGTGGTCCAGACCTTCCGCGCCGGCCAGCCCGCCCTTCTGGCCGCGGCGAAGCACGACTACCTCGCCTTTGCCGAGGAGGAGTTGCGCCAGCGCAAGGCGTTCGGCTATCCGCCGTTCGGCCGCATCCTGCTCGCCGTGATCCAGGGGAAGAAGCTGCCCTCGGTGAAGAAACGGGCCATGGAGGTGGTGGACATCCTCCGCTCAGAGCTCGACTCGGGGGCGGCGCGGGTGCTCGGACCCGCCATCCCCCCCATCGAACGCGTGAAAGAGCGCTTTCGCCGCCAGGTGGTGGTCAAGGCGAACGGTCCCGCGGAAGTCCAGCGGGCGGTCGCGCTGCTGCGGGGACGGCGATCGGGCGGACGTCAGGGAGTGGAGGTCATCCTGGACGTCGACCCGACCTCGATGATGTAGCCAGGTCTCGCTCCGGGCTCGTCTGGAAAGATGGGCTCGCGCAGGAACATGTTCGCAGCACCGGGAGCGCGGCTGCGCCCGCCCGGCAAGACGCGAGGAGCGCGCAACCTTACAGGTCTCCACCGACGAGCAACCAGGCGCAGCGGGATGCGGCGGCCTACGAATGCAGCAGGTATTCCCGGACGGCCCCTCAGTCCCGCGAACCCCGCGATGAGGCGATCATGAGGAGATAGAGCAGTTGCAGGATGGCCGCGAGCGCGGCGGCCACATACGTCATCGCCGCGGCGGTGAGGACCGACGACACGCCCTTCGCCTCTTCCTCCGAGCGGACGATGCCGGCGGTCGCCAGTTCCACTTTGGCCCGGCGGCTCGCGTCGAACTCGGTCGGAAGCGTCACGAGCTGAAAGAGCACCAGCCCCCCGAAGAGTGCGATGGATACGTAGATCAGGCTGGTCAGACCGGTGAACAGACCGATCATGAAGGGCAGCACCCACAGGCTGTTGCCGATCGTGGCCACCGGGACCAGGGCCGAGCGGAGCTTGAGGGGAGCGTAACCGTCCGCATCCTGCATGGCGTGTCCCGCTTCGTGAGCGGCCACCGCGACGCTGCTGACGGAGTTCCCGTCGTGAACCTTCGCAGAGAGGCGGAGGGCCTTGGCGCGAGGATCGTAGTGATCGGATAGAAAGCCCTCGCGCCGCTCGATGGTGACGCTGCGCAGCCCCGCCGCGTCGAGGACGGCGCGCGCGGCCCGGGCGCCGGTCATGCCGCTCGAGGTGGTCACTTTCGAGTACTTCGCAAACTTCGCCTTCACGTAGAGCGAGGCGAAAAACGACGGGATTGCCGCGATCGCCATCACGATCCAGTACTCGATGGGCATGAAGTAGAAGAAGCCGAGAGTGTTCATGGCCGTCGTCGAAGCAATCCTCGTGCCCGCTGCCGGGTCCAGCCTGTCGCGATGCGGCGGTGGGTCATGACTGCCAGTCTGTCAGTAGGGATGTCACGACTCCGAGCCGACCGGCCATCGTGGGCCGGAGGGCGATCGCAAGTGACGGGTCCAAAGCATACCGGGGCGCCGCGCCCCTCGAATGCAGCCGTTCTTTCCAAACGACCCCTTAGGGCCCGCGCAAGAATAACTTCGGGATTCGAGGGCTGCTGCATCCCCTTAAACTGCGTTGCTCGTCGGTTGAAACCAGTAAGGTTGCGCGCTCCTCGCGCCTTGCCGGGCGGGCGCATCAGCGCTCTCGGTCCTGCGAACTTATTCTTGCGCGAGCCCTTACTGCACGGTGGCGAACCAGACCCGCCAGTTCTCGGGGTTCCTCCCGAGGGCGGAGATGTCGCAGGGATAGCGCTGGGTGTGGGCGATTTTCTCCAGGGCGGCGACCACCACGGTCAACTCGTTCGGGGAACGGCGGCCGTCCAGCGACTGGATCAGGGCGGGGATCGCCTCCGGGTCTCCGAGTTGCCCGAGCCCCTCCGCGGCACGGGTGCGAACCACGGAGGAGCCGTCCCCGAGGAGGTTGATCAGGATATCCACGGCGGCGGAATCGCCGATGGCGCCAAGAGCCGAAGCCGCGTGAGCCCGGACGAACTCGTCCTCATCGATGTTGCTGACCAGGACGACGAGCTTGCCCGCGGCGCGCTTGACTTCGGCGTCCGGGATATCACCGCCCGCGGAGCGCCGAGCCCGAAGGATGGCGGAGAGGGCCATGGCGTCGTTGTTGCGCACGTCGGCGTCCCCGTCGCTCAGGAGATCCACGAGGGGCGTGACCGGCGTGTCCGGGTTGGCCATCAGCCAGAGGCTCACCAGGATACTCGAGACCAGGTCGGCGTCCTGCTCCGCGAGAAGAGAGACCAGGACGGGGATGACCTCGCCCTGACGGGTGGTGAACCCGAGAGACCGCGCGGCGGTGATCCGGCGGGGACGATTCTGATCGGTCTGCACCTGGTCCAGCAGTTCGGTGAGGTTCTTGTCGACCTTCGGTCCGATGACGGTGCGGTGCAGGCTCACCTCCGCCATGGAGTTCCCCTCGTTCCGGACGGTCATCCAGCGCTGAGTCAGGTTGTCGAGGTCCAGGTAGAGCTTGCGACGCTCATCATTGGCCAGCAGGTTCTCCTTCGGACCTTCGGACCGGGCTTCCTCGGAAGTGGAGCGATCCGGCGCGTACGGCTCCTCCTCCCCGGGGGTGTCTCCGGTTCCCTTGCAGCCGACAAGAACGGCAAGGACGACCACCAACAGGGTAATCAGATATCGATTGTTCATTCTTGAGCCTCCCCCAAGGGACGACCGGGCCGCGGCATTATTCCCGCGAGTCCTCTTCGAGTGCCTCGCTGAAAGCGGTCCGGACCTGCGCCGGAAGCCGGCGCGGTCGGAGTTCGACGTTTGTCGATGCGTGCCTGGTGAAGCCGGTGGCCAGGAGTTCTCCGGTTTCCAGAAGGGTCATCCGGTAATCGACCCGAAAGCGGACCGGACCGAGTTCGGTCAGCCTGGCCTGCAATTCCAGAACATCATCGTACCGCGCCCCCCGCTTGAATTGGATCCCGATGTCGGTCAGGGGGAAGAGGGTTCCCTCCCTCTCGAGTTGGGAGTAGGCGAAGCCGAGGGCGCGCATCAGCTCGGTCCGGGCCTCCTCGAAATAGAGGGGGTAGACAGAGTGGTGGACCACCCCCATCTTGTCCGTTTCGCCGTAGCGCACGCGTATCCGGTGTCGGTGGATCATGGGAGGCACCGAAAATACCTGTGGAGGACGCCATCGCTTGTCATAATTCGCCGAATGTCCTGCCGACGCTGCCGACGAGAAACCAGTCAAGCATCCGACGCGATCCGCGCCGCTGGAATGGCGCACCATGACCGGTAAGCGCCCCGCCCCCGCTCCCGTCCTGCTTGCCGGCTGGCTCGTGCCGGGCGGCGGCCACTTTCTCCTTCGGCGAAAACCGCAGGCCGTCGTGTTCTTCCTCGCGGTAACCCTGACCTATCTGGCGGGGATGGCCCTCGCCGATTTCGGCAACGTCTCGCTCGAGCGCCACAGCTACTACTTCCTGGCCCACATTTTCAATGGCGGCGAGACCCTCCTGGCCTGGCTCTTCACGCAAGGCGTCCTCGAGGACCACGTGCCGACCCACTTCGGCATCCACACCGGAGAGATCGGGATCCTCTTCACCGCGGTGGCCTCCCTGTTGAACCTCATCGTAATGATGGACGCCTACGGCATCGCCGCCGGGCTCAAGCCCGGACCTGAAGCACCTGAGGAAAGCGCAACCGCTGAGGTACCGGCGCCATGACGGAGTTGCTCTTTCTGCTGCCCATCCTCGCTCCCATCGCGCTCGTCCTCGGAGCGACCCGGGCGGACTCATACGGCCGGATCTTCGCCGAAGGCGCCCGGTCCTTCCTGAAGATGCTCGGCGCCATCATCCTGCTCTGCATCGCCCTGCAGGCCGTTCTCTACGTGGTGCCGCTCCTGTTCTGAGCAGCGCCCGGCGAACGGATGTAGCGCCGCCCCGGCAACGCCCGGGCCCATCCGGTCAGTTCCAGGGCGAGGAGCGCCGCGAGCACGGCCGGCGCCGGAAGATCGACTTCGAGGAGCACTTCGTCCATTCCCTTCGGCTCGGTCGGGTCGAGCAGGGCGAGAATCCGGACCTGCAGGGGATCGACCGGGGGCGGGAGGTGAGCCTCTTCCGCGATGGATCGATAACCGAGGTCGAGGAGCACCTGGTCCGCTGATTCGACGAGGATCGCCCCGTCCCGGATCAGCGCGTGTGGCCCCCGGGAGAGCTCCGAGTCCACCCGGCCCGGCAGCGCGAAGACCAGCCGGCCGAACTCCCCCGCCAGCCGGGCGGTGATCAACGACCCGGAACGGACGCGCCCCTCGATCACCACGGTTGCGAGCGAACCTCCCGCGATGATTCGATTGCGCATGGGAAAATGGTGCGCCCGGGGGGCAGTGCCGAGAGGGAATTCGGAGACCACGGCGCCCCGCTTCGAGATCTCGGTGGCCAGGTTCCGGTGTTCGGGGGGATAGATGCGATCGACGCCGGCGCCGAGCACCGCCACGGTCCGGCCGCCGGCCGCCAGCGCCCCGCGATGGGCGATCCCGTCCACGCCCCGGGCCAGGCCGGAGAGCACCGTGACCCCGGCGGCGGCGATGGTCCCCCCGAAACTCTCCGCGTGGACCCGCCCATACACACTGGCTCGCCGGGCGCCGACGATCGCCACGGCCTCATCCTCCTCGCCGGGTTCTCCGAGCACGTAGAGGACGATCGGCGGATCCGGGATCTCCCGCAGTCGCTCCGGGTAGCCGGGAACGCCGGGATGGAGGATCTTCGCGCCAAGGCGACCTGCCCGGCGAACCTCTCTGCGCGCCTCTCCCTCTCCCGGGGGGGCCGCGATGCGACCGGCGAGTTTTCGGCCGATGTCCGGCAAGACGGCCAGTTCCCCGGCATCGGCGGAAAACACGTCACAGACTCGCGAATAGGCGGCCAGGAGCACCGCGGCGGCGCGGGGCGTCATGCCCCGGACGAGATTCAGGCGAATGAGATCGGTATCGGGTTGCATTCCATGAAGGAAGACGCAGCAAAACGCTTCCGGGCACGGCCGAGTTCGGACTTTTGGATGGAGGGGGCCTCGAATCGCTGGTAGAAACTCGGTGTCGCTTTCATGTAATCATGGGGTTCACGCATGAAGATCGAACGTAAGCAGTGGGGGAACGTTACGGTCCTCACCTTCGACGGGGAACTGGACGTCTACAACCTTCCGTCGGTCGCCTCCCGGGTGGATCGACTCATCGAGGATGGGAATGTCCGGCTGGTTTTTGACATCGGTACGATGCCATTTGTCAGCAGTTCCGCGGTCGGTTACCTCGTCCGGACCCGCAAAGCGGTGACCGCAAAAGGCGGCGACATGGTGCTGGTCAAGCCCAGCAAGATCGTCGGCAAGGTCCTGGATGTGCTCGGCCTGGGTGACTTCTTCCGGGTCGCGCCTTCCACCGAGGAGGCACTTCGCATCTACCTGCGGGACACGGACCTGACCGCGCTCTCTGAAGAGCACCGGGGCGTTCTCGGCGGCGAAAGCGCCATCTCCTTCACGCCGCTCGATGCAAGTGGAGGGGACCTGCTCGGTCCGGGCGCATACCATGGCCGGATCTCGAGCGCCTACTCCGACGGGCTCTCCTTCCGCTACCGGATCCCGGAGAAGGGGGCATCTCCCCTGGATCTCGGAAACTTCGACGACGTGATGTCTCCGGGCCGCGTCGTCCGGGTCCGCTTCCGCCAGCCACTGGCCACCCGGCCCCGGTATCTCGAGGCGATCTGCGCGGTGAAGGGCATCGACCGGGAGATCTACCGGGACGACGAGTCCGGCACGAACGACGCGCGGGTCACCGTCCAGTACCGGGAGATCAACCCGACCGACAAAGCCGCGCTGGCGGACTTCGTCTCGGAACTCGAGGAGCTGCGGAACGAGCTGAGTTAGGGACCGCGCAAGAATAACTTCGGGATTCGAGGGCTGCTGCATCCCGCTACGCTTTGGGCCCGTCTGGAAATACCTGCTGCATTCGAGGGCCGCTGCATCCCCTTAAGCTGCGTTGCTCGTCGGTTGAAACCAGTAGGGTGCGGGCGGGTTGGTTTCTTGGTTGGCGGGCGGATTGCCGGCACCGGCGGGACCTCCGGGGAGAGGGGGCGGGTGAGTGTGGTCGGCACAGCGGTCGCCCCTCTGAAGGTGATGGTGATGCGGATGTCGGAGGGCCATGCGCGACCACCCGACCGGCCCGGATGGAGACCGTGAAAACTGTCCGACCAGGTGCCGCCGCTTCCCAAACGCGTTTGCGCCGGGCAGTATTCTATGGGCTGCGCTACACGGGAATCGCCGCCAGGACCTCTTCCGGCGAGCCGTTCGGGACGATCTCGGGGACACCCGGGGCGTGGAGGAGGACCAGCGACAGGCGGCCGTTCCGGCGCTTCTTGTCGCGGACCACATATTTCACGAGGTCCTTCGGTTTCACCCGCCCCGGAAGATCCAGGAGGGCTACCGGGAGATGCAGGGATCTAAGGAACTCAATCGCCCGGTCGCGCTCCCCCTCGGGCAGAAGGCCGCGGGCGGTGGAGATGCGCAGCGCGGCAACCATGCCCACGGCGACCGCCTCACCGTGGAGCACCGCTTCATATCCCGCGGCGGCCTCGATGGCGTGACCGGCGGTGTGCCCGAAGTTCAGGACGCGGCGGAAGTCGGCCTCGCGTTCGTCATCCATCACCACCCGGGCCTTTGCGGCGACGCAGGCGAAGATGATCGGGAGCAGCTCCGCGGCGCTTGACTCGGGGCCGGGCGGTGCGGATCTCGCGCCCAGCAGATCGAGGAGGTCCGGATCGAGGGCCAGCGCGATCTTCGCCACCTCCGCCAGCCCGGAGCGGAAGTTGCGCTCGTCGAGGGTGGCGAGCGTTCCCACGTCGGCGAGGACGACCCTCGGGTGGTGAAACGCCCCCACCAGGTTCTTGCCCTCCGGTAGATTCACGCCCGTCTTGCCCCCCACCGAGGCGTCGACCTGCGCGAGCAGCGTCGTCGGCAGGGACAGGAAGGGCAGGCCCCGGAGGAAGGTCGCCGCTCCGAACCCGGCGAGATCCGTGATCACGCCCCCGCCGAGCGCCACCACCGGCGTCTCCCGGTCCGCACCGAGATCGAGCAGCGCCTGGTAGATACGCCGGACCGAGTCGAGGCTCTTGCGCTCCTCACCAGCTCGGATGCAGGCGACGGCGGGCCTGAAGCCGGCATCCGCGAGCGAGTCGAGCACCACTCCGGAGTAGAGATCCGAGACGACGTCGTCGGTGACCAGCAGGACCGGCCCCACGGATGCGAACTCCAACAGGAAGGCGCCGGTCCTTTCGAGAAGACCCGTTCCGATCCGGACGTCGCACCGCGCCCCCGGCAAATCGACCGTGATCGCTCTTACTTCCCCGGAACTCACGCCCCCGACCCGGATCCATCATGGCGCGCATCGGACCGCTCGCGCTTCTTGTTCCGGTAGTCCGCGCGGAAGTCCCGAACCCTCTTGCGATCCCGCAGCGCCAGCAGGAAGAAGGTACCCACCACCAGGAACACCAGGCCGACGATGGCATACTGCACGAACACCATCAGCGGGGAAACCTCGGGGTCCACCGGATAGATCCCGGTGACGATGATCATCGGAATCTCCCGTGCCGGAGGGCCGGCCTTCGGGATGTAGGCCCAGCGCTTGTAGAAGATCCCCTCGACCTGTACGTACTCTTCGCCGAGCTTGATGCCGTACTCCGACCAGGGCCGGGGGGAGGCGAGGAACACCAGGTACTCCGTGGGCTGCAGCAGAATGGCGGTATCGACCCGCTTGATCTTCCCGGGGTTGTCGCTCTGCTGGATATCCACGACGTCCTGAATCAGCGACCCCCGCATGGAAACGAACTTGAAGCGGAGCTCATCCTTCTTCGCCAGGATCGGCTTCGCCAGGCGCCCGAAATCGGCGATCCTGAAATCCGGAGTCTCGCGAAGCTGGTTGTAGCCCTCCCGGCCAAGCTCCCGAACATAGTTCATCGTCAACCAGAATGGCCGCTCGTCGGTGTTGTTGGCCTCGTCGTTTCGAAGCTCGAAGATCTGATCAGCCCACTTCGGATCGAGTTCCTTGACCGAGACCGGCGGGTAGGCTTTGAAGACCTCCTTGTCCTTCACCAGGACGAGTTCGAGAACCGGCTCCTCCTGCCCATCCACCGTCATGGTCCGCAACCGGTAGAAGATCCCGAAGACCTGGATCCAGTCGCCCGGCTCGCGTTCGATGGGCACGGTCGCGAGCACGTGGTAGAGCGTCCCGTCGGCCTGCCGAAAGAGGACGCCGTAGAGCTGCTCAACGGAATCGACCTTGCCTCCAAACGGCATCGGCTCGTCCAGTTCGACGACCTCGCCCCAGGCGGAGATGAACTCGCCGCGGAACGGTCCCGGGTCGAACTTCAGGTCGCCGAGTTCCTTCTCGAGGTGCCGGTAGTGAGGCTTCCCAACCCGCGTCACCTCGGTATTCCAGATGGTCTGGTCGATCAGGTACTTGAGCACGTCCTGATCGTCGGGCGTGGTCCCGTCCACGAGCTTGTCGGACTTGACGAACTCGAGGAGCTTCATGCCGATGTCGTTGCGGACCAGGTCCCGGCGCTCCGAGGGGGACTGCGGAACGACCTTGAAAGCCGGGCGCCCATCATCCCCCACGGGAGGGACGATCCCGACGATGTCTCCCTGCTCCTCCTCCTCCTCGATCCCCGTCCGGGCCGTGCTCCCCCAGAACTGCAGCCCGACGAAGCCTCCGAGCACCATGATGAAGAGGACGCCGAGGATCCAGATCCGGGCCTTTTCGTTTCCAGCCATCGTCCTGGTGGGGATGCGACTCTGGTCGGGAGTCTTGCCACCTGAATAGGGAGTGATCATCGTATCTTCCCGTGTCTCAACACGTTGGCCCGTTGCGGGCGCTGGGGGAACGAAACCATCGTAGCACCGGATACGGGGGTCGTCAAATCGGGGCGAAGGGCCGGGATTCCCGGGTCCGTCGCTCGATCCGGACGTTAATCTCGCTCCGATGGCCTCCTTCGCGAAGGCATTTTCGGCTCTCCGGGCGCTCACCAACTACGAAACCATGGTGCGTCCGCCGTACGGGCGCCGCGAAATGAACCTGCCGCGCACCCGGGCGCTGCTCAAGGCCCTCGGGAATCCGGAGCGAGACTACGGCATCCTGCAGGTCGCGGGGACGAAGGGCAAGGGGACCGCGGCCACGTCCTGCGCAGCCATGCTGCAGGCGGCGGGATTCCGGACGGGACTCTACACCTCGCCCCACCTGCTCGACGTCCGGGAACGGATCGCGGTGGACGGTGCCTGGATCGGCAAGGCCGCCTTCGCCGACGCGGTCTCGCGGATGCTCATCCACGTCCGGCCGCTTCGGGGCACCGCCGAGTGCCCCACCTTCTTTGAAATGATGACCGTACTCGCCCTCCTGCACTTCCGCGATACCGGCGCGCAGGCGGTCGTGCTCGAGGTCGGCCTCGGGGGCCGCCTCGACGCCACCTCGGCCGTACCGCCGCTGGCATCACTGATCACGCAGATTGGGCTGGACCACATCCACATCCTCGGAAAGACGAAGGCGCTGATCGCCCGGGAGAAGGCCGGCGTGGCCCGGCGCGGCGTACCCCTCGTGTCCGGGGTTCCACCGGCCACCGCGGCCGGGCGGTCGATCGCGGCGGTGGCGGCCGAGATCGGAGCGCCGCTGCTCGCGCCGGGACCGGACCTGCGAATCCGCACCGGCCCCCCGAAGCTGACCGGAGACGTCGGCTCCACCCCCGTCACCATCCAGGTGCACGGCGACCGGATGATCACCGCGGCCCCCCCGGTCCTTTCCCGCGAGCTCGCGCGGGACGTGGGCCTCGCCGTCGCCATGCTGTCGCAGCCCCGGGTCAGGCGACGACTGCCGGTCACCCGAAGAGCGATGCGGGAGGGGATCGCCGGCCTGGTCCTCCCCGGCCGCATGCAGATCGTCGCGGGCCCCCCCCCCGTGCTGATCGACGGCGCCCACAACCCGGATTCCGCCCGCGCCCTCGCCCGCGCGATAAGGGAGACGATCCGCCCGGGAACCGTCCACGCCATCATCGGCGGCGGCGCGGACAAGGCCCTCGCAGCCGTCGCCGCGGTGGTGGCCCGGTGCGCCCCCGAGGTCCGGCTCACCTTCACCCGCCCCCGGACCCACCCGCGCGCCGCCGACCCGGAGGAATTGAGACGCGCATTTCCGGGCTCCCGGAGTTCCGACGACCTGGCGACGGCGCTGGCGGATGCAAGGAACGCGGCGGGGATGACGGACCTGATCCTTATCACCGGGTCGATGTACCTCGCCGGAGAAGCGCTCGAAACGTGAATGGTGTACGGGATACCAGAGACCAGAGACCCGGATACCGATACCGGAACGGTTCTTCGGTCTTCACGGCGCGGCCCGGCAGTTTCCCCTCAGTTTCCGTGGTCGTACTCAATGTCGACCAGGAACCACCCTCTTGCGGTCTCTTACAGCCCTGGATCGGCATCTTCCCGTGCTCGCGACGCACTCCGCCGCCCTTTCTCCCGTCAAGGCCCTCCATGGCCGCCTGCCCGCTCTTCTCCGGCCGATTCGGCGCGTTTTCGCCCCTCCCGGGTCAGACCCTCCCGGTGCGCGCCCGTTTCGTCGCGTTTCTTCTCTGAACTCATGCTCCGCCCTTTGAGCCGACCTTGCGCCGCCGGAGGAGCGCGGGCGTCGAAAGGGTCCTCGCCGTGCCCTGCGGCCTTTCCACGCACGTGGTTGAGGAGGCGGTCGATCAGTGCCGGCGCGGTGATCACCGCGATCACCCGCATGGGGGCTCCGCACCGCAAACAGGTCAGGGGGTCCACCTCGAAGACCATCTTGAGCAGCAGCGTCCAGCTGGCGCGGCTTTTCGGCCGGCGGCCGTCGTCGGTTTCGTGGATGCGATCGGCGGCCACCGGTGGGCGCACCGCGTAGCGAACCATGTGCAGCAGCCGGGCCGGCTCTGCACAGCGCGGCACTCGACCCGGAGCCGGAACCGTCATGACGGGATGTGCGGTCGGTGCTCCCCGGCGGCTGGGATGGTGGGCGGTGCCGGGCACAGGCGGTACTCCCGGAGTCGATGCAGCGTTGAGCCTGGTCGGGACAGCGCCCGACCCTCCGAGGCCATGCCTTCGGTTCAACGTATCCACTCCACCATGCCGGGCAGGGCGTGCTCCTGCCCCGGCACCGGGCGGAAGAGCGCCGCTTCCGCGAAGACCCGCCAGCGCTCTCTCAAGACCTTGGTGCCCGCCCGGCGGTTTTGCGGAGAAAGACCCACTCCAAGGAGATCACCGATCTCGCGGTAGAG
Organism: Planctomycetota bacterium; assembly: GCA_024274785.1. Lineage (GTDB taxonomy): Bacteria > Planctomycetota > JAJSAM01 > JAJSAM01 > JAJSAM01 > JAJSAM01. The sequence goes on along the minus strand of JAJSAM010000024.1, from coordinate 100,028 downwards.
GTCGGGCACGTTGCATTGTGGGCGGGTCAGCACTCCCACCCGCATCTCCCGGATGTGGGAGAAGTGCTCTCTGAGGATCCGAAGGGTCACCGACTTCCCCGTCCCCCGGCGCTCCGGTGACCAGCGCAAAACCGCCCCTCGCGACCCTCACCCGTTTCATGTCCCCCTCCAGAGCTACACTTTCCCCTGCCATGACGAAAACGAAGGAAAGAGTCATTCATCGATGCCGCGAATGCGGAACCGCACACCACTGCTGGCAGGGACGCTGCAACGCATGCGGGGAGTGGTCCAGTCTCGAGCCGGAGCTGTCGAAGCCCGCGGCGCGGCCGTCACTCTCGCGCCCGCTCGGCCGGGAAGCGGCAGTGCCGGTCCCGCTCACCGAGGTGGAACCGGTGGATCGGCCTCGCCTGGCCACCGGCCTCGGCGAGTTCGACCGGGTGCTGGGAGGAGGGCTGGTCGCGGGCTCGGCGGTGCTCGTGGCCGGCGATCCGGGCATCGGAAAGTCCACATTGCTCCTGCAGGCATCCGGAGGATTGGCGGCGCGGGGCCGCACCGTGCTCTACGCATCAGGAGAAGAATCGCCCACCCAGACCCGGATGCGCGCGAAGCGCCTTTGCATCGAGTCGCAGCACGTCCACCTGCTCGCGGAAACCGGACTCGCTCCCTTGCAGGACGCCGCCCGGGCCCTGCATCCGGACCTCCTGGTGGTGGATTCCATCCAGACCGTGCATCGTGCGGAAGTGACCTCCGCGCCGGGCAGCGTGGCGCAGGTGCGGGAGTGCGCCGGAGAGCTGACGCTCTTCGCGAAGGCCACCGGCATCCCGGTCGTTCTGATCGGCCACGTGACGAAGACGGGCGACATCGCCGGGCCGCGGGTGCTCTCGCACGTGGTGGATTGCGTGCTCTCCTTCGAAGGCGATCGCTACCACACCTACCGCGTGCTGCGCGCGGTGAAGAACCGCTTCGGCGCAACGGATGAAGTCGGGCTCTTCGAGATGTGCGCATCAGGCCTGGTCGAGGTCGACAATCCGGCTGGTCTGCTGCTCGGTCGCGAGGGGCCGGATGAACCAGGCAGCGTGGTCGTCCCGGCCGTCGAGGGAACGCGCGTGCTCATGGTGGAGATCCAGGCGCTGGCCACGGAGTCCATCGGAACACCCGCCCGCCGTCGCGCCACCGGGCTCGACTCCCGGCGAATCGACCTGCTCCTCGCGGTGCTCGGCAAGAAGTGCGGCCTGTCGCTCGGTGGCCAGGATGTGTTCCTGAACGCGGTCGGCGGGGTCCGGGTGGACGAACCGGGGGCCGATCTCGCAGCCTGTCTGGCGGTGGCCTCGTCCTATGTGAACCGGCCGTTCCCGAAAGCGACGGTGGCGTTCGGAGAACTCGGGCTGAAAGGTGAGGTCCGGCCGGTCAGCCGTGCCCGCATGCGGCTCAAGGAGGCGGCCCGGCTGGGCTTCGGGCGCGCCCTGGTTCCCCCCGGGACGGATGCCCCGCCCGGGATTCACGCGGTTCCGGTGAGCAACATCGGCGAAGCCCTCGAGTGGTTGGGCAAGGAGGTGATCACCGTTCCCGGAACGAGATCTACTGCAATGCAGAGAAGCTGAGGAAAGCGGCGCCGAGCACGGCGAGGATCGCCAGGATGAAAAGCGTGATTTTCGCCCAGCTGTAAGGTGCGTCTCCGGTCACCCGGCCGGTCTGGCCATTCACCAGCACCGGGTAACCTTTCCCCCGGAACACGTACGTGGCACTCCACACCGGCAGCAGGATGTGCTTGAAGCGCACGTCGAAGATGTGGTTCTGCACGGAGAGGTTCCGGTGGGTGTCGCCGGGGACGTCACCGCCGCAGCGCCCGTACTGCGTCTGCCGGACCGTCTCCTCGCCTTCGGTCCACCCCTGGTCGAGATCGATCTGGTACTCCTCGGCGAGCCAGCCGGCCAGGTACTCGGGCTGGTAGGGAACGAGCTGGCGGGTGTCGAAATCGCCCAGGCGGCGGACCAGTTTCGCGGAGATGCCGGTGCTGGCACAGATCAGAAGATCGTCGTAGCGGTCCTGGCGATAGCCGGAGGCCCACCGCCACCTCGTCTTGCGGACCCGGCGGGTCTTCGTCACCGTCTTGCCGTTCTCGACGGTCGTGTAGGTCTCGGTCACGTAGTAGTAGGTGCCGGACTCCGCGGTCCAGTTGGAATCGACGTCGCAGTCGAAGGTCCAGAAGGGCACGTAGATCCCCTTCGCGTCCTTCGTGGAGACCTTCTTCAGGGCGTTCGGGCGAAACCAGAGGCCGTCCCGCCACTTGCGGAAGTTCTTCCGTACCGTGTCAGCGTCCACGTCGAGCGGCACGAGGGATTCCGGGCGGATGGCGTTGCGGTTCATTTCCTGATCGAGGACTTCGGGGGAGCCGCAGTAGACGCATCGATCGGCGGTGGCGGACTCGCCGAACACCACCTTCGCCCCGCAGGTGCCGCAGCGTTTCGCCCGCATCTCGACGCCGAGGCCCACCGCAACCTCCGCCGCAGCCTCGAGGGGATGTTCGAGAATCACGTCCCCACCCCGTTCGACCGCCCGCTGATGCGCACAATAAGGGCAGGCGAGTGCATCGACCTTCGGGTCCCAGGCCATGTCGGCGCCGCAGTTGTCGCAGGTCTCTTTCATGGATACACGCTCTTGCCGGACGTAGGGATCGAAGCCAAGTCTTTCCCCCCACCGTAACGGCGAAGTAGGATTTCCGCTTCACCATATCCAATGAGGGAGGATCAGATGGGTATTGTCGACTGGTTCAAGCGCGGCGTCGGCGAGATGATGGTCGCCCGTCCGGACGATGCGAAGACACACGTCGTCTGGAAGCATCCCGATTCCACCATTCCGATGAAGTCCCAGCTCACGGTCGAGGCGGACGAGCAGGCCATCTTCTTCCGTGACGGCCAGATCAAGAAGATCATGACCGCCGGGCGCCACACCCTCGACACGAGCAACCTGCCCTTCCTCTCGGATCTGATCGACAAGTTCACCGGCGGCAACGTTTTCATCGCCGAGGTCTTCTTCGTCAGCATTCGCGAACACGCCGGGATCAAGTTCGGCGGCCGGATCGGCCACGTCGAAGATCCGAAGAGCGGCGTGCCGGTGGAGTGCATGGTGCACGGCGAATTCTCCTTCAAGGTCACCGACCCGGAGAAGCTCATCCTCGGGCTCGTCGGTATGGGCCGGGCGGAGCCTCACCTGGTCCGATCCTGGATGAAAGAGCAGGTGTTGAAGGTCATCCGCGACCGCATCGCCGAGCTGCTCGTGAAGAACCGCTGGCCGCTGCTCGACGTCACCTCGGGAGCGTACACCGAGGAAGTCGAGGAGACCGTCATCGCCGGCCTCTCCGCACACGTGTCCGACTACGGCATCAGGATCGTTCGCCTCGGCAACTTCGTCATCACCATTGACGAGGAGGATGCGGACAACCTGAAGAAGCTCTACACCGATGCGGCCTACCTGAAGACCGTCGGCGGGGTCGGCGCCTACCAGCAATTCGCGGCAGGCAAGGCCATGATGGGCGCGGGCGAAGGCATGGCCAGGGGCGGTGGCGGCGGAGAAGGCGGCGGTGGAGGCATGGGCGGCCTGCTGGGCGGCGCCGGTCTCGGGGTCGGCTTCGGCATGGCGCAGATGCTGACGCGCGATCACCAGGGAGGCCAGGCGCTGGCTCCGGCAACCGCGGGTGTCGTCTGCGGCGCATGCGGCGCGGCGACGGCCCCCGGGAAGTTCTGCAGCCAGTGCGGAGGCGACCTGGCGGCAAAAAAGGAGCCCGCGCAGACGGATGCGAAGTTCTGCAGCCAGTGCGGCAGCCCCCTGGCCCCGGACGCGAGGTTCTGTGCTCAGTGCGGGACGAAACGCTAGCTGGCCCTGACGCAATGCCGGGGCGCCCCGGCAGCGGTTCGCTCACCCTCAGCGAAAGTCCTGCTCCAGCGATTCGAGGATGCGGAGGTAGGCCCGGTAGCGGCCGCCCTGCACCTCACCGCGCTCCACGGCATCGATGACCGCGCAACCGGGTTCGTGGGAGTGGGTGCAGTTGTGGAAGCGGCACTGCTCGATCAGCGGCTGAAACTCCACGAAGAAGATGTCGAGATCCGCGGGCTCGAGGTCCCATAGTCCGAAGGCCCGGATCCCGGGAGTATCCACGACGTAGCCGCCATCGGGCAGGGCGAGCAGTTCCGCCCTCGTCGTGGTGTGGGTGCCCTTGCGCGAGGCGTGGCTCACGTTGCCGGTCTTCAACTTGAGGCCCGGATCGATGGCGTTCAGGAGCGACGACTTCCCCACTCCGGAATGCCCGGAGAAGATCGTGACGCGGTCCTGCATGCGCTCCTTCAGTTCCTCCACTCCGGAACCGGTCTCCGCGGAGGTGAGAATCACGAGATAGCCGAGTTCCTCGAAGATGGCCTTGACCTCCGCCACCTTCTTCTTCTTCCCGAGGTCGACCTTGTTGATCACCACGAAGGGCTCCACCTTCTGATTCGTGGCGGCGACGATGATGCGATCGATGAGCCCGGGGCTCAGGCGTGGCAGCTTCGTCGCGACGACGATGGCCACCTGCTCCACATTGGCCGCGAGGACCTGTTCGAGATCACCGCGGGGGCCGGAGCGTCGGGACAGTTTCGTCAACCGGGGCCGGATCTCCTCGACGACGCCCTGCCCCGGAGAGGTGCGGGAGATCCGCACGCGATCGCCCGGGGCAACGGGTCGCTTCTCGTTGCCCAGATCCTCGTAGAAGCGCCCGCGGATTCGACAGAACAGCCTCTCCCCGGAGGCGTCGACCCACGCCCCGCTCGCGTCCACTGAAGTGACGATGCCCTCTACCAGCTGATCCATCATTGGGTTGAGGATGATAGCACAAGGATCCGGGGACCGTTGTGGCCGACGCTCCTATTCCGATGGGAGGGCGCGATGCCCACCCATACGAGCCGACGAACTCATCTCAGTCCAGCCCGCACATCCGTACCGAGGGCGCCCCCGCAGGCAAAGGGGAGCTGGATGGAGACGAAGAAAACCGTCGTCACCCCGGAAGCCCCGCTCCCTCCACACACCCCTTCGCAGACGGTTTTCTCAATCGACACAGACCCGGTTCCGCCCCCGATCCTTCGCCGCGTACAGGGCGTGATCGCAGCGTTTGATGAGCTGCTCCATGTCGTCGTCGCCCTTCGCGAGCACGGTAACGCCGGCCGAGATGGTGATCGGCTCGATGTCCGGGTAGTACTTCCGGGCCTGCTTGCCGTAGCGATCCACCGAGGCCCGGAGCCGCTCCGCGTAGACGATGCCCTGATCGATGTGGGTTTCCGGAAGGGCGATCAGGAACTCCTCGCCGCCGTATCGGCCGATGACGTCGATGTCACGGCTCTCCGCGACGATGAGTTGCGCCACCTCCGCGAGCACGGTGTCCCCCACCTGGTGGCCGTAGTTGTCGTTGAAGGGCTTGAAGTGGTCGATGTCCACCATGACCGTGGAGAGCGGCGAGCCATAACGCTTCGCGCGATCGACTTCCTTCTGCAACCGGCGCATCAGACTGCGGCGGTTGTGGACGCCGGTGAGTTCGTCCTTGCTGGCCAGAGCCTTCAGCCGGAAGGCCTGCCGCGAGAGGACGCTGTTCTCGACCGCCAGGCCGAGGTTGCATCCGAGGATCCCGAGCAGGGCGACATCCGAGTCGGTAATCTCACGGTTCTGGAAAAAGTAGTCTGCGCAAAGGACGCCGAGGGGCTGGCGATTGACGATCACCGGAGCCACCGCCACCTCGACGACGCCGAGCAGACCGAGCAGGTCACCATCCGTCGCCCAGTTGTCCACCCTTTGCGCCACGCCCTGCCTCAACGCCGCGCCCATCAGTCCGTCCGGGTTCAGCGCCACTCCCACCGACCCGGGATCCACGGGCAGACGAGTTTCGTCTCGCAGATATCGGCCCCGCAGCTCCCCGTCTTCCGGGTCGAGCTGGAGGAAGAGCAGCCGGTCGAACCCCATTCCGGAGTGGATACCGTCGAGACTCTGTTCGATGATCTCGTCGACACTCTCCAGTTGCCGCGAGGCATGCACGAGCGCAGCGGCCGTGGCGATCCGCGCGTGAACCTCGGGCTCGCGCGGTCCCCTCCAATCGTCGTCCGCGGTTTTCGCCGTCTCCCGCTGGAGAACCTCGAGCGGGCTCGCACCGGAGACATCGAACCCGAACCGAGAGAGAGTGGAGAGCAGACCACATTCGATGTCTGCCACCAGTGCATCGACCTGCGGTTCCTCGAGTCTGGTCCCGTCCGGGAGCACCAGGGGCTCCGCCCGGCTCACGGGGTCGCGATGAAGACCGTACCCGGCCAGGCAACAGATGCGATCGGCCAGGGCCACAATGGCGATCAACTCGCGGTGCGGCGCCGGGAAGGAGCGCGTTCGCGCGGCCGGCTCATGGTGGAACTGGATCACATCGCGGAGGTTCCGCGGCAGGTGCCACTGCTCAGCGAGCAGCGCGCCCACCTGGGCGTGGTCGGTGCCGAGGGCGTCCCGCTCGGCCTTGAGCGAGATCCCATCGAGCAGTTGTTCGCGGTGCTGGGGTGGAGAGTAGAGGTCCAGCACGACCTTGCCGAGGTCGTGAAGCAGTCCCCCGAGATACGCTTCCTCGGGGAGATCGAACGAAACCATCCGGGCCACGGATTGGGCGGCGAGGGCCACCGAGAGTGAGTGAATCCAGAAGGCTTCACGATCGAGTCCGACCTCGCCTGAAGTCCGCTCCGGGTAGATGTCCACGCCACGGGCCAGGCACCGAAGTGCCGACGAACCGAGCATGGCCGCGGCGTGTGAGGCGGCAAACGTGATGTGCTGGCGGCCGTAGAACGGGCTGTGGATGACCTTCAGCACCTTTGCCGTGAGGGCGGGATCCACCTGGAGGAGATCAGCGACCTGCGTCGTGGCCTGGTCCTGATTGGCCGCGGCGCGCTCCACGGGCTTCAGGATGGCCCCGAGAGTGGGAATGGAATCGAGCCGCTTGGCGATCAGTGGATACAGATTGCGGGCGCTGCGCGCCCTTCTCTTTGTCTCGTTTGCCATGAGGATCCGATCATCTATCGGGAGGCTTACCGGAGGCACTCAATGCAATTCGCGGGGGCTGCGCCAAGGGCTCGTCTGGTAACAAGTGCGACCGTTGCACCGAGAGCGCCGCTGCGCCCGAAAAAGCGAGGCGCGAGGAGGGCGCAACCCTACTGGTTGCAGCCGACGAGCAACAAAGCGTGGCGGGATGCAGCGGCTCTCGAATGCAGCACGGCTTTCCAGACGGGCCCTAATCCGCGGATCGGGCCAGTGTCAGCATGACCTTCTCTTCACGCCCGGAGAGCAGATGCGCGCCGAGCATCGTCCCGGTGAGAAGCACGATGGCGCCGTAGACGAGCGCCAGAGAGGAGAGGATCGGCTTCAGCCCGAGCAACACGACCGGGGCCACGAGGACGGCAAGCACCCCGATGGAGAACATCTTGAACAGGGCCAGCAGACATCCCTCTCCCGTGCTGGGTTGCCGCAGAGCGCCGCGCGACCCGCTGGCCATGCGCACCGGCGCGAGAACCGACACGATCGAACCGGTGCCGAGCAGGACGAGAGTCGCCGAGACCGCCCCCACCAGTGCGACCCCCACCGAAATCGCGGATACAGCCCCGGTCAGAAAGTGGACGAGGGCGGCGGCGGTGACGACGAAGAGCACGTTGACCGGCGCGAAGAGCAGGAAGTAGGCCAGGCTCTTCCCGAGCAGCACCCGATGGCGCGGCGTGGGCGTCGAGAGGGTGACCACGATTCCGGGCCCTTCCAGTCCAAAGACGTTCATCGCCAGAATCGACTCCACGAACAGGAGGACGAACACGCCCCAGCGCAGCAGATACTCGATTCGCGGAGCGTTCCCCACTCCCGAACCGAAAATCGCAACGACCACCGGAACGAGGAAGAAGACGGACTGCTGGATCATCATGGTCTTGACGATCGGCTCGCGCCGGATCAGGCAGAGTTCCTTCCGCGCAATGGCCCGCACCGGCTCCGGAAGGAAGCGGAAGAGCCCGGGGCCGGAGCCGGCCTTCGCCGCGTTCGCCGCGTTCGCCGCGCGAGTGCCGGGCCGAGCGGCGGGGACCTCGCCGTGGAAGGCCCGTTCCTGGAGGACCGCGGCGATCCTCACCAGGAGCGCGGTCAGGGGCAGGGCCACCAGCAGGACGAGGAGGATCGAGTTCAGCCCGGCGCCCGGAACCATGAGCGTCGCGATCCAACTGCTCGGGATCGCGCCGATCCAGTCGGCGGCACCGGAGATCAGCAACTCCTCGAGGAAGGCGGCGATGTTCCGGGTCGGATGGTCGGAATTGAAGGTCAGCCGAAAGAGGACGAAGATGCCGGCGGAGAGGCACGCTGCCCCGATTGCGGCGAGATCACGAAACCGCCGGGAGCGCAGGGTGTTCAGCAGGAGCAACTGCAGCAGTCGGGCGACGGCCACGGTCTGGAAGAGGAAGAGGAGAAGCAGAGGGATCGAGACCACCGCTCGCGCCGCACCACCGCTCGCCCCGATGACCACGCCGAGCATGGCCGGCAGGAAGAAGATCGTGGTTCCGCCGAACATCATTCCGATGATCTGGGCCACGAAGACGGGACGGTGCGAGACCGGCAGGTGGAAGAGCTTCGTGATGTCATAGAAGTCGGTGGAGGCGAAGCTGATGATCGGCATCGCCAGGAGCATCGCGAAGACGAGAAAGAATGCGATGCGGACCCAGAGGAGCAGCGCCTCCGACCCCATGTTTCCGGCGACGTGCAGGGTCGTCATGAGACTGAACGCGCCGAAGAGCAGGGAGAGGGGGGTCAGGACCATCAGCCCCATGACGACCGCGAAAACCTGCCGGCCGCTTCGTCCGCCGCGAAACATCGTCCGGTACCGCAGCCATAGCAGGATCCCGACGGTCCGCATCATCCCCTGATCCAGGACAGGTCGCCCCGCTCCGAATCACCGCCCACGAGATCCACGAAGATCTCCTCCAGGGTTGCTTCGGGTCCCTTCCCCGTGGCGGCCCGAAGCTCATCGAGATCGCCCATCGCCCGCAGGCGGCCCTGATCGATGATGGCGACCCGGGTGCAGAGCTTCTCCACCACCTCCATGACGTGGGAGGAGAAGAAGACGGTGACGCCATCCGCGACGGCCCGGCCGAGCACCTCCCGGATGGCGCGACCGGTCACGGCGTCGATGCCGTTGAAGGGCTCATCGAGAAAGAGCACGTCCGGACCGTGAATCAGCGCGGCGGCGAGCACCGCCTTCTTCTTCATGCCCATCGAGTAGTCGATGATCAGCTTGTCCCGATCGACGTCGGCGATCTCCATGAACTCGAGCAGCTCCTTCGCCCGCGCCGTCGCCTCCAGCTTGGAGAGTCCGTACATGCGGCCGGTGAACACCAGCAGCTCCCGCCCGGTGAGGCGCTCGAAGGTGTTGACCTCTTCCGGCAGCAGTCCGATACGCTGCTTCACCAGCAGGGGCTCGGCGATCACATCGAGGCCGAGAACCCGGACCCGCCCCATGGTCGGCCGGAGCAGACCGCAGAGGATCTTGATCGTCGTGGACTTGCCGGCGCCGTTGGGGCCGAGAAAGCCGAAGAACTCGCCCTTTCTCACGGTGAGTGACAGGTTCTCGATGGCCGCCTTCGTTCCTCCGAAGATCCGGGTCAGGCCCTCGATCTCCACGGAGTATTCCTCGGGGTGGTTTTCCGCAACGCTCAACTGACTCCTCCCGATCGCCTGGTGAAGATGGACAGCAACACCGTCCCGGCCATGGCCACATTCAACGATTCCGCGCGGCCGGGACAGGGCACCGTCACCTCCCGGGACACCGCCCCGGCCACCTCGGGCGAGACGCCGCGGGCCTCGTTCCCGAGCACCAGGCACGAGCGCGGTCCGGCCGACTCCGCCGTCTGATACGCATCCGCGCCGGAAAGAGTCGCGGCAAAGATGTCGCTTCCGGCGTTCGAAAGATCCCAAAGGGTCGCGGCCAGGTCGGTGACCGTCACCAGTGGAAGGTGGAAGTTGGATCCCATCGCCGCCCGCAGCACCTTCTGATTCTCGAAGTCCGCGCTGCCGGAGCCGGTCACGACAGCGCGGCAGCCGAACGCATCCGCGGACCGGATCAGGGTTCCCACGTTCCCCGGATCCGCGACCTGATCCAGAGCGAGAATCACCCCTTCTCCGTGCAGCAGTTCGACGCCACTCGCGCTCCGGGCCAGGACCGCCAGCGCGCCCTGGGGAGTACGGGTGTCCGCAATGAGCCGGCAATCGTTCTCGGAGATGGTGATCACCGTGGCGTCGGCGCGCTCGGCCGCCTGGGCGAGGTTCCGTCCGATCGCCGCGTCGGCGAGGGCGTGGGTCAGGAGAAGTTCGCGCACCGGCGCACCGAACTTCAGTGCTTCCGCGATGCACCGCGGCCCTTCGAGGAGGTACAGATCTTCCCGGGTGCGGCCTTCGCGGCGGCCAAGGGAAACCAGGAGCTTTCTTCTGGCCCGGCTGAGCATCAGGGGATGATATACCATCTCGCACGATGGGCCGCCCCACTCCCGATCTCAGCAAACCCCGGACGGAGCAGATCTACATCGTCACCGGCGATGAAGAGGGCCTCCGTCTGGACGTCTTCCTCCGGAAACGGGTGCGCTGGCGGTCGCGTGAGCACCTGAAAGAGCGCATCAGGAACGGCGAGGTGCTCCTGAACGACAGAAGGGTGAAGGCTGCCCAGACCGTCAGGGAGCGGGACGAGGTCTTCGTCTCCCTGCTGAGAATCGGCGATCCCTTCGATCCGGCCGACATCCCCCTGCCCGTGATCTTCGAGGACGAGTTCCTGGTGGCGCTGAACAAGCCCGCCGGCTTCGTCGTGCATCCGGTCGGCCGGCACCAGATGGACACGATCATCAACGCGCTGCACCTGAAGTATCGCCGTCCGGATGATCCCGGGAACGACATCGTCCCCAAGCTCGCCCATCGTCTGGACCAGTACACTTCCGGCGTCCTGCTCGTGGCCAAACGCGATGATGTGCGCGCCGAGTTGGGCCGTCAGTTCGCCTGTCGGGAGGTATCGAAGCGCTACCTGGCGATCGTCGCGGGTATCCCCGCCCCCCCGTCCGGGGACATCGAAGCCCCTATCGGCATTCCGCTCGACGGATCCAGGCTGCCCATGGTGATCCGCGACGATGGCGAACCCTCGCTGACGAGGTACGAAACCGTCGAGACGTTTGCCAAACACGCTTTCCTGCGCCTCCATCCGTACTCGGGGCGAACGCATCAGATCCGGGTGCACCTGCGCTACATCGGAACTCCGTTGGTTACCGACTTCATGTACGGTGACGACGCGCCGCTGGTCGTCGACGGAAAGGCGGTGCTCGAGCGCTATCCCCTGCACTCCTCGATGCTGCGCTTCACCCACCCGGTCACGAAGGAAGAGATGCGGATCGAGGCCCCGTTGCCGGAGGACATGGAGACGGCGCTGGCGGCCTTGCGCCGGGGCGAGCCCCGGTAGCTCGCGGCCGCTTCGGCGGGACGAAGGCCGTCTCGTCGCACCTCACGAAAGCCGAACGCCCTGTCCTGCTGACGTTCAGAATCTTCGCGGCGCACACAGATTCTGCGTAACACTCCCGGACCGCCAGTACGGTCGCCCGGGGGTCGCCCCTCCATTGCGGCCGGGCCGCGCTGGGTCCAGTGCGGCGGCGACGCGATCCCGCCCCCCCCGGATCGTGTGCAATCGTTTGGGATGCAGGCTAGCATGGCGACTTCATGAACCACACTCGGGGAGGTGTTCCGATGCTCCGTAACCTCACTGTCCTGCTGATCGTCTCCTTCCTTTTCGCCGCATGCGGCAGTGGCGACTCGCCGCCCGCTGATTCCTCCGGCAAGAGCGCCGCCGAGGACCAGCCCGGTGCGGGGGGCGTCGCGCCGATCTCCGTGGAGCCCGGCGCGGACAGCAAGTCCGCGCCCCCCGTCGAGGTTCCCGTGGACCCCCGGCAGGAGTACATGCAGACCGTCCGGCGAAAGCAGAAGTCCGTGGACCCCGAGGAGCGCATGGGGGCCATCGAGATGGTGCTGGAGGACAGCGACAAGGCCTTTGGCGGCGAAGTGCTGATCCAGTTGATGTCCGATGAGAGCGAAGACGTCCGTGCGCTGGCCGCCGAGGCGATCGGCATGGGCAAGTTCCCGGGCGGCACGCCCATCCTGAAGAACGTCGCGGGCACCGACCCGGACCCCCTCGTCCGCAGCAAGTGCCTGAAGAGCCTGGTCGATCTCGTCGGCAAGGCGGCGGTACCCGATCTGATCCGGGCACTTGGCGGCGACGAGGACGCCAATGTGCGCGCCCAGGCCGCAGCGCTGCTCGGCGCAACCGGATCCGGACTCGGTGTCGACCCCCTCATCAAGGCGTTGCAGGAGGACTTCAACGAGGCCGTCCGGGTTTCCGCGCTGAGTTCGTTGAAAACCCTGAAACCGGCCCGCTGTTTCGATGCGGTGGTCGAGGCCCTGGAGGATCGCAACGAGTCGGTCCGAAGCGAGGCCGCCCAGCTCCTCGGCGTGCTGAAGAACAGAAAAGCTGTGCCCGCACTGATGAACGCCCTCGAAGATGAGGACATGGGTCGCATCCTGCTCGACATCACCGAGGCGCTCGCGAAGCTCACCGGGGTCGAGAACGAATACGCCATCGACCTCTCCGAGGCGGACCAGGAAGAGGCGCTGCGGGCCTGGAAGGACTGGTGGACGGAGAACGAGTCGAACTACTGAGGTCTCTCCAGGTCCGCGACCAGGAACGAAGCCCGGATCGCGCGGCGCAGTTCATCCAGGCGGAACGGTTTCTGAATGACCGGCCGGCCGCTCTTCCGCAAGAACACGCGACGCTCCTCGGGCAGCGCGGCGCCGGTCAGGAAGATGAATCTGTCCGCCAGTTCCTCGTGCGTCTCGCGGACCTTCTCGAAGAGTTCGAAACCGGTCATTCCGGGCATCATCAGGTCGGAGAGAACCAGGTCGAACTCCCCGTGGTCGAGCGCGTCGAGGGCCTTGTCGCCGCTCTCCACCGCCCGGACCCGGTGGTCATCGAGCCGAAGTGCCCGATCGAGCATCTCGCGGATTTTCGCGTCGTCGTCCACGATGAGGATTCGCTTTCCACTCACCCCTTCCGGACACTCCTCGAGGGCATCGGGGATGATCTCGTGCTGCTGCGCGCCCACCGGAAGCAGAACGCGGAACAGGGCGCCTCCCTGCCCGCCGCGGGTCGCAACGATCCGGCCTCCCAGTTCATCGATGATTCCACGACAGACCGACAGGCCGAGGCCGGTGCCCTCCCCCTTGTCCTTCGTGGTGTAGAAGGGATCGAACACGCGCTCCAGATACTCATCGGGGATGCCGGGTCCGTTGTCCTCGATCTCGATCGTGACTCCGCCGTCGCCCTCTTCCAGGCTGGAGCTGAACCGGATCCACCCGGGCTTCTCGCCGCCGCGCACCGCGTGATGGGCATTGTTCAGCAGGTTCAGAAGAACCTGCTGCAAGCTGGTGGGATCGGCGAGTATGGTCGACAGATCCGGCGTGTGCGCGATCTCGACCTCGATGCCGTCGATCCCGAGCTGGTATCGCCTCAGATTCAGCGTGTGCTCCATCACATCGTTCACTTCGACCGGGACGCGTTCCCCCTTGTGCTTCCGGGCGAAATCGAGCAGATTCCGGATGATCGCCTGACACCGCAGCCCTTCGTCCCGGATCGTCCCCAGATACTCGGCGATGTCCGAGTCCCGGTTGACCTTCGCCACGAGCTGCGCGTATCCGAGGACGGTCGTGAGGGGATTGTTCAGTTCATGGCTGACCTCGGAGATCAGCTGCCCCACCGCTGACATCTTCTCCGCCTGGATCAGCTGGTCCTGCACCATCTTCAGATCCCGGAAGGAGCGTTCGAGCCGGGAGTGGGCGCTGGTCACCGCCCGATACATTCGGATGTTCTTGAGCGCACTCGAAGCGTAGTCCGCATAGATCGTCAGGAGCCGCAGGTGGCGGTCTTCGAATCGTCTTTCGCGTCCTCCACCGAGCCGGGTGACGTTCAGCACCCCGAGCGCATCCCCTTTGTAGAGAAGCGGCACGCAGATCGCGGAGGATATGTTCCGATCGGGATGCCGCTCGGGCAGAAACTCCTCCACGTCGTCGGGACTGTTCAGGAGGAGCGGACGATGGTGCTGGGCCACCCAACCCGCGATTCCCCCGCCGATCGGCATGCGCACGCCGCGGAGCAGCCCCAGCTTCCGGCCCGCGGCCGCTCTCAGCACCAGCATGTCGCCGTCCACGAGCAGTACCGAGGAGCGATCACCGCCGAAACACTCCATGGAGCGGCGGGCGATGAACTCGAGCGCGTCCTCCATGCTGCTGAAGGAGTTGATTCGCGACGAGACTTCGAAAACCGCATCCAGTTCATCGAATTCGATCTTCCGTTCCCGAAGCTCCCGTTTCAGTTTTCGAAGCGACAACGCCAACCGCAGCGCCAGTCGTCGCTTCGTCGCCGCGTAGAGCACCAGAAGGAAGAGCCCGAGCCCCACGAGATCGAGGTAGGACACGGGGATCAGGCTGCGCTCGAGGTCGAGCCCGAGCTGATCGGGAATGGAAGGGTTGACCCGGAGCGCCAGACCGGCGATGAGCAGGAGCATCACCACTCCGGCGAGAATCCAGAAGAACGGGCCGTCTGTCTCTTGATCTATGTGCATGGAGTTCCGATCCTGCGCGAATCGCAGTCCCCGCGCGTATCTCTATCGGCCAGGCCGGGGGGTGAGGTTTAGCCCGCTTTTTTCGCCATGGCGCGCGCCGCGTTTTGGAAACGATGGAAACCTGAAGAGGACGTATTGCATCCGGGCCGGCCCGAGCCACAACCAGGCGTATCCAAGGAGGCGGGGGTGATTGCAGCGCGAGAAAGACCGACGACGTGACACCTTCCCATCTCGGAAGCGGCCTGAGGCTGCGATGGCCCGCGACCGCCCCTCAGATCGAGGGCCCTGGTGAGAATGCGGGGGGAGGGCGGTCCGTCGGGCTACTCGCGCAAGGTGACGATGATGCTCACCGACAACACGATCGGGATCCAGGCGGCGAAAGCGGGATTCATGGCTCCACGCCCCCCCAGATCCAGGAACATGCGATCGACCGCGAAGTAGAGCGCGCAGATGCCCATGGAGAGCCCGACGCCGGCAAACATGTTCCGCTCCCCCATCCTGAAGAGGAGGGGCATTCCCAGCATGATCAGCAGAAGGTTGGCCAGCGGCCAGGTGAACAGGCTGTGGAAGGCCACACTCTGGCGGGGCAGCTCGGGATACAGCTCGACCATCCGGGCCGCCTCGGAGATCGACTGCATCATCCCGGCGTCGCGGGAGTCCCGCTGAATCTCGAGTTCGAGCTCCTTTGCGGTGATATCCGTCCGCAAGGGCTCCGTGGGATCGAGGTCGATGATCCGGCCGAAGTCGGCGGAACCTTCAACGGGGTAGAGCTTCCCATTCTCCGGATACCAGCCCGCGCCGCCCGGGCCGTCGTCCCGCCAGGTCGCGGTTTCGGCGACCAGGGTGCCGAGATGGCGCCCCGAGGCGGGATCGTGATAACGCAGGACGACGACGTTCCGCATCATCTTCTTCACTGGATAGTAGAGATCGGAAGACCACGTGTTGCCGCTCCCGTCGATGAGCGGCGGCACGTCGTCCAACTCGCCTTCGAGGTTGCCCTTCACGAGGAGAGTCAGGCCGGTCCGCGACTTGGCCATGCCCGGGACGGCCCACTCCTGCATCGCGATCATGCCGAGGGTGACCAGTCCCGCGGTAATGAAGATCGGGAGCACGACGCGGAACGGGCTGCGGCCGGCCACGATCATGGGCGTGATTTCGTTCCCCCTCATCAACCGGATGAGGGCGATCGTCGCGGAGATCAGGGTGATGAAGGGCAGGAGCCGAAGCAGAAAGAATGGGATCGACACCGCATAGTACTCGAGCAGCACTCCCGGCACCGTACGCCCGGCCGCGGCGAGTTCCACCCGG
Source organism: Planctomycetota bacterium (assembly GCA_024274785.1). Classification (GTDB taxonomy): domain Bacteria; phylum Planctomycetota; class JAJSAM01; order JAJSAM01; family JAJSAM01; genus JAJSAM01. The sequence goes on along the minus strand of JAJSAM010000024.1, from coordinate 84,006 downwards.
GCATCGAGCAGATCGTCCATCTCCGAAAAGACGTTCAGGACGACGAACACCCCCAGCATGAACAAGCTCACGAGCCCGAAGGTGCTCAGAAACGTGAGAGTCACATAGCGGTCCAGAATCTTCACGGGCGCCTCACCGCGTCATGACCTTGTAGAGCAGGAATACGCCGAGGGCAGAGAGCAGCGCGCCCGGAGCCAGCAGCCCGACCGCGGGAGACACCACACCTTCCGATGCCAGACCCTGCCCCACTTCATGAAGCGGATAGTAGACGACGAAGGCGAGGACCAGGGCGACGAACGCGGCGCCGACGAAGGATCCCTTCCGAAACAGGATGCCGAGCGGCGCCCCCACGAGCACAAACACGAAACAGGCAGAACTCAGGGCGAGCCGCCCCCAGAACTCCACGTTGTGCTTCACCAGATCGGAGACGTTGGCCCGTGTTCCCACCAGCACTCTTCTCAACGCCTGGTCCCGGTGAATCTCGTAGCGAAGCTCGAAGCTGGAAATCAGCGGGCGGCGGTGCGAGCGATTGGCCTTGTCGAACAGTTCCTCGACCTCGTAGGAGAGCCTGGTCTGGTCGGTGCTGATCCGGTTTTCGACATCCCCCTGGATGATGGTGGCGTCTTCGAGTTCGAAGGTCAGCCGTGTCATCCCGGGATCCCGGGTCACGCGGGCCCGCTCCGCCTCGCCGACCACCGGCACCTTGCCGAGGGGCAGGACCTTGAAGAAGAACCCCTTGAGCCAGCCATCCTCGTCGACCTCATGCCAGCTCATCCAGACGTTCCGCGTCCAGAACCTCGTCACCCGCTGCTCTTCCAGGTTGTCGAGGAAGTTCGTCAGATCGTCGGCGGTGACCGCCCGGGCTCTCCGCGCGGCATAAGGGGCAATCCCGGCGCTCATGATCAGCGCGATACAGGTGACCAGGAGACCGAGGACGAGGGCCGGGGAGATGGCGTGAAACGGATGGATCCCACCCATCCGGATGGCGGTGATCTCGTTGTCCGCCGAGAGCCGTCCGTAGGTGATCAGGGTCGAGACCAGCATGGCCAACGGCATGGAAATGCTGAGCGACACCGGCAGCAGAAAGGGGAATCTGCCGAGGAGCTGTCCGAGGCTGACCTCCGCGTACCGGCCGAGGTTCTGCCCCATGGCTCCCAGGAACGAGAGTCCCGTGACCACCACCAGGATCAGCAGGAAGTTCTTGAGGAGGATGCCGAAGATGTATCTCTGAAGTCGCAAGCCCTCAGCATAAGGCCCGATCTCGGCAATTGCGGCACGAATCGCGTTGCAGGGGGAACGGAGCCACGGTTAGATGGGCCCCTTGCGAAGACTCCTTTCATACCTCGGGCCGTACCGGTCGAGAGTGGCGCTCGCCATTCTGTGCTCCTTCATGGTGGCCGGGTTGACCTCCCTCTCACTCTCCACGCTGATTCCGATTCTCGAGACACTTTTCGAAGTCGGAGGACTCGCGAGCTTCCGGGATGGCGTCCGGATCACGATGGGCGTCGTCAGTGTGGACTTTGCCGATTTTCTCGCCGACACCTTCTTCACGAGCCGTATGACCGCGCTCGTCTCCCTGATCGGCCTGGTCTTCGCGATCACCGTCGTGAAGGGCGTGTTCCGGTTCATGAATGAGTACCTCGTGGGCACCGTCGCCCTCCTCTCGAGCCGCGACGTCCAGAACGAACTCTTCTCGAGCCTGATCCGCCAGCCGGTGCTCTTCTTCGAAAGGGAAGGCGTCGGCGACGTGGCAAGCCGGTTCACCGCGGACGGGGATGCGGTCATCCGCGCCCTGAAGACATTCACCGGGACGATGTTCCGGGAACCGCTCCAGTTCATCTTCCTCCTCGCGCTCGCCATCTGGATCTCCCCCATCCTGACTCTGACCGCACTCGTCATCTTCCCGGTGATCGGTCTCCTGATCCGCAAAGTGGGACGCGTGGCCAAACGCATCAGCAAGCGGGTCCTCGGACACCGGAGCCGGCTCCTCTCCATCCTGCAGGAGTCGTTCTTCGGCATCCGGGTGGTGCAGGCTTTCCGCAGCGAAGAGCGGGACACCGGCCGCTTCATGGCCGAGAACCAGAAGCTCTGCGACCGGGCCGCCAGGCTCGTCCGGATCGATGCGATCACTTCCCCGTCCATGGAAGTGCTCATCGTCCTCGGGGTCGGAAGCGCGCTCCTGCTCGGTGGCGCCATGGCGATCCGGGGAGAGCTGGCCGCGAGCCGCCTGGTGACACTCTACGTGGCGGTCGGCGCCCTCTACGAACCGGTGCGCAAGATCGCCTCGGCGATTCCCCGGATCCAGGCGGGCCTCGCCGGCGCGACGCGGATGTTCGCCTACATGGACCGGATGCCGGAGATCCGGGACGCCCCGGACGCCGTCGACCTGCCCCGGCTTGCACAGTCGATCGAATTGCGCGGCGTGCGCGTGCGCTACGGAGATCGGGGCCACGCACTCCGGGGGATCGATCTCGAAATCCCGGCCGGCAGCTTCGTGTCCATGGTGGGACCATCCGGCAGCGGCAAGTCCACGCTGGCCGGACTCCTGCCTCGCTTTTACGATCCCACGGATGGCGCGGTCCTGTTCGACGGTACCGATATCCGGCAGGCCACCCTCTCCTCCCTCCGGGGACAGATCGCCCTCGTGCCGCAGGAGACGGTCCTGATGAACGACACGATGCGGGCCAACATCGCATTCGCACGGCCGGAGGCGACGGAGGCGGAGGTGACGGAAGCCGCGGAACAGGCCCACGTCATGGAGTTCGCAAGCCAACAGCCTCTTGGCCTCGACACACGAGTGGGAGAGCGGGGAGCCGCGCTGTCCGGCGGCCAGCGCCAACGAATCTCGATCGCCCGGGCGCTCCTGGCGAAGCCGAGCGTCCTGATCCTCGACGAAGCGACTTCCCACGTGGATGACGAAAGCGCCCGCCTGATCATGGACACGCTGTTTCGAACCCGCGAGGGCCGGACGACCATCGCCATTACCCACCGGCAACGGGCACTGCGGCGCTCCGACCTGGTGGTGAACATCATCGGCGGGAAGATCGATGCGGTTGGCGACCACCACACCCTCGAAAGGGAGAGCGAGGCCTATCGCGCGCACCTCCGGGCCGCCCGGGAGGGGGAGGAATGAGCACCCCGATCCGGGCCGTTCTGCTCACCGGGCCCCTTGAGGTAACGGCGACGAATCTACGGACGCTCGACCTCGCCCGCGCACTCCTTTGCCGGGGGATCCACGTCACGGTGGTGGCCGGGCCGGGAGAACTCGAGCAACGGTATCGAGACGACGACGTGCCGGTGGTGATGGTCGAACTCGCGGGGAGATACCTGGAAGATCTCCCCCGGTTACCCGCCCTGAAACGAGCCGTCGCCACGCTCGAGCCCCACCTGATCCATATCATCGACCAGACACTGTTCCGCCACGGATCGGCCGTGTCCCGCGCGTCGGGCACCCCCCTCCTCCTCTCCCTGGATTCGACGCCGGGAAAGGCCGTCGCCGCCCGCTACGGCCTCCTGCGCGGCATCCTGGTCCCCGCACGGTCCATTCGGGACGAACTGGTCCTCCGGGGGCGGGCCCCGGCCGAGGCGGTGCGGGTGATGCCACCGGGAATCGACCTCTCCCGGTTTCCCGTCCCGGCGGTGCCGTTCGCCGGAGGTCGACCGATCCTCACCACCGTCGCCCCCCTGCCGAAAGCCCCGGGAATGGAGCCACTGCTCAGAGCCGTGAAGATCCTCCGGAAGCGCGAATTGGGTGTGCACCTCGTCATCGCCGGACACGGGCCGGGGGATCTCGGGCTGCGTGGGAGGATCCGCGACGAAGGGTTGTCCCGGGACATCACCGTCACCGGGCTGCCCCTCGATCTCGAACGGGTGTTCGCCGCCACGGACATCTATCTCCGCGCGGCGCGACCGGGAGGTTTCGGGAGGGCGCTGCTGATGGCGATGGCCTCGGGGCGCCCGGTCGTCGCCGAGGGCAACGGGCCGGCGCTATCCCTGGTCAGGGAGGGCGAGACCGGCTTCCTGGTTCCCACCGGAGACCCGGAACTCCTGGCGGCACGGATCGCAGGCCTGATCGAGGCGCCTGATCGAGCCGTGGCCTGCGGCGCCGCGGGGCGGAGGGCGGCTGAGAAGATGGGCATGGCGGGACCCGCCACGATCCTGGAGACGCTCTATCGTGACATCGTATCGTCCACGTAGTGGTTGCGTCCTTCCGACGGAAACTCCCGCCGTCGGTCCTCCCCCGATCGAACGCACGGCCTTCGATGCCGCGGCGGATCGCACGGTGCTCTCCCCGGAGGAGAGGCCTTGAGAGTTCTCGGCATCACGGGAGGATCGGGATCCGGCAAGTCGACGCTGCTTGGTGCGGTCGCCACCCTCCTCGGTAAGGAATCAACCTCCATCCTGCGCCAGGATGACTACTACCGCGACCTCGCGCATCTCGAGCCTGAAGCTCGCGCCACGAGGAACTTCGATCACCCGGACGCCATCGAATTCGACCTGCTCGCTGCACACGTTCGAGCGCTCGAAGACGGACGAGCGATTCCACGACCGGTCTACGACATGACCACGCACACACGTACCCCGAAACCGATCCGGGTCGAGCCTCGTGAGGTGGTCCTGATCGAGGGCACGCTGATCGGCGCGTACCCGGGGCTGAGGGCGCTCCTCGACGGCATGGTCTTCGTCGACCTCGAGGATTCGGTCCGGCTGGCGCGCCGCATCGAGCGGGATACGCGGGAGCGAGGGCGCACCGAAGAATCCGTCCGGATCCAATGGTCGACCTCAGTGGCCGTGATGTTCTCCGAATTCGTTGAACCCGAACGCACGCGAGCGGACCTGGTCGTACGTGGGGATGAACCGCCGATGGAGCTCGCCGGTGTCGTCCTCGCGCGCCTCTTGCGGTGATCTCATTCGACCTTCGCCGACTCGCGGTTATGCTGGTACATCGGACAATCGCGCAAGGAGACGTTGCCATGTACATCCGGGTCATGATCGCCCTCACCCTGCTTGTCGCCCTGTCGGGCAACCTCCTGGCGGAAGGCGAGATCGCCACGCACCTGGAACGCGCCTGCGCTCTGAAGGAACAGGGGAAGCTGGAGGAGGCGATCGACGCCTTCCGGCTCGTCATTCGGGAGTGGCCGGACGACGCCGTCTTCACACCCCGGTCTCACCTGCTCCTGGTCGAGACGCTGATCGACGCCGGGCGATTCGATGCTTCCCGAGAGCAGCTCGGCGCCATTGCGGAGCGCTACGAGGGCTGGGAGAAGCTCCTCAATCGGGCGGAGCAGCTCGAGCGGATCCTCGCGGATCGCGTTGAACCGCGGCCGGTCCGGGGCGGGGAAGAGCGGGAACGGGCGGAACGACTCGAGGAACTGGAGCGGGAGCTCAAGGCGCAGGGGCTTCGGGGTGAGGAACTGGAAGAGGCATTCCGTCGGGGGAAGAGACGACTCGAACTCGAACGGCGATCCGCCGGAACCCGCGAACGGACCGAGCGAGCGCGGCCGTTCCGTGAGGAACGCCGTGAGGACGAGACGCGCGAGCTTCGCCGCGAGTTCATCCACCTGGCCGAGCGGCTTGGGATCCCCGGTGAAGAGGCGGAGCGGTTCCTTCGGGCTCACCGGAAGGACCGTCGGCGTCCTGAAGTCGACGACGAGCGGGAACGGGAGCGGAACGTCAACCGGCGCTTCGAGGAGACGGACGAGCGCTTCGAGGAGACGGACCGGCGCTTCGAGGAGACGGACCGGCGCTTCGAGGAGACGGACCGGCGCTTCGAGGAGACGGACGAGCGCTTCGAGGAGACGGACCGGCGCTTCGAGGAGACGGACCGGCGCTTCGAGGAGACGGACGAGCGCTTCGAGGAGACGGACCGGCGCTTCGAGGAGACGGACCGGCGCATCGAAGAGATGGAGCGACGATTCGAGGAGATGGCGATGCACATGGAACGTTTCGCCCAGCACCTCGAAATGCGGAACGAGCAGATCGACAAGACCAACGAGATCCTCCTCGACCGGATCGCCGCACTCGAGCACAGGATCGAAGAGTTGGTGGAGCGCCGGAAAGGCGGGCGGGACGAGGAGTAGCGGAGCGAAGCCTGGCCGGTCTCAACCGACGAGCACGCAGCCGGGCGGGATGCAGCGGCGACCCTCGAATCCCGTGGTTATTCTTGCGCGTCCCCTAACGCCCGATCTTCTTCAGCGCCGCCTCGGCCTGCACCACGTACTTCTCGATTCCGAAATTGTCCGTGACCTTCCGGTACATCCGCTTTGCGGCGTCGTACTCACCGTTCTTCACATACTGCTTCGCGAGGGAGTCCAGACTCTCCCAGCGGGATTCGGCTCGACGCTCGACGGCCTTGACCTCGTCCTGGACCCGTTTCTCCCAGGTCGCCAGGTCGGTGGTCTTGAGCTTGTATTCCTCCCAGAAGTCGAAGAAGGAGGTGATGACGGCCTGGAACTTCTCCTGTTCCTCCAGAGCCTTCGCGTTCGTCTGGACCTCGGTGAAGGCTCGGTCGATGGTGGCCGCACCACCGGGGTAGAGCGTAATCCCCTCGGGGTTCCGGCCGCCGGAAAGGAGGGCGTCCATGTTCCGCTTTGCCTTGAAGGCCCAGTGGGTGCCGGCGTGGTCGCGGGCCATGGTTTCCCACTGCTTGATGGAGCCGGGGATGTCCTGCCGATGCTTCTGGATCCAACTCTCGACTCTCTGGTAGGCAACCAGGGCGGCATTCTCCGCGTTGATCCCGCCCTTCCTTGCCTTCAGGTTCGCGGCACCCTGCTTGTTCAACTCGATCTTGGCCAGGGTGCTCGGATCACCGGTGGGGTCGGCCTGCCCGGCGAGGTCGATGGCTTCCTGGTACCGATGGTTGGACATCAGCTGCTCCATCTCCAGGAGGATCCTCTCGTTGCCGGTAGCTCCGGATCCGGAACTGACGACGGCAATGACGATGACCACCACGAGCAACAGACCGACGGCCACTCCCATCAGGATGATGGCGCTGCTGTCCCCCCCACGGCCTCGCCTTGGCTGGCGGTACTCACGCGGCGGCTCCGAGGGATAGCCGGCGTACTTCGGCCGGGCGGACGGGCGCGCGGGCCGGACCGGGGCGGCCGCGGGAACGGGACGCGCCGGGGCGGCCGGAACCGCGGGACTGGCGGCGACCGGGGCGGCAGCGGGCCCGGGAGCCGAAGTTGCGGGCGCTCCGCCGGTGAAGCTGATCCGGACGGCGCCGATCTGGATAACGTCACCCTCCCGGAGCAGGTGCTGGTTGACGTAGGCGCCATTGACCTTCGTTCCGTCCCGGCTCTCGAGATCGATCAGCTTGTAGCCCACCCCGGGCACCAGCGTGATCTGGCAATGCTCGGAGGAGACCACCGGATCGCTCACTCTGATCCCGCAGCCCTGCCGGGACCCGATCGTGAGGGAATCCTCGAGGATCTCGTAGACGGTTGCGCGCTCGTTCTCGTGAATAGTCAGCTTGGACATGGATCGTGACTTCCTGCTGTGGCTTCCTGCGCTGCCTGACCTTCCGGGAATCCCCGGAGCTACTTCTTCTCGTTCTTGTCTTCCTGATCGAACTGTTTGAACCGGGATCGACCGAAGTTCTGCGTCCAGAATTTCCCGACTTGACCGGTGCCCATCTCCGTCCAGAACTTCTGCAGGATGTTCCGGTGGTGGCCGCTCGAATGGATCCAACTGTCATGCGCCCCCTCCGGAGTTCCGGAGCCGCGGTGGATGTTCTCGGAGAGCGCCGTGGCCTTGTAGCCCTCGAGTTTCGCCCGCATGTTCGGCGTCCGCCGCTCCTCGGTCGGTGAGAAGTGGCTGAAGTAGCCGAGCTTGTTCATCTCGTCGCTGTGTCCCCGCGCGGTCCGGACGAGCAGGTCGTGGAGCACCAGGGCGTTGCGTCCCATCATCAGGCGGTATGCGTTCGTGACGGCGACCTGTCTCCGCTCGAGCTTCTTCGCCACCGACTCGACGGTCTTGTTATAAGCCAGAACGTGGTCGTTGTAGGTGAAGAGGTCCAGTTCGGCCTGGTCGTGAAAGTAGTTCCTGATCGTGAAGGTCCGCCCCAGGTACAGCCGGATCGCCGCCACGCGGTCGGCGAAGGCGGTGGGGTCGATGCCCAGATCACGGAGGGCCCTGACGGACTCGTCCGCTTCGTCGAGCAGCGAGGACACCGACCGGTCCGACTTCGTGCTGATCTTCAGTGGGTTGTCCCAGATGTCCCGCACCACGGCGACGCGCTCGCTCACCTCTTTCTGTACCGGGATGTACTCGGCCATGCGATCCCGATAGGGGTAGAAGTAGGTCTGCTCGTCGAAGATGAGGGCCAGCGCGACCTTCCGGGCCTTGTCGAGCTTCAGACGGAGTTCGCGCATCCGGGCGAGCTTCTTCATCACCGGCTGCTCCTGGATCCGCTCCAGGAGTTCCACCTGGCGAACCCGGAGTTTCACGACCTGCTCCTTGTGAACCTCTTCGGCGTACTGCGCCCCGGTCAGGATGCGGCCCTTGTAGGCCACAAAGCCGCCCTCGGGGTAACGAACACCCCGCTTGTGGGCATAGAGCCGGCCGGCCTTCTCCTTCAGGCTCTCCTCGCCGAGCGCAGCCAGGATCTCCTCCTCGAACGCCCCGGCCAGGTTCATGTCGAAACAGTACACCGCCACATCGAGCCGCTGCTCTTTCGTGAGCCGTGCCCGGCGGAACAGAGCCAGCAGTTCCCGCGGTTCGAGCGAGTCCCACTGGCGGGTGATCGGTTGCTTTGCAATCTCGAGTTGCAGCGTGTCGCCGACGATGCCCTTGACCCGGACCCTCGTGCCGGAGAAGTTCACCGACCCGAACTTCGAACCGCGTTCTTTGATCTTCCCGCGAACGTCGGCGATGAGCGCGGAGAGCCGGAACAGCTCGTCCGAACGCTCCGAGAACTCCTTCCGGACCTCCGGCAGCGCGATCGACTCGAGGATCCCGCGATACTTCCCGGCGGCCCGGGTGAAGAGCCCGGCGGCGGCGAGTTCCTCGGCCTCCTGCGCCAGAAGGTAGTAGCTGCGCCTCAGGGTGAGCTGATCGACGGTTTCCTTCCTCGCACTGCGGGGCCGGCCCCGACTATCGAAGTCATCGGCCCTCAGGCGGAGGAAAGCGCTGAAACGGATCCCGAGGAAACGCGGGGCTTCCCGACGAAGCAATGCGGCCGCCTCCGCGGTCTTGCCATCTCTGGCGAGTCCTTCGGCATTGGCGGTCAACTCGCGGTAGGCCTTCTCCGCGCGCCGCATCAGCTCGGCCTCGGCCGAGCGGATCTCCTCCCTGAAACTCGCCGCCGCCGCCGGCGTCCGAACGGTGAAGGAGGTCAGGGCCGAAACCGCCCGACCATACTCCCCTTTCGCCGCAAGGGACGTCGCCTCTTCGCGAACCGCATCGACCATCGCCACGAGTTTCTCGCGATGCGTCCGGTCGAGGTCGGCCAGCCGGCTGCCGATCCGGGCGGCGATCTCCGGCAGGCTACGATAGCTCTCGTAGAGCTTCTCGTACCGATAGTAGAGTTCCTCGAAAGCGTACCGCTCCGTCCCGGCTTCGAGTTCGGCGAGTTCCTGACGGGCGATCTGCATCCGCCGCACCGTCGGCAGAATCTCCGCCTGGCGGCGATCAGCCTCCGGCGCGTACCGGGAGCGCGGATACCGCCTGGTGAAGCGAGCGAGGGCGGCCACGGCCTTTTCCGGGTCGGACTCCCGACCGGCCATCTCGAACTCGACGCGTTCGATCCGAAGCATCGCTGAGTCAATCTTCTCCTGCCGCGCCGATGCGATCGCGGAGACTCCCAACTCGCCGAGAATGAGCAGCACCAGGGCGGGGGCCAGCAGCGTAAGCAGGATCGCGGGGACGGGAGTCTTGCGCGGCTGACGTTCCGAGCGCGACGGCTCCGCTTCCAGAGTGATCCACGTGTCGCCGATGCGGAAGGCATCCCCGGAGCCGAGCCGGGCCTTCAGGATCCGCCGGTCCTCCGTGAACGTCCCGTTGGTCGATCCGAGATCCCGCACCACCACGCCGTTGCCGAGGGGCCGGATTTCGAGGTGCTCTCGAGAGGCCTTGACCTCGGTCAGGCGGATCGCGGCACTCTCGCCTCGCCCCACGATCACCGGCCCCCCGGGCAGCGGCACACTGCGCGAGCCGCTTTCATCGTCGATCCTCAAGTTCAACATGACGATGCCTCCTCGATATCACCCCAACCGGAACTTCGACCGCCGGATCCAGCTACCGATCGATTTCGATGACCAGCTTGCTCTCCCCCGCCGGAATGTCCACCTGTCTCGATTCCCAAAGCTGGTCCTTGATGTGCAGGCTCAATCGATAGCTGCCCGGTGGAACTCCCGTCAGGGTCAGCACGCCGTCCTCATCGGTCCGGGCTCGATCCTGCCCACTGATCCAGTAGCGGGCCGGCACACCCTGGTCATCGGCCAGGCCGACCTTCACGGCGGAGAGGGGTTTTCCGTCCGGATCAGTGACGCGCAATTCGAACCGTCCCCCGGCATCGAGTTCGATGTCCTGCCGGGTTTCCTCTCCGTTGATCACCACGATCGTCTTGCGAAACGGAACGAACCCTCGCGGGTGGGTCAACAACTCGACCTCGCCGGCGGGGACGCCCACCAATCGATACTGCCCGTCGTCGCCCACGGGAACACCGTGTACGCCCCAGGCCTCGCCGCCGTCGTACTGCACTCCAATTCGCTTTGCGGGCGTGCCGTCGGGCTTCCTGACGAACCCGTGGATCGTACCGCCGGGGTGAAGCTGAACCTGAACGGATTCCGACTTCCCCCCGATGACGGTGACCTTCGCCGCTCCATAGTACTCACCGGCCTTCACGCGGACGAACCAGTCTCCAGGCGTCATCCGATTGGCCATGACAGCCTCTCCCGGGCGGTTGAAGAACCGCATCACCGGCGCTTCCGCACCGCCCACCCTCACCATCTCGATCCGCCCCTCGGGCTGGTCGTCTCCTTCGAGCAGCGGGGTAACGGAGAGCTTCCCGAGGAGGGTCAACCGGACCTGGATGTCTTCGGTGCCGGCGGCATACCGCTTCGTCACGGTCCGGTGGTCCGACGCCGCCAGTTGCAGCACGTACTGCCGATCCGCCAGCCCGGAAATCCGGAACTTCCCATCCTTGCCGATACGAACCTCCGCCTGGAAGCTCTCACCGGGGATCGACAGGAAAGCCTTGACCATATCCGGCAACTCGCCGCCGGTGCTGAGCACCTGCCCCGCGATCGCCAGGAGGTCCGGCACCGTGATGTCGCCGAGGTCGTTCATCCCCGGGCCGACATTGATCCCGGTGGAGAAGGGGATGCGATGACCGAGCAGGATGCTCAGGAAGTGGGGGCCCCGCCGGAGCCCCGCCATCAGCGCGCTCCCATCTTCAGCGGTGACCGCCGTCCCCCCGGTGTTGACCATCGGCCTGACCCCGGACGGCACGGCCTCCAGATCGGGCTCAGCCAGGCAGACGGCATCGACGAGGGGTTCCCCCTGCTCATCGATCAACCGAAAGCGAAGCCGGGACGGTTCCGGAAGGGTCAGGACAATGTCGTCGATCGAAATCCCCGGCACGAGCGGATGGATCGAGCCGACTACCGGCAGCAGACCCGCCCCCTCCGCGCCGAAGACGATCTTCCCGCCGGTCCGGGCGGGTTCGATCCAACTCCAGACAAACCGTCCCAGCTCATCCGTCAACGGCCCAAGCACATAGCGACCGACGCCCTCGACATCCACCACCGCGAAGACCCTCGCGCCGGCGCGCGGAGCGCCCTCTTCGTCGACCACCACCCCCCGGGCCGTTACACCGGGGGCGAGCTTCACCTCGACATCGATGGCATCCGCCCGCATCGCATCGACGGGAACGGAGCGTTCCGCATAGCCCGGAGCGAGGATGTCGATCATCCGCCCGTAGACGTTTTCGAGGGTGAACCGTCCCTCATCATCGGCCACCACGAGCACATCCCGATCGACAAAGGACCGCGCGATCGCACCGGCCACCGGCTTTCCCGTGTTCGCATCGAGCACGCGCCCGTGAATGGGCGAGAGCGCACGGACCGACAAGTCTCTGGTGACGTCAAGGCCCGTGGGGACATCGAACGGCGGCAACTGACCGATCGGCCCACCGGGGATGGCCATCAGCATGATCTGTCCCGCGGGAACCGGGTACAACCGATACCGCCCATCCTCATCGGCCGTCGCCAGCTCGTACCAGTCGCGAACCGAACTCATGCCGATCACCCGAACGCCGGGGGCCGGTGTCCCATCCGGAAGGAGAACCCGCCCCGAAACCTCTGAGCCCCGGCGCAAGGGCATCTTCGGTGATCCGAAGTCCGGATTCATCGCGAACTGCAGGTCCAACATGCCACCCGCGAACCCATCCGCCTCCATCCGGAGGAAGGCATTCCCGGGGACATCCTCGAAGCGGACCTCGCCCTTCTCGTCGCTGACTTGAACGGCGATCACCAGAGGCGGAAGAACCTCCATCCGGGGAAGGATGATCACGGAGACGGTCGCCCCGGCGTACGGTTGACCGTCTTCATCGACGACCTCGGCGACGACCTCGGCGATGCGACCGGCCCACTGGTGATAGATCTCCCACTCTTTCGTACGAATCAGGTCGGGCGAAAATGCGACGGCCGGCGACGGCGGCGCGGGCGGGGCGACGCCGGCGTCGCAGGCCACCACGGTGAGCACCAGGCAGGCCATCAGGGCTGGAGTTCGAATCATGGGAGTTTCCTATGGCTTTCTCAGTGCGTAGGCGCTGATCTTGCTGTCGAGCGTCTGCCTCGAGATACCGAGCATCCGGGCCGCCGCGGACTTCTTCCAATCCGTACGGCAAAGGGCTTCCTGGACGACCTGCCGCTCCACCGATTGGACGACCTCCCGCGTCACGTCTTTCAGAGACCGTTCGGTTAATCGCCCCGGCAGAAGGTGAGGAAGTGATCCGAGGCGGATCTCCTCGGAGAGCACGTCGGGGGTGATGACGTGGTCGGCCAGAGCGATCGCTCGCAGGAGCTCGTTTCGCAACTGGCGGACGTTGCCGGGCCAGTCGTAGCCGACCATCAGCACGACCGCCTCCTCGGCAATCTCCTTCACCTCGGTACCCCTGTCCCGGGCGGCCGCGGTGAGGAAGTGGTTGATCAGGAGAGGCACGTCTTCCCGCCGGTCTCGCAGCGGCGGAAGTTGCACCGTGATCACGGCCAGGCGGTAGTACAGATCCTCGCGAAAGCGGCCCTCCGACTGCATCCGCCGCAGGTCCTGGTTGGTGGCGGCGATGACCCGGATGTCGACCGCAACGGTGTCCTTGCCGCCCAGCGGCCGGATCTCGCCCTCCTCCAGCGCCCGGAGGAGCTTGCCCTGCATCTCCAGGGCCATGTCTCCGATCTCGTCGAGAAAGAGGGTCCCGCCGCTGGCCGCCTCGATCAGGCCCCGCTTGTCCCGGTCCGCGCCGGTGAAAGCCCCGCGCTTGTAGCCGAAGAGCTCGGATTCCAGCAGGCTCTCGGGGATGGCGCCGCAGTTCTCCGAGATGAAGGCGCCATCCTTGCGCGGGCCATTGAAGTGGATCGCGCGGGCCACGAGTTCCTTCCCCGTGCCGGAGTCGCCCTGCACGAGCACCGGAACGTCGCTGTCAGTCACCTTGTCGAGCAGGCGAAAGACATCGCGCATCCGGGAGGAGTCACCGACGATGTTCTCGTAGCTGTACTTGAACTCGAGTTCGTCCTGACGCTCGCGGAGAATCTGCTTCACCTGGTCGAGTTCCGCGCTCTGACGGCGGACCTTCTCGTTCAGAACCTTGTTCAGTTCCTCCACGCGCTCCTTGGCGAGAGCCAGTTCCTCCTGGCGTCGCCTGGCCACGGCCACCAGTCGGGCGTTCTCCACCGCGATCGAAGCCTGGTCGGCGAAAGCCTCGGCGAGCGGCAGGTCCACCTTGCTGAACACGCCCTCCTCGAACCGGTTGTCCAGGTAGAGCACACCGGTGATACGGTCGTTCAGCTTGAAGGCGACCGCCATGACGGAGCGAAGCTTCAGATCGGTGACCGATCCGGAAGAGGAGAGCCGCTCGTCCTTTTGCGCATTGATGGTGATCAGCGGTTTCCCGGTCTCCGCCACCTCCTCCGCGATCGACCGGGAGATCTTGCGGGCCGGGCTTTGGATCTTCTCACGGTCCAGGTTGCGGGCGGTGCGAATCTCAAGCTTCTCTTTGCTTTTCAGCAGCAGGAAGCCCCGCTCGGCCTGGGTCAGCTCGATGACCGAATCAACCATGAGCGTCAGGAGCTTTCCGAGGTCGAGTTCCGAAGTGATGGCCCTGGTGATCTCCTGCAGCCGAGCCAGGTTCTCCCGGGTGGTGCCACGGCCCGAGATCGCGCTCGAGCGGTCCTCGACGAAGTTCTCGACCGAGGTCCGGAGCGTCAGGAGCCCGTCGAGCCCCTCGTCCTCGAAGACGCGGGAGAGGATGCGCTCCACCTTCGCCCGGGGATCCGTGGAGTAGCGGGTGGACCGCGCCGAACTCCTCCCCCGACGCTTCGACTTCGGCGCCTCCGACTCCGCCTCGTGGTCCTCCTTCGGCTCTTCCTCGCGGTAGTAGATGACGGTCCGCCCGACCTCGATCCGATCGCCGGTCTCGAGATCACACTTCGTGACGGCCTGCCCGTTCACTCGCGTTCCGTTGTGGCTCGAAAGGTCCAGCAGGTGATAGCCATCCTTCCCGCGCTCGATGCGGCAGTGGAACCGGGAGGCGCCCGGACTCACCACGCGAACGGTGTTCTTCCGCCCCCGCCCGATCGTGACCGGCTCCTCCAGCAGATCGTAGATCTCGACCTCGTTACCCTCCTGGACGATGAGCCGAGCCTCTACCATCCCATCACCGCGATGGAGCTTGCGCCTACCACGAAGCCTCCTCGATGGGACTCAGGTTCGCATACATCAGGACGAGCTTCTTCCGTCCGTGGTTCTGGAAATCCACCGTGATGCGGGTGGAGGGGCCGGATCCGGAGATATCCAGCACGCGCCCCACTCCGAAGTGGCTGTGCCGGACCATCATGCCGGTGCGGATGGCGGCATCGGGCTCCGGCTCGACAAGACGATCCACGGAAAAGTGCGACACGTCCTCCATCGGGGGCAGATCCTGCTGCACCGCCGCCGGGTCGATCTCATCGTAGAAGCACGACGGCCGGGAGTAACCGTGCTCGCCCCAGCGGAAGCGGCGCTGGGCGTGGCTCAACGTGAGTTCCTCCCGGGCGCGGGTCATGCCCACGAAGAGCAGTCGCCGCTCCTCCTCCATCTCCTGCCGGGAGTCCCGGGAACGGGAGTGCGGCAGCAGCCCATCCTCCATGCCCGCCACGAAGACCGTCTGGAACTCCAGGCCCTTGGCGGTGTGCAGGGTCATGAAGGAGACGCGGGCGGCCTTCGGGTCGAAGCGATCCACATCGGAAAGGAGCGAAACCTCCTCGAGATAGGCGGAGAGGCCGGCGCCTTCGTGCTTCTCTTCGAATTCGGCTGCGGACGAGACCAGTTGCGCGACGTTTTCCCAGCGATCCTCGTGGCTCTCGGGGTGCTTGCTTTTCAGGTGAGCCTTGAAATCCGTGCGCCCCACCAGTTCGGTGAGGATGTCGGCGATGGGTCTCCCGGCCATCCCGAGCAGCAGCCGGAAGAGCCCGGCCAACGACGAAACGGCGGAAAGGCCCCGCCCCTTGATCGAGGTCGCGCCGTCCACGTTCAGGATCGCCTTGAGCAATGGCTCGTCCCGCTCCATGGCGAAGGCGAGCAGGCGGTCCCGGGTGGCCTGCCCGATGCCCCTTGCCGGCACGTTCAGGATACGCAGGAGGTTCTCGGAATCCCGCGGGTTCGCCACGATCTTGAGGTACGCAAGCAGGTCCTGCACCTCGGCGCGCCGGTAGAACTCGGTGCCGCGGACAATGGTGTACGGGATGCCCTTGTCGAGGAACGCCCGCTCCAGCGAGCGGGACAAGGAATGGACGCGGTAGAAGATGGCGATCTCCGAGTAGGGGATGCCTCGGGAGAAAGCGGTCAACACCTCGTCCGCGATGAAGTTGCCCTCCTCCTCCTCATCCTCGCATTCGTGCACGCGGATCTTCCGGCCCTCCTCCCGCGTACCGACGAGTTCCTTCTCCTTCCGTTCCCGGTTGTTCCTGATCAAGCTGTCCGCACCCTTGAGGATGAGACTCGTCGACCGGAAATTTTCCTGGAGGCGGATGATGCGCGCACCCTTGTAGACCATTTCGAAGTCGAGAATGTTGCGGATGTCGGCGCCGCGAAAGCGATAGATGGACTGATCCGGATCGCCGGTGACGTGGAGGTTCTGCTGCGGCGCGGCCAGCGTCTTCAAGAGGAGGAACTGCACGCGGTTGGTGTCCTGGTACTCATCCACGAGGACAAAGCGGAACCGGCGCTGGTAGTACTCGCGCGCGTCCGCGCTCTCGGTCAGGAGTTTCAGGTTCTTGACCAGGAGATCGTCGAAGTCCATCCCATTGCTGTCGAGGAGCCGCTTTTCGTACCTCGGGTAGATCTTCGAGACCGCCTCGGTGAAAAAGTCGTGCGCCCCCGCCGCGGCCTTCGCCGGCGTGATGAGGTCCGTCTTCAAGCGGCTGATCCTGCCGGCGACGGCGTTGGGCTTGAACTGGGTGGAATCGAGATTCAGGTCCCTGATGATGTCGCGGATGACGCGCTTTTGATCGGAGTCGTCGTAGATCGTGAACGACCGGTCCATGCCGATGTGGTTCGCGGATCGGCGCAGCATCCGGGCCCCCATCGAGTGGAACGTGGAAACCCACATCCCGGGGGCATCGAGCAGCGCGTTCACGCGATCCCGCATCTCCTCCGCGGCCTTGTTCGTGAACGTGATGGCCAGGATGTGCTCGGGCGGCACCCCCTGCTCCACGAGCCACGCGATGCGCCTGGTCACCACGCGCGTCTTGCCGCTGCCCGGTCCGGCGAGGACGAGCAGAGGGCCCTCGAGATGGGTGATGGCTTCGATCTGGGCCTTCGTGGCGTCTTTCAGGAGCTCGTCCAAGGGTACCTTCTGCGCCGTCGCTTACGACAGGTGTAAAGTCGACTTGACTGAACGATTGTACCCCGGTGGTCACGAAATCTTCCTTGCCAGGAAGCGCTCACTCGGGTTTCCTTCCGTCATGGCCAGGGGCATCGGCATCGACGCGGTGGAGATTGAGCGGATCCGGGGAAGCCGGGCCCGCCTGGGTGAGCGATTCGAACGGCGCGTGCTCTCGGACGCCGAGCGGGAGTTGCTGGCCGCTTCATCCACCCCGGATGCGTTTCTGGCCGGCCGCTTCGCCGCGAAGGAAGCGGTGATGAAGGTTCTGGGGACCGGATGGGCGAAGGGTGTCCGCTTTCGCGACATAGAGGTCCTGAAGGACTCGGACGGGGTGCCGGTGGTACACCTTCTCGGAGTGGCCGGCGAGCGCGCCCGGGCCCTCGGCGTGGTCCAGGTGCTCGTCTCCATCACTCACACCCGGGACCTGGCGATGGCGATGGCCACCGGCGAGGGGCCGGTCTGAAATGCCGATGAGCTGCGGCGGGGATCCTATCTGAAAATCCTTGTCTTCACCGCCGAGAGCCGTAATACTCGGCCTTTTGCACCCCGATTCAGCTGGAGAAGCGCCATGGCCCGCGTCTGTGAGCTCTGCGGAAAGAGAACCGAAGTCGGCAACCAGATCACCCGCAGGGGCCTGGCCAAGGCCAAGGGCGGCGTCGGCAAGCGCGTCACCGGCAAGACCAAGCGCAAGTTCAAGCCGAACATCCAGAAGATCCGCGGCGAGGTCAACGGCTCCGTCCGCCGCGTGAAGGTCTGCACCCGCTGCATGAAGGCCGGCAAGGTCACCAAGCCCCGGTGATCACCAGGCCCCGGTAATCGACGGGTTCAGGTGAACGTTCGCTCGCCGCCGTCAGGCGTGACGCTGCAATCATCCCCCCCTCTCGCGCAGCTCATATTGCCCGTTGTCCCTCCGATAGCGGAAACCGCCACCGGCTCCCCTCCGGGCACGACAAGCATTGCATCCAGGCATGCCGCCGGCAGGAGCGGCGCCATCGCCCTGGCATTGCCTGAACGCCCCGGACAACCATTGCAGTTGCGTCACACTCACAATTGCGCATTTTGTATTGATCCGATCAAAGATGAGTGATACCCACTTGCAATACGTTTCATTCCGTATGCTTGCCTGCTCCACCCGTTCCGGGTGGCCATCAAGGAGAGCAAGATGTGGGCATCTTCCGCCGGGAACAACCGCAACGACCACGCCCACGTAACTCGAGTCGTCATCCTCCTGGCAATTGCAACGGTGCTCGGACTGGTGATTCAGGCCGTCTTGCGCCCTGACGGATACGGGGATGGCGGTGAGTATCAACGGGCCGTGCTCGAGGACATCATCTCGCGGGAACCCCTGCATCAGGGCCGGGAGACCTGCGGAGAGTGCCATGCCGGCATTCTCCAGACTCACCAGAAGGACATCCACTTCGATGTGCAGTGCGAGGACTGCCACGGCCCCGGCGCCGAGCATGTGCGGGCTCATCGGGAGGGGCCGCCCGCGGAGGATGATCCCGCCCGCCTGATGCCGAAAGAGTACACACTCGAAGGCTGCCTCTTCTGCCATCGCCGCCTGAACTCACGCCCGGCCGACTTCCCGCAGATAGACCCCGTCGCACACTACGAATTCCTCAAGGTGACGGACCCGAAAACGCGGTGCATCGAGTGCCATGATCCGCACGAACCGGTGTTCCTCCTGACGAGGGTGGCGGAGGCCCGGACGCACCCGGTGATCTACGAATGTGTCACCTGCCACGAGAAACGCCCTCAGAAGAGCCATCATGAAGCACCCGACCACCCCGTGATCTTCGCCTGCGCGGACTGTCACCAGGAGATCGTCGGCGACTTCGCCGGCCGCCGGCACAACTTCATGGACTGCACGGCCTGCCACTTCTTTCATCGCGAGAACGAGGTGGCGGGAAGGATCTTCAAGAACGGAAATCGCCGTTTCTGCCTGCTCTGCCACGAGCGGAAGAGCTTCAAGGACACGGAGCAGGTCCCGGCGATCGACTCAAAAATCCACCTCGACGAGTTTGCCGAACTGCTCGACCTCGACCCCGTGGAACTGGAGGCCGATCCGCGGGCCTGCCTGAAGTGCCACCTGAAGGAAGTCCACGCCAGGAAGCTCCTGGGGAGGTGAACATGGGAGACAACACCGACCTGAACCGACGGCGGTTCATCCAGTTGGCCCTCGCAGGAGCCACGGGGGCCTTCGTGGGCACCCTGACCGCTTTCGGAGCCCCCGGGGAGAAGCCCGAACTGAGGAGCATGCAGGATCTCTCGAAACTCGAGTGGGGCTTCCTCGTGGACACCACCCGTTGCATCGGCTGCGGATCCTGCGTGCGCGCCTGTTCCGCGGAAAACGACGTCCCCGACAGTTTCTATCGAACCTGGGTGGAGCGCTACGAGATCGACAAGGATCACGAGGTCCACGTCGACTCGCCGCAGGGCGCCATCGAGAGTTTCAAAACGGATCAGTGCGAGAAACAGCGCCTTGCCAAGGGCTTCTTCGTACCCAAGCTCTGTAACCACTGCCGCGCGTCCGCCTGCACCCAGGTCTGCCCGGTCGGAGCCTCGTTCCACTCGCCGGACGGTGTGGTCCTGATCGATCGCAGCCGCTGCGTGGGCTGCGGCTACTGCGTGCAGGCGTGTCCTTACGGCTGCCGCTACATCGACCACGACATCGGGACCGCGGACAAGTGCACCCTCTGCTACCACCGCCTCCACCGGGACCTGACGACCGCCTGCGCCACCGCCTGTCCGAGGCAGGCCCGCATCTGCGGTGACCTGCGAGCCCCGGACAGCCCGCTCCGGCGGGTGCTCGACCAACGCCGTTACGGCCTGCTGAAACCGGAAATGGGCACCGATCCGAAGTGCTACTACCTGGGCCTCGACCTGGAGGTGAAGTGATGGAGGGCTTCGTCTTTCCAAATGAAGTCCACGTCACCTGGACGGTGATGATCGTCCTTTATCCCTACATCACCGGTCTCGTGGCCGGGGCGTTCATCGTCTCTTCGCTTTATCACCTTTTCGGGATTCAGGCGCTCAAGCCGATTGCCACCTTCTCTCTCGTGTCCGCATTCGTCTTTCTGCTGTTCGCTCCCCTGCCTCTCCTGAACCACCTCGGCCGTCCGGAGCGGGCGATGAACATCATGATCACGCCGAATTTCAGGTCGGCCATGAGCGGATTCGGATTTGTCTACCTGATCTACGCGGTGATCGTGTTCTTCGAGATCTGGTTCCACTTTCGCGGAATGATGGTCGAGAAGTGGAGGGAGGCCGCCGGGCTCAAGAGGAAGCTGCTCAAGCTGTCGCTCCTCGGATCCACGGACCGGAACGAGCGGACCGATGCCATCGATCGGATGATGGTGCGGGGGCTCGCCGGCGTCGGCATTCCCGTCGCGCTCATCCTGCACGGCTACGTGGGCTTTCTCTTCGGCTCGATCAAGGCGAACCCATGGTGGTCCACACCGCTCATGTTCATCATCTTCATCTTTTCGGCGATCGTCTCCGGCATCGCGGTGCTGACGTTCCTGTACCAGTTTGTGACCTGGCGGCAGCGCCTTCCGGTCAGCCAGCGCACCCTGAACGCCCTCGGCCGGCTCCTGTGGGCCTTCATGATCGGAGCGGTCTCCCTCGAACTGATGGAAGTCCTCTCGGTGGCCTACGAGCAGACGGAGCGATGGGCGGTTCTGAAGGAACTCATCGGTGGAAAGCTCTTCGTTTCCTACGTGGTGTTCCAGCTCTTCATCTGCTCTCTCGGCCCGTTCCTGTTGCTCATGGCCCGGACCCTGCTGCGCCTCCCCCAAAGGCTGGCCAACTCGTTCCTGTTCATCTCCGCCGCGCTGCTCCTGATCCAGGTGCTGTTGATGCGGTGGAACGTCGTCATCGGCGGGCAGTTGCTCTCCAAGAGCTACCGGGGGTTCACCAGCTATCTGCCGGGACTCTTCGATAAGGAGGGGATCCTGGTCGCCGGGATCATCATCATCATCCCCTTCCTCCTGCTTCGGCAGTTCGATCGGGCGTTTCCGTTCTTCGGCCGGGAAGAGAAGGCGTCGGCCGCGGGCGCTGCGAAGCGCTGATCCCCCGGAATCTCCGGTAGAGGAGCGACGCGGCGATCAGGGAGAGTCCGAATGCACTGGCCGAGAACGCCAGCAGCGTCCAGTGCACGGTCATGGCGTCGTGCAGGAAGAGCTTGAGCCCCGCGGCAACCATGACCACGGCGGCCAGTACCGTCGCCCCACCGAGGCGCAACCGCACCGCGAGCCCCAGCGTCATGAGCGAACCGGAGACCAGAAGCAGGGTGTAGATCGTGTGCCACACGTCCGACAGCGTCTCGGGATCAGCGGTGCCGACGATCCCGATCACCAGATCGTAGATCAGGGGGAGCAACCCCGAGAGCAGTTGGATCTGGCCGATGGCGAGAGCGACCACCAGGGCGGTGGCGTGAGCGTTCAGCCGCTTCAAGCTGAATCTCTGGCTGTCCCAGCGGAAGGCACGCTGGAAAACGAAGACGAAAGTGGCCATCACCCCGGAAATGATCAGCCACACCGCGGGTCCGATGCGTGTGGCGAGACCGTCACCCGGGGCGGACAGGTCGATGCCGGTCTTCGCATTCACCAGAAACGCCAGGCAGGTGAGCAGGAAGGCCTGCACGGACAGCGTCCGTTTCCCCAGTTTCAGCGCGAAGATCGAGAGCACCAGGGCCGCTCCCTGCACCGTGACGCCGTACGCCACCCCCCCGCCCGTCAGAAACGCGAAGCCCGCGAGGACGTAGACGAGGGCGTTGATGCTGAGAACGTAGAAGCTGCGGCTCTCCGCGCCGTGACGGATAAAGCCGATGGCAGCGGTCACATAAAAGAGTATTCCGAGGCCGAGGCAGGCGAGGCCGGCCACGCGCGCCCCGGAAGGCAGTGCCAGGAGGATCCCGGTCCCCGCGACCAACACCGCGAGCGGCCCCGCAACCGCCGTCGTCACCTCGAATGCATCGAGACTGCGGTGGCGCTTGAGAGAGGCGACGACCGCCGGCAGAAGCAGAATAAGGAGAAGGCCGGCCAGCACCGAAAGCGCCGGCACCGGGCGAGCCAGCGCGTGCTGGGCCATGTCCGGGCGCAGCGCGGTTTTTGCCAGTGCACCGAGCGTGAACACATACGAGAGGGTCAGGAACCCGGTGAACCACCGGATTCGCCCGAACCCCCGGAGAATGCTTCCCACCCACGAGAGGAGCAGAGACATCCCGAGGATCGTCGCGAAGAGCGGGTGCTGAAAAGGCCGCCCACCGATCGCGGCGCCGGCGATGGGTGCGGCCAGCACGCAGGCGGTAAACGGCACCGCGCGGCCGTTCCGCAGCGAGATGACCGCCAGGATCACCAGGGCCGTCGCCAGCACCGCATAGGAGACCGTTCGGGTGAATCCATCCGGCCGAAGGGTGACCTCGACCAGGATCGCGTTCAGGATGGCGGTGGCCAGAACGAGGAAGACGTCTCCCTGCAGACCCGCCCCCTTGCGGTAGCGAAGGAAGGAGATCGCCATCAGGAGAGTGCAGTAGGCCAGGCCGAGCGCCGCTCCGAATGCGACCGGCAGGTCCGAGTTGATCGTCGCCTGGCGCAGGACCACCGCCACCGCGAGGACGAGGCTGGCGATACCGGCCAGGATGACCAGGCCATGCTCGGCAACCAGGCGCTCGAAGTCTCTGCTGATGGCCCAGCCTTCAGAAGAGCCACCGGCCGGTTCGGCCGCATTGCATACCGCGCCGGCCCTTTCCTTCGGATCCGCCACCCGGGATCCGGAGCAGAGGTTGGCCTTGAGCGCCGCGACTTCGGAAGCCAATTCGGCCACTTGCCGCTCCAGCTTCTCGATCCGGTCAACCATGCACCCTCCCCGCTCGACGATATCCGACCCCCGACCGTATTGCGAGCGGGAATGCGAGCCGAATGCAAAGCCACCGTCCCCCGTCTCCCGTGACCGAAGAATTGCCCCCCATCATGGAAATCCGCTGGACAGGACAACTGGTACGGACGATCATTTGAGTATGACAAAGTATGACACATGGCCCGGGCAGCCATGAGGAGCAAGGCGCGGCTGACGATCACCCTTTCCCACGATCTGCTTGCAAAGGTCGACCGGCTCATCGACAAGCAGACCGTACGCAATCGCTCCCACGCCATCGAAATGCTCCTGCGGCAGTCCATCGTTCCGGAGGTGGAGACCGCGGTCCTGCTCGCTGGCGGCCCGGCCCGGCGCGGCGACATCCCCTGCCTCGTTCCCATCGGCGGCAAGCCGCTCATCTCCCGGACCGTGGAGCACCTCGCCAGCCATGGAATCAGGCGCTTCGTCGTCCTGGCGGGCAAGCGCGGAGATGCGGTCAGGGGACACCTCGGAGACGGCCACCACCTGGGCGTCGAAATCGAATACGTCATGGAGACCCGCCCGCTGGGTACGGCCGGCGCGGTCCGGCGAGCCCGGAAGCACCTCGAATCCGGCCCCTTCCTGACCGTTAACGCCGATGTGCTGACGGACATCGACATCAGCGGCTTCATCCGGTTCCACCGCGGTGAAAACACCCTGGCCACCATCGCGGTCAAGCCGCGCCAGGTGGAGAAAAACTACGGAAAGGTGGTGCTGGAGGGCAATCGGATCCTCGAGTTCATCCATCGCTCCCGCAGCGGCGGCATCAGCATCGTGAATACCGGTGTTTACCTCCTGGAGCCCGAGGTCCTCGACCTCATCGACCAGGACAAGCCTTCCCGGCTCGAGACCGATGTCTTCCCCCGGCTCGCGGCGCAGGGCGAACTGGGCGCGTTCTTCTTCCAGGGGATCTGGTTCGACGTAAGTACACCCGAGAACCGCCGGCTCGCGGAAACGCGCTGGCGTCAGAGTGGAGGCTCACACCATGCCCGTCACGATTAACCTGAAACCGACCGGGAAAAACAAGCTTCGCCCGGCCGGGAGAGGCCGGATCGCCGCCCCCGTCGCCCCCCCCCTGATCGACCTGCTCGGCGATTTCTCGGAGCAGACGGGGGCGCTGTTCGGGTAGCGCAACTCGGGCCCGGGGCATGATCCGAGGGAACTCCGGAAGGGCTCCCCGTGATCCGGCGGATGAAGCTCGCAGCCCCCGAGGTCCATTTCCGCTCAGCCACCCGGCCCGCGGTTTACTCTCCCCTTTGCCGCGCGGCGATACTGTTCCGGTAACCGAGGCCCCGCAGGAGCCTGAGCGCAACGGCGTGCATCCGGCGAGCGGCTTCGGGCTCGTGATCGTCGTAGCCGGTGAGGTGCAGGATGCCGTGGGCGATGTAGAAGATCAGCTCGGCTTCCGCCAGAACGCCCCGCTCCCCCGCCTCGGTGATCGCCCGCTCCACCGAGACCACGACCTCGCCTTCCTCCTCACCCTCCTCACCGAGCGGAAAGGCGAGGACGTCCGTTGCGCAGTCGTGCCCCAGGTAGTCTCGATTGAGATCGTGAATCGCGGCGTCGGTCACCAGGGCGACCGACAGTTCTCCGGAGAACCCGGCACCGCGGGCGAGGGACTCGATCTCACCGAGCAGGCGGTCCTCATCGATCGGAAGGGCATCCTGCACATTGGTCAGCACAACCCTCACGACCCACCGGATCCGCCGAACGTCGCCGGCGCGGGGAGGCCTCGCTTGGTCGTGACGATTTCAGGATACCGGGGCCGCTTGTGGAAGATCCCGGCCAGCACGCGGATGAAGGAGTCCTCGATCCTGCGAACGTCCCGCAGGCTGAGACCACATTCGTCGAGCTGCCCATCGGAGAGTTTGCGGGTGGAGATATTCCGAATGGTGGACTCGATCCTCGCCGAGGTCGGATCCGAAAGTGACCGCGTCGCCGCCTCGACGGAGTCCGCCAGCATGACAATCCCCGCCTCCCGGCTTCGTGGCTTCGGTCCCTCGTAGCGAAACGTCGACTCCTCGACCCGCTCCCCCTCGCCGGCCCGCTTCAGCGCCTTGTGATAGAAGAACTCCACCATGGTCGTGCCGTGGTGTTGTTCGACGATGTCGATGATCGGCCGGGGCAGATCGTAGTGCCGGGCCAATTCGCTGCCGTCTTTCACGTGGGACTTGATGATCAGGGTGGACATGGTCGGCGACAGAGGCTTGTGATGCGCTCCGGGCACCACCTCGTTCTCTCCGAAGTACTCCGGTTTCATCATCTTGCCGATATCGTGGTAGTACCCGCCCACCCGGGCGAGCAGGGGATTTGCCCCGATGGCCTCGGCGGCCTCCTCCGAGAGCATCCCCACGATGAAGGAGTGGTTGTAGGTCCCGGGTGCGGCCAGGAGCAGCCGCCGGAGCACCGTCTGCTGCGCGATGTTCGAGAGCTCGAGCAGGCTGATGTCGGTAGAGATCCCGAACAGGTATTCGAGCAGCGGCAGCGATCCGGAGACCACGAAGCCCACCATGACCCCATGTCCGAGCCAGAACAGAAGCTGCTCGAGAAGGACCATGCTTCCCCCCGGCCGGGAATCGGTCCAGAGGAGGAAGAATGCCGCGATCGTCATGAAGTGCACCACGCCGATCAGCGCCCCGATCTGAATGATGCGGCTTCGCGTCCGGATCCGACCGGTCGTCAGCACGGCGGTGAGCACACCGGCGGCGAGGACGCTTACGGTTCGCACGATCTCCCGGCCACCGACCTCGCCGCGGGAGAGCAGGATGACCGCGATGTAGAGGAGAAGCAACCCGGACGCCTCCAGCGCGAACCGACGGTCGAACACGACCGCGAGCACGATCGTCGCGGCGGTCAGCGGGATCAGGTACGAGGGCCACACGCCCTGGGGAGAAGCCGCCAGCGCCGCGCAACCGAGGACGATCAGCGCCAGGAGCATCACCAGGGACAGTCGGGAGCGACGCCGGAGGACCTGGCGCCGAAATCCGATCAGGTACATGGCGAACATGGCGTTCAGGATCCCAGCGAGAAGGAGCGCGCCGGCCACGCGACGGCGGTCGTCGAGTTCCGCCCAGTCGAGGAGGAAAACGGCGGTCGCCAACGTCAGGCAGATCCCCATCGCCAGGAGTGTCCGCGGGTGGCGGAAAGCCGGGAGTTCGCGCTCGCTCCGGGGGACCGCCGGGGTCGTCGTGCTGACCCGTGCCTGCCGCAGGGAGCGGGAGCCGTGAAACCCTCCCATCCACGCCCGCATGGGCTTCATCAGGATCCCCCACTGTTGCTTTCCTAGCGATGCTCGTAGGCGTTGACGATCTCCTGGACCAGGGGATGGCGAACGATGTCCGACATCTTCAGGCGAACGAAGGAAACGCCCTCGATCTCCGCCAGCACCTTTTGAGCATCGACCAGGCCGGAGACCTGGTCGTCGGCGAGGTCCACCTGCGTGATGTCCCCGGTGGCCACGATCATGGAGTTCCGGCCCATCCGCGTCAGGAACATCATCATCTGCTCCGGAGTCGTGTTCTGAGCCTCGTCCAGGATGATGAAGGCGTTGTCGAGAGTCCGCCCACGCATAAACGCCAGCGGGACGATCTCGATCACGTCCTGATCGCGATACCGTTGAATCTGGGTGAATTCAAGCAGATCGCCGAGCGCGTCATAGAGAGGGCGGAGGTAGGGATTGACCTTCTCAGCCAGATCGCCGGGGAGAAAGCCGAGCTTCTCCCCGGCCTCCACCGCCGGGCGCACCAGCACCAGGCGGCGGAACAATCCCTGCCGGAGACAGGAGACCGCCATGGCTACCGCGAGGAAGGTCTTGCCGGTCCCCGCGGGACCGATCGCCATCGTGATGCCGCGATTCCGCATCGCCTCGACGTACACGCGCTGCCCCTTCGAACGGGGCGCGATGAAGCTGCCGTCGAGTGCGCGGACGATCCCCTGGCCACCGGTCTCCGAGACAGGAGACCGGTCGATGACCGAGTCCACGTCCTCCTCGGTGAGGTCACCGGTGGCGCGCACGATGTCGAGGAGCCGGGTAAGAACCCGGATCGCTTCCCGAACCGCGTCCGGATCTCCCTCGACGGTCAGATTCCCGCTCCGCAGGAATGCGCGAACGCCCAACGCATCGCGAATTCGACGGATCGTGACGTCCCGGGGACCGAGAAGAGCTCTCTCTTCCTCGACACCGGCCAGTCGGATTGCCTCCCGCATGCTCCTCCTGATGTCTGGGTGCAGGAAAATGGGTGCCGAAAAAGACGGGCGGTGGATTATATCCCCAACGCCAGCACCGACAAGTAGGCCACCGGCGCCGCGAAGAGGACGCTGTCCACGAGATCGAGGAACCCGCCGATCTCCTTCAGAATCGTACCGGAGTCCTTCACCCCCGCGCGACGCTTGAGCAGGGACTCCACAAGATCGCCCAACTGCCCGGCGATGCTGACCAGGAAGCCGAAGATCAGGAGCTTCCACCAGCAAAAACCGAAGAGTGCTCCAAGAGCCGCAGCGACGACCATGGACCCCGCGAAGCTCCCCCCCACACCTTCCCAGGTCTTCCTGGGGCTCACCCAGATCAACGGGCGGGTGCCGATCGTCCGCCCCACCAGGTAGGCCGTGGAGTCGCCGATCTTGACGGAGAGCACGAGGATCACCGTGAGCTTGAGCCCCTTGTGCAGCGTTTCATCGCCCAGCAATCGAAGTTCCATGAGGAAGGAGAGGAAGAGCCAGACGTACAGCAGGCCAAGCAGCGTCGCACCGGCGCGGTCGAAGTCTTCCCGGCCTCCCGGGTTCTTCGGCCCGTAACGGAACATGGCCTGGATAAAGGGGAAGGCCACGGCGCCGCAGAGCAGGCAACCGACAGCGGCCTGGGCGGTCAAACTCGAAACACCGGCCTGTTGCAGGAGCCCGCGTGTCAGGAAGAGGGTGATGGCCGCCACCATTCCGGTCACCGGGTCCGGGTCGAGCCCCATCCGCTGCAGTAGACCGTAGAACTCGAAAAGGGCCAGCGTGCCGACCACGACCAGGACGGCCAGGGACCCGAGATGGGTGGCGAAGTGATAGTCGAACCAGAGGATCGCCAGGAAGAGCGCAAACCCGGTGATGGCGATGAAAACGCGCTCTTTCGTCATTTCTCGTCCTTCAGTCCACCGTACCGGCGATCCCGATCAGCATACTCCGCGAAAGCCCGGTGCAGGTGATCGACGGAGAAGTCGGGCCAGCAGACGTCGGTGACCCAGAACTCCGAGTAGGCGATCTGCCACAAGAGGTAGTTCGAGATGCGCATCTCACCGCCGGTGCGGATCAGCAGATCCGGGTCGGTGAGTTCGGGGTCGTAGAGCCTCGCCGCCACGGTGCCTTCGTCGACCGCGTCCGGGTCGAGCGTCCCTTCCCGGACCTCCCTGGCGATCCGGCGCGCCGCATCCGCGATTTCCGCCCGGCCGCCGTAGGAAAGTGCGAGCGTCATGATGAGTCCGGTGTTTTTTGCGGTCATCCGGGTGGTCCGCTCGAGTTCCTCCCGGACCGCCAGAGGAAGCCGATCGAGTTGACCGATCGTCTTGAAGACGATCCGATTCTCCATCAACGTCGGCCGTTCCTTGATGACGAATTCCTTCAGGAGCCGCATCAGGAAATCGATCTCGCGCTTCGGGCGCTTCCAGTTCTCGCTGGAGAAGGCATAGAGGGTGAGCCGGTCGATGCCGAGGCGCGCGCACTCCGTCGTCACGTTGCGCACGGTGTCGCTTCCGACGCGATGACCACGAACCCGCTTCAGGCCCTGGCGCCGAGCCCAGCGGCCGTTGCCGTCCATGATGATGGCCACATGGCTCGGCAGGGCACCTGCTTGCTGGTCAGGTTTCTGAAGTGGCGGGACCGACTCGGGCATGCATGTTCTCCGTCAGTCCCGGAAGATGACCTGGTCCCGCTCGGGACCAACGCTGACGATCCGGACCGATACCCCGACCAGGTCCTCGAGGGCCGTCAGGTAGTCCCGCGCATTCGCCGGCAGGTCTTCAAACCGCGTGACAGCGGTGATGTCCTCGGTGAACCCCGGAAATTCGCGGTAGACCGGCTCGGCGTTCATCAGGCTGTCGAGGTCCGCGGGGAACCGATCGATCCGCTCCCCGGACACGGTGTAGGCCACCGCGACCTTCAGGGGCTCGATGCCGGAAAGGATGTCGAGCTTCGTGACCGCGAGGTCGTCGAAACCGGATGCCATTGCGGCGTAGCGGACAGCGACGGCATCAAACCAGCCACAGCGCCGGGGACGGCCGGTGGTGGTCCCGAACTCGTTGCCGCGCTCCCGGATCAGGTCGCCACGCGGCCCATGATCCTCGGTCGGGAACGGCCCCTCGCCCACCCGCGTGCAGTACGCCTTGGCGATCCCGATGGCACGATCGAGGGCCCTCGGCGGTACGCCGGCGCCACCGGACATCCCGAAGGTGGAAGCGTTGCTGCCGGTGACGTAGGGATAAGTCCCCGCGTCCACGTCCAGCAGGAATCCCTGGGCGCCTTCGAACAGTACATGATCGCCCTTCAGTCCGGCCTCGTGCAGAAGCTCGACCCCGTCGGCCACATGCGGGGCCAAGCGCTCACGGTGACGGCGGAAGGTCTCGTGGATCTCGTCGAAGTCCAGCGGATCGCCACCGTAAATCTTCTCGATCAGGAGATTCGCCGACTCCACGCGACTCCGCAGCCGTTCCTCGAAGAGGGTCGGGTTCATGAGGTCGGCCACGCGAATGCCGCGGTAGGAGACCTTGTCCGCGTAGCACGGGCCGATGCCCTTGAGAGTCGTCCCGATCTTCCGGCTGGCCCTCGACTCATTCAGGCCGTCGAGGACCCGGTGGTAAGGCATGATCAGGTGGGACCGATCCGAAACGAACAGACGCCCCTGCGTGCCGACGCCGCGCCCCTCGAGCATGTCGATCTCCTGGTAGAGGACATCGAGATCCACGACGACGCCCTGCCCGACGAGGCAGCGCACGCCCGGCCGCACGATTCCCGACGGCACCAGGTGGAGCTTGAACGTCTCCTCCCCCACCACCACGGTGTGACCGGCATTGGGACCGCCCTGGAATCGAACGACCCAGGCGGCGTCTTCCGCCATCAGGTCGACGATTCCCGCCTTCCCTTCGTCACCCCACTGTGCTCCGACCACGCAGATATTGGGCATTCTCAGGCCTCTCGGTTACTCGAACGCAGCAAGCTATCCACCCACGCAAGGCAGGGTCAAGCCATTTCGGAAAGCAGGATCATCTCGCGGAACCGCTTGAAGAGATAGGTGGCATCGTGCGGTCCCGGACTGGCTTCCGGGTGATACTGCACGGAGAAGGCCGGGATCTCCCGGTGCCGCAAGCCCTCCACCGTGCCGTCGTTCAGGTTGACATGGGTGAGTTCGAGGTCATCTCTCCGGAACACCGCGGGATCGACCGCGAAACCGTGATTCTGGGCGGTAACCTCCACGCGGTCGGTCGACAGGTCCTTGACCGGCTGGTTCCCACCCCGGTGCCCGAACTTCAGCTTGAAGGTCTCGGCGCCCATGGCCAGGGCCATCATCTGGTGCCCGAGACAGATCCCGAAGAGCGGCACCTCGCCGAGCAGGCCCTTCACACACTCGATGCCGTAGGTCACGGCGGCCGGGTCTCCGGGCCCGTTGCTCAGGAACACTCCGGCGGCGCCGTGCGACAGCACCTCCTCCGCGGTCGCCGTCCCCGGCAGGACGGTCACGTCGAAGCCGGCGTTCACCAGGTTCCGCAGGATATTCCATTTCACGCCGTAGTCGATCGCCACGATGGGCAGGCGGTCACCTTCGAACGGGGACAGTTCGCACTCCATGGGGGCTCCGAAAGGCAGAAAGCCCTCCGTCCAGACCTCGGCCCGCTTCCGGGTGACCTCCAGGACCAGGTCACGCCCCACCATGGATGGCGCCGCCCGGGCTTTGGAAACGAGCGTATCCGGATCCTCCCCGGTGCTCGAGACAACCCCGCGCATGGCCCCCTCCACCCGAAGGCGCCGGGTCAGCGCGCGCGTATCGATGCCCTCGATGCCGATGATTCCCCGGCGCTCGAGCCAGTCGTCGAGGCGCCCCTCGGAACGAAAGTTCGAGGGGACCCGGGAGAGCTCACGCACGACAAGAGCGCGAGCCCAGATCCGGTCGGATTCCAGGTCCGCGTCCACCACACCGTAGTTCCCGATCAGGGGATAGGTCATGGTGACGATCTGGCCGCAGAAGGAAGGATCGGTGAGGATCTCCTGGTAGCCGGACATGGCGGTGGTAAAGACCACCTCGCCGTCGCATTCGCCGACCGCGCCGAAGCCGGTCCCCTTGAAGACCGTACCGTCTTCCAGCGCGAGACAGGCGTCGGGACCTCTCATTCAACCTCCTTCGATGCCGAGACCAGGCGGTTCACCAGGGCCGCGGCATAGCCTCCTCCGAAGCCGTTGTCGATGTTCACCACGGTCACTCCGGCGGCACAGGAATTCAGCATCGTGAGCAGCGGCGCAAGCCCGGAAAAGGAAGCGCCGTAGCCGACGCTGGTGGGCACCGCGATCACCGGACGGTCAACGAGTCCGCCGACAACCGAAGCGAGGGCACCTTCCATTCCCGCCACCACCACCAGCGCGTTGGCCGAGGAGAGCCGGGCCCGGTCAGAGAGGATACGGTGGATGCCGGCAACGCCGCAATCATAGATGGTCTCGGTCCGGGCGCCGAGCGCCGTCGCCGTGATCCGGGCCTCCTCCGCCACCGGCAGATCGGCCGTGCCCGCACAGAGGACGATCACGAGTCCGGTCGGTTCCGCCGGCTCCCGATCCAGGGTGATGGCGCGAGCCCGCTCGTGATGGACCGCGTCGGGCAGCACCGACCGGATCGCGTCCACGGCGGCCTGGTCGGCCCGGGTGGCCAGCAGTCGCCCTCCGCCTTCGGAAAGGCGCATGGCGATGGCCGCGATCTCCTCCGGGAGCTTGCCCGGGCAGAAGATCACTTCCGGAAATCCGCAGCGGAGCGCCCGGTGGTTGTCCACGCGGGCGAAGCCGAGGTCGGTGAACGGCAGGTCCGCCAGTTCCCCCGCGGCCGATGCGACGGTCAGGTCGCCGGATTGAACCGCGCTGAGGATCTCCACCAGCCGTTCCTTCTTCATCCCGTCATCCTCGAATGAGCGTCGAGGGAGAGCGGATCGCGCACTCCCCCGGCCAGCAGGCGGCAGCCCACCGCGGCCACCATGGCCGCATTGTCCGTGCAAAGCGGCTTGTCGGGGATGGTAAGCGAGACACCGCGCCTCGTCGCCTGGGCGATCATCTTCTCGCGCAACCTGGTGTTGGCGGCCACCCCGCCACCGAGGATAACCCGAGGGACCCCGGTCTGCCGCACCGCAAGGAAGGTCTTTCTGACCAGCACGTCCACCACGGTCTCCTGGAACGAGGCCGCGGCGTCGGGCACGCTGACCCCGGGGAGCAGGTCGCCGCGGCGGCCTCGTTTGCTCTGGCCGCGAGAGTGGTAGAGCAAGGCGGTCTTCAGCCCGGAGAACGAGAAATCCAGGGAGTCGGGAGCCAGGTACGGACGCTTGAAGGGAACCGCGGCGGGATTCCCGTCCCTGCCGGCCTCCTCGATGGCGGGGCCGCCGGGGTATCCGAGGCCCAGCATGGCCGAAGCCTTGTCGAACGCTTCTCCGGCGGCGTCGTCGATGGTCCGGCCGAGTTCCGCCAACTCCCCCACCCCCTTAACGAGGAACAGCGTGGTGTGCCCCCCCGAGACCACGAGCGCGACCGCTGGCAGCACCGGGTCCTTTCCCGAAAGGGCACTGGCGAAAATGTGCGCCTCGACGTGGTTGACGCCGACCAGCGGAAGATCGTTCCCGAGCGCCATCGCTTTTCCGGCGGACACGCCGACGAGGAGCGCGCCGATCAGACCCGGACGATTCGTCACCGCCACCCCGTCGAGGCCCGATGCGGGAGTGCCGGCATCATCGAGCGCCCTGGCGATCACCCGCGAGATGTTCTCGGCGTGCGCCCGGCACGCGATCTCCGGCACCACCCCGCCAAAACGACGGTGCAGAGGCACCTGGGAGGAGACGACGTTCGAAACCGCAAGGCAGCCATCGCGCACGACGGCCGCGGCGGTCTCGTCGCAGGAGGTATCGATCCCGAGAACGAGCAAGCGGGCTAGCCAGCCTTTCGGTTCGACTCTCGTGCCGTCGGCGTATCAACAACGGCAAACACCATCACCCCTTCGTGGACCCGACCGATCGGGTCCCTCCATTCCGGGGCGGAATCCAAATGGAGGGACGGCCTCCGTGCCGTCCGCGCATCAACGGAGGCGGTCGCCTTTGATGCGAGCGTGGACCAGAGTTGAGCCTGGTTGACTTGATACCCCAAAGGCGGCCTACTCATCCTCGTCCGGGTTGCCGGCGACGGCGAGTCCCGCGTAGTCCTGGAGCAGGCTCACCGCCCGGGTCAACTGCGGGTCATCGTCCGGGTCCGGTACGGTCTCCTCACCGACGAGCATGTCGAGGCCATGCTGGTCCATCATGATGTCCCGAAGCAGCACGAGAGTCTGATCATCGGTGCGGGGAACGATGACGTCGGGCAGCAGTCCGCCGCGCACATTGCGGTCATCGTCCCGCTGCAACCACCGGCCGTACGGTGTGTAGTAGCGCGCCGTGGTGATCTGTACCGCCACCTCGAGTTCCGGCAGACGGTGGATGGACTGCACCAGGAACTTGCCATAAGTTCGTTCACCGATGAGCATCGCGCGGCGCCGGTCCTGGAATGCTCCCGCCACCACCTCCGCCGCGGAGGCCGAGCCACCGTCCACCAGCACCACCAGCGGCTCGTCCTGGAGCAGAGTCGTTTCGGCCGTGGCCTGATAGATCCGCTTCGAGTCCTCGCTGCGCCCCCGGGTCTGCACGATCGGCCCGTCGCTCAGGAACAGGTCCACCAGGCCCACTGCGCCGGCTTCGAGGACTCCACCGCTGTTCTGTCGAAGGTCGAGGATGTAGGACTTCGCACCGAACCCCCGCAGGTAGCGGATGGCCTCACTCGCCTGAACGCCCGTGTTCTCCTGGAAGGAGGTCACCCGGAAGTAGGCGATGCCCCGTTCGGCATCGATCATCCGAACGCCCACCACGGAGTCGATCTTGATCTCCTCCCGGTCCATCTCGAGGTCGAGTCTCCGGCCATCCCGCAGAAAGGTGATCGTGACCGGCTCCCCCGGCCGGCCGCGGATGAACTGCGTCAGTTCCACGACATCCTTGTCGGGCATCTCGGCGCCGTCAACGGCCACGATTCGATCGCCGATCCTGACGCCGGCCTTCTCCGCCGGATCGCCCCGGCGAACCCCGGTGATGGTGACCGCCCCGTCGATCCGGCGCACGAGCACCCCGATGCCACCGAACTCACCTTTGGTGTCCACTTCCATGGCCCGCCGTTCCTCGGGGGTATAGAAGGCACAGTAGGGATCCAGCGCCCGGACGTAGCTCTTCATGGCCGTGAAGAAGAGTTCGCGACCGCGCTCCTCGGTAATCTCGTCCACATAGTTCGCGCCGACGAGCAGGCGAACTCTCTCCTCGATGGAGTCGTTCCAGTAGGTCCGGTTCTCCCGGGCGTACATCGTGCGAGCCGTGAACAGGCCGAGCAGCATGGACCCGAGCACGAGCGGAGTTACCCAGAGAAAGAGGTATTTGAGTCGCATGGCACCTCGCGGGAAGCGGTCTGACATTTCGAGATCAAGGCCGGATTGTAGCCTGCCGGCATCTCTCCCGGACAGACCTTCGATGCACCGGCCCAGCCTTTCTCACGGCGCGGCCCCGCCGCACAATGGAGGGTCGACCTCCGGGCGAATGTGCTGGCGGTCCGGGAGCGTCCAGTTGGATTTCGGACACGACAGCGTGAACCAGAGCAGGCCGGCGCGGATGCCCCGCAGGGTAGACCGAGAAGGCGATGCGCCGCGACCATCCCCCGGTCGTCCGCTCTGGTGAGAAATGCGGGCTGAGCCCGAGTTCGTTGTCAGCAGGGGCGCCTCCCGCTAGAATCCCGGTCTGCCCGTTTTTCAGTCGCGACCTCGAGGGAGTTGCCGTGGACCTGAAAATCACGATGAACTGCGAAATCGAGGGCCAGGAGAAAACCTGGGACCTGGAGTTCACCCAGGACCTCATCACCATTGGCCGCCATTCCCGGAACGACATCCAGATCCCGGACATGCAGGTTTCGGCGGATCATGCCCGGATCATCGTCGAGGACGAAGTGCCTTTCCTCGTCGACCTGGGCTCCAGCGCGGGCACGATGGTGAACGACCGCGAGGTGGGTCCGGGATCGCGAACCCGTCTCGAGGAGGGCGCCGAAGTCAGAATCGCGGGCTACAGCCTGAAGATCGATCGCCCCATGCAGGCGCTCGACGAATCGACCTCGGAACGGACTTCCATGGTGGCCATGAACATGGTCAAGGAGGTTCTCGGTTCCTTCGCGGAGACCCGGGAGCCGCCGGTCTTCGAAGTGATGAACGACGATGAGAAAGGGCAGACCCTCGTCATCACGGAAGAGGACCGGGAGTATCGCGCCGGCCGCGACGGAGAAGGCGATCTCGTTCTCCGGCACTGGTCGATCTCCCGGAAGCACCTCATGATCCGCCGCGTCGGCGAAACGACCACCGTCGTGGACATGGGATCCAAGAACGGCTGCCTTTTGAACGGCGAACGCTTGACGGAGCCGAAGAAGGTGCGGGACGGAGATGTGGTCTGCGTCGGTCACACCGAGCTCAAGTTCACGGACCCCGAAGGAGGCCTGCTGGACAGCCTGGACGCCACGCCCACGCCGATCACCAATCTCTCGGACCTCGGCCTCGACCTCGACACGCTGAAGGCCGGGGCGAAGCCGAAGACCCCATCACCGCAACGGGAGGTGCCGAAGCCGGAAAAAGCACCGGCACCCGCACCCGCCGCCCGCGAACCGGCCCGGCCCCCACAAGCGCCCCCCCCTCAACAGCCCCGGCGGCCCGCCCGGGACGAATCGTCGTTTGCGGACTATCTGCCGATGATCCTCGGAGTGATCCTCCTGCTGGGAGCACTGGCGGCGGGGTACTTCCTGTTCTTCGGGGAGTAGGCAAAGCGGAGGCGGAACGGCCGCCGTGCCAACCGCACACCACCGGGAGCAACCGCCTTCAGGATGATCGAGGCGCGGCGCGGCCACGCCCCGCCTCACTGCCTTACTGCTTCACTGCTTTGCCGCCGTCCGGTTCCCCCGCTTCTTCCACGTCTTCATGGTGATAGCCGCCGTAGCCGTACCCGTATCCATAACCATAGCCGTAGCCGTAGCCATAGCCCGGGCCGCCGATGCGGATGTTGTTCAGAACCGCGCCGGTTGTCTCGACGCCCACCGAGGATAGCGACTCCTTCCCTCTCTGGATCAGGCGCCAGGAGGTCTTGCCGACGGAGATCACCAGAAAGACACCCTCCACGAGCGGAGCCAGCAGGCAGGCATCGGTGACCGCGACCAACGGCGGCGTGTCGATGATCACCTTGGTATACCGCCCCTTGGCCTCCTCCAGGATCGCCCCCATGCGATCCCCGCCGAGCAGTTCGGCGGGGTTCGGAGGCGGCGGACCGGCGGTGATCACATCGAGACCATCCACGAGGCTCGCCTGTGTGACCTCATCCAGACTCACGCTGCCGATGAGCAGGTTGGTCAGGCCGAGCTTGTTGTCCAGGCCGAGGGCCTTGTGCACCCGGGCCTTTCGCAGGTCGGCATCGATGAGCAGCACCTTCCCGCTGGAAGCCTGCGCCATGGTCACGGCCATGTTCACCGCCACGGTGGTCTTACCTTCACCGGGACCGGCTGAAGTGAGCATCAGGCTCTTGATCTCCCGGTCCTTCTTGGAGAAGAGGATGGCGGTGCGGATGGAGCGAAAGGCCTCGGCGACCCCCGATCGTGGTTTCTCGAGCACCGCGATGTCCTTGTTCCGGTACTCCTTCACGTTGATGGAGGGGATGTACCCGAGGTGGGGCACGTCGACGAAACGTTCGAAGTCGGCCTTGGTCTTGATCGTGTCGTCGAGGAACTCGATCAGGAATGCCGCCCCGAAGGAGAGGAAGACCGCGGAGAGGACGGTCATCGCCAGAATCAGGCTGGTGTTCGGCTGCGTCTGGCGGGCATCCCGCAGGCGCGCGCGGCGAACCATGTGGATGTTCTGGATATCGGTGTTGCCGGCATCGACATCCGCGGCCTGTCTCTTCATCTCCTGCAGAAGGTCCCACCGCCGATCGAGCGCGGCCTTCTCCTCGACCAGAGTGCCGACATCCTCATTCAGTTGCTGGAGTTCGACGATCTCCCGGTTCAACACCGCGGCCGCCTGACGCTTCTTCTCGAGGCGGGCGTACAGCATCTCGATCGTTTGAGAGATTTCCCGACCGGTCAGGAGGTACCGGACGATACTCGCTTCCACCTGCACACCGAGTTGAAGCTTCGACTGAGAGAGCTTCGCCCGAACCTTCTGCCGTTGAGGATGCTCGTCGGTGAGATCGCGGGGCAGTTCGAGGAACTCCTGCTCCGCCGCACGCACCCGCCCCCGATAGAGGGCCACCGTCTCGTCGCGCCCCAGGACCGGGTGGCGGAGGATCGGTTGCGTCTCGGCGAGGAACAGGAGCGTCTTCTGCTTCTTCTCATCGTCCCCGTCGATGATCAGCCCTTCGACCTCACCCTCCGCTTCGGCCTCTCGTCCATCCTCCGCCGCACCTTCCTTCCTGACGAGCGAAACGCCGTGCTCGGCGAGAATCTCGAGCAATCCGTCTTCCTCCGTCTGGCGCGCGATCAGCTCCGTCTCCAGGCTGTTGATCTTGCCGGCGACGACGTCCGCCTCCTCCTGGAAGACGTTCTTCCGGTCCCCGACCAGAATCGACTTGTTCTTCGCCGTGGCCGGAAACTGCTTGAGAGCCTTCCTGGCCCGGCCCAGATCCCCGAAATCGTTCTTGTCATTCGGATCTCCTTCGAGCTGGTCCCGGACCGCCTTCAGCCTGGCGAGTTCCTTCTCGAGAATCTCCTCCCGCTCACCCTTGGACTCATCCCGATAAAGCTCCGCGTAGAGGTTCGCGAAGAAGACCGCCACCCCCCGATCCCTCGCCTGAAAGCTGAGTTCCGCGAGATAGGTGCCGGGCACCGGACTGACCTTGACCCCCGCCAAGAAGGTGTCCGGATCCAGGTTGTAGACTCCGACGAATGCCTTCGCCCGAACCGACGCAACGGCCGCTCTCGCCACCGGGTCGCGTTCGATCTCGAGGAGGTCGAATTCCCCATCCGCGTGGTTGTCGAGCACATCGAAGAGGCTCGCCTCGAGGGCCGCGGGCAGCGCCTCCGCCACCAGCGCTCCAGCCCCTTCCGGGTCATCCTGGTACGGAACGTCGAAGGCACCGATCATCAGCCAGGCCGCGCGGTCGAGGACCTTGTCCGCCCAGTCGAGCTGGGTCCGCAGAAGGTTGTACTGCGTGTTGTAGAAGACCTGGTCCTCTTCGAAGGACAGGGGTACGTCGCCGCTGGTGCGGTTGCGCGATTTCTTCAGGATCTTCAGCTTCGCCTTCGCCTCGAAGACGGGAACCTGGCGGCTGTGGTAGTAGTACCCGGAGCCGAGCACCACCGCGGCGATGATGAGGATCAGGAGCCAGTGCTTCCTGACGATGCCGAGATAGTGGGCGAGGACCGCACCACGATTCACTAGATGAACCTCTCGTCTACCCAGATCCGGTCGCCGGGCTCCAGTTCGTAGTCCGGCTCTTCACCGTCGAGGACGGCCTTCAGATCCACGTGGTAGGCCCCATCCTCCTCTTTACCACCGACCCCCGACCGAAGGACACGGATGTTCGTCATCTTGGCGAAAGTGCGGAGACCGCCGGAGATGGTGATCAGCCGCGTCAGGGTCATCCCCGGGGACCAGGGATATTCGCCGGGACGCTCCACGTGTCCGAAGATAGACACGGTCTTGCTCTCGTGGGAGTCGACGGTGATGGTGTCGCCGGGTAGGAGCAGGATGTCCCAGGCGGAGTCGCCGCTCGAGATGATCTTCGTCACGTCGATCGCCGGCAGGTGGACCCGGTCTCCGGTCTGGGGATCCACGCGGATCACCCGGACCCGGTCCTTCGCCGCGTCCTCGGTGAACCACCCGGCCATCGTCAGCGCCTGCACCAGCGAGATCCGGGTCTCATCCGGCAGCCGGTAGTCCCGCGGGCCACCCACCGCACCAGCCACATAGATCACCTTCGGCGCGAACTGCACGACCTTCACCGTCACGTAAGGAGGATTGACGATCCGCTTGTAGAGCGTCGCGAGTTTCTGCTCCAGTTGTGGCAGCCGGAGTCCGGCGACATCGACCTCCGTGACCCGGGGATTGCCGCCGTCCGCATCGGTGGTATCCAGTCCATAGAGGGGAATCCGGCCGGACGCGGGTATCTTCCGCTCGATCGTGAGGTCCTCGTGGCCCTGGACCGTGATCCGGAGGAGATCGCCGGGATAGAGCGGATAGTCCTTCTCGTCATTGCCGAGCAGACGCTCGAGTTCCTCCGGCGTGGGCCCCTTCGACACCGGCCCCTCGATGCCTCCGTTCTTCGGCGCAAGAGTGGGCGGCGGCGACCCGCAGGAGGCCAGCAGGGTGATGACGAGCAAAACGATCAGTGGGAATCGCATGGGCAGCATTCTATCCGCGGTGTGCGGTCGCAGACAAAAACCCGGGAGTTCGTCCTACTTC
This sequence comes from Planctomycetota bacterium, assembly GCA_024274785.1. GTDB lineage: Bacteria > Planctomycetota > JAJSAM01 > JAJSAM01 > JAJSAM01 > JAJSAM01. Next base: position 44,323 of record JAJSAM010000024.1, on the reverse strand, counting down.
CCTTCGACCGAACCGATCACCACCAGACCACGAAGCCGACGGAGAAGATGTTCTGGTGAAACTTCGAGTTGGTTTCAAGATCCGTGGTGCCGCCATTCGGGCCGACAAAGGTGACGGATACCTCGTCGAAGCTTCTCTGGTTCCGGAAAAGATAGCGCATCGTCAGGTCCACCTGGGGCACCAGGTGATAGGTCAAACCCGCGCCGACCTCGAACAGGTGCCGGTAGGGCCCATCCGACGGGTCGTGCTTGCTGTAGGAGATGACGAAGTCGAAGTCGAGCTTCTTCGGGATCAGCTCATCGAAGATCGTCAGCATGACATAGGTGTCTTCGCGATAGTTCGCGATCGCCGACCAGTTGACGTCCCGGGCGACCTCGAGCTGGAACATCGTCTTGCGCTGCTGCCAGGGCGTAAAGGCCACGCGGCCCTTGCCGACGAATCCGCTGTAGTCGCTGTCGTCGGGGTTCGACCGGAACTCGGGGATACCCTGGGCATTCCGGAAGACGAACCCACCGTCGGCCTGGTTCTCCCAGTCCTTGACGCCGCCATCGAGATACCAGCGGAAGCGCTTGGAGAAGAGCGGCCCCTCGAAACCGAGGCGTACATCCCAGATGTTGGCGCCGTTCAGCAGCCCGGTCTTGAATTCAAGGTCGGAGTACTTGCCCTTCAGGAAGATCCGTCCCTGCGGGTGGAACCAGGGGTTCCACCCGATCTCACCGACGAAGGTGTGCTCGCGGTGGTCCGCCTGCGAGTAGAAATCGTCCTTGAACTCGTACCACTCGAACTCGTACCCCGCCCGGATGTCCAGCCAGTTGCCTCTCCAGCCGACATAGGCCTCGGCGTTGGCCTGCTTCCACTGCAACCGATCGGTCTCACCGATAGCAAGCGGGATCCCCGTCGGATCCCCGGTCAGGGCCGGGCCGAGCGGACGCTGAATCAGGTCGAGCGGGTTCATGATGATGCGATAGTTCGCATTGACGTCGAAGAAGAAGCCGTACGGCTTGCCGCCGCTGGCTTTGGTCAGGTCGGACAGGAACGCGAAGAGGGACGTGCCGATATCATGGTTGATGTCGCTGACTTCCGTATTCCGGAAGTACCACATGAAGTCGGCTTCGTAGGTCAGCAGGCGCACCTTCGAGCGCTTGAAGAACTTCGTGTACTCCTCGTTCACCGGGAGGTCGAAAGAGAGTCCGACCTTGGTGCTGCTGATGAAGTCCCACTGGCGACCGCGGGTCTGCGGTTCGCTGGCATCGTTCATCCAGATGTTGTCGTCGTAGATGAACCTCTGGTCCAGGCGGGGACTGATCCGGATCTTGCCGAAGATCAGGTTGTTGTCGAAGAAGTCCGAGCCGCGCTGGACGAAGTCATCGATGGCATGGGCCGCACCGTCCTGCGCCATGGCAGGTGTGGCGAGGCCCAGCATGAGGACCGCCGCTGTAATAACCGCAAGCATCCGCCCCATAAATACCCCCGTCTCCTTCATTGGACCTTGACGGTCATCCTCAGTACCGAACCCGGTATCCAATAGCCCGGTCCGACGCCCTGCGGGACTGTATCGTTACTCGAGGCCGAAGAAGTTGCTGACCGCGAGAAGCTGGAATTCGCTCGTCAGAGAGATCGCTCTCTCGACGATGGCAAAGTCGATTTCCACGAAACCGAACTCGATTTCACCGGTGCCATTGTTGATCCGGGCGAACGTGCCGGGACCGAGCGAACCGGCCTGGCCGGGCGCGCCGTCCACCATCGTGGCGATGCCGATCTTGCCACCCTGCCAGGAGGAGGCATCGCTCGAAACCTTCGTCCATTCGTCACCCTCGACCTGCTCGAGCATGCCGCGGGTCGACTTCGGGACGGAAAGCGTCAGCTCCAGTTTCCCCCTGGTGGCCGCCACGATCTTCACGGTGCCGGGGTTGCTCTGGTGGGTATAGAACTCCAACGTGTCGGGATCGCCCTTCTTGCCGAGTTCGACCGCCTGCCGCGCCCCGAGAAAAACATGGTAGATGCCGTAGGAAACCAGCCCCTTGCCCTCATTGACCTGGAAGAAGCCGCGGTCTGGGTCGATGGTCTCGACGTAGAACGCTGCCGTATCGTCGGCGGGCCCGGTGAGCCATCCCGCGGGGAGGGCGATGCTCGTCTTGCTGCCGATCTCGCCACGGGCGAAACCCTTCAGCAGGAAGAACAACTCCGTCTCACCATCCACCGGCTTGACCTCCAGAACGGAGCCCTTCGCCACCTTGATGGTGTCACCGAGAGTCGTCGTCACCGTCGCCGGCCCTTCGACCCGATCCCCTTCCGCGAGCGCCGCGGGATACGTTTCCACCGCGGCCCCGTTCAGTAGGGCGCCTTCACCCCCCATGGTCAGTTCCGCCGCAGAGGCGAAAGTCGCTATCAGGCAGAGAATCATCGGAACGTATGCGAGACGCCTGAACATGGGTGCCTCCAATGGGTTCAAGCCATCACTCCATGGCCCTGGGACTTCCTTCGGATCGCCCGAAGCTATCCCATGCCATCGTCGAGGTCAACTCTTTACGCCAGACAAGGATCCGTCGATCGCACTTTGCTCACAAGCCCCGGTGGGCACGAGGAGCCAGGAGCGTCACGAGGGCAAACACCACCGCAATGGCGGCCAGAGCCAGACCGGTGGTAAGAGACCGCATATCGTAAGCATCGAGGGACCAGAAAGTCACAAACCGATTGCCCTCCGGGTACGGCATCAGGACCAGGATCAGGATCGGCGCCAAAAGCCCGGCCAGGATCACCGCGGGGAGGCGTTTGCGGCGCCCCCAGCCCACCGCGTAGAGCACGAAGACGAGGAACGCGGACACCGGGTAGAAGTACACGAGCGGCCGCACTTCCCCCGCGAAGAGGTGGGCCGCCGCTCCCGTACCCGCGAGCAGGAGCGCCACAATCAGGGTACGCACCCAGAAAGCCCCTTCTCCGACCTTGGGAAACAGGAAGAACGCCACGACGCACGCGATGCCGAGCCCCACGCCCGTAAGCCCCCCGAGCCAGGCATGTTCCGGAGCGAGGAGATACGCGGCCGCGCCGCCCAGGAGACCCGCAACGAGGTAGAGGAGCAGTCCGATCTGCAACCGCGGCGCACCCGCACCGCGTTCACCGGCCCCGGCCCCCGGCTGCGAGTAGAGCAGGAGCGTGTCCGCCACTTCAGCCGCCCGCGACGGTCTGGCCACCCGGTTCTTGTCGAGCATCGCGAGGACGACCTGCTCCAGGCCGGGAGGTACGGAGACGTTCGGAGCCTTCCTCCGGAGGGGCATCACCGGCTCGGTAAGGTGCTTGGTGACGAACTCCATGACGTCATCGGACTCGAACGGCGGATGAGCGGAGAGCATCTCGTACAGGATGGCGCCGACGGAGTAGATGTCGGAGCGTCCGTCCACGGGATCCCCGAGAATCTGCTCGGGAGCCATGTACTTGGGGGTGCCGAAGACCACGCCGGTCTTGGTCTTCACCGCACCGCTCATCTCGGACATGTCCTCGGTGCCGATGAACTTGGCGACGCCGAAATCGAGGACCTTCACGAAGTCGGTACCGTCGTCGCGGGTCTCCACCTTGATGTTGTCCGGCTTGAGGTCGCGGTGGATGATGCCGTTGCGGTGCGCCTCGGAGAGGGCGCGCAACACCTGCTCGACAATGCGACAGGCCCGGTCGTAGGGTACCGGAGCGGTTTCCTCGATGAAGGTCAGAAGACTCCGGCCGGGGCAGAAGTCCATCGCGATGAACGGGACGCCGTCATCGCTGTCCCCGGCGGAGAGGACCTGCACCACGTTCTCATGAGTGAAGCTCCCGGCGGACTTCGCCTCCTGCCGGAACCGCGCCACGAACTCCTTGTTCTGAAGCAGATGGCGATGCAGGAATTTGACCGCGACCCGATCTCCAGTGACCTGATCCTCGGCGAAGTACACGAGCCCCATCCCCCCCTCACCGATCCGGGAGGAGATCTGGTACCTGCCGCCAACCAGGGTGCCGACGAAGGGGTCCGTCATTCGCTGAACCTCACCTTGGCTTCCTTCGAAGCCGAAACGACGACCTCCAGGTTCTCGGTGGTCTCCCCGTCGATCATCTCGACCTCGTATTCTCCGGGGGGCAGGCTCACCATCACCGAACCGGACTGCTCGATCCTCGAACGCCGGACGACCTGGTCCGACCCTTTCAGCCTGAAGGTCAGGATACCGTTCGCGGGGCCGGTCACGGTCACACCGCCGTCCTTCTTCACCAGTTCCACATCGAGCGCGACGCGGCCGCCCTCGGCGATCTCCTCGACGACCTGTTCGAAGGGATGGTGTTCGTCGTGCGTGATTTTCACGTTGCGGGAAGTGCCGACCCGCACCTCGAGTTCCAGGGCGCTCCCGGCACTGTCCACCGACTTCGAGATGATCTCCTCGCCGAATTCGTCGAGTACGGTTACGCGCGCCCCGGGCACCGGGCAACGGACGACCAGGATCCCGTTGATGGGTTCGAGTTCGGGCAGGGTCACCGTCTCGTCTCCCTCGGGCGGGAGAGTCACGGTGAGTTCACGAGGCCGAAAGCCCTGCCGGGAGACGCTCAACCCGAGGAGGCCGGCCGGAACCCGCGCGATGGTCATTCCGTCCGCGAGGTCCGCCAGGTTCTCGATCACCTCCCGATAGGGATGATCCGGCTCGAACGGATCGATCTCCAGGATCGCAACCGTCACGTGCGGCGTCCCGGTCTTGAGCGTCAGCCTTCCGGGAAGAGGCGAGAACGGAACCTTCAGTCGGGAGGCGCCCTGGGACACCGAAATCAGGCGGGCGGTCAAGGGCTGGTAGTGCGCAAGTCGAGCTTCGAGAATGTAATTCCCCGGCTCGAGGTCGGTCACCTCCACCGTCGTTTCCCCGGGTCCCGCCTTGATCACGAGCCCTCCGCCCCCGCCGCCCGCCGGGGTCATCGTGGCCGTCCCTCCGGGAGCGGGAAAGACCAGGGTCACACTGCTCGAGCCACCGGAAAGGAGAAACACGATGACCGCCAGCCCGATCACGCCGATCCCGCCGAGGAGCAGAGTTCGCGACCTGCTCCGCTTCGGCTCTGCCTGGGGCGTTTCCGGGGCGACGAATCGCTCCACGGGGGCCGGTCCACCGCGACTTCCGCCTTTTCTCCTGCTCTCGATCGCCTTCATGGGGGCTCGAAGCCCGGGTCCTTCGAACCGCGCGAGAATGACGGTGATATTATCCCGGCCGCCGGCGTCGTTCGCCATGCTGACGAGCCGTTCCGCAGCCGCCCCGACATCATCCGCCGAAGCCAGGTTCTCCTCCATCATGGCGTCCTTCACCATGCCGGAAAGTCCGTCCGAGCAGAGCATCAGGAGGTCGCCGTCGAGCACTTCCATGCTCTTCACTTCGACGTTGACGTCCGCTTCCACACCCAGCGCCTGCAGGATGATGTTCCGGCCCCCGAGCTTCTCCGCCTCCTCCTCCGTCAGGGTTCCGTCTTCGATGAGTTGCGAGATCAGGGACTGGTCTTTGGTTACCTGCACGAGCTTGTTCTTGCGCAGCAGGTAGGCCCGGCTGTCCCCCACCTGCGCGATGTGTACCGAGTCTCCCGAGACGAATGCGGCGGTCATGGTCGTGCCCATGCCCCGATGCTCCGCCTGCTCGAGCCCCCGGTTGTGGATCCGGGTGTTGGCGGTCTGGAGGCTGTCGTCGAGAGCGGCGCTGATCTTCTCCGACTCCGCGGAGCCCTCCGTCACTTCCTTCGCGGAGAAGGTCTCGAACAGGATTTCCACGTCCGTCTCGCTCGCGATTTCGCCGGAAGCCGCTCCGCCCATGCCGTCGGCGACGGCCAGGAGGAGCCCGCGATCTCCCAACTGAAGCGAGATGGTCTGACCACTCCCCGGCCTCTCCTCCGCGGTCAGGTCGGCCACCAGGAGGTTATCCTCGTTGTGGTCTCGAACCCGACCGACGTCGGTGACGCCGGTGACGGTCACCTTTATCGATCCTCGATCAGCCATCGCTAGTCTCCAGTGACCTCTCGGTAGAGAGTTTCCGGATCCACACCCAGGACCCGCGACATGTCCGCGAGCTCCGATATGATCTTCACGTAGTACTGCTCGGGGGTAATGTCCCCCCCCGCACGGGCGCTCCGGATCCGGGTCCTCACGCTCTTCTTCCAGGCGGCGATCACCGCCAGGCGGCCGGTCTCGGCGGCCTCGAGGTCACCCGCGCTCGCATCCGGGGTCTTCCTGGCGTCCTCGTGAAAGAGCACGGCCTTCTCGTATTGTCCGTTTTCGTAGAGGGTCTGGGCCTGGGTCAACGTCTCGGCGAACTGCTGCCGCCGAAGCACCTCCGCCTTGAGCTTCGCATCCTCGTTCACCGCGGGGTCCGCCAGGACCTTCGTATACTCACTCGAGGCCAACCGCCAGTCGTCCCCGGCGTTCCTGCCGATCTCCGCGATCCACGTCTTCAACGTGGCGGCCTTGGCCTCGTTGATCTTCCCGAGCCGGATCCCACGCATTCGTGATCTGTCGCCGATCAGAGGCACCGCGGCCCGCAGGCTCGCCAGCCGGGTACTTCCCTCCTCCGCCCCGGCGTCGATCATCGCCCGGCAGAACATCCGCCCGACCTCGAGGTCCCTGGCGATGTCGCTCTTCACCGCGCCGGCCGCCTGGCTCGAGCGCAGTTGATCATAGATCCCGTAGGCCCCCGGCCAGTCGCCCCGCCCCTCCAGGTTCTCGGCCCGGGAGACCTCACCCTCGAAGTTTTCCCGCAAGGCGCCATCGATGGGGCGGATGGCATCCTTGATCATCTCGGTGCGGTTCTTGGCGACGTTGGTATCGGTACCCACCTTGTCGAGGGCCGCCTCGTATGCGGCCTTGACGGCCAGCAGATCGCCTTCCGGAACGGATGTCGCCGCCGACATGGCTTTGGCGAATTCGCGACCCTCCCGGAAAGCGATGACGTCACCGTCCTGCTCGAGCTTCTCCCCGAAAAAGACGCCGAGCTTCGTCCACTTCGCGGGATCGGAACTCAGAACCGCGGCTTTCTCCAACTGGCTGGCTTCCGCCAGGGCGACCTGCACGGGGTCCACCGGATCGAAGGTGGATTCACCCTGAAGGGCCTTGAACTGGATCAGGAAGAGAACGGCCAGCGACGCCACCACCATGAGCAACTTCGGCAGCACCGTCTCCCGCTCCCCGCGGCGGATCATCTTCCCGGCGAGTTTCAGGCCCTTGACCGCGTCCGGGTCATCCTTGCCGAGTTCGATGATCTGACTGAAGCGCTCCTCCGCACCCTTGAAGTCCTTGAATTCGAAGGCACGCGTCGCCTCGGACTTGAGCAGGAGGACCTTGCCCTCCTCCGCCGCATCGCGAAGGCGTTCGACGGAGTCGGCGGTGGCGCCGAGTTCCCCGGCCTTCTCGAGCAGGGCGAGGGCATCGTCGAAGAGTTCGGACTCGATCAGGCCGCGGGCCTCTTCGAGGTGTTTCTCGATCGCCGCCTTGCCGCGAACCGCTTCGCGCTGGAAGTTCAGGGCCGGGCGATTCTGCGGCGAAGCGGCGAGGACCTTCTCCGCGGCGACGAGAGCGGCGTCGAAGTTCTTCGCGGCAACCGCCTGGGATGCGTGTTGCAGGGCCTGGTCGATACCATCCTGCTTCTGCTTTGCCGCCTCCGCCTCCTCGAGGACACTGCGATCCCCGGGCAGAAGCTCGGCGAGTTCGTCCAACGTCGCCGCGGCCAGACCGAACTCTCCCTTGTCGCTGTGGCTCTGAGCGACCGTGCGCAGTCGCTTCGCCTCGGTGATCTTGCTCTTCAGCCGGTCGAGGGCGATAACCGCGGCGTCGTTCTCCGGGTCCCGCGTCAAGGCGCGGTTCAGGCACTTCTTCGCCCGCTCGAGATCCCCCTGGTGTTCCGCATCGAGGCCCTCCTTGACGAGGGCTTCGTTCTCGAGGTGCTTCGCACGGGAGGCGAGCAGGTCGTCGACTTCCCGCTTGAGCCCGAGAGCGGCGGCGTCGTCGGGACGCTCGGCGAGGGCTTCCTTCACTTCGCTCTCGGCCTCGTCGAGCGAACCGTCCGCCAGCAGGCGTCGCGCGCTGCCGATCTTCTCATCGAAGGCGTCACGTCGACGGACGGCCTCGGCCAGAAGGGACTGCACACTGCCGTCACCGGGGCTGATCTCAGCCGCCATCTCCAGGCGCGAGATCGCCTGTATGAAGTCGCTCCTTTCGATGAGTTCGCGCGCTTCCTTGACGAACCCCCCGACACTGTCGACGAAGCGTTTCGCCTCTTCCTGAATCTCGTTCGCCCGCGGGTGGTCCGGCTTCAGGTTCAGCACGTCGCGTGCGGCTCGCAGCGCATCTTCGTGCCGACCGTCCGAGAGGGCGGTCTCCGCCGACGCGAGGGTCTGCTCCATCGCGGCCATGCGGGTCTTCAGGTCGCGCTGCTTCTCGGCCACGTCGGCCCGATCCGGGTCCACCCCGAGCGCCTTCTGGTAGGCCTCGAGCGCGGATTCCAGCTCTCCCTTCTGGAGGCACTGCTCGGCATGGAGCATGTGCGCATCGACGACGCGGTGCAGCAGGGAGCGCCGGACGGTCTGCCCGTAGGTCTTGACCTCATCGATCTTCGGGTAGTTGGACATCAGCCCGTCGACCTCGGCCAGGGCGCCTTCGGCGTTGCCCTCCTCGACCAGGGCGTCCACCCGGGCCTTCTTGGCCTCGATCGACAGCAGATCGTCCCGGATCGCCTTTGTGGCTTCGTGGGCCTCCGCGTGGTCCGGATCGAGTTGCAGGACCTCCTGGTAGAAGCCGAGAGCCCGCTTCAGATCCCCGAAAGCTCGGAGCTTCTCGCCGCGGCCGAGGTTCTCGCGGATCTGGATCAGGTTCTCGACGTTGGCGCCGCACTCACCGCAGTGCCTGGTTCCCGCGACCTCTTCGCTGCCGCAGTGCGGACAGCGGATCTGCAGGCTGGTCCCGCACTCCCGGCAGAACCGGCGACCGCGGACGTTGCTGACCTCGCACTTCGGGCAGACCACCTTCTGCGACTGGGACCCGTCCTGGAAGTTGCTGAGATCGGTGCGGACCTCGCGGAAGTTCTCGTAACGATCGGCGGAGTCCTTCGCGATCATCTTCTTGATGATTCGCCAGATCTCCTCGGGAACCTCCGGGTTGAGGTCCATGACCGGCTTCGGGTCCTGCGTCAGGATCGAGTAGATGATCTGGACGGTGTTCGTGCCTTCGTAGGGCTGGGCCTTCGTCAGCATGTAGTAGAAGGTCACGCCCAACGAGTAGATGTCCGTCCGGCCGTCCACCGCCTTCCCCTCGAACTGCTCGGGGGACATGTAGTGGGGCGTACCCATCACCTTGGTGGACTTCTGGTCCGTCGACATGGTCTTGGCCAGGCCGAAGTCCGTGATCTTGACCGTACCGGCCGCGTCCATCATCAGGTTCTCGGGCTTGATGTCCCGGTGGATGATGTTCTTGTCGTGCGCGACCGCGAGGGCATCCGAGCACTGCGAGATGATCGAGATGGCCTCGTCGATCGCGAATTCCCCGGTCTCCTCGATGATGTCGGAGAGCGTCTTCCCTTCCAGGAACTCCATCACCAGGAAGTGGAGGTTGCGCTCCTCGTCGCGGCCGACCCGGTGAATCCCGACGATGTTCGGGTGGTTGAGCTGGGCCGCGGTGATCGCCTCGCGGATGAATTTCTGAACGAACTCCAGGTTGGAGGTCAGCGAGGGGAGCATGACCTTCATGGCCACGGCCCGCTGGAGATTCTTGTCGTAGGCGCGGTAGACCGAACCGAATCCGCCCTCGCCCACCTTCTCCTGGATCTCCCACTCGGAGACCACCGCGCCGATCAGGGGGTCGGTGTAGTGGCCGCCCATGAGCCCGAGGTTGTCGTGCAGGGCGTTCTTCTCCCCGCAGTGGGTGCAGACGTACTCCTTGACGTCCTCCTCGATGGGGACGTTGACGGATCCGCCGCACTTCGGGCAATTGAGGGAGAGGTCGGCCATCTGGCTAGATGTCTTCCCACCTGATCTTGAGAACGGACTCGGCGGCTCCGACGTCATTGCCGGAGAGATCCGCGCTCAACGTGAGCTTCCCCCCGGGAGGCAGGCTCTCGACCACCTCCTGCCAGCGAGTCTCCACGAGCTTCCCGTTCCTCTGCCGCAGAACAACCTGGAACCCGAAGCCCTCGACCACCTTGTTCGAGACGTTCTCCACGGTGAAGGAGATGGACGGAGGTTCGAAGGTCAGCCGGTTATCCACTCCGACGACCTCGAGGAGTCCGCCGAGCAGCCGGCTGCCCGGAACACCGCCCTCCCGGGTCGTGGTCGGCATGAACCGGGTCTCTCCGGAACTCACGTTCAGCCTGACTTCCAGGAGCTTGCCGCGACCGCCCCGGTTCACGGAGAGGGTGTGGCTCTCGTTCTTGTAGAGCTTGTTGACCTCGTCGATGACTTTCTCGCTGTCGAACTCGGACATCCCGTCCGTGGATGGACTCAGAAAGATCATCTGAATGGTCAGCCCTTCGAGCGCCTGCCCGGCGACGTTCTTCAGGACCACGGTGACCGGCTGGCCGGCCGAGGCGGGAACCGAGATGGACTCGAGCACAAGCTGCCCCCCCAGGAACTTCGCTCCCGGTGCCGGCGCCTTGACTCCGGCGCTTCCGGCCGGCTGGCTCCCCCCCTTACCGTTCGGAGGCGAACCGTTCTGGCAGCCGGAAAGGACGAAGGCGAACGAAACCAGCAGCGCAACTGCGGTCGTGATCAGAATTCGAGTACGCATCGGAAACCCACCTCTTCCAACTTCTCGTCAGTGACGCGGTATTTGTCGTACTTCTGCTGCCGGACCAGATCCTCGAAGGTATCGTAAAGACGGCTGCTTGGCTTCTTGTGCCTCAGATAATCCACGGGGTGCGTCCAGCCCGCCGGAGCCCGGTTTGTCGCCAGCCGGCTCCTGCCGAACCCTCCACCGATGGCGTACTCGTCCGCGAGCCACTCCCAGACGTTCCCGGCCATGTCGTCGAGGCCGAAATCGTTGCGCCCCGACGGAAAGCTGCCCACCGCGGTCGGTCCGCGAGTCCCGACGTTGCAGTGTCGATTGATCGATCCGGCGTCGGTGTTGCCCCAGGGGTACTTCTCGTTCTTGTCGCCAAATGCCGCGCGCAGCCACTGCTGCTCGCTGGGCAGTTTCTTACCGACCTTCGAGGCGTAGCTCTTCGCCTCGGCGAAGGTGACTCCGTAGGCGGTAAAATTCGCCCGTGAAGACCGGCAGCGGTGGGACGGAAACACCTTCGTGAACGCCTGCACCGTCACCTCGGTCTTGTCGATGAAGAAGGGGCGCGAGACCTTGCCCCCCGCCGGTATGAAGGCCATGCCGTCGGGGAGCTTCGAGGGGATCGAGGCGGTCCCGCCCGCCCGGGTCAGCTTGACGGGGACCGAGAGGACCATCTTCCCATCCCGGCCCAACAGCCCGAGGCGGTACTCACCGACCTCCCAGCGGAACTTCGCCGCGAACGGGCGCCTGGTCTCCGCCCCCCGGCCCGTGCGCTCCAGGGCGATCTCGAGTCCGGTGACGTCCTGGCCGGGCACCTGCGCCGGCACGGCCAGGGTCGTCACGGTCAACACACCGGTCTGCTCGACCATCCAGGCCAGGGCCTGGTCGCCCTCGCTGCCGGCGAACCCGGGCCGCTTGCGCGCCGCCAGTTTCGAGAGGATCCCGAAGGCCAGGTCGTAGTCCTTGACGCGGTAGGCCTTGAGCCCTTCCTTGGCCTCGATGGTGGCGCTCTTCCGCCCGATCTCCAGGGCGCGATCTTCCCGCCCGGCCGCCCGGTAGAGTTCCTCCGCCCGGCCATACTTCAGCAGCGCCTGCCCGTCGTCTCCGGCATCCTCGAAGGCCGCGCCCCGGGACACGTGGAGATCAGCGGTGGTCAGCGCCGCTTCCTGATAGCCACGGGAGGATGGACCGCTCCGGATGATCTCCTCGAAGTGCAGGATCGCCTGATCGACATCGCCCCGCGACAGCTCGAGTTTCGCCCACGCGAGTTGCAGGTCGTGGAAAAGGTCGAGGATCCCGGACGCTTCCGGCTCGGCCTCCAGGGCGCCGCGGATCTCGTTCTCGAGCTGGGAGATCCCCTGTCCCCGCTTCGCCAGGTCGGGCAGGTCCTTCTCGAACAGGAAGACGAGCTTGATCTTCGTCCGGAGGTTCCGCTCGAGATCCTTCCCTTTCGGACCGGCGGAAAAGACGGGGCGGGCGGAGAGGAGGGCCATGAACAGAACGGTGACGAGGACAAGAGGAGCCCGCCGTCCGAAATCCGCCATGTCGCAAACCCTCAAAGGCCCCGGATAAGCCCGCAGAATGCTATCCCCCCCACCTTGAGGGGTCAACCTACTCTCGCTACTCTCGGATCAGACATCGGCTCACGCCAGGCCGCATGTTAGTTCTTTATCGGCAGCGACGGGCCGTTCCTTTGTCGGCTCCCCGGTTTTCAGAGTTCCACGAACTCCTGCGTGGCCGGGGAGAGCAGGAGTGGGAGATCGAGTTCCCGGCAGCGGGCCTTCAGATCGGCCAGCTCCTCCCCTTCGATCCTGAGGGCGAGAACGACTTCGTCCGCACCGGACTCGCCAACCGCCCGTTCCAGATCGCCGAGCGTGCCGAGGACGGGAACGCCGAGGATCTTGCGACGGCGCAGGGCCCGGTCCTCGTCGAGGAATCCCACGGCGACGTATTCGCCTCCCCCGCGGGTCTTCAGGGAGCGCAGCGACAGCTCGCCCCGGTCTCCGGCGCCCACGATGAGCACGCGGCGCCCGTCCGACGGCACCCGCGATTCCCGGAGCGCCCGGAACATGAACCGCGTCCCGCTGATCAGCAGGAAGAGCAGCATCGCATCGATCATGAAGATGGCGCGGCTGTAGAAGCGGAACCGGAAGAAGACGACGACGAGCAGCACCGCCACGACCGAGCCGGTGACCACCGCCTTCAGCACCGCGAGCAGGTCGCCCACCCCGAAGTAGCGCCAGAAGCCCTGGTAGAGCCGGAAAACGTAGAAGAACACCGACTGGGAGATGATCAGCACCGGCAGGGACTCGAGGAGCCGGGCGTGATCCGCGTCGGGGATATTCCCATCGAAGAAGATCAGGTAGGCCCCGAGGTAGGCCAGACAGATCAACACCAGGTCGAGCAGCACGAGGGAAGTGCCGCGAACGTAGTTCAGGAAGGTCTTCCGGATCTCCTCCCCCGCCGCGCCTTCCGGTTCGTCGGCGGCGGTGCGGTAGATCGCCACCTCGCCGAGGAAGATGGCGAAAATCACAACGAAGATCACCGAAATGCCCATCAGGACGAGGTTGGCGAAGAGGTCGAGATAGCTCGCCGCCACGCCGAGGCCGGCCAGCACCGCGCAGATGGACCAGAGCGCGAGTACCGCGCGGCGCTCGCTCATCCCCACCGCCACCAGCCGGTGCGAGAGGTGGTCCCGGCCGCCCTGCGAGACCCGGCGGTGGTGGAACTTCCGGACGATGGTGACGAACGTGGTGTCGAAGATGGGCACCGCGAGGACGAAAACGGGCACCGAGAGGATGATGAAGAGGTTGCCGGCGTGCTCGAAGGTGCCGAGGATCGCCGCCGCGGAAAGGACGAAGCCGATCACGAGAGCGCCGGAGTCCCCCATGAAGGTGCGTGCGGGATTGACGTTGTAGAGCAGGAACCCGGCCTGCGCCCCCGCCAGGGCGAAGACCAGGCTCACCACCTGCGGGAAGGGCTCGACATCGTAGCGCAGCGCGTAGGCGCCGAGGGCGACGGCGGCGATCGTGCCCACGCCGGCGCAGAGGCCGTCCATGTTGTCGATCAGGTTGAAAGCGTTCGTGACCCCGACCACCCAGATGATCGTCACCGGGATCGTCAGCAGCTGGTTGTCGACGAAGCGGGCCTGCACGCCGAAGACGATGAGGATCGTGGCGGCCACGATCTGTCCGACCAGCTTCGTCGCCGGGCGCAGGTGCCGAAGGTCGTCCACCAGCCCGAGCAGGAAGAGGAGCGTCGCCCCGGCGAGGATTCCGATGGTGTGGGTTCCGAGCGTACCGGTGACGAGGAAGGCGATCACGAATCCGGCGAAGATGGCGGTGCCGCCGAGGACCGGGACCTCCCGGCGGTTCCAGCGATCCTTGACCGGGCGGGCCACCGCGCCGTTTCTCTTCGCGATCCGGATGCTGACCGGGGTGAACAGCGCCGCGGCGCCGAAGCCGACGCCGAGGGAGATGAGGGCGGAGACCGTTCCGGGACTCATGCCACTACCTCCCGAAACCGGCCAGCCAGACGCCCGGCCTGCGCGCGGCGGCAGTATGGCGCAAGGCGATCCGGGTCGGCCGGTGCGGGCGCCTCGCCATCCATGAGGGCCCGCAGCGCCGAGGTCATCTTGGCGACGTCCTCGCTTCTCGCGAAGAGCGATCCACCGAGTTCCCGCAAGAGGTCCGGGGTCTCGCCGTCCGTGGGGCCGAGATAGAGAATCGGGCGGCCGGACCGCAGGTACTCGAGCGTCTTCCCGGCCACCGTCCCCCGGGCAATGTGCCCGTCCTCTGCCCAGAGCATGAGGAGCAGTGCACCGGCCCGGCGCATCTCGGCCACCGCTTCCTCGTGGGTAGTGAAACCGGCGAAGTCGCACCGGCCGGCGACGCCCGCTGCCGCGGCCAGAGCCTCGAGGTCCGGATCCGGGGCGCCGACGAACCGCACCCGGAATTCGCATCCCTCCCCGGCCAGCGCGCGAACCGCCTCGAAGAACGGCCGCGGGTCGCGCCGCCCGGCGTAGGTGGTGCCGATGTGGACCAGCGTGAACGGTTCGCGGAACGGCAGCGCATCTCCCGCGAAGTCCTCCTCGTCGTAGCCGTTCAGGAGGGTCATTCCGGTTCCCCTCGCCCGCGAACGGACCACTTCCCGGACCCCCTGCGTGGCCGCGGTGTAGTCCGTGACATGCCGGAGGACCCGATTCTCGATGCGGAGGTCGATCTTCTCCCGGAGCCCCCCGAAGAGACGCTGGCTCGAGAAGAAATCGCGAAAATCGGCGACGTGGGGCACTCCCAGGCGCTGCGCAGTGATGGACGCGGCGATGTGGCAGGAGAACGGCGGCGAGGAGGAGAACACGATGTCCGGGGGAAATTCGCGGGCCTCGCGCCTCCCGGCGGCCACGGCGGGCGGAACCCAGCCGATGTTGGCATCGGGGATGTAGAGGACGCGGTGCACGAGCCGACGAACGCAGGCCTTGAGCCCCGAGGAACTTCCCTTCGGCGCCGATGGTCCGCCTGAAGGCGCCCCGGCCCGGCCGCCCCGGCCGAGCAGCATGGAGGGCTCGAGGCTGCCGGTGCGCGCGACGCGGATGCCCGAAGGCTCCGCGAGCGACGGATCGAGCCCGTAACTCCCGGTTCGCGGCGCGATCACGGAGACCTCCACCCCGGCCGCCGGCAGGTGCCGCGCGAACCCGAGCGCCCGGAGGCTCCCGATCCCGCCCATGGGCGGAAAGTAGTAGGCAAAGAGAAGGACACGCATGGAAGGGGGGAATGTAGCAGCTTCGAGCCCATGCCGGGGTGCATTCCCAGCAAGCGGGCCAGGTCGGCGCGGTGATGACCGAGCCGAGTGGGAGGAGTGCCCGCGTGTTCCACGTGGGAATACGTCACCGGCAGGATCGCGCTCGAAGAGTACGGTGTTGAGTTCGAGAGGGTCGCGATCACGAACGGAGAGGCCGCGCGGGGTGGATGGGCGAACCGGGGAATGCCGCCCGGGACCGGCTGGTGTTCCGGCTGCTCAGCCAGACTCGATGGGTGTTCTCGGAAGAGGAACCCGCCAGACTGAAGAAGCTCATGAGGACCGACACGGAACGGAACCAGTACCGCTGGCGTTTCGGGGACGGAACCGGAGCACACCTTGTGCTGGAGGCTCGGCGGGCGATCAGTCGGCACAGGCGCAACTCCCGAGGAAAGCGAACGGGTGTGTGTGGTCGGGACAATGCCCGACCCTCCGAACGGTTCATGGCCACTTTGCTCCGCGTTTCTGGAACTCCCTCCGGCCCTCCTCCTCCCGGCCCATCTGCTTGTAGAGCTTTACCAGGTGGGCGGTGGAGGCGCGGCCCCTGCTGAGCAGAAACGCCTTCCAGAATGCGGAGATCGCCTCCTCGTTCTCCCCTCTCGTGCGATGCCACTTGCCGAGTTGCTCGTAGGCGAAGGGGCGCTCCGGGACGACCTTCGGAACCATTGCCGCGGGGAGGCCCTTCATCGCGGCGGTAAAGTGCTTCGGTTCGAGCGCACCGGCCTCCCGCAGGGCATCCGCGGCGAAGGGGAGCTGCATGCGGAAGGCCATCGAGCCGATGCGGAACAGCAGTTCGCCCTTGCCGCGGGCCAGGTGAAAGGCCGCTTCGAGTTGCCCGCCGGCCTCGTCGAACCTGCCCCGCGTGAAGAGCGTGCGCGCCAGGTAGTACCGGATCGTGCCGTCGAACGGGTGGTCGTCCCGCGCGGTGGTGAGGAGTTCGAGGGCCTCCTTCGACTGGTGCTTCTCGAGCAGGAGGGCGCCTTCCCGCGCGGCGTAGTGCATGCGGGAGACGCCGCCGGGATGCTTCCGGGCTTCGAGGTGGCCGGCGAAGGCGAGACCGATGAAACCCACCGCGAGCAGGAACACCGGAACTCCCGCCAGCACGCGGGCCTTCGGAGCCATCGGCATCATGGCCGGGTTCTTGCGCCGCACCGCCGCGGGAAGGAAGAGCAGGAGCCAGAAGAGCAGGGCGGTGGCCGGAATCTGCAACGGGAAGTCCACCATGGCCATGGCCAGCAGGCCGAACAGGCCGGCCGCCGCGGCGATGCCGACGCCGCCGAGATGCTCCTCCCGGGCCAGCCCGATCGCCCCGAAAAGCCCGATGAGCACGGCCGCCGCGGCCAGCAGAAACATGATCGCGCCACCGTCGGCCAGGTAGTTCAGGGGGTCGGAGTGGGCGAAGTAGAGTTCATCCGGGACGAGATCCGACTGGGTGAGGTGGATGCCCAGCCGATACGTTCCCTCGCCGGAGCCGAACACCGGACGCCCCTTCGCGAGATCGAGGGTGGAACTCCAGGCCGGGAGCCGCACATCCGCGAACCCCCGCTCCTCGCTCTTCCCGAGGTACTCGAACCGCTCCCGCACCGAGCCGACAAAGAGCGCCGCGCCGACGACCGCCGCCACCGCCCCGGCGACGATGCCGAGCCGCAGGAGCTTCGACCGCGACGAAAGGAACAGCGCGCCGGCCCCCGCCGCGGCGACGGCGAGCAGCCCGGCCCTTGAACCGGAGAGCAGGATGCCGGAGGCGAGGACCACCGCGGCGATCGCGGAGAGTCCGGCGCAGAGCGGCCTGCGGTTCCGGAAGGACGCCACGATCAAGGCCAGGGCGATGCCGAAGGCCCCCGCGGTGTACGCCGTGAAGTTGCCCCGATAGATGAAGGTCCCGGTCACTCCGCCGCCCGCGCCGACCTTCCCGAACCCGAGAACCGTGTCGGAAAGGAGATACGTCTCCACGATCCCGTAGCCCGCACCGAGCGCCCCGGCGCCGGCCACGGCCCCGAGGAGAAGATAGGCCCGCCGCGGCGTCCGCACCGTCGTCAGCACGGTGATCGAGGCACAGAGCAGCAGGAACCACCGGACCACGGCCTCCTTGGTCAGCGTCGCGTCGATGCTGATCGCCGACCAGCTCCAGCCGGGAAGGAGGACGTCCAGGTCGGCGACGTGCGCCGGGGCGAGATACGCGTGCACGAAACGTGGCAGGGGCACGAGCTGCAGGAACCCCAGAACCGGGATCGCCGTGAGCAACAGGAGCACGATACGCGACCGGCGGTCGGGAGCGATCGGTGATCCCGGGCGGGAGACGAGGTCCGCGAGCGCAAGCCCGAAGGCCAGAATGCCGAGCACCTTGAACACCAGGTAGGCGCCGCCCGCGGAGAAGAACGCTCCGAGGGCTCCCTGGTCGGAGATCTCCGCCTCCGGCACCGACCCGAGCAAGAGCGGAGCGAGGAAAGCCCAGAGGACGAGCACGGCAAACGCCGCCCTATTCACGGTTCACCGCCTTGGTCAGAAGTCGAAGCATGTGTGCCCTTCCCGCCGCGCCGTCCCCCGCCTGCCCGATCATACCCTCCGCCCGGGAGGTCAGCAGCGCAAGCAGCGCGCGAAGACGTCCCGGAAAATCGACCGGGGAACCGCGGGGCGCACCGCGGAGCACACCGGCCGCCCACCGGAGATCGAACGCCAGGTTGCGAACTCGAAGACCAACAGGATACTCCTCCGGTCCCGTCCGCGGTCTCCCGAGAAGCGCCTCGATGTGCAGGGTGGGAAAGTCGACGCCGGCCGCGATCGAGAGCGCGAGAGATCCCCAGTAGCGGGCGTTCACCTCGAGCAGGACGGCGTCGTCCCCGCGGCCGCGGAACTCGGCCATGAACGGACCGGTGACGCCGAGGTCGGCGGCCAGCGCCACGGAGTAATCGAACAGGCGCCGATCCTGCGGAACCGCTTCGGCCACCGCGGACGGCCCGCCGAGAGGAGACGCTTCGCGAATCCGCCGGTGGGCGAAGTGGGCCAGCACCCGCCCTTCATGGAGCAGCAGAAAGACGCCTCGCCCCACCCCGGGGATCCAGGGCTCCACGTAGGCGCCGAGTCCGGCGTCGGTTCGCTCCGCAAGGGCGGCGGCCAGCGCCGGCCGGTCGGTCACCACCACCGCGGTGGCGGCCCGGACCCGATCCAGGGTCACGACCCGCGAACGCTTCGGCTTGACCACGGCCGGCAAGACCGCGTCGAGCACCCTGGCGCCGCTTTTCCGCGACAGCACCGGAATGCCGAGCGCCTCGGCGCGGGTCAGCACCCCGGGCTTGTCCTGGCTCCGCTCCATCACCTCTCCGGACGGCATGGCGAGCACGGTCCGGGAGGGGATCCGGCCGCGGACGAAGTCGGTGAGCAGCAGCGCCGTGTCGGTCACCGGAAGCAGCACGTCGAAACCCCGGCTCGACACGATCTCCACCAGGGACTCCATCCAGGGGAGGGGCTTCCGGGAAGGGTTCGGGGTCCGGATCGCAACAGCCGAACGGCTCGCCGCTGCGGCCGCGTGCGCATCGTGGGTCAGCACGTGGACCCGGTGCCCCGCGGCCGAGAGCGAACGCGCCACCGCCAGCGCGGCCGGCGTCTCGCCGTCGGTGACGAGGATCCGCGCCCTCACCATCGCCTCCCGATCCGCTTCCGGGTTTCGTCCTTGAACGGCAGGGCGTAGGCCACGCGACGCGCCAACCGGCGCAGACCGCGATAGCCGGATCCGGCGAGAGCGCGCAGCCCGCCACCGGCGAACGCGTCGAACGGCTTCCCGTCGACCGCAGACTCCGCGCGACCATCCCGGAGCGCTTCGAGCAAGGCCGGTTCCTCGAGCGCATCGACGTCGAGAATCATCTCCGGCAGCGCGCCGGAGAGCGCCTCCGCGCCATGCGCATCGAGTCCGAAGAGGGAGCGCCCCCCGGTCTTCCGGCAGGCGGCGACGATGGCGGCGGGAGGGGCCAGTCGCCCGTCGTAGTGGCGATTCCAGACCTCCACCGCGCCGATCGAACCGGCGGTATCCTCCCAGCCGGGAGGATACCTCGATGGGTGCGCGAGCGCCGGGAACGCGCCGGCCTCCCGCATCCGCCCGGCCATCGCCGCCGCCGGTCCCTTCGATACCGCGGCCACCAGACCGAAACCGAGGATGTGGTAGCGCTCATCGCTCGAGATCTCGAGGCCGGGAACCAGCACCAGGTCCGCATCGGAGTGTTCCCGGCAGCGACGGACGCTCTCCCGGATCCCGTCGTCGGAGAGCGCCTCGCGGTGCTCGGTGAGAAAGAGCGCCCCCACCCCGGCCGCCTTCGCCGCGGCGAGAAGTGCGTCTAAGGTCAGGTCCGCGTCGCCGGAGCACACGGTGTGCAGGTGCAGCCAGGCCCGGACCTTCACGTCTTCTTCCTCCCGTAGATCACCATGCCCGCCCCCGCGGAGAAGCCGAACACGGAGCAGCGGACCAGCACGTCCTTCACACTGAAGAGGATACCCGCTCTCCCCGCCGCGGCCCGCCGGATCCGCCGCAGCGCGCCGATGCCCCGATCGTCGCCGAAGCGGAGACGCACCACCGGCAGGCCTTCCGCGGCGAGCAGACGCGAGAGACGGCTTGCGCTGAAATACTGCAGGTGGCCCGGCATGTAGTATCCCCAATGCGGTCCGCGCAGCACCCGGGCGAGCGAAGCGTGGTTACCGGTGCCGATGACGATCAGGCCACCGGGAGAGAGAAGGCGCGCCGCCGCCGCGATCGTGGCCCGGGGCTTTCGCAGGTGCTCCACGGTCTCCGAGAGGTAGACCACGTCGGCGCTGCCCGGCAGGAGGCTGGTTCCTTCCAGCGTCCCGAGGGTCACGTCGAGTCCAGCCCCGCGGCAATGCTCAACGGCGTACGGCGAGAGATCCACGCCCCGGACCGACCAGCCCCGACCGGCCGCCGCGGTGAGAAACGCGCCGAAGGAGCAGCCGAGTTCGAGGAGCCTCCCGGGAGGCGCGAGCTCCTCGATCCGCTCAAGCCGGGCCGCCGCCCGCATCGCCGCCACTTCCGGGACCGCGCGATCGTCGGCGTAGGTGAAGGCACCCTTGCCGCCGCGGCCGCCGTAGTAGTCCTCGTCGTAGAGCCCGGCGAGGTCCGCTTCCACCGGCGCCGGCGAGAGATAGACGTGGGCACAGTCCGCGCATCGAACCACGGTCAGCGGGACCTCGTAACGTTCGACCCGCGCCAGTTCCCGGTGGTCCTCCGCCCCACAGAGGGCACAGGGAACCGGCGCGAAGCGCACTTCCGTGAGCCGGCTCACGGCCGCACCTCCCTCATCGTCTTCACCTTGATCTCCCCGCGATCCCGGTACGCCGCCACCTTCGCCATGGCGCGATCGAGGGTTTCGAGCATCCTCGCCCGGCCTTCGACGAAGTTGTGCGGGTGGGTGAAGAGATGAAAGCAGGCCGCCTGATCCCGGGCGGCGGCGAGGCCCTTCTCGACCTCGGCCAGGCGGGACGCCAGCGGGATGAGCCGGCGCACCCCCATCGCCGGAGGAATGGTCGCGGAGGTGGGCACTTCGATGACATCCCCGTGGCGGCGAGGCCGCCCCACCGGCGGGGTCGCACCGAGAATGCGCCGGAGAAACGCCCTCACCCGCCCGGTCGCCGTCCCCGCCGCGCGGTAGCAGGTAAACCCCGCACCGGCGAGTTCCTCCGGGTGGGCGACGATGTCCCTCGGGTAGACGAATGAGCGGATTTCGACGTTGACTCCCCGGGCCGCCACCGCACAGGCCCGCATCTCGGCCCGGGCCAGTTCCGCCGGCCCGTCGAGAAACGCGTGGGAGAACCCGTGGCCGCCGACCTCGTGATCGGGCTTCGCGGCGAGGACCGCCTTGACCAGGTCCGGGGCGTACCACAGCGGATCGGTGGCGGCGTCGGTGCCGGGGTCGAAGCTGTACCAGTCCCCGCCGGCCACTTCGAGTGCCGGCCGCGGCAGGTCCGGATGAGCCCGGCCGTTCACGCGCTCGCAACCGTCGAGGAAGAGGTGCCCCACGAACGCGAACGTGGCCCGGACATCGTGGCGCGAAAGGATGCCGAGGATCTCGGGAAAGACCTCCCGCACCGCCCCGTACTTTTCTTCGGCGCGTCGCCGCCACTTCGGGTCGAAGAAGAGTCCCCACAGAAGTTCCACGTCGAACGTCAGGAGAAACGTCCCGGGGGCGCTCACGCCAGCACCTCCTCACAGGCCGCGACGAAACCCGGCGTCAGCGCGGCGAGCGACCACCTCGCGACCACCGCCTCCCGGCCGGCCCGGGCGTGCGCGTCACGGAGTTCGGGTTCCCGGAGATACCGGAGCAGCGCGTCCGTCCAGTCGGCGTCGCTCCTTGCGAAGAACCCCGTCTCCCCATCGGCCACGATTCGCTCGTTCACCCCCACCGGCGAAACCACCGCGGGCACGCCGCTCGCCTGGTACTGCAGCGCCTTCATGCCGCATTTCCCGCGCGTCCAGGGGTTGTCGGGAATGGGATAGAGACCGACATCGAGGCTCGAAAAGAGCTCCGCCTCGGTCGCGAGCGACCAGGCGACGGACTCGACCTCGACACCCTCGACCGCCACCTCCTCGCCGGCGCCGACAACCAGGAGATCGAAAGGCGCTTCCCGCGCGGCGCGGGTCAGGGCAGGAGCGATGTCCCGAATGCAGTACGCCGCGGTGGGGCTTCCGATCCAGCCGACGAGGGGCCGTTTCCGCTCCGGGCGCCCGCGAGGACGGTAGAGGTCGGTGTCCACCGGAGTCGGCTGCACGCGCACGTCGTCGCAGAATCCGGAGGCGTGGTCGGCAATGGTCTCGTTGCCCGCCAGCACGATGTCCGCCCGCGCGAGAATGAGGTCGATCTAGGCGGGGTCCTTCCACCGCGTCATCCGCTTGCGCGAGGTCTCGCCGGTCTTCACGAACTCCCGGGGGGAGAGGTAGATCGCGTCGTCGAGGTCGTAGACGATCCGGGTGCCGGCCCGGCCGAGTCGGCGAAGGGCGGCCGGATTGCCGCGCGGGGCGAACTCCCGGTGCACCAGCACCGCCCCCGCCGCGACGGCCCGGTCGAGATCCCATCGGCGACGGAGCAGTCCGAACAGGCTGAAACAGACCTTTCGCACCCGGGCCAGAGGGTGCGTCGAGTAGAATCCCCGGAAACCGCGGCTGGTCAGAAACGGGCGGAAATCGAGGGCGATCCCCGCGTCCCGCAAGGCCGGATCAAAGGCGAGCACCCGAGGCCTGACGCTCGGTCCTTCCCGCGGCAACGTGGCCAGCGCAGGGAGTGTCTTCATGCAACCGGGTCCGGGAGTTCCCGGCGGAGCGGTACGCCGGGGAATGCTCTCACCGCGGGCCTGGTCTTCGCCGCCTCCGCCAGGCTGGCTTTCTTTTTCCGGCGTAACGCAATACCCACTCCGGCGAAGACCATGAACGGCACGATGACCTGCGCCCGATGCCGGAAGATGATCCCCACATTGCCTTCCACCAGGGAGTAGAGAACGGTCACGGCGGTAATGCAGAGAATCACCATGGATGCGTCGCGGAATCGATTTCGGACGATGTGGCCCAGGCCGAAGAAGATCGGCGGCAGGAGCAGATACCAGAACAGTACGTCGGGCAGGGCCATGAACTGGGTGGTCGAAAGCGCCTGCCAGGGGAACGGGCTCCCGAGAAAATACAACATGCCGATCGGCAGGTAGGTGAGCGCGGCCACCGGCTCGGAGATATCGACCTCGGGGCGAAACGAACCCGCGGCATCCGCAACCGAGGAGTTGAACTGCCGCTGCAACGCCAGGTTCTGCAGAGAGGCCCGCTCGAGTTCCCAGACGCCGAAGCCCGCATATCGGACCACCGCGAACAGCGCCACGATCGCCAGCATCCCGACGACGACGGACCGTCCGGTCTTCCCCGCCTTGCCGATCAGGAAGGAGAAGACCGCGCAGACCCCCACGATGATGAAGAGGTATTGTCGCAGCGTCCCGAGCACCATCAAGAGGCCGACGAACGTGGCGAGTTTCATCAGTGAGAACTCGCGCCGGAGGTCCATCACCAGCGAGATGATCCAGACCATCACGAAGATGACGAGCGAATCGCGGATCAGGAGAGTGGACCAGAGCATCACCGAGGGGAAGAACGTGGTCAGGGTCGCCGCGGCGCGAGCGGACTCACGCCCGTGCAGTTCCCGGGTGATCCGGAAAATCGGCACCGCGGTCATGGACCCGATAACGCAGTTCAGGAGTACCGGAATGAAGCGGCCGACCCCGAAGATGTAGTACAACGTGCCGACCGTGTAGAAGTAGCCGACCTGCACCGAATCGACGTACCGGGACGTCAATCGGAAGGGGGTCTCGCCCTTGAGCCACAGGCAGAATCGAAGTCCGTTGCCGTGGAACGTGCCCTCGTCCGGGGCGATGGTCGAGTAGAGCCCCAGCGCGTGGATGATGCCGGCCACGACCACCCGCACGATGAACCCGGCGAGCATCAGCTTGATCAGAAAGTAGCGGTCCGCGTGGGCGGGATCGGTCTGTTCCCGGGGGGACGCGATGGCCCGCGCGTTCAGCAGAAGCGCGACGCCGAGCATCATGAAGCCGGAGAGGGCCAGCACGGCAAAGCCGGTCCCCGACCCGGATCCCCCATCGGAGTTCACCGCGAGCAGCACGACCACGAGGATGACCAGCGCTACGATGACCAGTCTCAAGTAATCCGCTCCATCAGCGTTTCATAGAGGCCCGAGTACGCCCGGACCGCGGCGGCCAGTGACAATTCCCGAACCGCCGTGGCCCGGCAACGATCCACCAGGTTCTCCCCCTCGCTCCACAGTGCCGTCAGTTCGCCCAGGGCATCCTCGTGACTCGTCGTATCGTGCCCACGCACGATGATCCCGGTGCTGGTCCCGGTCAGAAGTGCTTCGGTATCGCCGATACCGGGCGTCGTCACCACCGGCACGCCGCAGGCCAGGAACTCCGCGAGCTTGGTCGGTGCGGAGGCCCGCTTCGACGGCGCGGATTTTATGAGCAGGATTCCCGCGCTGGCGAGGGAAAACCAGAGCGGAGCCTGATCGTGAGGCACACCGAGGTCGGTGATATCGGCGGGAGGCACCCCAAGCCGGAGCAGTCCGGCCACCGCCGGTGCGCGATCCTCCTCGGAGAGAATCAGGACGTGGTCCGCGTCCCCCCGCGAGAGCGCCGTGGCGCAAAACCCGATCATCTCCTCGAGCAGATACCAGGATCCGAGCGCGCCGCAGATCGCCAGCACGCGCTTTCCGGCGAGGTGTTGCCCACCGGCCGGAAGGGGCAGGCCCGGCCGGAACCGATCGAGATCCACGGCGGTGGGAATGACCTTCACCGGCATCTAGAGGGACCGCAGATGCTCCTTCGCACCGGCCGCGAGAAGCACCACTCCCGCGGCCCGGTCGAGCAGACGACGCTCGAGCCGTTTCCAGGTGCGATGCATCGGCCCGCCTTCGCGCCAGAGTCCGGCATCGACCTTCTCCTGTGGCCAGAGTCCTCTCATGTCGAAGAGAAACGGACGGCCGAGCCTCTCGGCGATGAGAGCGGGCACGTAGGATCTCGCGTGGATGAAGTCGGCGTCGCGGGCCAGCTTCCTGCCGATGCGCAGCGCGCGGACGAGTTGCAGCAGAGTGCGCGTCAGCGCCGGACCGGAACCGAAGGTCCGGGAAGTCCACGCCACGCCGGCCGCCTCGAGTCTCGCCCGAACGGCCTCGACACGCTCCACGTCTTCGAGAAATCGCCTCTGTTCGAAGGAGAGGAGTCGAAGCTCGTGCCCTTTCGCCGAAAGCCCCACCAGGTAGGGGATCGTCTGGCTCGCGCCCGGTCCCGCCAGCACTCCGTCCTGTACGATCCACAGCACTCGGCTCACCGCGCGCCCCCGGCGAGGTTCTCCGCCCAGATCGCCAGCGCCAGGAGAATGAACACCTGAATGCGGGGCTTCCCGGTCCTTCGCCCGGTGACCAGGCTCGCGATCACGGCCTTGACCGCTTCCGGCCGCACCAGGTCGAGGTCCCGGAGTGCCGCACTGCGCAGGTGGCTTCCCAGGAATCCGGCCAGGTCTCCCTTGAACCAGTGCTCCACCGGCGCCGCGAAACCCATCTTCTTCCCGCTGAGCACGCTTTCGGGGAGGAGATCGCGCATGGCCCGTCGAAGCAGGGCCTTTCTCGTTCCACCTTGCACGTGCCGGCTTCCGGGGCACCGGGCGCAAGCCTCGGCCAGCCGGTGATCCTGGAGCGGGGAGCGGCACTCAAGCGCCACCGCCATGGACGCCATATCGACCTTGTGGTTCAGATCGTCCGGCAGCCAGGTGGCCTGATCGACGGCCAGCATGCGGTCGAGTTCGGTGCCGGGAAAGCTCTGGTAGAGATCGCGCAGCCAATGCTCCGTCGAGTCGAGATGGAGCGATGCCAGCCGTGGCGAGAGCAGTTCGTCGCGGGCGCCGCCGTTGAACGACTCGTAGAATTCGTAGTAACGCCGATAGGGCGCCATCCCCGCGAGGTCGAGGGCGCGGCGCGGGCGGCCGACGAGCGTGTGGGAGAGCAGACGAGCGGCGGCGCGGGGAATGCGATCCAGGCGGCCGAGGATCGAGGTGCGG
This sequence comes from Planctomycetota bacterium, assembly GCA_024274785.1. Classification (GTDB taxonomy): domain Bacteria; phylum Planctomycetota; class JAJSAM01; order JAJSAM01; family JAJSAM01; genus JAJSAM01. The sequence goes on along the minus strand of JAJSAM010000024.1, from coordinate 18,188 downwards.
TCGTATCCGCCAAAGGCCTCGTCGCCGCCGTCCCCGGTGAGCGCCACGGTGACGTGCTCGCGCGCGGCCCGGGAGACGAGGGCGGTGGCGAGCACGGACGAGTCGCCGAAGGGTTCGCCGAAGCGGGACAGGAACTCGGGAATCTCCTCGACCTCGGGCGGCTCGATCCGGATCCGCTCATGGACCGTGCCGAAGCGTTCGGCGACCTCCGCGGCGACTTCCGACTCGTCGTACTCCGGGTGCGGGCTTTCGACGGTGAAGGTACGCACCGGTTCCGGCGAAGCCTCGGCCATGAACGCCACCACCGTGGCGGAGTCGAGCCCACCGGAAAGGAAAGCTCCCACCGGCACGTCGGAAACCAGGCGGGCGCGGACCGCATCCCGGATCAGGTCGCGGAGTTCCGGGGCGGTGAAACTCTGCCCACCATCCGGCTCGGGACGCCGCCACCACCGCACCGGGGCCTCGGCGCCGAACTCGAGTCGATGTCCGGCGGCGAGCTTCCGTACCCCGCGATAGGCGGTGAAAGGCGCCGGAAAATACCCCAGCGACAGGTACAGGGAGAGGGCGTGATCGTCGGGTTCGATCACCTGGCCGGTCAGCGCGAGCAGGGCCGGAAGTTCCGAGGCGAAAGCCATGCCACCACCGGAAAGCCGCGTGTAAAACAGCGGCTTCTGGCCCATTCGGTCCCGCGCGAGCAGGAGCTTCCCCTCCTCCGGACGCCACGCGGCGAAGGCGAACATCCCCCGCAGGCGAGGAAGGATCGCGGCGCCGGTCCGGGTGAACCCCGCCAGCAGGGCTTCGGTGTCGCTCTTCGTGCGCGGTGGCCGGCCGGCGTCGGCGAACTCCGCGGCGAGGTCACGGAAATTGTAGATCTCCGCGTTCGCGACGACGACCGCTCCGGTCTCGGGATCGACCATCGGCTGCGCACCGCCCTCGAGGTCGATCACCGCCAGGCGGGCGTGCGCCAGGCCGACGCGGCGGTCCGGAGAGTGCCAGGTTCCCTCGCCGTCCGGACCCCGGTGCCGGAGCCGGTCGAGGGCCCGGAGGAGAGCCATCTCTCCCGGGATCGACACGCCTTCCGGAACCTGGTAGCCGGCTATTCCGCACATGCGTTGCGATCATACAGACGTCCGGTCAACAAGCGTTTTACTGTTTCACGGATTTGGAGTTCGGACAATTCGGTCTGTTGTTCACTAAATTCCCCATCCCTCCCTGCCGATAGGAAAGGGCCGGACCTCACAGCCATTCCGGTACGCAGGAGGAAGACCATGATCCGTTTGACTCTCAACTTCGCGGGCCGATCGATCGGCAACTTCAACTTCGACCAGGACGTGATTTCCATTGGCCGGGAGCCGGCCTGCGATGTCCAGATCGACAACATCGGCGTATCTCGACGCCACGCCACGATCGAAGCCGAGGACGGCAGCTACTACCTGAAGGACCTGCAATCCCACAATGGGGTCTTCGTCAAGGGTCAGAAGGTGCAGACGCACCGCCTGGGAAAGGTCGACGAGTTCTTCATCGGCAAGTACTCGATCGAGTTCGAGAGCCTGACGGTCACCGCCCCGGAGCCCGTGCCCGAGGTCGCCGACGTCCTCAAGAAGGACGGCCACCAGGACATGACCTTCCGCCTCGACAAGTCCGAGATCGATCGGCTGATCGGCGCCTCGGCCGTGGCCAGCACGCCGAAGCTCTCCCAGGTCGCGCCCGAAGGCGAGTGCTGGACCGTGCAACTCGAGGGCAACTACTTCCTGTTCGGGAAGCACCCCAGGTCCACGGTGAAGGTCGAAGGTCTCTTTGCCCCGATGTTCGGCGCGGTGTTGATCAGGAGCGACAAGAGGTTCCACCTGCTGAACCTGAGCAAGCGAATGGGCCTGAAGGTCAACGGCGAGAAGATCTTCGAGAAGCAACTCGAGGACGGTGACGTGCTCGAATTCGGCAAGCGGAAGTTCCGGTACTCGCTTCGTTAGCCGCGCTTCTCACCACTGCAACCCGCCACGACGTAACAGTCCCCTCGTGGTTTATGGAAAAGCGCCAGGGGGGATCAACGTGGCCCGGTCAGGGGGTCGAGCGCCGTCTCGACCAGTCCCGTCACAACCAGCGCCGTCCGTGGTGGTCACGCCTGTGCCGGAGAACCGTACGCGACCCACTCACCTGGAGACGTGGCCGGACGGATTGCCGGCCGTGGAGGAGGTTCTGGCCGGCTCACTCCGCTGAGATGGATCCTTCCGCGAAGTGAACCACGTCATGCGGGCAGGAATCGCCGGCGAAGGCGGCCGAGCAGCGCCGCCAGGGCCACCGCCGCCAGCAGGATCAGGGTCGGCCGGGCCGGCAGCGTGTATCTCGCCTCCACGTGAAAGACCGCGTACACCGCCGTCAGGAGCGCCGGCAGGATGAAGAGCGGCGCCAGTTCGGAGAGACGCCCCCGCAGCACGTAACCCCCGGCGAGGGCGAAGACGAGATATCCGATGCAGGCGATCGCAGCAAAGATACCGATGATGGCCGGGCCGGTGAGGAAGGTCGTGGAGATCCACAGCCGGGGAATACGCCGGAGCGGATCCAGCAGCAGGGCCCGGACCGGGCCGGCCTTGATGTTCGAGAGCCCTCGATCGAGAAACACCCGGTCGCGCTCGAGCAGGCGGTGTGAATCCGCAAAGACCTCCCGGGTCGCTTCGTAGCGGTCCTGGTCCTTCTTCGGGGCGATGGCGAAATTCTCTTTCACCATCTCGTCGCGTTCTTCGGCGAAGTCGAGCGTCCCGTGCCACACCACCATGCCCATCTCCCCGGCGAGGATGGGCTTCCCGAATTCGACGGTATTCCGCACCACCCAGGGGAGGAAGAGAGTCCCGCCCACCAGCCCGACGGTGAAGGCCCGGCCGAGCGCGGATCTGACCGAGCGGTTCCGGAGGAGTTCGAAGGCGAACAGGAATGCCGGCAGCGGAAGAAAGACCGGCTTGATCCAGAAGAGCGCCCCGGCAACCACTCCGGCCGGCCACAGCGAAAGTCCGAGCGGGCGCTTCCGGCCTTCCCGCCACGACCAGTTGCAGACGAGAGACGTGAAGAGCAGGCCGAGGAAAACGAGCAGTGTCTCCGGCGAGAGGCTCCCCACCGCATAGATCGTGAACGGATAGGTCGCGGCGACGAAGAGCGCAACCAGGGCCGTGCGCGGCGAAAAGAACTGCCGGGCCATGCGGTAGATCAACAGGCAGGAGAGCGTGTCGATGATCGCGTTCGCGAAGAACGCGGCGCGGACAGAGTGCCCGACCAGGCCATAGAGCCCCGCGAGAAAAAAGGAGTAGCCGGGCGTTCGGAAGATGGCGGGGTCGTAGGGCGCGGAAAGGGAGACGGTGAACCCACGTCCCTCGAGGAGGCCCATGGCCGTCGCGTCGGTGAAGATGTGGTCGAACCACAACTCCGTGCTCGCCAGGGCGGCCCACGCCACACGCAGCATCAGCGCCAGGCCGAGCAGGGCCGCAGTGATCAGGGTCCGCCGACTCACTTCTCCTCCTCCCGGCCAAACCGGATCGCCACCCACAGGACGAAGAGGTGAAACGATATCGAGAGCGGCTTCAAAGGCACGCTGAAAACACGGCACTTTGTCCAGACCAGGGTGACGAAGAAGCCGAGCACGATCAGCAGCAGGAGCCCGATCGACCGGGCCCGGTCCCGCCGGGGAAGCACCGCGAACAGCAGCAGGGGGAACGCCACGCCCTGCGCGACGTAGGGGGAGACGCAATAGGGCATGGTCAGCATGGATGCGGCGTGCACCACCGAGAGCACAATGACGCCCCGGCAAAGGACGCCCCCGCCGCGAACGAGAAATGGGGTGCCGACCGCGGCGATGGCCATCGCCGCCGCGTATCCAACCAGCAGCGGCCCTTGCGGCAGGCCGGGCAGGAAGCGCCCCAGGGTGTCGGCGATGCTGATCCCGGCCCCGAAGTTCACTTGGTGGGTTTCGAGGTTCTCCGCGGGCAGCAGCGCTCCTCCGGCGGCGGCGTAGAGGCCGTACACGAGCGCGGTGGGCGCCAGGAAGGCGACGGCGGCCCGCCAACGCCGGTCCGGGAGGACGAGGAGCAGACCGAGCGCGTAGGGAGCGAACGTCACCTTGGTCACGACGAGCCCGAGGGCGAGAACGAGTCCCACGGCAACCGGGCGCTTCCGATGCGCAAGGTAGAGCGCCGGGAGCAGCAGACCGAGGAAGAGCGACTCGTCCTGCCCCCGGATGACGAGTTGGTGCCAGAGCAGCGGGGTGACGAGGAGCCAGGCCCGTACCCACGACCCGCCGCGTTCCCCGAGGAGGCCGCGGCCGATCCGTCCGCCGTAGAGCAAGGCCAGGAAGTCGCCGATCACGAAGGGCAGCAACGTCCCCACCCAGTGCTGTCCGGGGGTGATGAACCGCCCCGCCGCGAGGAGGTAGTGGAAGAGCGGCGCGTAGAGGTTTTCGAAATCCCGGCCGGGCATCAGCCCATCGAGGATGCTCTGCGAGTGCACCTTCCAGGCCCAGGAGTCCGAGAAAGAATCGAAATCGAAGAGCACGAAGAGGATCAGCGCGTAGACCACGCGGGAGAGGACGAACAGCGGGATCCAGTTCCGATCGAGACACACTCGGCACCGGTCACCGGCTTGCTCGTCCCTCAGGCAGAGCACCAGCAGCAGGCTCGAAAGGCCCGGCAGCACCCAGGTGATGAGGATATCCATCGCTCCGTTCATCAGGGCGGAGAGCATAACTCGCTCCGCACGGTTCGGGCGCGGTGCTTTGGGCCCGTCTGGAAATAACGGCTGCATTCGAGGGCCGCCGCATCCCGCTGCGCCTTGTTGCTCGTCGGTTGAAACCAGTAAGGTTGCGCCCTCCTCGCGCATTGCTTTCTCGGGCGCGGCGGCGCTCTCGGTGCAACGGTCGCACTTCTTTCCAGGCGAGCCCTTTTCACTTTCCGGGGTCGGGACCGCGACGTAACTTCCCCGCATGTCCTTTCTCCGAAACCTCCGGTTCCTGCTCCGGCATCCGGACACGCTGGCACCGCTCGCCGCCGGAGCGAAGCTCCCGGACCTGGCGCTGCGGGAGGATCTGCGGCGATCGGGCATCGAACTCGACCTCGAATGCGCCCGCGGCCTGTCCGATGCGCACCTCGCCGTCCGGGTGGTCGAACTGCTGCGGGAGAAGTTCGCCGGCCACCCGCCTCGCACCGTCCTCGATGTCGGCGCCGCCCACGGAGGCTACTCTCTCGCCGCGGTGCTCGCGTTCCCCGGAGTTCGAGTGTTCTCGTTCGAGCCACTCCCGGATGTGTTCCGGACCCTCGCCGCCACCGCTGCGGCCCGCTCCGGCATCACCGCCTTCCCCTTCGCCCTCGGTGAGGTGGAGGGCCGCGAGACGATCCACCGCAGCGGGAGCACCGGCTCCTCGTCGATCCTCGAAATGCGCGAAGAACACGAAGCGCATTTCCCGAGCACCGGCGCCATCGGCGAAGAGGAAATCGAGGTCCAGACCCTCGACGGCCTGGTCGCCGCGGGCGATGTGGAACTGACTCCCCCGGTGCTGATGAAGATCGACGTCCAGGGCTTCGAGGACCGCGTGCTTCGTGGCGCGGAACAGACGCTCCCGAAGATCGACGCGCTGATCGTGGAACTCTCCCTCAAGAGACTCTACGAGGGCCAGCGCCTCCTCCCCGAACTTCGCCCGTTCATCGAGGAGCGCGGCTTCACCTTCCGCGGCCACTTCACCGAGGGCCGCTCGAGAACGACGAACGAGATAGTCCAGGTGGACGCGCTGTTCAGGCGATGAGCAGCCGCCGGCACGCCAAGGGATATCAACGTCATTCAGCTTGATGCCCCTCGACCGCTTTTCTCATGAGGGCACGCGATCTGAGGGGCGGTCGCGGCGCGTCGCTGCACCAGAACGCAACACATCATCCTGCGGCTTCAACCGTTGCCAGTGCGCGGCGCGCGCACTGGTGAGACAGGGCGGCTGGAGACGAGAACACCGCGCAATGGTGAAAAGAGCCCCCGGAGACAGCAACGCCCCTCTCGCATCGCGGCACAGAGGCAATGGAGAGTCGATCGACCTGCCGGCCGCGCGGACAGCCCGGGATCGTCACGCAGATTCCGCGAGTGCTGCGAGATTCCGAACGTCGGTGGCACGGGGAGACAACCACTCCCGCCGGAAACACCAGTCCTCCCGTCCGGCGCTACGGATTCTGGTTCGAAAGGCGGTCCAGGAGTTGGCGAAGGGTGGGAAGAACACGTCTGTCCTTCTCCCGTGCTGCCGAGTATCGCGGCGATTCGGGCCTCAGGGCCGTCCGGGAATCACTGTTGCATTCGAGGGCCGCTGCACCCCGCTGCACCCCGCTGCGCTTTGTTGCTCACCGGATGAAACCAGTGAGGTGCGCCCTCCTCGCGCCTCGCCGGATCGGGCCAGGCGGCGCTCCCGGTGCAACGGTCGCACTTGTTTCCGGACGAGTGGCCCCTCGCATCGCGCACTGCAGGGGTCGCCCTCGAGTCCGACGTGCGCGGGCCCTAAGGGCTCGTCTGGAACGAGACCTCGAGGTTCACCAGGCCATCGGTTCCCGGCAGTGGATCTCCGGTCACTTCAAGCGGGTAGAGGCACTGGTGCAGGTCGAAAGGGACCAGGCCGTTCTCCTCCCAGACCGAGACCGTCACCTCGTAGTGGCCGGGGAGGAGCGGGAGTTCGGGAATCTGGAAGACCATCTTGCCCTCGCCCTCGATCCGTTCCGGGGCGCCCTTGCGGCCCTCGGAAGAGATCCTGGCGCAAAGCACGCCTTCCACGGAGTGGATCTGCATGCCGAAGACGGGGCGGGCGACCTGCTGTTCGGCGCGCCAACGGGCGGAGAGGGTGAGTTCGCCGCCGGTCCTGGCGAGGCCCTCCCCGTCGCCGACCAGCCGCACTTCCTCGAGTCGCACCGCGCCGGTGCCGCGACGCAGCCGTGGCGACGCCGACTCCCGGATGCTCGAAACCCGCGCATCCTCAGCGACGTGTTTGCGGTAAACCGCGAGAGTCTCCCGCGCCGGGCCATCGGCACGGATCTTCCCGTGGTGCAGGAAGATCACCCGGTCGCAGAACTGTTCGATAATGGTGAGGTTGTGGCTGACGAAGAGCACCGCGGCGCCCTCCTCGCGCCTGCCCGCCATCTTGCGCAGGCATTTCGCGCGGAACTCCATGTCCCCCACCGCGAGGACCTCGTCGACGAGCATCACCTCCGCGGGGACGTGCGCGGCGACGGCGAATCCCAGGCGGACCGCCATGCCCGAGGAGTAGGTGCGCACCGGCGATTCGAGGTATTCCCCGATGTCGGCGAATGCGGCGATCTCGTCGAAGACGGACGCGATCTCCCGGCGGCCGAGCCCCTGCAACGCTCCGGCGAGATAGATGTTCTCGCGGCCGGAGAGGTCCGGGTGAAAGCCGGCGGAGAGCTCGATCAGGGCGGAGACGCGGCCGTGCACAGTTACGGCGCCGGAGTCCGGAGGATAGACCGAGGCGGCCAGTCGCAGCGAGGTGCTCTTGCCGGCGCCGTTGGCCCCCACGACTCCGAGGACCTCGCCACGCTCTGCAGTGAAGGAGACCTCATTGAGAGCGGTGAACCGCTTCGGCTTCGGCCCGCCTCGCCCGAGAAGCTTGAGGAACGTCCGCGGGATGGCGTCGCGCAGGGCATCCGAGCGATTCCGCATCCGGAAGGCCTTCACGACGTTTTCGAAGATGAGCGCCGGATCCCCCATCACACCTCCTCCGCGAAGCGGGGAGACATGCGGCGAAAGGCGAAGACCCCGAGAAGCAGCGCGGCCACGGAACCCAGGGCGCCCACCCAGAGGCCCGGGCCCGGGAAGCGGCCGAGGAGCAGCGCCTCCCGGTAGGCGTCGAGGAACGCGGACATGGGATTCAACCCGAGAATCAGGTTGGCCGTGTCATGTTCGGTCATCACCGGGTAGATCACCGAAGTGGCGAACATGCCGAGGACGACGCCGACCTGCACCAGGTAGTTCACGTCGCGAAAAAAGAGGTTCGCCGCGGAAAGCAGCAGCACCAGGCCGGCGGTGAAGACAATCTGCAGCACGAGAATGAACGGCACCGCCACGGCGGAGATCCGCAGCGGAACGTTGGTGATCCACATCAGGATGACCAGGAACACCGCCCCGATCCCCAGGTCGAGCAGCCCCGAGAACATCTTCGCCAGAGGAATCACCTCTCGCGGAAACGCGCACTTCTTCAGCAGGTTCCCGCTGATCACGAGCGACGGAGTGCCCTGGGTCAGCGACGTGGCGAAGTGCGTCCAGAAGAGCAGCCCGCAATAGGCGAAGACGCTGTAGGGAAGCTTCTTGTACTCGCTCTCATCCTCGATCAGCCGTCCGAAGTTCAGCACGGTGAAGACCAGCATCATCACCAGCGGCATGAACAGCGCCCAGGCGATCCCGAGCGCCGCCCGCGCGTAGCGGATGCGGACCTCGCGGATCACGAGCAGACCGAGCAGGTATCGGTGTTTCCCGAAGGCGGCGAACATGGAGGGGCATGAAAGCAGAGTCGGGCCGGGACGGCAACGTCTGGCCCGTATTTCTCACCAGAGCAAACGATCCGGGAGGCGATCGCGGCGCACCGCTGCGTCAGACCTCCTCAGAGATGGGATGGCGTCGCGAGTCGGTCTTCCTTTCGCCGCATCCGCGCCAGCCTGCTCAGATACACCTTGTCATGCCGGCAACCCGCCAAGACGCAACACATCCATCACTGCTTTCAGAGGTTGAAGAAACGCGGCGCGTGCTCTGGTGAGAAAGGCGGGCAGGTCACTGATCGACTGAGTCGAGCCAAAGCCCAAGTGTGAGCAGGGCCCAGGTCTTGTGCCTGCCCTCCGTGCGGAAGGTGGACACCGCATTTCCGGGCAGGAGCGAGTTCAAACGGGACTTCGGATCGTCGAAGCACCGGGCGACCAGGGCCTTCACGTCATCGCGCAGAAGCCACCGGTCCACCGGAGCCCCGAAGCCCTGCTTGCCTCGTTTCCGGATGGACTCCGGCCAGTCCCGGGTATAAGCGCGGCGCAGGACGATTTTCGATTCGGAGCGGCTGAGTTTGAGTGAACTCGGCAACGCGGCCAGGAACTCCGCCACCCCGGCGTCCAGGAACGGCGCCCGCAGTTCCAGGCCGTGGGCCATGGAGGCACGGTCCGCCTTCACCAGGATCTCCCCCGGGAGATAGGTGGTGAGGTCGGTGCGGAGGACGGCGTCCAGACTGTCACCAGCATCGTCTCGAGGCGGCAGTGGCAGGTCGAGGGAGGTGAGGTCAGCGTCCGAGAAGAACTCCCGCAGGTGACTGTGCGCCGCCCCCACCGTCCGATGCTCCCCACGCAGGTCGGTCCCCCGCAGCCTCCGCGCCGGGCCGTCGAAGCTCCCGCTTGGCCCGATGCGTCGCACCACCGCCGCGGCGAAACGCAGGATCATCCTCCGGACGTCCGAGTGCGCCGGTTCCTTCTCCATGTCGAGGAGCGGGGCGTACCACCAGTCGTATCCGGCCAGCAGCTCATCCGCGCCATCCCCGGTGAGCACCACCTTCAGGTGCTTTCGCGCCTCCTCGCAGACGGCGTAGGTGGAGACCGCGGAGGAATCGGCGAAGGGCTCGTCGAAGACTTCCGCCATGCGGGTGAGCATCGCGCCGACATCGAGGTCGAGTTCCTCCACTTCGAGGTGATCGGTGCCGTACCGCGCCGCGACCTCCCGGGCGTAGGGACGCTCGTCCATCTCCCCCTGAAATCCGAAGGAGATGGTCTTGATCCCCTTGCGGTGCGCACTGGCGGCGGCGACCACGGTGCTCGAATCGAGGCCGCCGGACAGGAACGCGCCCACCGGAACATCGGCCACCAGTTGCTGCTCGACGGCCTCGGACAGGCAACGGCGCAGATGCTCCGCGGCCTGGTCCAGCCCGACCCGGGCCAGGGGATGGGGGCCGAGTTCCCAGAACCTGCGGATCTCCACGCTCCCATCCTCGAAGCGGAGCTGGTGAGCGGGAGGCAGGGTGTGGACGTTTTCATAGATCGTCCGGTGCGGATGGACGAAACGGCGGCGAAGGAAATGCGCGACGCTCTCCCGGGAGAGTCGTGGCGTCACGAGCCCGGATGCGAGGATCGCGCGGATCTCGGAGGCGAAGATGAACTCACCATCGGGGCCACGCGCATGGAAGAACGGCTTCTCCCCGAACCGATCCCTCGCCGCCAGCAGGCTCCGCCGCTTCTCGTCCCACAGGGCGAAGGCGAACATCCCGGGAACCCGCTCCGGCAAACGCTGGTGATGCCGGAGGTAGAGCATGAGGATGACTTCGGTGTCGGAGGTGGTCCTGAACGGGCAGGCCGCGAGTTCCTCCCGGATGGCCCGGTAGCCGTAGATCTCCCCGTTCAGCACGATGGCGGTCTCACCCCCGGGCCCGAGCATGGGCTGGCCGCCGGTGTCGAGATCGACGATGGAGAGCCGGGTGTGGCCGAGCGCGCAGTCGGGGAAGAAGTGCGTCCCTTCCCCGTCCGGACCGCGATGTCGAAGGGACGCCACCATCCGCGAAAGTGCTTCGCGATGGCGTTCCGCGCCCGGTCCAGCGATGCCGGCAATTCCACACATTCCGCCCGAACTACCCTTCCGTGCCGGATTTTGCAACCGTATATCAATGACGAGCGCATTCGCATTCTTCGGACGGATCGGTTTCGAAGGACGGTGGTCTTCGCGGCACCACCTGGCGGCGCGAATCTCCAGGCGTCGCCCGGTCGTCTACCTGGAGGATCCGGCGGGGTTCTTCCGCGAACGCAGGCCGGAGGGGCCCGATGACGTAGTATCGATTCGGCCCCTGGACTGGCCGCTGCAGCGGTTCGGATTCCTGAAGCGGGCCGGTGATCGCGCGGCGGCCAGGGCCATACGGGGCGCGCTGCCCCGGGGAACCGATCGCTTGACGGCGGTGCTGTACGTCGGCGCTCCGCTCGACGTCGTGCATGAGGTTCACCCCGACCGCATCGTCTACCACGCCATCGACGACTACTCGGAGACCTACGACGGCGAGCGCGACCATCGGCTGCTCGAGTGGGAGCAGGAGGCGATGGAGATCGCGGACGTGGTCGTCGCCATCACCGAGCCGATCCGGGAGCGGCTGCGGAATACCGGACATCCCCGCGTCGAACTGCTCCCGCTCGGGTACGACGAGCGCCGGTTCACGCCGGGGTCCCGGGCGGCGCCGCCGGACCTCTCCGGGCTGCCCCGGCCGCTGCTCGGTTTTGCGGGAACGATCAACGCCGAGCGACTGGACCTGCCCCTGCTCATCGCCGTCGCCTCGGCGCGGCCGGACTGCGGTTTCGTGCTGGTCGGCGGCGCGGTGGGGACCTTGCCGAAAACCCTCACCGACCTGCCGAACGTGCGGGTCCTCGGATTCCGCCCCCGCGAACGAATCCCCGACTACGTGGCGGCCTTCGATGTGGCCATCGCCCCCTACCGGGATTGCCGCATCAACCGTTCGTGCTTCCCACTGAAGGTCGTCGAAGCACTGGCGATGGGCGTACCGGCGGTATATGCGCCGGTGCGGGACGACCTCGTCGAGCTTGCGCCGCACGTGAAGTACGGCTCGGATGCGGAGAGCTTCCTGGCATCGGTGGATGCGGCGCTCGAAACAGGGGCCCGGGCGGAGGCGCGCCGGACCTCCGTGCGAGATCTCGGTTGGGACCGGCTCTCGGAGCAGTTCGAGGCAATAGGGGCCAACCCCATTTCTGGAGTCTGAACTTCACCCCGGTCGCCATCGAAACGTCGCAGGCTCCCACCGCCGGAAGGCCTTGTCGCTCATGAACAGTTCTTCGGCCCGCCGAAGAACAGCCACCAGTTCCGCGAACAGAGCAAGGCCTGCTACTGAGCAGGTAGATCAGCAGGTTCGACGAGCCGAACGGAGGAGCTTCCTCCTTCCGCTTCGGTACCGGCGCCAGGAGCTCCCGCACCCGGGAGACCGGGACGCGACGTACCGAGTTCGTCGCATGGGGTCCGACCCGCCGCCCCCGACGATCGCCGGCACGGGGTCGACGCCGAGTCCCGGGCGGTCCCGGACGAGCTTCGCCGCCGCGCGAGACCGCGCGGGGAGGGTGGCCGGGAGCAGGGACCGGCGGGAAGACGCCGGAGGAGCAGTCGCTCCCCCGGTCGCATTCCGCTCTCACCGGCCCTTCATCCGGACCGTTTCTCACTTCCCGCATGAAGGGATGAGCGGAAACTCCCGCCGGTGAGTTTGAAGGAGATCAGGGTCTGGTGGCCACGAACATGCCCTGTGCGATCTTCTTCTGGTGAGCGAGAGTCTGCATGAACTTCATCTCGGCTTCCATCCCTCCCATCATCTCCAGATCGAACCCGATGATCTTCAGCGCGTCATAGGTGAGCTGTTTTCCGAGCATCTCCAGATAGAGATCGATATGCGTCGGGAATCGGCCGGTGTCCTCGGCCACACTCACCTCGAGCCCACACGCGGTGAGTGCCGCGGAGTAGCCGTCGATGTCCTGGATGCCGGGGAACTTCATGAAGCGGAGCAGCCTCTCGGCCTCCTCCGGGGAAAGGCCGGCCGGTCCCTCGACCCAGTCGGTGAAGGCCACAGTTCCGCCGGGCCTGACCAGCCGGGCCGCCTCAGCCACCAGCTTGTCCTTGTCCTCCACGTAGCACCACGCGTCTTCCCCCCAGACGAAGTCGGCGCTCGCCCCCGGAAGGCCGCTCTCAGTCGCATCGGCCACGAGGAAGCGGTTCTGCTCGCCGAGTCCCTCATCGCGACAACGCCGCCGGCCGAGTTCGACAACCCTCTCGGTCGCGTCAACGCCGGTCATCTCCGCGACGCCACGGAAGCGGATGAGAAAACGCATTCCCGCTCCGTTGCAGCAGCAGAGGTCGATACCGACCGAACCCGGGACGATGCCGGCGCGCTCCGCCAGATCCATCGAGGAAGCGAAACCACCGATGTGGATCTGCTCGCCCATGACGAGCTCCCAGAGATCACCTTCCGGACCGGAGTAAACCGCCTGCACATCCGGCAGGCCAATATTCTCAATGCGCTTCATCACCTTGTCCTCTCAGAACTCGAACTTGACCGCGATGCCGAAAGAGCGGTTGGCCTGATGATTCAGGACCCAACCGAAGTGCCCATACCCGATGGCGATGGAGACCTGACTGGTCGGGAGGTAGCAGACATCGATCGTCCACCAATCCTGCTCACGCTCGACCAGACCGGGGATCGGCTCGTACTCGCTCGGCTTGAAGCGATACTCCGCAGCCACCCAGAATTCGTCGGTGATCGGGCTGCAGAGGCTGAACTCTCCCTGGAACGTGTACTCGTCGGTGAACCCCAGCAGACCGACGTGGGCGGCCTTGGTCGCCCTGACCCCGGCGGTCGCGATCACCGGAACCGGCATCCAGTCCGCCTTCAGGTACTTCGTGGCGACCAGGGTGAAATCGACCCCCGCGTTGTCCTCGATCCCGATCTCCTCGAGTCCACCGGACATGTCGTCGTCGAGCGTATTGACCGTGCTGTTGTACTTGTAATGCACGCCGAGAGTCAGACCCGGCATCCACCCGTCCGGTCCGGAGTCCTTCAGCAACATCCCGCGGATGTTGAAGTTGAGGAGGTTCACGGAGTCTTCGCTGAGGTCGACCAACCCCTCTGATGACTGGTACGCTTCCTTTCCCAGGTCCCCCATGTCGAAGAAGTTCCAGGCAAAGCCGAGTTCAATGCGCCCGCCGAGCGTCCAGGTGGCGGTGAGAGCCTCGAGGTGTCGGCTGTACCCCATGTTGACGTGGATGTAACCGAACGACGGCAGGCCCACGAATTCGCCTTCGGGCGACGGATTCACCAGGTAGGCCTGCAGCGTCGTGAACAGTCCGCCGCCGCCTTCGAACTGGTGGAGGGGCAGCGGGGGAGGATCGGTCGCCGCGGGTTCATCCGCCGGTGAGCCGTCCGCGGGCCCATCGTCCAGCGCAAGTGCTGGAGATACCGAAAGCAGGGTGAATGCGAGGAGCGCAAGGACAAAACACAACCACTGAGCACCACAACGCGAGGTCGACGACATCATCATCTCCTGGCCTGTGGTGTGAGTCCGCCAGAGTGCCGGTCTGAGCGGGGTGGATGCTAGCCAGGGAAGCCGCATCAGTCAAGCGCGCTGATGGATTCAATGGACCCGATCCGCGCAACGGGTAGGATACCCTGCCGAGTCGCAATCGCGCGCTCGCGGAACAGAGGGATTACCTTGAAGCACATGTTTCCCAGCAATCGGCACTGACGGAGTCCGAGCCGGGCGCAGTGGCTGCGCCTGAACCCGGTCGGGTCCGCGGTGTTTTCGCATTCCTCGCCGTAGATCCCTCCCCCCGCTCTCAACCTCCATCGGTGCCCTGATCAGAACAACAGGGTGCCAGGCACCAGGCGAAACCCGGAAATCGGTGTGAATTCGCGAGAGTGCCAACCAAGCGGTGCCTGGCACCAGTTTCATCAATGCGTACGGCTCAGCCCATGTACCCCAGGTCTGTGAGCCGGCGCCGAAGCTCCTCTTCCTCCTGCTCGGTGAGTTCCGGGTCGGCGTCGCTCCCGCCTTCGCGCGGCGCGAGGTCGGCGGCACCCTCACCATCCGCCACCCCCGGAAACGGATCGGCGTCGAGGCCCTCGGGATAGGACAGGCCGAGCGCGTTGAAGACCGTCGGGAACACCGCGGTGAGCGGCATCACCGGCGCGTCGGGGTCGGTGGTCACGCCCACACCCGACCAGCAGTAGACGCCGTAACGCCGGTGCGCGCCGACGACCTCGTGGTAGGGCACCACGGTCTCTCCGCCGGTGCGGCGGCCGATGAACACACCGTCTTCGGGGACGATCACGAGTTCCGGCACGATCCGCTCGACACCGATTCCGTCGGGGAACACCTCCGCGCCGGGAAGCACCTCCGCAAAGGCCGTGGTGCCGTCTTGCAGCCGGAACTCGCGGAGGCGCCGGGTGAGTTCCTGAAGTTCCCCCGTATCGAGCGGCTTCCCGTCGCCGGGAAAGAGCACACCGAGGTGATCGCCGAACCCGACATAGAGACGGGTCTCTCCAAAGTGGAGCTGGATCTCCCGGTTCACCTGGGCGGCGGCGGCGATCCGACCCTCCTCGTCCACCGCCGGCTGGCCGAGCGCCCGGCGAACGCGGCGCTTGACGCGGGTGGCGAGTTTCATGCCGATCTCATCCGGCCGCGCGAGAGTGCCGTCCGCCCCCTCGATCATCGTGGCGTATCCCCACTCGACCAGGAGGTTGTTCAACTGCACCACCGCGCGACCGCGAATACCGCCGTGGTCGCTCACGATGAGTCCGAGGCCGTCATCGCCCACATGCTCGAGCAACCGGGCCGCCAGGCGATCGATGCCCTCGTACATCTCGCGGAGCGCGCGCCGCTCCTCCGGCGTCCCGCTGCCGGGGTCTTCGGCCAGGTCCATTCCGCAGTGGTGGAGGAGGTCCGTCTCCTGGCACTGGATGATGGCGAGCGCCGGAGGCGTGGCGGCCAGCGCCGCCTCGAGTACGGCGAGCCGCTCCACGACCCTCGCTGCCAGCACCCCGAGGTAGTGAGCGCGCCCTTCCCGCTCACCCTCCGGGAACTTCTTCTCCGGCATCATCGGGTCGTAGTCCGGGAGCAGTTCGCAAATGCGATCCTGAAATGCCGCCGGACGAGCGAAGGGAGCGTCGCCTCCCGGATGGTCGAACCCGGAGACCACGGTGCCGTGCTCGAGCTCCGGCGGCGGAGACGTCATCGGCATGTTGAGGGAGATCACCGCGGCGCCCTGCCGGTCGGCGGCGGTGAGCATCGTCTCGTCCTGGATGTCGGCGTACCGCGCCAGCTTCTCTCTTCGGGTCGCCGGGTCGTGGAGGAC
Organism: Planctomycetota bacterium; assembly: GCA_024274785.1. Classification (GTDB taxonomy): domain Bacteria; phylum Planctomycetota; class JAJSAM01; order JAJSAM01; family JAJSAM01; genus JAJSAM01. The sequence goes on along the minus strand of JAJSAM010000024.1, from coordinate 2,318 downwards.
GAACCCGGCCACGCCGTGCCGGGGGAACCAGGTGCCGGTGAGCATGGTGGACCAGGCGGGCGGCGTCAGGGGATTGATCCAGGGATCGAGTGGACCGGATCGGCCACATTCGAGCATCGAAGCGATGGCCGGCATGTCGTAGCGCGAAACGAACTCGCGAAGAAGTTCGAGGTTCTCGCCATCGAGACCGAGGATGAAGCCGCGCCTGCTCATGGGCAGCAGGTTACTCCCCCATCCCGATCGCGAAAGCTACTTCCCAAAGACCCGCCGGAGTCGCCCGAGAAATCGGGAGGCCAGGCCCGGCGCCGTCGGCCCCTCTCCCCACTCCTCGGCGAAGCGCCGGCGGTCTTCGAGAAAAGTGAGCAGACCGGCCTCGAACGAACCGTCGACGGGAAGCCCGCGGGAGTTCGACACGAGGTAGTCCCAGAGTTCCCGGCACTCCGCCGGCACGTCCTCGTCGCCGATCGGCGCGTGGTCGAGGCCGCTGCTGACGAAGTCGTGGAGGGCGCCGAGATCGGGCTTCAAGCCGAGGGAGAGCGCCACGCCCGCCACCCGTGCGACATAGTCCTCCGGGTCCGAAAGGTCGAAGGCTGCGATCGGAAAAGGCGCCTCGCGATGAAGGGCGACCAGCAACTCGTTGTAGCTCTTCCAGAGGGCATACGACTTCTCGGCCGGCCACTCGTTGCGGCGGGCGAGCGACCGGGCCACCGCGACCGGATGCCGAAACGTCCCGAGGAACGTCGGACGCCGAGCAGCCTCCCTCCAGGTCTCGATCAGCGACAGGACGCGCGGATCCTTCAGGCCACAAGGGACCCGCGCGAGGAGTTGCCCGGCGGATTCGAAGATCGCTTCCCGGTGCTCGTCACCGAGCGCGACTTCCCCCGGCAGGTCGTCCCACGCTCCGCCCGCCGCGACCAGGATCTCCTCGTTCAGCCGCACCACGTCGCGCAACTCGTGGTTCCCCTTCGCGTTGAAGGGATCCTGGCGGCTGACGTCGCCGAGGTGCACGCCGCAGCGCTCCAGGCAACCGGCTAGGCAACTCGTCCCGCTTCTGTGCATGCCGAGGACGAACACGAAGCGATCCTCCGCCGCCACGGCGCCGACGCTGCCCCGGCCGCGCAACCAGTCGAGATACGCTTCCCGATCAGTCAACAGAAACCGGGCGAGGTCGTCCCGGATTGCGGTGTTCTCCTCGTGGATCGCTTCAAGGTGCGCGTCGTCCCAGAACCGGACGTTGTCCCGGGAGCCCGCGCCGTGGTGATAGACCATATCGCCGTAGATCCCCCCCATCAGGCGGTGGAGATCATGCCGGTTGCTGCGCCGCCACTTCCCGATGGAGAGCCCCTTCGCCGTCGCGAGATCCGTGAAGGAGGAGAGCGTGTCCTGGCGGATGCTCTGATCGCCCGAGAAGTAGTCGAAACGCAGGCCGTTTACCTCGATGAAGGAGACCGGCGCCAGGAGACAACTGGCGTGGAGATAGGGCGGGCGCACGTCGGCCGGCAATTCGTCCCGCCACGCACCGGCCATCGCCGCGCCTCCGCGGACCGCTTCGATCAGGTCGGTCAACCACCCCGTGGCGATCGGGAGTGCGTCGCTGTCGAAAGCGACGACGAATTCGGCGCCATCGTCGCGCGCCCGTTCGTAAAGGCGCTGCAGGGGATCGGCGTGGGGATGGGTGAGCGTCTCCTCCGGGCCGGCCTGGATGAGTTCGGTGTCATCCGCGCGGCCGGCGATCTCCTCCACCGCCTCGTCATCGACGTTGTTGTTCCAGACGTAGACCCGGTGATCGGGCCACTTCGTGAACTTGCGGATCGAGGTCATGCAGAGGTCGAGCCACCGCCCCTCTACCGGATCCGCCCCGCCGTTCACCACCAGAATCGCCGCCCGGCCTGCCGTCACAAGCTGCTCCCGCTTCGGGCTCGCGCCCGATTCAAAGTGTCGTGTCGCCATCGTTCGGCCCATAGTGTAGGGACGCGCGGCGATGCGCGGGAGAGGGATCTTGGGCAACAGTCGGGACAGGACACCTGGCAGTGAAAGGCGGATGCTCCTCGGCGCCATCCTCGGTTTCGGGCGCCTGGCGAGAACCCTTCGCAAGACCGCCGCGGGAACAGGGACCAGACCCCCTTTTGCCGGCGGCCGGCCGCTGACCGCGGCGTTTTTCTCCGCATACCCCGAAGGACACTACGGCACGGTCAGCAGGCTGCAGTCGTGGGTCGAGCCGCTCGCTCGGGAAGGGATCGCGGTGGAGGTTTTCTGCCCCTCGACCGCCGCGGAGTTCGCATCATTCGGCAAGGGCGACGTCACCGCGGACCGGGCCT
>JAJSAM010000023.1 GCA_024274785.1 Planctomycetota bacterium | reverse complement strand
CGAGCAGCCCTCGCTCGTCCCAGATCTGCTTGACGATGTTGCCCTCCGGCAAGGTGATCTGGTTCACCTCGCCGTTTCCACCGTAGGCGATGCTGGTGGTGCGGGTGCCGGTCAAGAGCGCCTCTTCCACGCTGGTGGGCCGCCCCAGGGCGTCCGGGCTGAAAGTGGTAGAGATCCACGGCGTGGTGGTGTCCCGGGTTCCGGTCTCGTCGACGTTCTCCACGTTCTTGCCGATCAGGAAACCGTTGGTCCCGTAGACGTACTCGGTCTCGTAGCCCAGAGTGTCGCCGCGGATCTGATTGGTCCGCTGTCCCACCTTGTTGGTGATGAACGAGGTGGGCTCACCGTCCGGGTCCGTAACCGAGACCAGAGTGCGGTTTTGGTCATAGCTGAAGCTGGTGACCAGGTTCAGGCCAGTGCTGACGTGGTAGTCCACCGTCTTCGCATAGAGCAGGCCCTTGTCCACCCCTGAAGCGTCGTACTCGTACTTGCTGACCACCCCCTCGCCGTCGGTGTGGGTCGAGAGCTGACCGTTGCTGTTCCAGGTCATGGTTGTGTAGATCGAGATGTCCGGGTCGGGGTGGGTGATGTCCGGGTAGTCGATCCGGGTCACCAGCTCGTCGCCGTTCAGCGTCCGCTCGGTGGTCTCCCCATTCGGATCGGTGCTGTCCTCGAGCTGGTAGTAGGTGGCGCCGTAGGTGAAGGTGCTGACATGGTCGGTGGTGTTGTTGTCGGTGTCCGTATCCGTGGCCTTCTGTCGGAGCTCGGTGGCGCAGCCCACGCTGTTGTAGGCCACGTCCATCCGGTTCCCTTCCGGGAAGACCGTCTCGGTGCGGAGGTGGTCGCTGTTGTGCTCGAAGCTGGTGGTCCAGTTCGCCGGGTCGCCGGCGCGGACGTCGCGGTTGCTGTACTGGATCAGGCTGTCCGGGACGATCGCCCCTGCGGTGAAGGTGAAGCGGAGGTCGTTCCCCGAGAAGTCGGTCACGTCGGTGGTGGTTCCCGAGTAGGTCAGGCTGGTGTTGGGGCCCGCCAGGAACTGCTTGGTGACCCGGTCGTACTCATCGTAGCGAAGCTCCATCTGGATGCCGCCGCCCGGCAGGATCACCTGGGTCATGTTGTAGTTCAGCAGGTTGTCGGAGCTGCCGTTCATGGAGCGGAACTGCCAGGTGCGATCCTCGGCATCCGTGACCTTGGCCAGCTCGTCAAAGCAGTTGTAGGTGAATTCCCACTCTCTGGCCGGGGTGTTCCAATCGGAGATCTTTTCGTAGCGGCCGGTGCCGTACTGCGAGAGGGTGACCGTGTTCCCCTCCGGGAATTCCACCGCGGTGATCTGGCCGGAGCCGTTTCTGGTGATGGTGGTGGTGTTGCCGAAGCGGTCCTTGATCTCGTCCAGCGAGCCGTTGCTGGCATCGAACTGCCAGATGTGGCCGCCCCGCTCGGCGGTCAGAATGAAGATGTCGGCCTGGGTCTCCTTATCGAGCCTGAAGAAGACACCGTCCGGGGCGATGTATCCCCCGACGCCGTCTTCATCGAACTCCCAGAGCCCGTAGGGCGTGGTGATGATCACGTCCCCGTTACCCTGCTCCGCGGCGAAGAGTTCCCAGTTCGTAATAATGTTCCGTCCGAACAGACCGTTGTGCGTGATTCCGGAGAGGTAGGTGAGGACCAGCTGGTTGCGGCCGCGGTAGCTCGGACCGAAATCCAGCACCGCTACCGTCTTGGTGAACTCACCGCTGATGGCGTTGATCCCGGATCCCACCATGGCGCAGGAGGACGGCACCGGGCACTTGGTGAGGTTGCTGGTGATGGCTGGGGAGGGGGTGGTCCGGCCGCCCGCGTCGGCCCCACTATCCAACGGTAGTGAGTCGAGATGGTCCTCTATCGCATCTCCATCGCTGTCTATATTGTTGGGATCTGTTCCATAAATGTAGATCTCCTCCCAATCCGTGTAGCCATCTCCATCACTATTATTGCTATTGGGATTCGTTCCGAGGGCTGCTTCGAAGGAGTCAGAAAGTGAATCGCCATCAGAATCGGTCGCCATCACCGGGGTGGTGAAAAACGGCAGGGAGACCCCGGCCGCGGTCAGGAAGATGACACTCCAGAACAGCAGGCGGGAAAGAGCGATACCCTTATCGCTGGTCATGCTACTTCCCCCCCATGTTGTAGACGTTCTTTTTGAGCCAGTAGTAGCGGGCCTTCAGATCGGCGTCCGAGGACGCCTTCGACCAGAGGTAGGTGAGGTCGGAGGAGGTCTTGAAGTGCACCGCGATGGCGTTCATCGCCGCCATGCGCACGTCCTTCTTGAGTTTGGTGTTTTCGAGGACCTTCCTTAACGCCGCCTTGGACGCTGCGCTGCGCCGTTTGCCAAGACTAGTGGACGACACGGAGGTCGTCCCTCCAGGGACCGGGAGGCACCCACCCCCGGAGGGGTTTGACCTGGTTCAGATGTACCGGCCTCCGTCCACCCGCATGACCTCTCCGGTCACGTGGCGGGCCAGGTCGGATGCCAGGAACATCGCCACGTTCGCCACGTCCTCCGGGGTGCCGAACTGGCCGAGGACCGTTTCGCCGAGGGAGACCGCCTTCGCCTCTTCGGGCCTGTCGGCGACCTTGCCGCCCCCCTCCTTCGCATGACGGATGGCCCGGAGCCGTTCTCCTGCGACGGGTAGGTGTGCTCAGCGGGCCGCCAGCGACTCCATCAGCACATACGCCGCCTGCGCGTAGGACGTCGGGCAGAGCGGGAAGCACTCCTTGCAGGACTCGCATTCCACCTTTGCGATCTCGGGGAGGAAGGCGATCTCTTTCCGTGTGCCCCGGTCGATGAAGCCGACGGCGTTCGCGCCCTTCACCTCGGCGCAATAGCGCACACACAGACCGCAGTGGATGCAGAAGGAGGGCTCCTGCTCGAACCTGCTCTGGTTCGCGCCGTACTCCTTCGCCATTTCCTTCAGCGGCTCTGAATCCGGAGCGTGGGCGAGCAGCAGCTCGAGGATGGTCTTTCGGTGCCGGTCGATCTTGTCGGACCTGGTGGCGACCTTCAGGTCCGGCTTCGCCTCGTAGACGCAGGAGACCACGAGCTGGGTCCACTCGCCGAAGTCCAGCTCGACGATGCAGAGGCGGCAGCCGCCATGGGGTTCGAGCTTTTCGTGGTGGCAGAGGGTGGGGATCTCGATACCGGCGTTCCTCGCAGCCTCGAGGACGGTCTCGCCGGCGGCGGCCTGCACTTCCCGCCCGTCGATCTGCATCGTGAAGTCGCTCATTGTCCACCTGCCGTAACGATGATGCGCTCTTCCTTCGGAATTGGCGGTGGAACGGGTGCACCGGAGATCTTCACCACCGCGTCGTAGCGCTCAGGGCAGACCTCGAAGCAGACACCGCACCGGTCGCACTTCTCCTGATCGATGACGTGGATCTCCTTCTTGCCGCCCTCGATCCCCTGCTCCGGGCACTTGTTCATGCAGATCCGGCAGCCCCGGCACTTCTCCGGATCGATCCAGTACGAGACCATGCCCCGGCAGGAGAGCGCCGGACAGCGTTTCTCGTTCACGTGCGCCTCATACTCCGAACGGAAGTACCGGAGCGTCGATAGGAAGGGGTTCGGAGCCGACTTTCCAAGCGCACAGAGGGAGGCGTCGATGGCGCATCCGGAGAGCTCCTCCAGCGTCTCGATGTCGCCCTCCTTGCCGTTGCCCTCGCAGATCCGCGTCAGGATCCGGTGCATCTGGCGCAGCCCCTCGCGGCACGGCACGCACTTGCCGCAGGACTCCTCGGTGAGGAAGTTGATGAAGTAGCGGGCCACGTCGACCATGCAGTTGTCTTCGTCCATGACGATCATGCCGCCCGAACCCATCATGGAGCCGGCTGCGGTGAGTTCGTCGAACCCCACCTGCAGATGGAGCATGTCCGCCGGAATGCAGCCGCCGGACGGCCCCCCGGTCTGCACCGCCTTGAACTTCTTCCCGTTCGGGATGCCCCCGCCGATCCCGTTGATGATCTCGTCGAGCGTGATGCCCATCGGCACTTCCACGAGGCCCGTATTCGTGATTTTGCCGACGAGCGAGAAGATCTTCGTGCCGGTACTGGTCTTCGTCCCGATCTTCGTGAACCAGTCCGCGCCGCGGTTCACGATGAGCGGGATGTTGGCCCAGGTCTCGACGTTGTTCAGCACACTCGGCTTGCCCCACAGCCCCTTGACGTTGCTTCGCACGTACTTCGGCCGGGGCTCCCCCACCCGGCCCTCGAGCGACGTCATCAGCGCGGTCGATTCACCGCAGACGAACGCGCCCGCGCCCTTGTGCACGATCACCTTGAAGCTGAACCCGGAGCCGAGGATGTTTTCGCCGAGCAGGCCGAGTTCTTCCGCCTGCAGAATCGCGAACCGGATGTTCTCGACAGCCAGCGGATACTCCTGCCGGACGTAGATGTAGCCCTCTCTTGCGCCGATCGTGTAGCCGCCGATGATCAGCCCCTCGAGGATCGAATGCGGGTTGCCCTCGAGCAGCGCCCGGTCCATGAACGCGCCGGGGTCGCCCTCGTCGGCGTTGACGATCACGTACTTCGCGTCGGCGGGAGCATTACGGGATCCCTCCCACTTCCGCCCCGCCGGGAAGCCGGCGCCGCCGCGGCCACGGAGGTTCGACTTCTTGACCTCTTCGAGCACCGTCTCCGGGCTCATGTCGAAAAGGGCCTTCGCGAGCGCGGTGTATCCACCGATCGCCAGATAGTCGTCGATCGACCGGGAGTCGACCTTGATGTTGCTCTTGAGCAGGGTCCGTTGCTGCTGCGCATAGAACGGAATGTCGCACTCGCAGGTCGCCCGTTCGCCGGTACCGGGATCCTCGTAGAGCAGGCGCGTGACGATCTCGCCGCCCTTCAGGGTCTTTTCGACGATCTCCGGGACGTCCTCCGGCGTGACCTGCAGATAGCAGGTACCCTCGGGGTGAAGGACCACCACCGGGCCACGCTCGCAGAACCCGGGACAACCGGTGCCGCGCGTGTCGATGTCGGTGTCCAGACCCTGCGCCACAAGTTCCGCCTTGAAGGCTTCGATCACCTCGCCGGCCCCCGACGCGACACATCCGGCACCCGCACAGATGGAGACGCAGGGCCGGTCGGCCGACTTCTTCGCGGCGATGTCCTCGCGGACCTTCGCGTAGGGACAGGTACCCGACCCAAGCTAACAATCTTCATTGATCGTTCGTCTGCATCCCACACGCTGGTGAAGGTTGTTACCTTGGGTCGGGTACCTACTTTCTCATCCGTCCCTGGCCAGCCGGTCCCGCTTGGCAACCAGCAGGACGCCAGCGCCTTCCAGGGTGAGCGTGTCGAGCGCCTGGTTGAGGCCCGGACGCTTCTCGAGGGGTGCCGCCCCGGATATTCCGATGTCCTCACACACGGATATCAGGACGGCTTCGTGGGCCTTACACCACGCTTCGAGGGCCGTCTTCTGGGCTTCCGGTCCGAGAGCCTGCTCGTCGGTGCTGACCCGGACGTAGCCGACCACCTTCTTCGGGTCGGTGTCTCTGCGTCTTCGCCGCGCTGCCATCAGTCGTATCTCCCTTCTGCTACACGAATTGCAGTCGTGGGACACTACCGTGGTGTGCGGGGACATCAAGCACCGTCCGGTGGTTGACAGACGGGCGGCCGAAGGGGCAATCGCTGAGGCACGCCGGAGCAGTGGTATGGAGCGAAAGAGGATGGAAAGACCAGATGAGTGTCGGAGACGCGCCCCGCTGTCCATGATTCGCAGCTTGGGTCACCCCGAGACCACGCAAGACTCGCTACCGGCCGGCCCAATCCGGCCTTCCCGGACGGGCTTTCACGCGCTGGGTTTCAGAGAGAGATTCAAGCGGTCATCGCCTCACCCCCATTCCCTCGCACCAAGCCTCAGAACTCCTGACATACGCCGTTCGCTTCCGTGACCCACTTCGAGCCGCGGACGGCGTACCGCAGCCGGAGCTTCGTCCCCGGGTAGATTGCACTTTTCCCGTTCAAGATCTCACATAGTTTCTCCAGTACGGCTGTCCGGTGCGGAGACGACAGCGGCTCCAGCGTGATCTTCACTATTCGATCCGTAACCTCGAGATCTCCCGCCGCATGCAGCGCCTCCTGGATCAGCTTTCTTCCTTCTTCCGAGGAGCGGGAGTAGTGAGGGCCGATTGCGTTCGCGAGTCCGGATTCGGCCCGATAGGCACACATCTTGATCGCGTCGGTCAGGAGCTTCCTTTCGAACTCCAGCCGCACCGCGGGCTCTCCCCCCAGGTCCTTTACCCGGATCCGCTTCGGCACCGCGGACCGGGCCTCGAGAGTCTTCGCCAGTTCCTGCTCCGCATCGGCGAGCGCCGGCCCCGTCTGGAAGACCGATCCCTTGAAGCCCCGGAGGGTCGGACGCCCTCCCTGGTCTTTCTCTTTCGCTCCTTCTCCCAGTGCCACCGTCAGGCCTCGGAGCTTCTTCCGCTTCGCCCTCACCTCGCGGTCCAGCGTCTTCCAGGCCGGGTTGGGAATCTTCCGCTCCCCGTCCGCCGGCTCCGTCTTAAAGGAGACCAGAGCGTCGAGCGCATAGTTCGCCCGCATGTACTTGAAGAAGTTCTCCTGCCGCCACCGCCGGGTGATCCGGAGATAGACCTCGACCTTCGAGAGCCGCTCCGGAGAAAGGTTCGTGAGGATGTGGACTTGGCTCCCGTCCGG
>JAJSAM010000022.1 GCA_024274785.1 Planctomycetota bacterium | reverse complement strand
GATCGTGCAAACCGCGCCATGGAGAGACCGCTCTTCGCCCGCTCCGACATCAGGGAGCGAAACTGCCGCTCCTTCGCCGTCAACTTCGGTACCGCCATACCTCACCTCCAAGAAAGGGGCCTGGCGGCTGATTCTGCGGGATGAGAGCGGCGAGCGGTAGATGGGGTTGGCGGCGGACACTTACGTTGAAGCAGCTGGTCTTGGCGTAGCCGATGTCCCGCTCCACCCGGGCTTTGTCGGTGGGAGTACGGATCCGGGCGGCGTCCGGGACCGTCCCGTAGTGCCGGCAGAAACGAAAGAAGTCATCCTGGTAGTAGCGCTGCCCCAGGCGATCGATGATCACCGCGGAGCGCAGGTTGTCCGGCTTGAGCCGGGCCGGGACGCCGCCGAAGTACTCAAAGCCCCGCCGGATGGCCCCGAGGAAGCTGGGCACGGTTTGATCCAGAACCAGCTCGTAGTAGGCCATGCGGGAGAAGCACAGCGTCATGGCGAAGAGATAGACCTTGCGCAGTTGACCGTCGACCAGCAGTTTGCCGATCTCGCCGAAGTCGATCTGGGCCTCCTCTCCGGGCAGGAACCGCATCCGGCAATAAACCACCGGATCCTCTCGTCGCAGCGCCTTCACCTCCCGCTGGACGGTGGGATAGGATGCATCGAAGTTGGGGAGCTCCTGCAGGTCCTGATGAATCTGCACCGCGGTCAAGCCCGCGATCACCTTCTGTTCGATCAGTTCCTTGAAGGGATCGAGCTTCCTGGGGACCGCCACACGCTCGAGAGCGGTGTCTCCGACCTCGAAACGTCGCATGTACTTACGCACGGTGCGCACGTCGATGTCGAGACGGCGGGCGATGGCCTTCTTGGGTACCCCGTCCACATGCAGTGCAGGGATGGTCAGGTGGGTCGTCATTGAAATCACCTCTTGTCCCCCTCCCTCGGCGGCTGTCTGAACCCTCAGACCTTACCAGGAGAGGAATTGCCAAAGACCTGAGGCGACCTCCCGGGGCTCCCCGGGGAGCTACGCGACGCCCTGGAAGAGGCTACGCCCTACGGGCTCCGCCTCTTCCAGGGCGCTTCCCAGGGGGGCACGTTTCTTGATCAGTAACAGACTGCCGATCCCTGTGGGGGTAGGTCATGGCGGAGCGTGCGGAGCCCTGCCCGTAGGGGGGCCGGCCCCCCTGAGATACCGCGGCCCCGTTCGCCGAGCGACGCCGCAGACGACGCGAGTCTGTCTCACCCAGGGGCCCGGCACGCTGCCAGGGCGTCACCCATCTCCAGTGGCGGGGTAGTGGTCTTCTCTCATCGGGGCTGTCCGCCTCCATCCTCGCGATCGCCCGCTCTCCCAATCCTCCGGGGAGTTCCTTGCGTGGCGCTGGGTGTTCCGGACGGTCTCGGGGCCCGTGAGATTCCGAATGTCGGTGATCGGCACGCCGAGTTCGGCCAGGGTCGACCCGAATACGTGCCGCAGGTCGTGAGGGGGCAGTCCGGGGAACCCCACCCTCTTCGCTACGTTCCGGAACTGTTGCTCCTGCCACCCGTTCCACCTCGCTCGGCGTGGCCTCGGCACCGGGGTGGTTGTGGATGAAACCTGAGGTCTCCGGACTTCTCAGGTTTCGCCGTTTGCTTCCTCTTCGCTCTCGACCTCGCTACCCAGCCCGGATTCGAATGCGGTGACGGCTTCCAGCACGGCACGCGTGAAATCCTGACTTGAGGGAGAGTTCTGTCCGGTCACGAGGTTTCGATCCGTCACCACCTTCGATTCCCATACACCCCCATGGACGAACACTCCGCCGGCGTCGCGCAGCCGGTCCTCAACCTGCCAGGACAGGCGGTTTTCCCCGTTCCAGGCCCTTTCCTCGGCATTCGTGAACGACACCATGCGGAATCCCAGGAAGGGCCAGGGTTCGCCCGGGTTCCAGGTGGAAAGGAGCGCGGCGGGTGCGTGGCAGATGGCGGCGATCACCAGCCCTCGATCCAGGGCGCAGCGAAGGACGCTGGCCATCGCGTCGGAGAAGGCGAGATCGACCATGGGAGCGTACCCCCCGGGCAGGACGACCGCGCAGTACTCCCGGGTTTCCGCATCGGAGATCCCTTCCAGGGGGAGCGGTTGGCGCAGCCCCGGTACGGTCTCGAGGCAGGATTGTACGGACTGTGCATCCGGACCGGAACCCAGGGACCTGGGGTCTACGGTCGGCGGGACTCCTCCCGGAGACGAGACATCGATGGAGTAGCCTGCGCCTGCGAGGGCCTGATAGGGGATGGCGAACTCCGGCGCCCAGTAACCGGTCTGGAACCGAGTTCCGTCGTCAAAGGCCATCTCCCTTGCAGCCGAGACGACGAAGAGAGCCCGCCTCCTGCTACCTCGGCTCGATCCAACGTATAGGCGTTTCAATCCCACAGCGTTCGGCCCCGCCCCCAGAACCCCGAAGGCGACCCGGGCCACTGCCCTGGAACCACCCTCTTGCGGTCTTCTGCAGTCCGGGATCGGCATCTTCTGGTACCCGCGACGCTATCCGCGGTCCTCTCCCCCGTCAAGGCCTTCCCTTGGCTCCCACCCGCCCTTCTCCGGCCGTTTCGGCGCGTCCCCCCCCCTCTCGGGGTAGACCCTCCCGGTGCGCGCCCTTTTCGTCGCGTTTCTTCCCTTCACTCACCCTCCACCCTCTATGCCGCCGGTGGAGCGCGGGCGTCCAAAGGGTCACCACCGTGCGCTCTTGCCTTCCCACGCAGGTGGTTGAGTAGACGATCGATCAGCGCCGGCGCGGTGATCACCGAGATTACCTGCATGGGGGCGCCGCACCGGGGACATGTCAATGGGTCCACCTCGAAAACCATCTTCAGCAACCGCGCCCAGCTGGCGCGGCTCTTCGGCCGGCGGCCGTCACCTTCAACCGGCCGCACCGTGACCTCCCCGTCCTCTGCCCGGTAGCGCTTCCTCAGGCGGTTGGCATAGGCACCGTAGAATCGGGTGAGGTGGCGTCTGGGATCCGGGATCTGGTTGGTTATTCTTCTCGGCCACTCCATGGGATCCAGGAGGAGGGCGGTGTCACCGGTCTTCTGATCGGGCGGGATGTCGAGCAGGATCCGGCCGTCGTCGGATTCGTGGATGCGATCGGCGGCGACCGGTGGGCGCACCGCGTAGCGGGCCATGTGCAGCAGCCGGGCCGGCTCTTCGCTGAGGATCAAGTGCCTCCCGTAGGCCGAAAAGCCGCCTCCGTGCTGCCAGGTCAGCAGCTTCTCCCGGAATTCCAAAGACAGCCGGTTGGCCTTGACCAGTTCATCGAGCACCAGCCGCCGAAAAGTCTCGGTGAGCAGTCGCTCGAACTCCTCATCGTAGAGTGGCAGAGGCACATACTCCCCACCGGGGAGGAAGACGCCATCGGAAACCAGGCTGTGAACGTGGGGATGCCACTCGACCTTGCTCCCGAAGGTCTGGATGGCGGCCACCATGCCGGGCAGGGCGTGCTCCTGACCCAGCACCGCCCGCAAGCAGCGCTTCACCGTCAGAAAGGCGCATCGGGGGAGAATGCCCGGCAGACTTCGCTCCCGGAGGAAGAGCTGCCGCAGCGCCACCGGGATGGTGAAGATGACGTGGCGGTGATGGACCGGCGCCAGGATCTCTTCGCGGAGCTTCTCGGCAAGGAGGACGGCGCGCTTCTGTTGGCATGAGGAGCAGAAATTCCGGACCTGACAAGAGAACGCACAGAAAAACTCGGCCTGACACCGCGGACAGCGGACCCGGGCGAAGCCGTTCTCGAGCAGGCCGCAGGAAAGGAACTGGTGGACCACCTTGCGGACCACCGGACGGAGAGGGCCGTCGCTGGCCTCGAAGCGCTCCTCGTGGATCAGGGCGAACTGCTCGAAGTGATCCCGGACCAGCTGGTAGAAGATGGTCTGCTCCGGGTATCTCGGCCGGTAAAGCGCCGGCGCCTCCCGGACCACCGGCTGCTGGATTTCCTGCTCTGACATGGCAGGAAGGAAGTCGCCCGGGGAAGGCCGGGGGCACGGAGAAAGCTGGGATTCGCATCAGCCGCCCCACTCCGGCGCCGGTAAAGAGTGTTCGAGATCGCGCTATGGATCGTCTCATCGTTCCTGGTGGTCCCTCCTGACCGTGAACGTCGGCGCGGTGATCTTCTTTTTCATCCTGTCCATCGCCCGGAGCTGGGGCGCCATCGGACGAATAGTGGATTCCAAACCTGATCATCCGGCGCATCAACCCCCGCCCCCCGCCTTCCGCGTCCGCTGGGGTCTCTTTCGGGGCCTTCCAGGGGCTTCCTGCCGCCTCCAGGTCGCCTCCCGACCTTCTCCGCGCCGACGTCGCCCTCCGGCCGGCTCCGCCGTGGGTCTTGCCCGTCCCCGGACGGACTCTCCCCGGGACCCGCCGGTTCCCTGCGGATCCGGTGAGGTCTCGAGGAAGGAGGAAGGAGCGGCGGCGGCTACGCCGCGGGAGGTGCCCGGGCGGCGAAGAGGTCGTCCTTCCCGGTCTCGCGGAGGTGGCGGAGGATCTTGTCGATCACGGTGGGAGCCGTGAGGACGGAGAGGATCTTGATCCGGGCTCCGCAGCGAGGGCATGCCAATGGATCGACCTCGAACACCATGCGGAGGAGCCGCGCCCGGGTTGCGCGGCTCTTCGGCAGGGGCTCGGTCTCGACGATGCCGGGGGGACCGCCGCTCTCTTCGCCGCGGCAGCTCCGGCGCGCGCGGTCTCCGTAGGCACCGTAGAAGCGGGTCATGTGCATCTTGGGATCCGGTATCTGATTCGTGATCCTGCGGATCCACTCGAGCGGATCGAGGGAGAGGACGGCCGCCCCCGTCTTCGGGTCCGGAGGATCACCAACCAGCTGCCCGATCCTCGGACGCACATGGTGCGGCACTACGGGGCGTATTCGATGGCCTATTCGTCCTATTCGTTTCGTATTCGCTCTCCTGCTCCTTGGACAGCAGGAGAAGAACCCCCTCGATGATCCCGTCACCCAGAGCGCAGTTACCCCCTCGAATCCCGTGTTCGCACTCGGTAATGACAAAGCGAGCGACAACTACCTTGACACCTGCCTCCTTCACCAATAGCGTAAACTTCGAGCTGCCGACGCCAGTGGATGGAGAATAGGTCGATGGTCCAGCCCAGGCACCTCGGGCGTCCCCGGATTCCGGGCACTACCGGGGGGCTTTTCGACGCAATCCGATCCTGCCTGACGGGGGACGACCTGCCCCTCGCCTGCTGGATGCATACCTCCCAGAGGGTACTCATCAACGCCCTGGTCGTGCAGGGCTGGGGCGCAAACAACGCCGAGGAGGGCGTCCTCACGCTGGTCGAGAAGGCCTTCGCCACCCACCTGAGGGGGACACCCATCCAGAACGAAGCTGGCTGGATGTCAACAATCCTGCGGAGATTCGCCCTCGATGAGGTCCGCCGCGGACGACAAGCCCGGCTGTTCTCAGATCTCAGTCTTTTTCATGAGCCAGCCAGCAGGAGCGATCCACCTGTGGAGGAGATCCTGTCACGTGCGGTCCT
>JAJSAM010000021.1 GCA_024274785.1 Planctomycetota bacterium | reverse complement strand
GCACGAGGAGTTTGGCCTGAAACTGTTCCAACTGGCCCCGAAAGACGATTCCGAAGAGTGAGACGATGATGAAGCTCGCCGTCGTCATCCTGGCCGGCGCCGCCGACCGGCGGTCCGGCCCGGATGCGAACCAGACCCCGCTTTCGACCAGCCGTCTGCCGACCATCGCGGAACTCGCGACCATCGGTCGGGTGGGGGGAGTGCGGACCGTGCCGCCGGGGCTGCCGGTGACCCACGAGCATGCGCTGATCTCTCTCTTCGGGCAGGCCCCCGGGGCCGGGCCGTTCGCCGCGGGACCGCTGCTGGCGCTTGCCCTGAAGATCCGCCTCGAGCCGGATGAGATCGCTTTTCGCTGTGACCTGGTGAACCTTTACGGTGGAACGGTGGTTGATCCCGGTGCCGGGCGCATCGGCGGCCAGGAGGCGGAGACCCTTCTCAAGGCCCTGCAAGCCGCGCTCGACACCGAGGAGACGCGCTTCGTTCTCGGACGCCGGTGGCGCAACCTCCTGGTCGTCAGGGGGGGGCAGGTCGGTGACATCCGGACGAACGCTCCGGCGACGTTCATGGGGGAGCCGATTGCGGCCAATGCCCCGAGCGGCCCCGGTGCGGAGGTGATCAGCCGGCTGATGGAACGGGCCGGCAATGTGCTCGAGGAGCACGAGATCAACCAGGTGCGTGTCGACCTCGGAGAGAACCCGGCGAACGGGATCTGGATCTGGGGCGGCGGTCGCCCCGGGGCACTCCCGTTTCCTTTTGAGGGCAAGGCGGCGGCGGTGGGACGGCACCCGTCGTTCCTCGGCCTGGCGCACGCGGCGGGGATCGGCGTCCGGGAAGTTCCCGAGGAGGCGGGGTTGTCCGTGCTGAAGGACAAGGCGTTCACCGCGCTGCGGAGCCAGGACCTGGTCATCGTCCACCTCGACGGTGGTCTGGCCGCCAGCCGGCAGGGCGACCGGGCCGGAAAGGCGCAGTTCCTCGCGAAGGCCGACCGTGAGGTACTCGCTCCCCTTTCGAAGAAACTGATCGCCGGAGAGCAGGGCCGGTTGCTGGTGGTGGCGAGCCACGTCTCCGACTCCGATTCGCGACGGGACGTCGAAGGCCTCGTCCCCTTCGTGCTGGCCGGCGCGGGGACCGCTCATTACGGGCAGGCGGCGTTCTCGGAAGAGGGCGCCGAAAACGCGGAGCTCAAGGTCGAGCACGGCCACGAACTCCTGGAATACGCACTGAGAGACTGATCGGCAGGAACTGATGGATATGGACACGCGCTTTGACCCGCCGGCGATCGAGAGCCGCTGGTATAAGTCCTGGGAAGACGCCGGGGTGTTCACCGCGGAGGCGGACGATCGCCGTACGCCCTACACGATCGTGATCCCGCCGCCGAACGTCACCGGCGCTCTCCACATGGGGCACGCGCTGAACAACGTCATCCAGGACGTCTACATCCGTCTGGCCCGCATGAAGGGGCTGAATGCCTTGTGGGTGCCGGGGACCGACCACGCCGGCATCGCCACCCAGAACGTGGTGGAGAAGGACCTGGCGAAAGAGGGCAAGCGCAAGGAGGACCTCGGTCGCGAGGCGTTCGTTTCCCGCGTGTGGGAGTGGAAGCGCAAGTTCGGCCATCGCATCGTGGATCAGTTGAAGTCGCTCGGCTGCTCCTGCGACTGGAGCCGGGAGCGTTTCACTCTCGATGACGGGCTCTACCGCGCGGTGATGGAAGTGTTCGTGCGCCTCTTCGAGAAGGGGCTCGTGTACCGCGACGAGGCCCTGGTGAACTGGTGTCCGCGCTGCCTGACCACGCTCAGCAACGAGGAGTGTCCGGCGGAGGAAGAGGGCGGGAGCTTCTTCGACCTGCGCTACCCGGTGGTGGGGGAGGAGGATCGCCATGTGACCGTGTCGACGACGCGTCCGGAGACGATGCTCGGCGATACCGCAGTGGCCGTGCATCCCGACGATGAGCGGTACACGGACCTGATCGGCAAGACCGTGCTTCTGCCCCTCACGAACCGGGAGATCCCGGTGGTGGCCGACGCCCACGCCGACCCGGAGAAGGGCAGCGGTGCGGTGAAGATCACCCCCGCCCACGACTTCGACGACTTTCTGGTGGGCAAGCGCCACGACCTCCCGAGGGTGTGCGTGATCGGTGAGGACGGGAAGATGACCGACGAGGCAGGGGAATACGCCGGTCTGGATCGCCTGGACGCCCGGAAGAGGATCGTGGCCGACCTGACCGGGCTTGGCCTCCTCGGTCGTGTGGAGGATCGCCGGATCCCGCTGCCGAAGTGCTACCGCTGCAATACCGTGGTGGAGCCGCACCTTTCCCGGCAGTGGTTCGTGAAGATGCGCCCCCTCCTCGAGCCCGCCGCCGATGCGGTGAAGGACGGTCGGGTGAAGTTCGTGCCGGCGCGGTACAGCAAGCTCTACCTGGAGTGGGTGGAGAAGTACATCGACTGGCCGATCTCGCGGCAGCTCTGGTGGGGCCACCGGATCCCGGTGTACTACTGCGACGGCTGCGAAGAGACCGTCGTGGCACGCGAGAAACCAGATGCCTGTCCGGCCTGCGGCGGCGGCGACCTGACCCAGGACGAGGACGTGCTCGACACCTGGTTCTCCTCCCAGCTCTGGCCCTTCTCCGTGCTCGGCTGGCCGGAGGAGACCCCGGAGCTTTCGTACTTCTATCCCACCGCCCTGATGGTCACCGCCCGGGATATCATCTACTTCTGGGTGGCCCGGATGGTGATGGCCGGTCTGGAGTTTCGGGGCGAGGTGCCGTTCCCCACGGTGTACATCCACGGCACGATCCTCGACGACCTCGGCCGCCGCATGTCAAAGAGCCTGAACAACGGCATCGACCCCGTGGAGATGGTGTCGAAGTTCGGCGCCGACGCGGTGCGCTTCTCGTTGATGCTGCTCGTCTCCGAGGGGCAGGACATCAAGCTCAGCGAGAGCCGCTTCGAGATGGGCCGGAACTTCGCCAACAAACTCTGGAACGCCTCCCGTTTCGCGATCATGAACCTGATCAGCGACGAGGGTGTGCCGGAGGACGTGCCCGATGTGGACCTCGCGTTCGAGGACCGCTGGATCCTGTCCCGGTTGAACCAGACCGTGAAGGCGACGACGGAGACCCTCGATCGCTATCGCATGGCCGACGCGGCGAACGCCCTCTACAGCTTCGTATGGCGGGAGTTCTGCGACTGGTACCTCGAGATCGTGAAGCCAAGGCTCTACGACAGGGAAGAGACCGGGACGGCGGTGAAGTCCCGGGCCGCGGCGCGCCACACGCTGGCGAAGACGCTGAAAACCGCGCTCCGTCTGCTCCATCCGATGATCCCGTTCGTCACCGAGGAGATTCACGACCACGTGCGGCAGGCCCTCGGGCGCTCCGGGCACTTCGTGTCGCTGGCGGACTGGCCGGTGGCCGACGGGGATTACATCAACGAGACGATCGACCGGGAGATGGAGACGATGATCGCCATCACCCGGGCCATCCGGAACATTCGGGCGGAGATGAACGTCCCTGAAGGTGCGAGACTCGAGGTGCGTGTGGCCGTTACGGACGAGGCCGGCAAGGACCTCGTGACCCGGCACGGCGCCAGAATCTGCAACATGGCGAAGCTCAATTCGATCGACGCGGGGGTAGGGCTCGCCAAGCCCCCGACCGCGGCGGTCGCCGTGGTGGGCGACATGACGATCTTCGTGCCTCTGGGGGACGTGATCGATCTCGACGCCGAGCGCGCCCGTCTCGGCAAGGAGGCGGAGAAGGTGGAGAAGATGGTTCGCACCTCGGAGCGAAAACTCGCCAACCGGGACTTCCTTTCACGGGCCCCCGAAGAGGTGGTGGAACGAGAGCGGTTGCGGCGCGATGAGCTGGCGACGCGGCACGAGGCGATCCAGGCTCAGCTCAAGTCCCTGAAGGTCGGGGACTTCGGCGGCTGAAGGAGGATGGAAACTATGATCGCCCTGATGATCACGTCGGAAGGGAAGAGGCGGAAGATCGCCGTCCCCCCGGCCCCGGCGCGACTGGTGTTGGGAACCGCGAAGACCTGTGACATCGTCCTGACGGATGCCGCGGTGGATGCCGAACACCTGGAAGTGGCGATGACGCCGGGGGGGCTCCGGATCACCGACCTCCAGTCCGGCAATGGTACGAAGCTGAACGGACTCTTCGTTTCGCAGGCCCTGGTGAAGGTCGGCGACGAGGTCCGGATCGGGCTCAGCCGGATCGAGTTCGTGGCCCGCTCCGGGGCGGCGGCGCCGGGTGGCGCCCCGGCCGAATCCGCGTCGATGTCGTCTCCGGTTGCGCCTGCCGTCCACGCCGCGCCGGCCACCCCCGCGGTGCCGCGCCGACCCGTCCAGCGGACCGCCCCCACGCGCGAGGCCCAGGCCGCCGCGAAGATGGTCGGCAACACCCCCCGTCCCGTGGCCCGCCCCCGGAAGACCAGGCTCAATCCCGTCGTGATCGGCGTCGGGTCCCTCCTGGTCGTGGCGCTCCTGGGCTTCTTTCTCATCTGGCAGGGTGAGCAGGGCGAACTGACTTCGGCCAACCGCGCGGTGGGCGAGGCCATCGAATCCTGGGAGCAGGAGAACTACGACCGTGCGCGGACGCAGTTCAAGGAGATCATCACCCGTTGGCCGGGCACGGTGGCCTCGGAGCGCGCCGCGAACTCTCTCGAGCAACTCGAAGCCGGCGTCAGGCGCAACCGGCTCGCACTCGTCAAGCGAACCGAGCTGGACCAGCAGTGGCGGCAGCTCACCTTCGAGGAGTTCAAAAAGGAGTTCGAGAGGCTGCGAGTCGAATGCAAGGGGACGAAGTCGTTTCTGGGGAGTGCCTACATCGATTCGGTGCGCTCCCGTTACGCCGAGGAGGGTGCGCGCCGTTTCGAGGAGGTCCAGGCGAGGTCGGCGAAGCTCGTCAAGGCAAACCGGTTCAACGACGCCGTGATGCTGTGGCACGAGTACATCTACATCCCGCAGAACATTCCGCCGGACATCGATCGGGCCACGTCCGAGTTCAAGCTGATCGAGAAGCGGGCCCGGACCCTGACGAAGGGCCTCCTCACGCAGGCCGACGAGTTGATCAAGGCCGGGAAGTTCGATGAGGCGGAGTCCCTGCTCACCGAGAAGATGGCCCTCTTCCGGGGGACGCGGCACACCACCACCCTCCGGCAGAAGATCGGGCTGATCGACGTGTTGCGCGGCGGGGAGGAAGTCACCCCGGAGGTGGTCGAGGCCAGGGTCACCGAGCGCCGGGAGTACCTGGCCCTTGTCGAGGAAGCGGAACGGCTGGAGGGCCTGCGCCGCTACCCGGAAGCCATCGCCGTCTGGAAGAAGGCCGCGGACAATTGTCCGGACGCGGGGCAATCCGCCGGTTACCGCGAGCGTGCGGATGAGCTCACCGGGATCGCCGCGCTCTTCACGAGCCTGCTTGGGCAGATCAACGACACGCCGGAGCGTTTCCGGAAAGTCGACCTCGGCCGCGGCTTCAAGGCCAACGCCGTCCGGGCCACCAGCGATCACCTCGTCGTGGAGATCCGCGGCGCGGAGTCGAAGTTGATGTGGCAGAAACTCGGCCGGGAGTTCCTGCTGACGTTGATGGTGAGGCTCCGTCTGACTCCCGCGGAGCAGCTTCACCTGGCGGCCCAGGCGTTTCAGATCGGGGACGAGAAGGTCGCCCACGAGGCGATCTCGGCCGCGCTGAAGGCGGACGAGAGCCTGGCCGGCCGCGCCTTCGGCGTCCTCGCCCGCGCGAGGGGGATCCCCGTTCCGCCGGGCGGGTTCGTGGTGCATCGCGGCCGGTGGATGACGAAGAACGAGAAGCAGGAGGCGGAGCTTCGCGAAGCGATCGCGGCGGCGGCGAAGGATGCCCGGTCGTCGGACCTCCGGCGACGCGAGGAGGGGCTGATCCGCTTGCGCGGCTTCGGGAAGCCCGCGGTCAAGACCCTGATCGACGTCCTCTCCGATCTTCGCGAGTCCACGGTGGAGGAACTGGTCAGGCACCCCGCGGTGAAGGACCAGTCGATGAAGATGGTGCTCTACAAGGAGCTGAACGAGCGCCGCAAGGCCGCACTCGCGCTCATCTTCGACAAGGTGAAGTACCCGTATCCCCACCCGGACGGGGAAGCCTACGACCGCGTGCAGGCCGAGGTGGACGAGCTGGTCGGAAAGGTCCGGGAGATATGGGACACTCCGGTCCTCTTCATCAAGGGCCGCAACGAGGAGGTGGAGGGCTTCTTCACCCGTGCCGAGCAATACTCCGCGGAACTCGTGAGTCTCGGCCGGGCGCCGAAGGTGAAGTTCTAGGACCTGATCGGGAAGGTGAATCGGGCGATCGACATGCCGCGCTTCACCCCGGACAGCACCAGCAGGAACAACCTCGAGTGGAGCGAGAAGGTTCTCGCCTACAACGACGAGATCGACATCGGCCTGGACGAGGAAGAGGCGAACTGCGTCCGGACGCTCAATGGTTATCGGATGATGATGGGGCGGCGCGCGGTGAAGTGGAGCGCCAGGCTGCTCGAGTGCGCCCGGGCCCACTCCGTGGAGATGCGGGATGAGAAGTACTTCGCCCACGATTGCCCGTTCCCCGGCGCGAAGCACGACCCGCACCGCAAGCCCACCCGGCGCGCTCGCCAGGCCGGCTACGGGGGAGGCGTCTCGGAGAACATCGCCATGGGTTCCACGGACGGAGCCGCCACCCACTGGCAGTGGTACGGTTCTTCCGGCCACCATCGGAACCTTCTCGGCAAGGGACACGTCGAGATCGGTGTGGGCCGCGCGGACAACTACTGTACCCAGAATTTCGGCAGCGCCAACCGGGCCTTCGACCTCCCGAAGAAGAAGCGGGTCGGGGCCGGCGACTGATGGCGCACATCGAGACGGTGCATCCCGACGACGCGGACGGACGCCTTCGCGCAATCTACGACGGCGCGCGAAAACGGGCCGGGAAGGTCTTCGAGATCCTGAGAATCCAGTCCCTGAACGCCGACGTCCTCGCCATCATCGCGGTGTGGTTTCTCATGCTGCTGCGGTTCCTGTCCGTGGCGCTGTACCTGGCGATTGCCGATGGTGGGTATCTGCCAATCACAATGCCTCGTTGGGCACGGTAGTCCCGCCTGTGCCGGAAAACCCTCCGTCGTTAGGAAACCTGAAGAGCAACGAACCCACAGGGCCCATCGCGGCGCGCACGAAGGCGCGCCCTCCAGTCGGCTTTCGAACCTGAGACAGACCTGCGGTGCTGGGCCCGATCAGTCGGGATCCGCCGGTGCCGCCTCCTTGCCGGCGCCGAGCGACAGGACCACCGCGCCGACTCCCTTTGCAGCGAACCACAGGTACGCGAGGAAACCGGCGATCGGGAGGAGTGACACGCCTGCGAGGGCCAGCCAGCCGACGGTGAAGGCGCCGACGGATTGGCTCCGGGGTCCCCCGGCGAAGATCCGGCGGCCCAGGAGATCCGCCACCGCGGTCAGGCCGATGAAGATTGCGACGGCGAGGGCCAGGAGGAACACGAAGCCGATGATGCCGATGATCGCCACCTGCTCACCGGCCCAGCCGAGGATGGCCATGAGCACCAGGTTCGCCGCGCCGAGCAGCAACGCTGCCCCGGACCTCTCCTCGAGGGCGGTTGAGACCCCACCCGTGATTTTCGTCGAGGACCGGCAGATGATGGCGAGCGGCAAGGCCATCAGCATGAACAGGGCCGGGCCGAAGGTGATGAAGGCGATGAAGGCTCGCGTCTGTTCTCGCTCCCCGGATGTGGCCGCCGCCCCGAAGGCCGTTGGGGTCAGTGCGATGAGGGCCAGGGCGGTCAGCAGAGCAATGGTCACGATCTTCATGAGTTCCTCCTGCGGGCCAGGGCCGGTCGGCCGATGGTCGCTCCATTGACGAGTACTAGCAGGGTCAGGGCGGCGATGGCGAGGGCGATCCCGGGACTTCGGGGGATCGGATCGACGGGGGCGATGGCGGCCTCGAGTCGGGAAGCGAGCCAGGCCCAGCCGGCCCCGATCGTGGTCCGCACCGAGTCGGCTGCGGGGATGCGGGTGGCGATTTCGGGTCCGAAGCCGGTGGTCTCGAGTCGGGTCGTCAGAGCGAGTGCACCGATCCCCGCGGCCATGAGGATCAGGGCGGCGGCGGCGGCGAAGGACCAGCGGGTCCGGAGCCGGTCCTGGCGGATCCCGGCCATCACCGCGATGGTCAGCTCCGGCCGCCACGCGATCGCTTTCTCGTTCCGGAGGATGTCGTCGATCTCTTCCGGTCTCATGGTTCGCCTCCGAGGGCCCGGGCCAGGTGCTCTCTCGCCCGAAACAGCCGGTTCTTCACAGTGCCGAGCGGCAGTGAGAGATCCTCGGCGATCCGCTCGTAGCTCAGACCTTCATAGTAATGCAGCGCCAGGATGGCCCGGTACTCGGGCTTGAGTGCGAGGATGGCGTAGTTCAGGCGCTCGGCCCGCTCCGAGCGGACCGCGGAGTCGGCGGCCTCCGGTGCGTCTCGATCCGCGGGCAGTTCCCCTGCGGCGTCCTTGAAGGAGTCGAGCGATGCGGTCTGTCTCCTCATCCGGTGCTTCTTTGCCGAGGTCAGGTTGATCATCAGGTTCGTCGCCACCCGCCGCAGCCACGGCGCGAACGGCCGCTCCGGGTCGTAGCGGTCAAAGGCCCGAAACACCCGCAGGAAGACCTCCTGCGCCAGGTCTTCGGCATCCTGACGATCCCGCACCATCCGGTAGGCGAGGTTCAGCACCAGACCACCGTAGGCATTCACCACCTCCGCAAAGGCTCGCTCGTCACCCCGACGGGCGCGTCGGAGCACCGACCTCGTCAAGGGCATAAGGCCTCCTGCTTCGAGATACCGGATCACTCAGGGAAGGGTTTCGCACTTCCTCCGGTCATGGCTGCTTTGGGTCCACGCAGCTTCCGCATGATAGACTGACAGCATTGGGAGTTCATGATGCAGACCGAACTGACACGAGAGGAAGCCAGAGCCAGCCTGAGACGCTGGCAACTCGTACGTACGCGCCAGAGGGAAGAGGCGCGACGCATGTCGGTGGAGGAGAAATTCCGGCGCCTGGCCCTTCTGATGAGGTTCCGAGTGGGCCTTGCAGATCCTTGCCGGGCGAAGGAGAAGAGAGAAATCAGCGGGCGCTGGCGCCGCCTCAGGGAGAGTCAGCTTGCCCGATGAGGTCTCACCGGAACTGGGGCCTCTCTTCGCTGCTCTGCGGGACCTCGTGGGGTGGTTCTCCGCCGAAGGCACTCAGGGCGTGGTCATCGGGGGAGTAGCCGCGTCACTCCTGGGTCGTCCACGAACTACGGCGGATGTGGATGCCCTCGTTCTGCTCGAAGATGCCGCCTGGAAGTCTTTTCTGGACTCGGGTTCCGTCTGGGGGATTCGACCGCGGATTGATGATGCCCTGGAGTTCGCTCGCCGCAGCCGGGTGCTGCTGCTACAGCACATGTCCAGTGGGGTTGAGATCGATATCAGCCTCGGAGCACTGCCCTTCGAAGACGCTGCCGTCAATCATGCCCGGATCGTTGAGGTCTCCGGACTCCTCGTGCCGCTGCCGCGCGTCGAGGATCTGATGATCATGAAGGCCGTCGCGCACCGCTCCCAGGATTTCGCGGACATTGAGGCTCTGCTTGAAATTCACCCCGAAGCTGATGTGCAGGCCGTTCTCGATGTTGTCGCAGAGTTCTCTGAACTGCTGGAAATGCCCGAGATCCTCGACGATCTCAAGGCCGTGATTCGAAGGGTCGAATAGCCGATTACTGCTACAGACTCACCGGTCCCGGCAGAGAAGTGCAACCAGAATCGCTCACCGTCTTGTCCCTGAGACGTGGAATCGCTAGTCTACCGTGCGTGCGCCACGAGGAGCTTCCCACCGAGCAGCGAAACCCCCGCTCGCGGGGCCTGGATCTCTTGAGCATGCCGGAACTCCTCGGCGTTATCCACGAGGAGGATCGTCGCGTGCCCGCCGCGGTCGAGAGAGCCCTCCCCGAGATCGTTGCGGTGGCGGAGCGGGCGGCGCGCGCGCTCGGCGGCACCGGCCGGCTGATCTACGTCGGCGCGGGTACCAGCGGCCGGCTCGGAGTGCTCGATGCCGCGGAATGCCCTCCCACTTTCGGTACCGACCCCTCGCGGATCGTCGCCCTCATTGCCGGCGGCCGGGAGGCGGTGTTTCGCGCGCAGGAAGGTGCGGAAGACGATCGGGAGGCCGGTGGGGCGGAGCTCTCCTCCCTCGGGCCGGGCTCCGAGGACCTGGTGGTGGGCATCACCGCGTCGGGCATCACGCCCTATGTGGACGGCGCCCTCGCCGCGGCCCGGGAAGCGGGGGCAAGTACGGCGCTGATCACTGCGGGCGACCCTCGGGACGGTGCCGCGGACCACGTGATCAGGCTCGGTACCGGCCCCGAAGTGCTCACCGGATCCACGAGGATGAAGGCCGGGACCGCGACGAAAAACGTCCTCAACATGATCTCCACCGGGGCGATGGTTGCGATCGGCAAGGTCCATGACAACCTGATGGTGGACGTGAAGGCGGGCTCGAAGAAACTCCGGCAGAGGGCGATCCGGCTCGTCGAAGACCTCACCGGCCTTTGTCCCGATGACTCCTCCGACGCCCTCGACCGGGCCGGCGGCGAGGTCAAGACCGCTGTCGTCGCGCACCAACTGGGGCTCAGTCCCGAAGAATCGAGGCACAGGATTCATCTTTCGGGCGGCCACCTTCGCTTGGCGCTCGGGGAGGTGTCGTCGTGAAACCGCTCGAACGGCTGCTCGCGATCCGTGATAAACCGGAGCGCCTGGTGCTGGGCCTGTCCTCGGGGACTTCCGCGGACGGAGTCGATGCGGCGCTCGTGAAAATCCGGGGCAACGGCATCTCCACCCGGGCGGAGATCGTGGCCGGGAAGACCTACGACTACACCGAGGGGCTCCGCCGGACCGTCCTCACGCTCGGGGAGGCACCTGCCGGCAAGATCTGCATCGCGAACTTCACCATCGGTGAGTTTTTCGCCGACCGCGCCCTCGACCTGATCGGCGAAGCGGGACTCGATTGTGAGGACGTGGACCTGATCGGCTCCCACGGCCAGACCATCTACCACCAGCCACGCGGCCCGCACCGGCACTCCGCCTCCTCGACACTCCAGATCGGCGAGCCCGATGTCATCGCCGAGAAGACCAGGATCCCGGTCATCGCCGACTTCCGGACCCGCGATGTGGCGGCGGGAGGGGACGGCGCGCCCCTGGTGCCCTACATCGACTACCTGCTCTTCCGCCGGGAGAGCGGAGCGGTGGCTCTCCAGAACGTCGGCGGCATCGCCAACGTCACCGCCGTCACTCCGGATATCGAGGATCTGATCGCTTTCGACACCGGCCCGGGGAACATGCCCCTCGACTCGACGATGCGGATTCTGACCCGCGGCCAGGAAGGGTTCGACGAGGGCGGCCGGCATGCGCTCCGGGGCCGC
Source organism: Planctomycetota bacterium (assembly GCA_024274785.1). Lineage (GTDB taxonomy): Bacteria > Planctomycetota > JAJSAM01 > JAJSAM01 > JAJSAM01 > JAJSAM01. The sequence goes on along the minus strand of JAJSAM010000021.1, from coordinate 15,018 downwards.
ATCGACGAGACCCTGCTCGCCGGGTTGATGTCGCATCCCTATTTCGAACTCGAGCCTCCGAAGAGCACCGGCCGGGAGATGTTCGGTGATGCGTGGGTGCTGAAGATCCTCGAGGGGAAGGGCAACCTCTCGGTCCTGGACGTGCTCGCCACACTCACTGTCTTCGTGGCGAAGTCGATCCATGACGCCTACGTCCGCTCCGTCTTCCCGCGGGCGGACGTGCGCGAGGTGCTGGTCTCCGGCGGGGGAACGCACAATCACACCCTGATGGCGCACCTGCGCCGCTTCTTCGGACCGGTCAGGGTGCGTGATCTCGCGGAACAGGGCTGCGACCCCGACCTCAAGGAAGCCATGGCTTTCGCTGTGCTCGCGAACGAGACCCTGTTCGGCAACCCGAACAACGTGCCCGCCGCCACGGGAGCGAAGTGGCCGGTGGTCCTCGGAAAGATCTGCCCATGAGTGATGGCGGCGCGCTCCTGGTCCCGGCGATCCGGCTGCCGGAAGACTACCGGCGGCTCAGTACTTTCGTGCGCCAGGCCCGTGAGCTGGGTGTGGCCGGGTTCATCGTCTACGGCGGTGACGCGGAGCTCACCCCGCCGTTTCTCGCGCGCCTGAAGGAAGGTGCCGGCCGTCCCCTGCTCATCATGGCGGACTACGAGCGGGGAGCCGGCCGGCACGTCGCCGGGATGCCGGAGTTGCCCCCGATGATGGCCCTCGGCGCGACTCGATCCCCGGGCGCCGCCTACAAGGCCGGGAAGATCACCGCCATCACCGCCCGGGCGGTCGGAGTCAATGTGGTGCTCGCGCCGGTGCTCGACGTGCTCACCTGTATCGACAACCCGATCATCGGGACGCGCGCTTTCTCTTCCGACCCCGATCTCGTCGCCGAGCTGGGCTGCGCCTTCATCGAGGGCATCCAGGAGGAAGGGGTCCTGGCCTGTGCCAAGCACTTCCCCGGGCACGGGCAGACGACGAAGGACTCCCACACCGCCCTCCCGGTCGTGCCCGGGTTCACCAGGGAGGTGGAGCTCGCTCCGTTCTCGGCGGCGATCCGGGCCGGTGTGGGCATGGTGATGACCGCGCACGTGGCCTACCAGGACATTGATCCGGACGGTCCGGCGACGTATTCGAAGAAGATCATGAACGAGGTCCTTCGCGAGGAGCTGGGGTTCGGCGGTCTGCTCGTCACCGACGCACTCGTGATGGCCGGCGCGAAGTCGGACGGCGCCGATCCGGCGGTGCGTTCACTCGAAACCGAATCGGTGGGATTGCTGCTCTACCCCGAGGATCCCGGGCAGGCGGCGCGGGCGGTGGAGGCCGCGGTCGCGGAGGGCCGGCTCAAGGCGGAGACCCTTCAGATGTGGGCCGGTCGGGCTCGCATGGCCGCCGCGGACCTGGTTTTCGACGCGCCGCCGAAACGCGACCTGGAGCGCGACCACGCCTTCGAGATCGAGGAGTTGGCCCGGCGCTCCCTGACCATGGCCCGGGAGGATGACCGTCTTTCGGCCCGTCCGTGCCGGAATGCGATCGCCCTGATCGTCGATGACGATGCAAAGCCCTCGCGAGCGCGTGCGTTCGACGTCCGGTCCGGGAATTTTCCGGGTGGGGTGATTCACGTGACGCATGAGGGGGCCCGGTACGACGGTGATCTGGCAAGAGCCCTGAACCGCGCCGACCTGGTCGTGATGGGCCTCTTCGGGGACGTGAAGGTGGCGAAGGAGCGGGCGGGATTTCGTCCGGTCCTCACGGGTTTTGCCACGGAGGTGCTGAAGCAGCATCCGAAGAAGACGCAGGTCATCTGCTTCGGGCATCCGGCCCTGGCCGCTGGGTTGCCCGTCCGCAACCTGCTCTTCGCCTGGTCCGATACCGGGGTCAGCCTGCGCGTCGGGCTCGACTCGTTCATCGACGGCGGATCAATGCCGGGGCGGCTTCCGGTCGCGTTGGGAGAAGACCACCTGTTCGGGGCGGGACGCCGGACTTAGGCGGCCTGGCCCGCGGGAATCGTCCCACCTGCGGGAAACCCTTTTAAATCATGGACTTTCGGGCAGCCGGGCTGGGTCCTTTTCGCCTTGACGGGTCAAAGGCCGTTGCTAGAATTACTCCGTTTCACCAGGACCGTCACACGCCATCCGTGCCGGTCATCCAGGGCATTCCAAAGGGAAGTATGATCTATTCCCGTCAAGGGCGAGGTATGCAGGTAATGAAAGGGAGGACAGGTATGAAAATCGGGGCCAGGAGAACGGTCCTTGTCTCGACCCTCTGTCTGTTCCTTGTCGGAGGGCTCCTTGTCAGCCTCTCCGGTGTGGCACAGGCCCAGGATCGGGACCGGATCGATAGCCTCTTCGAGCAGGCAAAGGACAACTGGGAACGCGGCAACAGCCAGGAAGCCGCCCAGTTGCTGAAGAGTCTCCTCGCTGAGGATCCGAGCCACGAAATAGCCTATGACCTCCTCCGGAAGGCGGAGTACCAGATGTTCCTCGACATGCTGAAGCAGGGCGGAGACGCCGAGCTCGTCGCCAAGGAACTTCTGCGGCTCGCCCATCGCGGGGAACAGGAGAAGGTCAAGGACGAGGGCGCCATCCGCGTCCTGGTCGAGAAGGCCATTCACGGCGCGACGTACGCCGACCGCGAAGAAGCGGTGAGGACGCTGGTCGCCAGGCACGGCGAGTACGCGGTTCCGTACCTCTACCACTACCTCGGCAGCAATGACACGGACGAGCGGGTATACGCGATCCTGGCTCTGTCCGAGCTCAGCTCCGAAGCGGTTCTGCCGCTGGTCGAGGCTCTGCAGTCCGACGACTTCAAGATCCAGCAGAACGCCGCCCTCGTCCTCCAGAAGATCGGCGACGTTCGTGCCGTCGGCGGCCTGGCTTCCCTCGCGACGAGTGCTTCGGACCCCGCGGTGAAGGACGCGGCCGTGCAGGCCCTGAGCGTTCTCGCGGGCAAGATGAAGTGCGCCGGGTGCGACGGCGGCGGCAAGTGCGGCAGTGACGAGATGTCGGCGGCCAAGGCGTACATGTGGCTGGCGGCGAAGTACTACGCTCGCGATGCCCGGGTCATCAAGAACTACGATGACAGCTACGTCGTCTGGAGCTTCAAGGACGGGAAACTCGTCAGTCGCGAGACCCCGCCGAACCTCTACCGCCTGGAACTCGCCGAAGAAGCCTGCTACGACGCCCTCGCCGAGGAGCAGGGAAACCAGATGGCCCGCAATCTCCTCGCGGCCATCCACTACGCTCAGTGGGGCGCCATCGAGAGCCTGCCCTCGGACTTGAAGTCCGACGAGACGGTCTCCGCGTTGGCCGACCGCATCTGGAACGTCCTCGCCATCACCGCGGCGCAGGGCACGGACACGCAACTCGGCGCCCTGACGCTTGGACTCAAGTGGGGAGACGCGACCATCGCCATCGGCGCGCTCAACGCTCTTCCGAACTCCTGGGATGGCCGGGAGATTTCCGCAGAGAGCCCGCTGGTCGCGGCCCTCGATGCTCCGGACAAGATCGTTCGCTTCGCGGCGGCGATCACCGCTTTGAAGCTCGTTCCGATGGCTCCGTTCCCGGGTTCCGAGAAGGTCGTCCCGATCGCGGCCCAGGCGGCGGCTGCCGGCAGCGCCCGCCAGGTCCTCCTGGTCGAGCCCGACCCCGAGGTGCGTGCGAAGGCCATGCGTGACATGGACAAGGCCGGACTCTACTCCGTCGCCGAGTCGAACGCCGTCGCCGGCTTCCGGCGCGCCAAGCAGTCCGGGATGTTCGACGCCATCGTCATCCGGGCGAACCTCGTGGACAAGCTGGCCATGACGATCGTTCGTGACCTGCAGGCCGACTTCCGCACTGCGGCCATTCCGATCCTGATCAGTGGCCAGGGGGCGGAGCTCGATGCGGCGAAGGAGTTGCTCGGCACCAGGGTGCAGGGCTTTATTCCCGCGGAGCCGTTCGACGTCACGGCCGTGAAGGATGCTGCCAGTCAGAGCCTGAACGACGACCAGAAGCGGGCCCTCGCGGTCTCCAAGGCCGCCTGCTCCGCCCTCGGGTTGATCCACAAGGCGCACACCGCCTTCGATAACTTCGCCGACGCGGAAGGCGCCCTCGGCAACGTGATTACCTCGGAGAAGCCGGACGACATCCGCCTGGCCGCCCTCGGGGCGCTCGAGATGATCGGTTCCGTCAAGTCGACCGCCGCGCTCGTCACGGTCTTCAAGGAGACCGCGAACGCGACCCCGGTCCGGGTCGGTGCCGCCATGGCGCTCGGCAAGATCTTCGCCGGCACCGCCGCTCCCGCGGAGGTGTTCGACGTCCTTCTCGCCGGCTTCGGCGACGAGGCTCAGGATGTCCGCAAGGCCGCCGGCAATGCCCTTGGTGAGATGATGCTCACCGACGAGCAGAAGAACGCGGTCCTCACCGGGTACCGGGTCGAGTAAGAAGCAGGGGCAACGAAGAGGGCGGCTTTCGAGCCGCCCTTTTTGATTCGGTGCGTGCGGCGGTGGTGTTGTCGAATCACCCGTCGGAGAGCGGCGCTCCGTTGGTGCCGCGCCGGTCCGGCACCGTGTGCCTTTCGTGCTTCCGGGGTGTGCCGCAAGGCCCGGCTTGCCCGGCGTGCGGCGGGCCGGCTCTCAATCGGTGGTGGCGCACGAATAGTCCACGCCTACCGGATTGATGCGGCTGAGATCCACCCCTCTCAGGTCCGCACCATCCAGGCGGGCACCCGCCAGATCGCTGCCCTTGAGCCTGGAATCTCTCAGGCAGGCTTCCGTCAGGTCCGCGTCCCGGAGATTTGTAAGGGACAGGTTCGCGCGCCGGAAATCGGCATCGAAGGCGTCGGCCCGGCCCAGGTTCGCGCCGAAGAGATCGGCATCGGACAGGTCGGCGCCGATCAGGAACGCGCCGGTCAGGTCCGCCCCCGTCAGTCTCGCGCCGAAGAGGAACGCATTTGTGAGGTCGGCTCGGGCGAGACAGGCGTGGCTGAAGTCGACCAGCGCCAGGTCGGCCCCGCAAAAGGAGACCCCGGTGAGGTCCATACCGCCCAGGTTCACCTGGCGCAGGAACGCGCCACCGAGGTCGAATGCCTCCAGGGGAAGCCCTCTCTCCGCGCGTTCACAAAGGAAGTCGGTAAGGCTCTCGGGAAGGGACTTGTCCACTTCCCGGGAATGCCAGAGGCACAGTCCGTCTTCGAGGACGGGGGCGAGGGTGCAGCGCTGATTGCGGTTCGGGCCGCGGGTGAAGGTGTAGGCGCAGAGTTCGGTCACAGGCCGATACCCCTCAGGATCTCGTGGGCCTCCCGGCGTTCCGGGGGGGCGTCGGACTGGGGCGAGGGGAAGCGGAACTCGATCGACGGTGCCCGGCCGGGATCGCCGGTATCCTCTTCCCGTCGCTTCATCAGTTCATCCGCGGCGCGGCCCCAGCGAATGCGGAGCTTTCGCCAGTTGTTGCGGGCGTGAATGAGAGCGAGAGCGGATCGCACCATCTGCTCCTTGAGGGCTGCGAGTTCGTGTTCGAGGTCCGTCAGCGTCTTCTCGGGATCGGGTCCCCGGTTGCCGGACTGGTTGCGAAGGTCGGTGACGAGACCGCGATACCGGTCCGCGCGCGCCTTGAGTTTTTGTCGTCTCGAGCCCTTCTCCGCCCCTTGATTCCGGCGCAGCTCGGCTTCGCATTCCGCCAGGCGCCAGTTGGACTTCTCCAGCCACTCGGTCAGTTCTCTCGGGTTCAGGGACGGTCTGCTCATCGCGGAAGTATACTCCCGGTCGTAGAGCCGGGCGGAATCGAAACCCTCGGCGGGGGTGCGCTCGCCTCTCCCGCCGAATCCGGGCCGGTTTGGCATGGGCTTTGTGGAGCGAAAATTCATCAAGGTTCCGGGCCGATGCACCGAAGAATCACATCGTCCAGATATGGATGGGCAACCCGGTACACCCCCAGCATGAAGGGGATTTGCTCTGGCGGAGGTCCTGAGGGGCTGCTAGCATGAACCGGCTCGCAGAAAGACTGGCGCGCACATGAGCAAGCGCACGCTGGTGCTGGTTCTGGTCGGCCTCGCTTCGATCATCGTCGGGCTCGTTGCGTATCTTCACGAGAGTGATGAGGACGCGATCGAGCGGGTCGCGGAGAGCTGTCGCCGGGCTTTGCTCGATGGTGATGTGGAGCGCATTCTCGCTCACCTCGAAGACGAAGCAGAAGGCGCGGGTCTCGTGGGCAGCGGCCCCCTCGCCCCCGCGGTGAAGCGGTGGGTGGACCAGGTATCGGGCGGGCTGGGGAAACTCGACCTCAGCCTGAGGGAGATTGTGGTTGATGGCGAGGACGCTCGTGGTGTCTGGCTCGTGAAGGGCCGCCTGAAGCGCTCCCATGAGTGGGGCGGATCATTGGTGGTCGTCACTGCGCGAGTCGATTTCCACCGGAGTCCCGCGGGCTGGCTGGTTCGAAGAGTCGATATCGCCAGACCCTGACGGACGGGAGACGAGGATGGGACGGAAGAAGGCGTGCTTCGGCCGCGAAGATTACGTCTGCCTCACCAGGGACTGTCCATACATGAACGAATGTATCCAGACAGTCTGGGAGAACAAGGTCACCGGGATGCTGAAACGCTCCCGCGCCGGCAAGAAGCAGAAGAAGGAGGCCGGCAAGACCAGGGTCCGGCGTTGAGGGCATCCCTGCTCCGCCCCGGTGGATCCCACGGCTCGTTGCGGCGGGGCCGGTGGAGAATCCAGGCGGGCGCGGCATCTCCGGTCCGTACCGAAGGGTCAGTCCCCCGACCGGTTTCCCCTGGTCGGAGTATCCGAATCCGGTTCGAGGGCCCGCTTCATCTCGATCGCGGCCTGCCGGGCCTCCTGCCGCGTGCCCGGGTCGTCATCATCCCTCGCGGCCCTCTGCAGAGCCTCGAGTGAAGCCTTCGAAGGGTCGAAGGAGAGCACCCCGACGGCGGCGCGGCGCACTTCCGGCGCGGTCGAACTGCGGAGCGTTTCAAGCAACTCGATCCGGGCGTACCTGTCCCAGCACTCCTTGAGCGCGTCCACCGCGGCCACCTGGAGAGGCACTTCTTCCGCTCTTCGGATGATCCTGGACAGGTGGGCCACCGCATCGCGGCTTCCGGCGAGTCCGTGGACCAGTGCGGCGCGGCTTGCAACCGGCAGGGAGGTATCCTCGATCAGGCGGAGGATGATTCGGGAGTCGGCCGGAGGTGAGGCACTCAGTGCCGCCAGCGCGGCGTCGCGGACCACCACCGACTCGGAACGGGCGAGTTCCACCAGCCGGGAACTGATTTCGCCCCCCGGCCCCTCGCTGGGACCGACCGCGCGGATGAGGGTGGCGACGACCGTGGGGTCGCGCTCGGCCTCGGCGGCAACCAGGAGCTTCTTCAGCGAAGCCCTGTCCTCGATCGGGCCGACCGGGACCATCAGCCCGCGGATCGTCGGGATCTTCTGTCCGGTTGCTTCCGCGGACCAGGCCATCGCGGCGCCGGCGGCGGTGCGGACCTCCGGAGCGCCATCCTCGGCGAGGAGTCGGAACAGGGTCGCCCGGGCGTCCTCGGAGCGATGGTCGGCCCCGAGCACCAGCACCAGGACGGCCCGGGTCATCGTGTCCTCGGCGTTCTCGATCCGCGCGAGCAGGCGTGGCGTGTACCCGGGGTTTCGGGCCAGCGCCTCCCAGGCACGTTCGAGATTGCCCTGTGTCGGTCGATTCCTCAGGACCGGGAGCATGGCTGCGATGCCGAGGGGGGCTGGTTGGCCGGTCTTGCCCGGGATGCCCGGCCCGGGGGCCACCGTGGTGGAGTCGGACGGATCGACCGCTCGAGGGGGCTCCCTGGTCGTGCGGGTGGGTTGCTCCGGCCTCTGGTCGCGCTTCGGGCGTTCCCCGGTCTCGGTGGGGGTGATGCGGCCCTGATCCGTCGGTTCCTCCACCCCGTTGTCGTCGTTCAGGAGGAAGAACGCGGCCGCGGCGAGCGTGATGAGAACGGCCACCGCGATGATCACCAGCGGGACCTTGCTCCGGGGCTCCGTGACCTCGGTGTTGTTGCGGGGAGGAGATATGGCGGGCGCCTGCAGGCCGGAGAGGTCGGTTTGGATCGCTTTTCTCAGGTGGGCCAGCCGTTCGACCAGGAAGGAGACGTTTTGCCGGGCTTCCCGCGCTGCCTCGGCGCACCGGGCGCATCCCTCGAGGTGCTCTTCCACCGCACGGCGGTGGGCCGGACCGATCTGGTCGTCGGCCAGGGCCTGCAGTCTGCTGCCAACCTCTCGACAGTTCACTTCTTTGCCTGCTTCTGAAGATAGAACGTGAGTTCGCGCTCGTAGAGCCGTCGGGCGGCCTCGAGGTCTGACGCCACCCGTTCGGTGTCACTTCCCGAAAGTCCGGCGATCTCTCGGTAGCTCATCCCAAAGAGGTATCGAAGCAGGAACGGCGCCTGGTAGCGCGGTGGCAGCCAGGAGGCCGCTTCGAGCAGCATCCAGGCGGAGCGTTCGCCGGGGACGTCTCCGAAGACCGCGGCGAGGTCCAGCCACTGTCCCCTGGCGCGTTCCGCCACCTCCGGGGGAATCGCCACGATCTCCGACGACTTCCCTTCGCTGGCCTGCACCCACTCCTGGATCTTCGTCCGCGTGGACTCCTCGACCAGCGTGAGCAGTTCCGGGGTGGTGCCGGCTTCCGGGAGGCGGACCATGATCTCCTTGACGGTTTCCGAGACGACCTCTTCGGCGCCGTCCGGGGAGAGGGTGCCGGCCAGGGCGAGTCCTTCGATGACCGGGAGATAGGCCCGGCAGAGGACCGGGGCCGCGCCGGCATCGCCCGAGACGTAGCGGGACAGGAGTTCTGCGGGCAGCGCACTCATCGCTTCAGGCTTCGGGCGGCGCGGAAGCCGACGAAGGACCAGGTAAAGCCGGCATTGACGGTCACCGGGGTCTGGTCGAAGAGCCTGGCCGCGAACTGGTCGGTGTTGAAGGTGCCGCCCCGATAGCCGTGGGCGCCCGAATCGCCGACGTACTCGGCGACGTTCCCTCCCATGCCGGTCACACCGTAGGGGCTGACGTCGGTGCCGGAGTATTTTCCGACGCGGACGGTCTCTTCGATTCCGGTTTCAATGACGTTGCACTGGAGCACTTCCGTGCCACGGATGCTGTCGTAGTACGTGAAACTGTATCCCCAGGGGAAGGGGCGTTCGTCATCCGGGCCCCGGGCCGCTTTCTCCCATTCGTCTCCTGTCGGCAGCCTGGCGCCCGAACAGCCCGGCTGACGAGCGAGCCACAGCATGCAGAAGTCCTGGGCCTGTTCCCAGGAGATGAAGACCACCGGCTTCTCGTAGAGTTCCTCCGGGGGCATCGGCACGCCGGAGTTGGGGTCGCCCTTCCAGTGCCGCGGCACGGCCTTGACGAACCTGCGCAGTTTCCGAAGCCGGACCTCCTCATCGACCAGGTATTCGTACCACTGCTCGTTGGTGACCTCGTACTTCAGGATGGCGAAACCCGGCAGGTAGACGCGTTCGCACCGGGTGTCCTGGCCCTCGACCGGCGTGGGGCCCCGGGAGAACTCGCCCGCCGGAACATCGATCCACACGAATGGGACGGTCGGGGTTTCCAGAGGGGGGGATTCCTTCAGTTGACCGACCGCTGGCGGCTCCTGCAGCAGAGGGATGCTGTATTCCTGCGGTTCGAAGAGTGACGGCACCATGCTGGGGTGGAAGAGGATGATGCCGCCGCCGATCACCACGAGGACCACCACGCCCCAGACCAGGTTCGGCAGACTTCGCAGCACGACGTTCCGGTGGGTGCGGTTTTCAGCCTCGCGGCGGACGTACTGGATCCGATCGGAGAACGTGTCGAGATCGAACTTCGCCGCGTCGAGCGCCATCGCGCATCGCGGGCAGAAGTTCCAGTCCTCCATGGTCTCGTTTCCGCAACGAGGGCAGGATGTGACAGCTCCCGGCATCGAGTGCATCTCCTCGTCCGGGCCGAAGCAGGAACCCGGCGCGCCCTCCAGTGTAAGGGCACCCGACCGACCAGTCCAGCGAACCGGTGAAGCGATTTCCTTGACCGCCCGGAACCAGCGGATTAGATTGCCGCGCCGAGCCGAGGTAGCTCAACGGTAGAGCATTGCTTTCGTAAAGCAAAGGTTGGCGGTTCGATTCCGCCTCTCGGCTCCACACCTATCCCCTTACTCTTCAACAACTTGCGCTCGCGGCCCCTCCCGACAAAAAACGTCTCGGAGTGCGTGCGGTCACCTATGCGGTCACCTATTGCACCCAAATCCGAGAGAAACCCCCTCTGGGCGCGGTGAAGGGGCGAGCGATCCTTCGGGGAACACCGCCGGCCCATCGCCGAAGACTTCAGCGCCTCGCCAACCACGGTCACGCGAGCAGGCAGGCTGGTGGAGGTGCTCGAGGAATGCCGGAAGGGTGGTGGACTCGCTCACCGCAGACGAGCAGTGCCGCGCGGGAGTGCTGCCAGCCCTCGGCGAGGTAGTCGGGGCGCGGTCAAGGGGGACGACGGCTCAGGCTTCTCTCGCGCCTTCGGCAGAGCGCGCTCTGAACTCCGTAGAGGCCGCCGCGGTGGTGGGGCGGCGTCTCTGTCCTGCGAAGGCCGGGCGCGCTCTACGAGGCCCCGAAGGCCGCTGAGGGGGTGGGGGTGCCCCCCAGGGGAGAGGGGCCGAGGGGGTGGACCTTAGATACTCGCGACCCGTGTGTAATGTGGGGCGGAAACCGGGAGCAAGCTTCGCGGCCCTGGAGCACTTGGGTGCCGTCGCGCCTCCATGAGATGTATCTGTTGCTCGGTGAGGGCGATTCGGCTTGCGCTCATCCAATTCATGGGGTTGACTGCGTTGTGGATCCGAGGGCGATGATAGTGGATGCGTGCTTGGCCGGTCATGTGTGGATGACACGTCAGCCCGCCCCTTGATCCGCTTTCCCTGTCCTTAAGCGACATCCACCCGGAGGCGTAGGAGAAAATGAGAATTGCAGTCACGATCCTTGCCATGCTCGCCATTGTTGGATGTGGAGGTGGCGGTGGTGGTGGTGGAGGCTTTGTTGGCACACCGACAATCCCAACCGAGCCAACCGAGCCAACCGAGCCCCCTGCCGTACCCGTCGATGCTCAGTTCCCCTTTGGTCCATCCAACACAACCAGCTTCACTTGGGAATCGGGTGACTGGGTTGAGGGAAGACTCAAGGAGTACGAGTACGATAGCAAGGGGAGAGTAAGAGAGTACCTGTCCTACCTTGGAAATGACTATTACGGCTATATCTACGAATATGACAGTCAGGACAGAGCCACAGAGGAGAGACGGTATTTCCAGGGGATCAAGGATTCGCAGACTGACTTTCTCTACAACCCCCAAGGGTTACTCATTACAGAGGACCGCCTAGGTGTCCACCCCTTCACCGGAGAGATCTGGTTGCACGAAGTTACTGCCTATGAGTACAACCCTGACGGCACACTTCATTCGACCACGACGAGTTCAGATGAGAACGGGCTCTGGGTCGTAACCGTAGCGAACACATGGGAATACACTGCCCAGGGTCTGCCTCTGGCTGTAACCAATACGTATTCCGATCCGACCGTGAGCGACAGCAAGAGTCTCTATGAGTTCGACACAGAGGATCGACTCGTTCGGTCCACGTTCACGGAATACTCTGATGATGGCGGCGGGCAAGGCATATGGCAGGAGCAGTACCACATAGATCGTGAGTACGGACCGAGTGGCTACATGCAAACCCGTACCAACTACACGCCAGACGACCAGCCGTACAGGAGACGCCTGTATGAGAGAAGCGTAGACGGTGTAGTTGTCCGGAGAACCGGCCAACTGATGAAGAACAGCAAGTGGGAGAACGACTCTCTGGAGGAGTTCTACTACACAGATTCTGGAAGCTCGCACTACTGGGAGACGACTTGGATGACCAAATCTCTCCGCTGGGACTTCTTTCGGAACTTCGGAGGGGAACTTCTGCGATAGCCTTGGCGGGGCTGCCCGAGCCTGATCGTCCTCCTCGGAGCGGTGCGCAGATACCCAGAGTGCAACGCCGCGTAGACCAGATACTCACCATCAATCCGCCCGGCGTGGCTACGGCTGCTCCGGGCGGATTTGATTCCGGCCCCGCAGTGGTTCCGGAGCCGCCCAGATCTCGCAGAACTCACCCAGAAACCTGCAAGGCTGACAGCGATCCAGCAAATGGATACTATGGGCGCCGTTGTGGGGGCGCACGCGGTGACGGGAAGGATGGAGATGCTGAATATAGGACCAGTACGACTCGCAATCTTGGTGCTGCTTCTCACGGTTACTCAGGGGTGCAAGACCTCCAGCGCAGCCCCCGGGGACAAATCGCCGCCGGGTCCCCGTATCATGTACACGCGGTGCAATCTTCGACCACTGAAGGGTGTCTACATCGCATGGAATAAACTCCAGTTGTCTCCGATCATTCTCCCGCTCGGGACAAAGGTCGAGATCACGGGGGGACCGGTTGAGTGGACTCTCAGGGATGTCCGGACTGAGAAGATCTACACACTTCACATAGGAGCGGCGGGAGAGAGCTATCTACTGAAGTTCCTGTCGCCCAATCCTCCGGTCGTGCGTGGTACGCCAGAGCAGGTAGCATGCATCGAGCGGGGCATTGCGGTTATCGGGATGACAAAGACGCAGGCCTATCAGGCGATGGGGCCGCCCACATATGCGGACCTGTTGAGCACCGGACAGTTCTCCATGGAGGCCATCTTGGACGCAAATCTCTGGGTCTATCATCGAGGGCGGTGGCGAAAGAAAATCGGTATTCGTTTCGGGGGACAAGCTGGTTTGGTGAACCATACGGAGTCGATGCCGAAGTAGGCGCAAAGATAGTTTCCACCACTCCAGTGTCACAGCGCCGGGTCTTACCACCACGCCGGTCCCCTTCCCCTTCGCCGCATGGGCGGGACTCGGACTACTCGGGATCCTCGGGGCAGCGCGGAGATACAGGAAGCGCAGGGCCGCGTAGACTCCGCTCATCCCCGATCCTCCGCCTGGCGTGGCAACCTCCTCCACCGAAGGCCGCGGGTGATCACGCCTTGAGGGAACCTCCGTACGGTTTGGCCGTGGCGATGATTCCGGCCTCGTCCCTGATCTCGAGTTCACCTGCTTCGTTGATCACCCAGTAGTCTTGAGGCTCGGAGGGCTTCATCCCGACCGTCCTGAGTGTGCGCCTCTTGCCGCTCCGCTCCTCGACGACCTCAGTAATCATGGGCGGGCCTTCATTGATGTACTGCGCGACGAACATTCTGCCGTCGCGGGCCACAACAATGAGGACCCCCCCAGCAAACGGCGTGAGATCCAGCCAACACCCAAGAACCTTGCCGCGCTCCGCCGCAGCACCCTTCTTCGCACCCTCCAGCGCCTCAATGGTGAGCCCACTGATCTTCACCTCAAGTTTCGGATTGTAGTGGGTCGTAGCCCATGCGCCTGAATTGAGAACCATCCCCGGCAGGTAGTGGAGAATGAACGTTCGCTGATACTGGCTGGAATCGGACGCTTTCACCTCCTTCGCCAGCAGCGCCAGCAGCGCCAGTTCCCTCTTGGTGAGTCGCCGACTCAGGCGAACGCTCACGCTCCGTTTGTAGGGGGGCGTCAGCTCATTGCTGATTACCTCGTACGGAGGAAGGATCGGATTGCTCTGATCAGCCGAAGCTGTGCGCCGTACGCTCCTTGATGATGGCGTGGTGCGCGGACTTGTCGGTGAACCTGAATCTAGGTGGGAGAATCCCCATATGATCAACCCGATCACGATCAGGGGGCCGAGTACCGAGCCGCAACCATACTGCTTCCTGGTGGGCTTGTTCGGTGCGCCACAACCAGGACAGGTCTTCGCCTTTCGACTGATCTGATGGCCGCAATCTCCGCAACTGGTGAGCTTCCCCATTCCAATCGCCTCCGTACGCCGTTCGTAGTACCCCTCCATCGACCAATTCAGCCACTAGCTTGATCGGTCCCAGTACCGGGGGCATGGTTCGCCTCCTGTCGCTGGTTGTGCGCGGCGGCGCACGGATGCCGCATGGTCACGCAACGCGGGCCTTACCCTACTTACAGCGGCGGCGGATGCGTGACCTGAGGGCAAGGAAGCCGATCAGGACAAGACCGATGTGAGCAGCCATGGGAAGAGGGGCTATTCGGGGCACTCCGAGTGCGGACACACCCGAATCGCCCCTCATCCTGGGATGACCCGATATCGTCAAGGAGGTCAGCCCGGAAAAACCTATCAGCAAGATCCCAGCGCGGAAGTCTCAGTGCCGCCTAATCGTCGAGGGGGCCGAGGTAGTCTCCAGTAAATGTCGTCGTGTAGGTCCACGTGACATTGTAGTAATCGTTGAAGACCGTGTACACGTAGTCACCATCCCACCCAGTTGGGGTGAAGTTGCCGGTTATGCTGTAGTGAATGGTGCTTGTGCCGAGTATCGAATCCATCTCTGCGACCGTAATCTGATTCATGATGAAGTCGCCGGACTTATCAATATTTCCGGTCAAGTCATTTGAGTCGATTACTTCGAATCCAGGAATTGTTGAGGCCGCTGAGTTGATGGCCAGCAGTTGATTCACCGTCTGCGACAGTTGGAAACTCAGCGCAAGAGGAGGTATCACGCCCTCCTCACCATTGGTGCCGGTGAAGGAGATTTCGTCCGTGTTAAACGAGTACTTGCCCGCAACATCAGGGTATCCCGCTTCGTTTACAGGCCCATCCCACGAACTTGAGGGGGTTTCGGGAATCCAGGGGATCGCTCCCCCGCCACCACCACCACCTCCTCCACAGCCCACAGACAAAATCATCAGAACAACGATCGATGCGAACCTCATGTTCACTCCTTCTTAGTAAGTTGGCGCTTCTCCCGCTCCCGATGGTTCACCACGGTCACCCTACACGTCGACTGTTTTGGTTGCAAGCAGTAAGCCTCTCTTATTCACAGATGGAATCGCTTGCAGCGTGGCAAACCTGCCCCAGGCCCACGGATTGCCGCAACTGAGGCAGAGGCACGCCCGTGCCGACGCACACCCTCCGGGTGAATTGAATTCCCGGCTTTGTTTATGT
>JAJSAM010000020.1 GCA_024274785.1 Planctomycetota bacterium | reverse complement strand
CCCCCGTCTTCGAGGCGCCGCGAGATCTGCCCGGCGAATCTTGCTAGGTGCGAGGTTCCCGCCGTCACATACTCCCCCGATGGACTTCAACGAACTCCTGAAGCCCGAATGCATCCTCCTCGACCTGAAAAAGGGGTCGAAGAAGGAGATCATCCGGCGGCTGGTTTCCGCGCTGCCTCTCGAAGGCGGAAACGGCGGCCGGGATGAAATCCTTGATGCGGTCCTGGAGCGCGAGGAGGTCATGTCGACCGGCATCGGCCGGGGCGTGGCGATTCCTCACGCCAAGACCGCCTGCGTCGATGGCGTCATGATCTCTGTGGGCATCGCCAGGAAGCCCATTCCGTTCGATTCCATCGATCACCAGCCCTGTCGCATCTTCATCCTGGTCGTCTCCGATCCTGGCGCCACGAGCCCCCATGTCCTGGTGCTGAGCCACATCTCCAGCATCCTGAACGACCCCGTTCTGAAGGAGGCGCTGGAGACCGCGGACACCGGGGAAGAAGTCATCGAGGCGTTGACTGCGGGGTAGTCTCTGGCCGGGGTCGATCGCCCCTCAGAACGCATGCCCCGGTGAGAAGTGCGCACCGCCCCCCCCCTCTCCCCCCGCGTTGATGGCGGGATGTTCCAGCGCGAGGAGATCGTCCCCCAGCGCCGTCCGGACCGCGGCCGTCTTCTCCGGCGTCAGAATCGCTCGCCACTGGTCCGACAAGGGGCGGATCTCTTCCGTCGGAAGGCGGAGGAAGCCGGCCCTGGCGGGGAGGTCACAGAACCGGAAGAGACCCTCGATTTTCGCGGCGGGATCCGTGCAGAGATCCTCGTACCAGAGCACGAGGAATCGGGAACCCAGCCGGTCCCGTTCCGCCTTGAGGAGGGCGTTCACCTCGAGAAGCTGCCTCGCCGCGGTCACCTCTTCCGGTTCCCCCGCCCGCGGCACGAATCCGCGGCGCCGGGTTCCGAAGATGCCCCCTCCGAACATCATCTCGCCCTTGACGAGCATCGAACTGACCGTCGGACGCCAGTCGCGAGCGGTTTGAAGGAAGAGAGCGTCGGGAAAACACTCGTCGAGCCAGGGGATCTTCCGGCAGAACTCCGGCAGCTTCGCCACGAAGCGGGTGGCGCCCTTCGATTGGAGCATCGCCTCGATTCGCCGGGAGAACTTCCGGGCCGCGGCGGGCACGCCAAGCTTCACGCACGAGATATTGTGGAACGGGATCCAGACTCTGCGGGCTTCGCGCTTGGAGTCCTTGCAGATCCCGACTCTCGTGAGGAAACGCGCCAGGCGGGGGTAGGCCGGAAACGTCATGTCGGCGGAGGCGAGGTAGCCGACGAGAGGGTGGTCTCCGATGCACCGGTAGAGCAGCGAGGTACCGGTGCGGGCCGGGCTGACGATGAAGATCGGACGGTCGAGGCTCACGGATCTGGCTCCCGCTCCATGATCAGATCTGACGCGAAGTCTGGGAAGATAAACCGCCTGCCCTCGCTGGTTGCGCGTGCGTTACGATGTCGCCGAGGAGATCATCGTGTCTGATCCGTCGAATCCGTCGCGCCGATGCCCCACTCGCCGGCAACCCCGAGAGGAACGCGACTGCGGCGAACTCCTCCTCGACGTCTGCCGCGAGCACGGGAGCTGGTTCGAGAAGAGTTTCGCGGCCGGCACGCGGGTCCACCGGGTCCACTGAGAAGCGATTTTTCCTTTGAGTCGGCCTGCCAGGCGCTGGAAATCCAGCCATGAACAACGATGCCACGGACCTGAGGGCGGTGCGTATGGCCGCCGAGCGCATCCGGCCCCACATCCACCGCACCCCGGTGCTGACCTCCCGCCTGATCGACGAACTGGCCGGGCGCGAGCTCTTCTTCAAGTGCGAGAACTTCCAGCGGGGCGGCGCGTTCAAGATGCGCGGCGCGGCGAGTGCGGTGTTCGCGCTCGCCGCCGCGGAGGCGGGGCGGGGCGTCGCCACCCACTCCTCCGGCAACTTCGCCCAGGCGCTCGCGCTCGCCGCCCGGGCGCGGGGGATTCCCGCTCACGTCGTGATGCCGACGTCGGCCCCGGCGGTGAAACGGGCGGCAACAATCGGCTATGGAGCGACCGTCTACGACTGCGAACCGACCCTGGCCGCGCGGGAGGAGCGCTCCGCGGAAGTCGTCGCGGCGACGGGGGCGACGCTGCTGCACCCGTTCAACCACCAGGACGTCATCGCCGGCCAGGGCACCGTGGCGCTGGAACTGCTCGAGGATGTGCCGGATCTCGACGCCATCGTGGCGCCGGTGGGTGGTGGCGGGCTGATGTCGGGCATCTGCGTGGCCGCCCGTGGGATGAACCCGGATCTCCACCTGATCGCCGCCGAGCCCCACGGCGCGGACGACGCCTGGCGTTCCCTGGCCGCCGGCCGCCTGATCCCCCAGACCGCACCGGACACCATTGCCGACGGCCTCCTGACGAGCCTCGGCGACCTGACCTGGCCGATCCTCCGGGATCATCTCGAGCGCGTGGTGCGAGTCACCGACGACGAGATCCGAACCGCCCTGCACCTCGTGATGACCCGCATGAAAATCGTGATCGAGCCGAGCGCGGCAACAACCCTGGCCGCGGTACTGACCGGTGAGTTCCAGGCTCTCGAGGGCACTCGGAGAGTCGGCATCGTCCTCTCCGGCGGCAACCTGGAGTGGGCTTCCGGCGGCTGAAAATGTCGGGATACGGACAAAAGTCAGACCTGACCCCTTGTCTCCGGGGGCGGAGGGGATCTATCCTCTGGCGGTCCCGGGTGTTCACCGGGCCGAGGTTGACCATGAGTGGCGAGTTCATCGATCCGCTGAGTGGCGACGAGGATACCTGCGAAGGGGCAGGACCACTGGTTCTGCTGGGGCGCTACCGGGTCCTGCGCGAACTCGGGCAGGGGGCCATGGGGAAAGTGCTGCTCGCCGCGGACACCCAGCTCGACGACCTCCTGGTGGCGATCAAGGTGCCGGCGATCCTCCTCGCACAGGACGTCAAGGTGGTGCGGCGTATGCAGCAGGAGGCCCTGCTGGCGCGGCGGCTCTCCCATCCCAACATCGTGACCCTGCGCACCATCGAGCAGAGCGAGGGCGACGTCTTCCTGGTCATGGACTTTGTTCCGGGGGAGACCCTCCAGGACGTCCTCGGCGAGCGGGAGACACTCACCGAGGAAGAGGTGGTGGAGTTCTTCACGCCGCTCGCCCTGGCCCTCGACTACGCACACAGCGAAAAGGTGATCCACCGCGACATCAAGCCGAGCAACATCCTCGTCCGGGAGGATGGCCGCCCCTTCCTCACCGACTTCGGCATCGCCCGGGAGCTGAAGGACAGCCTGACCCGGATCACCGGTCAGAGCTCCTCCGGGACCCTGCCCTACATGTCCCCGGAACAGCTCTTCGGCGAACCGCCCACCGCGGCCCAGGACATCTACTCCCTCGCCGCGACCATGTACGAATGCCTCGCCGGAAGCCCCCCGTTCCATCGGGGCGAGATCGCGGTGCAGATCGCGCAGAAGGAGCCCAGGGCGCCCAATACCTCCGGCTCCTTGCTGGTCACGCGAATCATGGAAGCGCTCTCGAAGGATCCCGCTGATCGACCGGCGAGCTGCAAGGCGATCCTCGAATCGCCCCCGGTGCCGCCGAAGCCACCCACCAGGCCGCAAGGGCCGCCCGCCGCGCCGCCCTCCCGGCCGCCACCACCTCTCCCGCCCCTCCCATCACCCGCGCCGCCACCCCTGCCGGCGCCCGAACGAATCCCGCCGCCGGACGAGCCCTCCGACCGATCGGAATGCAGCGCCCCGGCCCCCGCCCCGGCCCCGACCTCCCCCGAACCGCCCGCGAACCCACCGGCCCGGACCGAGCCCGCCACGGGATGGTCCATCGATTCGCTGACCACGCTCTGCATCCTCCTCGGCTCGCTGCAGGCCCTCCTGCTCCCCTTCTATCCGAGCCTGGCGCCGATCTGCGCGCTGCTGATGATCTATGCCCTCATCGACCACATCCGACGCCGCCAGATCGAACTCTCCCGGGTTCTCTCAACCGCCGGATCGGGAGAGCCGAAACCGGGCCTTGCAGGGAGAGTTCCCCCCCCGGCGAAACTGCGGCTCCTGCGCCGGGCGATGATCGTCCTCGCGGCGGCGTCGGCCTTCGGACTGCTGATCCTTCTGCTGGAAGACTTCAACGGATTCTTCGACGAGCTGGACGACGCGGATCTCGGGATCATCCTCTACTTTCCATCCCTGTTTCTGCAGTTCGGGCTGCTGATCACCTGCTGGGTCCTCTTCGAAGTCGTCCTGCGCCGGCATCGCCGTGAAGAGGCCGAGGTGATCGCCTTCACCCGGCAGGATCCCGAGTGGCTCACGGAGGAGCGCGCCCGGATCGCGGAGGAATGGAGAGGCCCCGGACTCATCAGCAGGCTGCTCCTGATACCCATCTGGCCCCTGGTGTTCCCCCTGGGG
This sequence comes from Planctomycetota bacterium, assembly GCA_024274785.1. Classification (GTDB taxonomy): domain Bacteria; phylum Planctomycetota; class JAJSAM01; order JAJSAM01; family JAJSAM01; genus JAJSAM01. Next base: position 12,009 of record JAJSAM010000020.1, on the reverse strand, counting down.
CAGCTCCTCCAGTTGCGCCGGCACCTCGCGTGGGAGCGAGCTCACCCGGTGCCGGACCTCTGATCACCCCGACCCTCCGGGGGACTCCTCACCCCCCCAGCGCGCTTCGCTTCGACACCTCGAGCTTCCGCATCCACTGGCGGAGGTTGTCGTAGTCCCGCTTCGGGTCCTCCGCGCCGATGAAACCCAGCAGCTCCCCCGCCCGGCGGACATTCGTCGTGGTGCGCAGCGCCCGGATCAGGAGGTCCTTCAAGGCCACCTCGCCGTGCTGGTCACGAAACCTCCTGATCCCACCCTCAAACGGCCGGCCGGCCAGCGCCCGGGCGAAAGCGGCCTCGGCGGGATTCGTCGTCCCCGGCTCGGCGTCCCGGTCGATCTGGATCGCGTCCGGCGTGATCTCGTCGCCATCGGTGAGAGCCGCGGCGCGCTCGAGGACGTTTCTCAGTTCCCGCACATTGCCCGGCCAGGAGTGGGTCTCGAGCCGGCCGAGAGCCTCGGCGGAGAGATGCAGGCCGGGGCGATCCGGGGCGATCTTCCCGAGGAGCGCCGGGGCCAGGAACGGGAGATCGTCCAGGCGATCCCGCAGCGGCGGCAGCTCCACGCGGAGGACATTCAGGCGGTACTGGAGATCCTCCCGGAAGGTGCCCTCCCCCACCAGCTCACGGAGATCGCGATGCGTGGCGGAGACAATCCGGGCATCCACCTTCACCGGGTCGCGGGAGCCGAGCGGGTGAACCTCACCGGTCTCGAGGGCGCGCAGAAGCTTGGCCTGGAGAGTCGATTCCAGCTCGCCGACCTCGTCGAGAAACAGCGTTCCGCCATCGGCCAGCACGAATTCGCCCTCGCGATCCACTTCCGCGCCGGTGAAGGCCCCCCGCCGATGCCCGAAGAGCGTGGACTCGAGCAGCTCCCTCGCGATGTTCGGGCAACCGACCACCCTGAGGGCCTTGCCCGACCTCGGGCTCAGCCGGTGGATCTCCTTCGCCACCAGCTCCTTGCCGGTGCCCGTCTCCCCGAGGATGAGGACCGTGGCGTTCGCGCGCGCCACCCGCTCGATGAGACCGAAGAGAGCCTGCATCGGGGCGCTCCGGCCCACCAGGCTGCCCAGCCCGGTTCTCGTCCCGGAGGTGATGGAGCCGGTGGCCGCGACGTCGCGCAGGTCGATGATCTCCTTCAAGGTCTGCCGCTCCGCGGCGCTGCGGCTGCGCTCCGCGGCCTTCGCGACGAGGTGGCGGAGCTTCCCCCGGTCCGGCGGCTTCTGGACGTAGTAGAACGCGCCGTGCTTCATGCCCCGGACCACCGTCTCCACGTCGGAGAGCACGGAGAGGAGGATCACCGGCAGCTCCGGCCACTCGTCACAGAGCCGGACCAGCACCGCGAGCCCCTCCTCCTCGTCGCAGGAGCCCATTTCGGCGGGCATCCGGATGTCGAGCAGCACGACGTCGAACACCTCGTCCTCGGAAAGCACCGCGAGCGCCTCTTTTCCGGAGTGGACGAGGACGAGATGATCCCGGGGAAAGATGGCCCGAAGCCCCGGCTCGAACTCGTCCGCCTTGTCATCCACGATCAGAATGCGATGCATGTTTGCCCTCCGCGCCCGCCACCGCTCATCGTAGTCGAGGAAGGAGTTCGCCGCCACGCCCTTGCACACTCCCTCCCGCTTTGGCACGTTGATTGTGTCAGACCCCGCGGAACACCCACCGGGAGAGAGTCCATTGAGCAACGACGACCCTGGCAGCGCCTACCGGAAACGCATCGAGAAGATGGAGGAGAGCTACCGCCGGCAGGAGGAGAACATGGAGGCGGCCGCCCGCGCGGCGGTGAAGGTGGAGGAGAAACGCATCCTCGCCAGCCTCGATCGCATGCTGACGCCCGAGGATCGGGAACGATCCGCGCGATTCGTCCGGAGAGTCGAGGCGATCACGCAGGTTCTCCCCCCGCCGGAAACGCCCCCGAAACGGCCCGAGGATCTCGACGTGCGCGCCCTCCACGTGCTCGCCCGGCTGGACTCCGCACTGCGGCACTCCGTGGTCGAATCATGCCTGATGAACCTGAAGAGTTTCGGCCAGGCCATGAACGATTGCCCGGAGGACGCCGGCCTGCTGAAGAGCCTCGGAAAACAGGTCGCCCTCATCCCCAGCGTCGCCGACCAGGTCGTCTCGTTCTTCTCCCGGCCACTCGTGATGGGCGTCAGCCTGAAAGACCTTCTGCCGCTCTCCTGCAAGGCCGCTCTCGGCGCCACGAAGGGCGTGCTGAAGCTGTGCGAGATCTACAAGCTGGACACGAAGAAGCTCACCGGGAACGCGGTCACCGAGAAGGTGGACCTCCTGACCGAGTCCCTCTCCTCGCTGCGCACCTGGCTCGACAGCCGCAAGGCGCCTCTCAGCCGGCCGGTGGAGCAGGCTGTCCGGGCCCTCGAGCCGATGCTGACCGAAGCGGGGATCACCCTCGAGTACGACGACGAGACCGACGGCGGCGCGCGCCTGTTCCTCGATGAACCCCGCATCGCCGACGCGGTGGCGGAACTCCTGCGCAACGTGGTGCGCCACGGCGGACAGGCCACGCGGGTCACGGTGCGCGTCGAGGAGGCCCGACCGCCCTCCACCGACACCCTGATCACCGTCACGGATGACGGCGACGGGTTCACCGAGGAGGTTCTGAAGCACTTCGGCGAGCGCGGCATCTCCACTTCCGGCAGCGGGGAAGGCATCTCCCTGATCATGGAAGCCGCGAAGGAGCATTTCGGCCGCATCGAGGCGACAAATCTCCCCCATGGCGGCGCGAGGCTGACCATGGTCCTCCCGCGACGCCCCGATCTCGGCACAGACGGCGTTGACCGCCAGGGCGAGGCGGGCTAAATTCAGGATCGGGCCATGTGAGCCGTCGCTCACGGGAGGGATTGCGGGTTCACGCATTTCGCCGTCTTCGCCGCTTTCCGGCCGTGGCCTTTCGTATTCTCATTTGGCCTGTTCCTTGCTTTCTCCCGCAGTGTGATATCGAGGAGGAAGAGACATGATGGCTGACCGCATTCGCAATTCGCTGCTCGGGGCGATGATCCTCGGAGTGGCGGTGCTGGCCTCGGGATGCACCGCGGTTCCGGATCCCGTCGAGAAGGCCCCTCCGCCCCGACTCGAGCACGAAGCCGAAGCCGGGCCCGGGGCCGAGCCACAGCCGACCCTGCGTCAGGCCAGAATGAAGCTCGAGGTGAAAAAGAGCGCCCCGGTGGTGAACCTCCACGTCCCGGAGACGACGAAGAACCCGGCGCTTGAGGAATACGCGCTTCAACTCGAGATCCAGGCGAAGAAGGACGGCAGCGACGAGACCGGGGCGATCCGGGTACTCTTCGAGCAGCATCTCCTCGACCGGGGCCTTCGCCTCGCCGCACCCGGGACGACGGGCCACGCCGCCGCGCAGGTCCTCATCCGCCTGAACCTGAAGGCGTGGAAGGTCATGGAACTCGGCGCCGGGCGCGTCCAGGTACACGGGGACGGGGACGTGGCGGTGGATCGCAGGTCGGATGGGCGGCCACTCTACCGCGCTCCCCTCTCGGCTGAGAGCGGAGCCGACCTCACCGAGGCCCGCGCCACGCGGCAGGTGCTCGACCGGATGTGCACCACCGCCGCCGACCTCGTCCACGAAAAGGTGAGCGAGTACGCGGTTGAGACCCGCGTGAAGGTCGTCTCCCTTTCCACCGAATCCGGGGAGGTCGACCTCGACGCGTGGTGCGATGCGATCGAGGGCGCCATCGGCGACGAGGAGGGCGTGGTGCTGGCCGACCTGATCAAGGACCCGGCAGATTCGTCCGCGACCTTCACGCTGTGGCTCGCCCGGGACTACGAGGGCGACCTCGCCTCGCTCCTCGAAAAGAGACTCGAGCAGAGCGGTACGGACAACCGGACCGAAGTCGAAGTGAACACCAACCGCTAGTGGGATGTGCAAGGAGAGAACCATGAAAACCGCAAGGATCATCACGATCGCGCTGGCCGTGCTGATCGCCACGGCGGCCCCCCTGATGGCGGGCGTCGCCGAAGAGCGCATCGCGCTGGAGAAGCTCAGGGACTGGGCGGTCCGGCAGATCGAGCAGGACCTGGTCTCCTCGGGTGAGCTGGGGAAGGCCGGCATCGAGCACCTTGCGCTGTTCGTGGGCCCCGACGGTCCGCTGGCGGAAGATCTCAAGAAACCCCTGAGCAACGCCATCGCCCGGGTGGATGGTCTGACCGAGGTCTGGCCGTACGAGGGAGTGAAGGAGTTCGTGGACCAGGCGTTCATGAATCCCGAGGAGATCCGCTACAACCCGGCGACCTACGACGAGCTGGGCTGGAAATTCAAGGCGGCGCAGGGGCTGCTGTTCGTCCGGTATGGCGTGGAAGACCTCGGCGGAGGCAAGTTCAAGCCGACCGTGGACCTCTCCCTCTGGGTGGCGAAGACCGCCGAGAAGGTCTGGGGGAGCGACCTCTCCGACATCGTGGACCTCGCCGTCCTCGAGAACCTGAACCGCCTGCTCGCCGCCGGGAAGATCGACGAATGCCTGGCCCGGATCGCCGACGCGGTGGCGTCGAATCCGGAGCTCGGCACCGAGCTCGGCCTGCTGAAGAACCGGGCGGAGACCCTCCGATCCCAGGCCACCGCCCTGGCGAAGATCCAGGGACAGATCGACCTCGGGAATGCGGACGAGGCCTATCGCCTGATCAACGACCTGTACAGTGAGGCCGATCCGAGCGTCCGCCCGGCCCTCAGCGACTTCCTGAACGACGTCCGGCGGATGCTGACGACGCCGGCCTGGGAAGCGGTGCTCGCCGGGAAGGTCGATCGCGACCGCGTGATCGCTCTGGTCGAGGAGCTCGAGAGCGGGCACCAGGGCGACCAATGGTTGAAGGCGGAGTGCCAGCGGATCAGAAACCTCATTCCGGGCGCGCCCGGGGACAGCAGGGAGGCGAAGGCATGGTCCTTCCTCAGGGACAACCCGATCGTCCTCTACATCGGCTTCGGGCTCATCGCGGTCCTGTTCCTCGGCCTGGTGATCCGCCGGGCGATGAAGAAGCGGGAGCCGGTCCGGCGTCGCGAGCGAGGCATCACCGCGGCCGGGACGGAAGCCAACGAGGCCGACCATGTTCGCGAGGTGTTGCAGCAAGACAAGGATCTCCGGGCCCTGCTCCTTCGCGAGCTGAAGAGTTCGAAGAAGGCCCTGGCCGAGGCGCACCACCAGGCGCGTGAAGCCGGGAACGCCGATTCGGCCAGGAGTATCCTCTCGGCGAGTGAGCGGATCGAGGAGTTGCAGAACCAGGTGAAGTTCGCCGCGGACGGAGAGGCCCAGGACTTCCTGAAGGGCAAGCTTCCGAAGGAGAACCTGGACAGGCTGGTGTCGTTCCAGACCGCGGTGAGCGGACAGATCAAGGAGCTGACGCGCGAGGCGAAGGCGGCCTGTGACTCGGTCGTCGCCGGCGGCAACCCCGAAAAGCACCTGAAGCTGATGCGGGCGATGGCCCTCGAGATCGACGGCAAGCTCGATGAACGCAAGAGTTACTTCGGCACGACGGCGTAGAAGGAAAAGCGATGATCTTCGACAAGAAAGACAAGTGCACGAGCTGCCGGAAGCCGCTGCCGGAGGAGTGCCGGTTCTGCCCGAACTGCGGCGCCCCGGGGCCCAACGTGTACCGCGTGTGCACCAAGGAGGGTTGTGACGGCATCGCCACACCGACCGACAAGATCTGCCATCGGTGCGGGATGGAGCTTCCGCCGATCGAGCGGGAGATCTCCTTCGATTTCCTGTGGGATCCCGATGCCGGGGAGCTCTCCCGGAAATACCGGGTGGACACGAAGGAGCACGCCGTCAGCGGACAGATCACCGTGCGTTTCGGCCACGGCGCGATGCTTCTCGGGGATGGGGCGTTTCTCAAGACGCTCGACCCCGGCTCGCACGCCATCGAGAGCACCTTCCGGGATCTCCAGGTCGGGGCGGAGGGTGCCCGGCGCAAGGAGGTCGTCTACTTCGACCTCTCGGAGTTCCCGCTGCGCTACACCTTCCACTCGGTGCGCTCGAGTGACGGCATCCCGATGGATATCGATACGAGGGTGGTTCTCGAGATCAACAACCCCGAGCGTCTGCTCACCAACCTGATGAAGAGTGCCGTCTCCCTGACCACGAAGGCCATCGGCCACCGCCTCCAGGACGTGGTCCGGAACGCCGTGGAGGATGCCGCCGGCGGGTGGATCGCCAGCGAGGTGATCGGCAACGAGGATTTCAAGGAGAAGCTGAACGGGACGATCCGGGCCCACATGCGGACCACGCTGGAGGGCTACGGCCTGGTGATGCACCGCGTGGAGACCCTCGACGTGCATGTGCCGGATCTCGACGACATTCGCGAGATCATGAAGGAGCGGGCGCTGCTCCTCGAGAAGGAGAAGGAAGAGCACGCGCTGGCGAAGCAGGATGCCGAGTGGCACGCGAAGAAGGCCGAGGCGTGGGCCGACCTGAGAAAGAGCATGCAGCACGCCCGGATGGAGGAGGTCAAGGACGAGTCCTCCATGAAGGAGTTCCTGCGGAGCACCGCGCAGGAACAGCTCGAGAAGAAGCTGATCGGCGAGAGCGACCTGGATGCCTTGACCGACCAGCTCTCCTACGAGCAGGACGACCGCCACCGGGCTCGGGACTTCCTGGTGCGGAAAATCGAGTTGGAGCAGCGCTTCGAGCTGGACCGGGCGGAGGTGCTGAAAAGCGGCGAGAACCGGCTGATGAAGCTGGAGCAGTTGATCGAAGAGGACCGCAAGAAGGCGGTCGCCGACATTGCGAATCGTACGGCCGAGGTCGACTTCGGGGCTTACACCAGGCAGCTCGAAGACGATTCGTGGAAGCGCCGGGCCATGGGCGAACTCGACGTGAAGGAGCGGGCGGACCAGCTCGAGGCGACGAACAAGCGCCTGAGAGTGGACCTCTACTCCACCATGAAGGAGTTGAAGTCCCGGCTGGCGCGGGAGGAGAAACTGACCGGCGCCGGCGCGAAGGCCACGGTCCTTCAGGCCGGCAAAGACATGGCGCCGGAGCTCGTCATCGCGCTCGGCGCCGAGGGGGACGCCGGTATGCAGGAGGTGATGAAGGAGTACTTCTCAAAGACACACGCCGAGGAGACCGCGGCGAAGGAGAAGGAGTTCCGGGAGCGACTCGACTCGGTGCGGCGGGACACTGCGGACAAGGACGACGTGCTGCTCCACAAGATGGTGGACCGCTCCTTCGACGCCATGGCAAAGGCCGTCGAGACCCGGGCGACGGCGGGTGATCGCGAAGCGGAGGCGATCCGGGATGTGGTCGGCGCGAAAAAGAAGGAAGAGGAGAAGCCGGAGGTGGTGAAAAAGTGCCACTCCTGCGGCTGTGATTACACGGGCAGGGCCTGCCCGTTCTGCGGTCCCCCTCCGGGTACTTAGGGAAGAACAACGCGTGTCCATAGATCCAAGAATCCTCGCTCAGAGTGGCATCCTCGTCGAGATCGACCAGGCCCGGCGCTACCGGGTCGGCGACCACTGCCTGTTGCACTTCAAGGTGCGGAATCTGACCGACACCAGCGGTCGGCTGACCATGTCCATCGACGTACCGGGGATCGAGCTCGCGAAGACGACGGCGACTATCCAGCTCACTCCCCGCGAGGCGAAGGACATCCGGTTTCAGTTCACTCCCGACACGCCCGGGGAGGAGATGGTCTCGTCCATCCTCGTTCAGTTGCAGATCACCGGAGAGAGGTCCCCCCGCTTGCTCCACGTCCTGGATCACTCGGTGGTGTTTCAGGTGGCCCATCCGGGAGAGGCGGGTGGGGAAGTCGACCTCCGGGGCGTTACCTTCGAGTTTGACGAGCACGTCGGGGATGTTTCGATCGCCGACCTGGTCGAGGGACTCAACGCCGATGTCAGCGGTGCGAAGTTCAAGTTCCACAACCACACCGGCGACGTGAAGATCTCGGACCTGGTCAAGAGTCAGGACAAGGACCGCGGGAATGGGAAAAGAGGGAACTGGGCTCCCCTGGAACTCATCCCGCGACCGGACGGCTGGGTGGAGCCCGGCCTGCGGCGGGACGAGGGCGTCCGGCAACTCGTCCTGCTGGAGCGGACGTCCGGTGCGGGGAGGGAACGGCGCTACTTCCTGTTCGCCAGGCGGGAGCTGCGCTTTGGAGTGAAGCCGACGACCTTCGACAAGTTGCGCGAGGAGGATATCGCCATTCCGCTGGTATTGCGATGTCTTCCCTGCCGCTCCGAGCGTCAGGATCATCGGAATCTCACGTTGAGCCGCCAGATCTCCAGATTCCACGGCTCCTTTCGCCTGCGCGACCATGTCGTCTGCGTGCAGGATCCCGGCAGCACGAACGGCATGCTGCTCGACGGCAAGCCGGTTCCCGTGAAGGAGTGGATCCCGCTCTTCGAGAACTTCAAGCTGCGCCTGACCAGGACCGAGAAGGTGCTGACCCTGGGCGGCAGGATCTTCTATCCGTCCGAACCCGGCCGGGTCCTGAAGCTCGGCTATCCGCTGGCGGAGGGGCCGAAAGACAGCCTGAGCGTCGGCTCGGAGCATCCCCACGCGGCCGATGCGCTTCGGCTCGAGCGCCTGGACAACACGCCGCAGCACACCTACATCCAGGTGTTCCGCAAGGCGGCAGTGGGTTCCCGAGACGCGGCGATCCGCTTGAGCGGCGAGGGCATCGAGACGAGGCACGCCTCGATCGTCTTCCACCACGGCGAGTGGTTCGTAACATCCCTCTCCCCCACCGCGAGAACCGTGGTGAACTGAGTCACGGTGAAGCCGGAGCGGTATGTCCCGCTGGTGGACGCCGCGTCGGTGAAGTTCGGCACCAGAAGGTTCATGGTCGCCATCAACAGCATGCAATACATGGGCGAGCTGTAGACCGCGGTGCCCGATCAGCCGCCGGAGAAGCTGGTCGGCTGCAACGGCTGGTCAGGTTCCCACAATCTCATGCAGCCCCTCGAGCGAGGCAACCAGTTCTTCCGGAGCCACCGTGCCAAGCTTCCGGCCGATTCGCTCTACTGAGAGAGTTCGGATCTGTCCGATCTTCACCCATGAGCGCTTCGGCAGCTTCGTCGAAGCAAGCTCGAGCGTCAGTGGGAACCCTGCTTTCTGGGGCTGACTCGTGATCGCCAGCGCAATCACTGTTCCCGAGCGGGCGTTGAATACGTCCTGGCTGATGACCAGGACCGGACGTCGCCCCGACTGCTCGCGGCCTCGCGTGGGTGCCAGGTCCGCCCATCGCACTTCTCCCCTCAGTATTCGGGCCACTCGGCAATCTCCGCAGCCATGCCTTCTTCAGCCAACGCTTTTTCGTCTGCCGGATCGAGTTTCGCGCACTCCCGAGCGAGACGGGTTCGCTCCAGACGCGCCAGTTTCTCGGTGAGCGCATCTTGAATGGCGCGACTTCTGCTCGGAAAGACACTTGACCTGACCAGCCGGTCAAGCTTCTTCAGCAGCGCTTTATCCAGGCTGATTGCGATTTTCGCCGCACCCATAGGACCACCTCCAGTATGACCATACGGCATACCAGGACGTTTGCCAACCCCTTGGGGCTCGCGCAAGAGTTGGTTCGCAGGACCGAGAGCACTGATGCACGCGCCCAGGAGGGACGAGCTCCGTCTCGTCCGCGCCCCACCAAGGGCGCCGAGGGACCGGCGCCCTCCGAGCGCCCGCACAAGAAACCACCGCGGCGCCTGCACACCCACGGCGCAAAAAACAACGCCTCCACCGTGCGTCCTCATTGAATCGGACCACCCGTATCCGATATCCTTGGAGCGGGCATCCATCGAGGGGAGAGAGACACCTTGCCGGCCGATCCTCACGACCCCATCCCTGAAGGCACCGAGAAACCTGCTGAGGAGATCATCTTCGCGGGCCGTTACCGGGTGATTCGGGAGCTGGGCAGCGGGGGGATGGGGACGGTGCACCTGGCCGCGGACAAGGATCACGAGGTGGCCATCAAGCTGCCTCCGGCGTTGCTGGCCCGAAACAGGAAGGCGGTGCAGCAGCTCCGCCAGGAAGCTCTTCGGGGGATGACTCTCACTCACACCAACATCGTCACCCTGCGCGATTTCAAGGAGAGCAGCGACGGGGTCTTTCTGGTGATGGACTTCATCCCCGGCGAGACGCTGGAGGAGAGGTTGGCGCGGGACGGCCCCCTGACGGAGGAGCAGGTGGTGGCGCTCTTCACTCCTCTGGCCGAGGCGTTGGACTACGCCCACGGGAAGAAGGTGGTCCATCGGGACATCAAGCCGAGCAATATCCTGCTGCACGAGGATGGCACGCCGCTGATCGCCGACTTCGGTATCGCCCGGGAGATGAAGGAGAGCCTGACCCGTCTGACCGGAGAGAGCACTTCGGGGACGTTGCCGTACATGTCTCCGGAGCAGTTGAACGGGGAGTTGCCTTCCCCGTCCCAGGACATCTATGGCCTGGCGGCGACGATGTACGAGTGCCTGGCGGGGCACCCTCCGTTCTACCGGGGCGAGATCGCCCACCAGATCGAAAACAACGAGCCTCCCCCCCTGCCGGATGCACCGTCGAGGCTTGGGCGATCGATCCTGCGGGGTCTCTCGAAGGATGCCGGGGACCGTCCGGCATCCTGCGGGGGTCTGATTCGCGGGGAAGCGCCCGACGCGAAGGATCCGCCGAGAGAGGGCAAGCGGCGGGTAGGGCTGATCCTGGCGCTGCTGCTGCTTCTGGTGGGCGGTGGGATCGCGTTGCTGGCCAGCCGGAAGGGTGATGATCCTCGGCCGGGCCGGGAATCGCTGGTGGTGAAGGCAACGAAACCGGCGCCGACGATTCCCGAGCAGAGGCCGCCTCCCCCCACTGAGGATCCGAAGCCGCCTCCCGCACCGGTATTCATGGGCAAGCTGGTGGTCAGCAGCCCCTCTGAAGCGGTGACCATCACCGGGGATCGGAGGTTCAAGGTCAGCGGGACGCTGACCGACTGCGAGCGGGGCCGGGTCTTTGTGGATGGCGAGCGGTATCGCCCCACCTCGCAGGGGAACTTCGAGGTGCCGATCAACCTCTCGGAGGGGGAGACCACGCTTGAGGTATGGGCGGTGGACGGGGCGGGCACCCGCCACGAGCCGCTGACCTTCACGGTGATTCTCGACACGACGAAGCCGGCGATCGAGCTCGAGGCGCCGGCCGCGGATGCGCTTTGCGCCACCCGGAGGGTGACCGTCTCGGGCCGGGCGCGGGACCCGCACCTCGAGCAGGTGGAGGTCTCCGGAAACGCGGTGACGCTGAAAGAGGACGGCAGCTTCAGCACCACGTTGGACCTCGCGGAGGGGAAGAACCGGATTCGAATCGAGGCCACCGACCGGGCCGGGAATCGATCCGAGACATCGCGGGAGATGGAGTGCGACACCGCCGCGCCAACGCTCCGGGTGGAGCAGCCGGCAGAAGGTCACCTGACCAGAGCTCAGGACCTCACCGTGAAGGGAACGGTGGAGGATGCGACCCTGAAGCTGCTGACGGTGAACGGTGACCCGGTGCGGGCGGTGGGCGGGCGGTTCACGGCCGCGGTGCGGTTGGGGGAGGGGCGAAACGAGATCGAGGTGATCGCCACCGACGGGTTGGGCCGCCGCACCCGGAAGACGCGGACGGTGACGCTGGACACGAAGAGACCGGTGATCACCCTGGACGCGCTGCCTCAGACGATCAAGACGAGCAGTCTGCGGATCAGCGGAAGAGTGAACGAGCCGGACTGCACGGTGAGGGTCTGCGACCGGGACACCGCGTTGCGGGGTGGCCGCTTTGAGCGGACGGTGAGCTTTGCGAAGGACGGGAGCTACGAGATCAAGGTGACGGCCACCGACCGGGCGGGAAATACCGCGGAGGTGAATCGCACGGTGACCCGGCGCACCGCCCCGGACCTGGGGAGAGGCTATGCGTACCGGCCGGAGACGCTCCGGGCCTTCCAGACGCTGGTCGCGAAATCGGAGTTGTCGAAGGGCAGCCCGCTACGGAGCGGTTCGGGAACGAAGGAGATGCTG
>JAJSAM010000003.1 GCA_024274785.1 Planctomycetota bacterium | reverse complement strand
GTCCCGTCGCCGTCGGTGTCGCGAGGCGTGTCGCCGTCACCGGCCTCTTCGGCGTCGGCGATGCCGTCGTCGTCGGAATCGGGGTCCTGGAAATCCGGCGTCCCGTCGCCGTCGGTGTCGCGAGGCGTGTCGCCGTCACCGGCCTCTTCGGCGTCGGCGATGCCGTCGTTGTCCGCGTCCGGGTCGTCGAAATCCGGGGTGCCGTCCCCGTCGGTATCGCGGGGAGGCTGATCGGCGCTGCCTTCCTCGGTGTCGGCCACACCGTCTCCGTCGTTGTCTGGGTCCTGGAAATCGGGCGTGCCGTCGCCGCTGGTGTCCCGGGGCGGCGTCGCCGGGTCCGCGTCACCAGCTTCGTCCGAGTCGGTCACACCATTGCCGTCCGAATCGGTATCCACGTAGTCGGGCAGACCGTCGCCGTCGGAGTCGATGGGCGGCGTGTCGATATCCTGGTCTCCGGCCTCGTCCGCATCACCGATGGCGTCGCCGTCCGAATCATCGTCGAGGTAGTCCGGGACACCGTCGCCGTCGGTCTCCCGGGCCGCGTCCACCACTTCGTCGGGGGCCATCACGCGCCCAATGGCGGGCGCCTCATCCCGGTCCGCGATGAAGTCGGCGTCCGAGTCGAGATCCAGGAAGTCCGGCGCGCCGTCACCGTCGCTGTCCACAGGTCCAGTGTTCAGGTCGGCGTCTCCGGCCTCGAGGGCGTCAGGAAGGTGGTCCCCGTCGCTGTCGATGTCGAGGTAGTTGGGAATGCCGTCGCCGTCGAAGTCTCCCTCCCCCTCGTCGGGAGTCAGAATGGTGTCTCCATCCGGGTCGAGATCTGGCGCCGGGGTCGGACTCGAGAGAGGTGATGCGTCGTCATCGCCCGCCGCGGTGGCGTCGTCGTCGCCTATCGCCGAAGCGTCGTCATCGCCCGCCGCGGTGGCGTCATCGTCGCCTATCGCCGAAGCGTCGTCATCGCCCGCCACGGTGGCGTCGTCGTCGCCTATCGCCGAAGCGTCATCGTCGCCAGGCGAAATGTCGTCGCTCGTGTCCGGGCAAGCGGTACCGAACACACACATCCCGCCGATGGCAGCCAGCAGGAGACCCCATCGCGCTACAGGCCGGAACATCATCGCACCGCTCCTTTGCTGCTGGTCGATATCGTTTTTCCCCACGATGCAAGCATACACCATACCACTTGGTCTATCCCATGGGTTTGGTCTGTCGAGACGCAGGGTTGTGGGGAAGGGGGAAGGCTGGACGAGGGGACTGGGACGTTGATGTCCCGGCTATCGAGCCCCTGGATGCGACATCTTTGTCTCGGTCGCCGGAGCAGATGGCTCGTGCGTGGGGGTTGAACGAAGTCGCTTGCGTGGTATGATGAATGTGGAGATCGGAGAGGACGAAGGGGCGGCCATCCCGCCACCATGACTGGACCGTGGCCCGGACCACCGTCCAGGCGAGCGACGCACACGCCATGACGCAACCGTTGACGACTCGCGGCGACGGAATGAAGGCTGAGGAGAGCGACGGCGAAAGCCCTGGGAAGGACCGGGGCGATGAACGCGTTCTCAGCACGCGGCTTCTCACTCCGATGCTTCGCTTTTTCGAGGAACGCTACGGGCGCGCGGTGCTGAAGGAGACCGTTGCCGAGATTGGCGCTGAACTCGAGGATCTCGAGAATCCGGATGCGTGGGTATCCGCGAACCTGGTTCGGCGTTTCAACCACGCCTTGGTGGCACGCACGGAAGAGCCTCTTCTCACTTACGAGGCGGGCCTGGCGATGAGCACGCCCGGGATCGCCGGCCCCACGTACTACCTGATGAAATCGCTGGGGTCTCCGCGGCTGGTCTACAGCAAGGCATACGAGCTGAGCAAACCGCAGAGCCGGATCGCGAAGTGGTCGGTCATCTCCGTGGACGACGGGTCGGCGGTTCTCAGGTACGCGATCACCAGGGGTCAGGTCGACGACCCCCTCTTTTGCCTGAACCGGCAAGGTGCGCTGGCTGGCATCCCCACCATTTTCGACCTTCCGGCGGCTCGAGTCGCTCAGCCGAAATGCATTCATCGTGGGGATCCTTGTTGCGAATACCACGTGACGTGGATGAAACCGAGCCTGGTGAACCGGTGGGCCGGTATCGCCTTCGTGGCCATGGCTGGCGGGACGGGATTGCTCGTGGCGACCGGCATGGTCTCGCTGGCTGCGTTGTGGGTCCCCGGGCTCTGCGCCCTGGGACTCGGCGCGGCCTACGTCCGGGACCTGCGCTCGAGGCTGCGCACCCTCACCGAAGAAGGGCAGGCGCAACTGGTCAAGAACATGACCCAGGTGGTTGTCGAGGGCCAGAAACGGCAGCAAGAATTGATGTTGCTCGCAAGGATAGACCAGCTTACCCGACGACACTACGAGGTGAAGGACCTGCTCGACACGGTGCTGCGCGAGATCACCATGACGCTGGGGTATGACCGCGCCATGTTCATGTTGGCCGACAAGGAAGCCGGGAAACTCGGGAAGACGCGCACCGTCGGCTTCGACCCGGAGTTGCGGCAGGTGCTCGAGTCGTTCGAGGTCAGCCTGGAGCCGGAGGGCAACGACGAGCTGCTCTTTGCCAACATCTTGCGCCGCCGGCAGACCGTGCTCGTGGTGGACATCGAGGACTACCGGAACCGGCTCCGGTCGGAGCAGAGCCGGAAGGTGTTGGATGCGCTCAAGCCCGACGCATTCGTCGCGGTGCCCATCTACAGCGATGGCGACGTGTTCGGACTCCTCGTCGTGGACCAGACGACGCCGGAGCGCACCTTGACGATTCGGGACAAGGCGCTGTTGGAGCAGCTCGGGCACCGGCTGGCCATGGCCCTCGCCAACGTCAGGCTCGTGGACAATCTCAAGCAACGGCAGCGGGCAGTGGAACGTGCCCTGATGCTCAACCAGAAGCTGTCGCTCTATCTCCCCGTGTCCGCCGTGGACCACATTCTCCGCCGGCCCGACGCAGCGCTCAAGCTGGGCGGACGCCGCATCAGGGCCGCCGTACTATTCGCCGACATCGTCGGGTTCACCCCCTGGACCGAAGCGAACGAACCCGAAGTCGTCGTCGAGGCGCTGAACCACTATTTCGCAGCCATGGACGACGTGATAGAGGAGTACTACGGCATCCTGGACAAGAGAATGGGGGACGGCATGATGGTGGTGTTCCTCGAGCGGGATGCGCAATACGCCACGAGCACCGGCGAATTCGTCCTGCCCCACTCCGGCAAGAAAACCAAGGAGGACGACGACGTACTGACCATGCCCATGCGCCTGGCACATCCAGCCCGTCGCGCCATTCAGTGTGCCCTCCAAATGCAGCGGTCGCTCCGGAAGTTCAATCGCCGCATGCTGGAGCGCGCCCGCCTGTCGTTCTCCGTCCGCACGGGCATCGCCTACGGGGAGGTCGTGGCCGGCAATATCGGCTCCAGCCACCGGCTGGAATACACGGTCATCGGCGACGTCGTGAACGTGGCCAGCCGGCTCGGCTCATCGGCCAAAGCCGGGGCCATCTTCACGAACGCGGAGACGTTGGCGAGTGCCGGGGAAGGATTCACCACCAAGTACCAGGGCGAACTGAAAGTCAAGGGACACGTCAAACCAGTTCGCACCTATGAAGTCCTCTATCGCCGCCCAAACCCGGCCCTAGCACGAGGATCGCCATGAGCACGCGACACCGTTCACGCCTGTTGATTGTCGGCCTTCTGCTGTTTGGCACCGGGCTCTACCTGGTCCTGGCCCAAGCCATCCTCGGCACGGCCATCCAAGCCCGGCGCCATCCCCTCGAGACGACACCGATCACTGACGGGCTCCGTGCCGAGCCGGTGGCATTCTCAAGCGCCGGGGAAGACCTCACCCTTCGCGGATTCTTGCTTCACGGCGCCACGCGCCAGGTGATCGTCCTGCTCCATGGGCTGGACAGCAACTGCTGGCGAGGGTGGCACCGGGACCTGGCCCGCGCCTACGTGGACCACGGTTTCAACGTCCTCCTGTTCAACTTGAGGGGCCACGGCGATTCCGGCGGCAGCACCCTCGGCCTCGCCTACCAGGAACGCCACGACGTCAAAGGCGGCGTGGACTGGCTGCTCGAGCACGGTTTCCGGCCGGGATCCATCGGCATCCACGGCACATCGTACGGAGCAGCGACAGCGTTGATCGCCACCGCCCACATCCCTGAAATCGCTGCTGTCGTCGCCGACAGCGCATTCGCCGATTTTCGTGACGTCGTAGACGGAGAACTCGAGCGCCGGATCGGAAGCTTCGCCATCCTGTTCAAGCCGGCACTGACGTTGTTCTTCGAGTCCCGGTTCGATGTCCCGTTGGATCGCATCTCGCCCCTCGCCGCGGTCCCGGCCATCGCGCCAAGACCCATTCTCTTCATCCATGGAGAGGCGGATACG
Organism: Planctomycetota bacterium; assembly: GCA_024274785.1. Classification (GTDB taxonomy): domain Bacteria; phylum Planctomycetota; class JAJSAM01; order JAJSAM01; family JAJSAM01; genus JAJSAM01. Next base: position 7,121 of record JAJSAM010000003.1, on the reverse strand, counting down.
CGCATCCCGCCCGAGCATACACGAAGGCTCATCGCCGCCTCGAAGAGTCCCGTCACCGAATCCTTGTTCGTTCCCGGAGCCTCCCACGCCCAGGCGTTCAATACCGACCGCGCCCTTTTCCTCCAAAAGGTCTTCGCCTTCTTCGACCGGCACCTCGAGAAAGCCGGCCGGTAGAGGCGTCTCTCCCCGTCCAACTTCTGTCCGATATTGACCAAAATAGTCCTGGACTTTTCCCCGAGGAAAACCTAGTCTGACCTTGTTCGACCCGTTGACTGCCGCCGACGCCATGCCCAAGGCCTCACCGCTGTCATAGCCACGAACGGCATTGCGCCGGGACGCGTCGCGTAAAGGAAACGGGGGGGATCGCCGGCCTTCGACGCACCCGGCGGTTCATCACCGGCTGGACTCCATCCAATCGACATCAGCGACTGCGTCGAGGCTGTTCGCGTTCCGTGGATCACCATTTTCTCTCCGGGGAATCTGGCGATGAGCAACATCGAGACGGCGGGAAGGCCGAAAGGCGCACCCTGTCGCGGGCGCACTGCTGTCTTGACAGCCGCTCAAACAGGCCGATGGACAGAGGACCGGTCATGTTCTGGCGAGGCAAAAGTACAAAAGGAGTAGCGATGAGCAAGGCAGACAGAATCCGCACATTCAGTGATTTTCTCAGGGGTGAGGGCTACATGCCGACCATCGATGGCGACGGCGATATCATGTTCAAACGGGAAGGCCGAACCTACTTGGTGGTCCTCGATGACGACGACGACGAGTTCTTCCGGATCCTGTTCCCCGGGTTCTGGAAGATCGAAAACGATGAAGAAAGACGCCGGGTCGAGCGGGCAGCCTTGAAGGCCACCACCGACACCAAAGTGGCCAAGGTGTTCCCCATTCGTGACAACACCTGGGCCACCATCGAGTTGTTCTGCTCCTCGATCGAACACGCCAAGCCCATTTTCACTCGAGCCCTGGGTGCCCTGGAAGTGGCAGTCCACACCTTTGCCGATGAAATGCGAAAGTAGAGGAAACCCGTTCGGGCATGCTCCCGTGGCCTGCTCACCCCCGAACCGGCGATACCACCCGCCTTCCCACCACCGGAATCAGCGCCGATTCTTGTTGACACTGTCCACTTGGCATGATATTCGACCAGCGAGTCGAAATTAGACTGCTTGGTCGAATTCCTCGAGACGAGGGAAGGACGGGGCATCACTCAGGTCGAGAAGAGGTAGTCTCGAGATCCAGACAGATCCACTTGCCTTCCCGGCTGCGGGGGAAAGCAGTCGGACGGAAAGGGGGCAGTCATGTCACGGCAGACCACCACATCCCGCACCAGCCGTCGCCGCGAGCGGGAGCGGGAGGCGCGTATTGCGCTGATCCGCAACGCGGGCACGCGGGTTTTCTCCAGGTACGGCTATCGGATGGCCACCATGGAGATGGTGGCGAGGGAGGCCGAACTGGGCAAGGCGAGCCTGTACTACTACTACGGCGCGAAGCAGGAACTGTTCGCGGACATCGTGGCGCAGGCGGCCAGCGACCTCTCGGCGGGACTGTCGCGTGTGGTCGAGCCGGGAGGCTATTCGGCCGGCGAGCCGGCCTGGGATGACGGGGGGGCGCCGGAACGCTCCCGGGATGCGAACGAGGCGCTGACCACGCTTGGCGCCATCTTGCGCTTCGCGCTGGACTACTTCGCGGCCCACCGGGACCTGCTCGCGCTGGTCCTCCCGCTCATCGCCGCCGGGCCGGACCGGCTCGAGGAGATCGTGGGCCGGGAGGTGGCGGCACAGGTATTGAAGGCCCATGCCCCGGTCTTCTACCATCTCGAGCCGTTGTCGCGCCTGTTGCCTCCGGGTGGGCCTCTTTCATCCGTGATGGCCAGTTTCTTGATCGGTTTGGCCACCAAGGTGCTCTACGGGAGCGAACGAGACCTCGAGGAAGAGCTGGACTTGTTCATGGGCCTGCTGCGCCGGGCACTGTTGGCCAGACCTTGAGACTGGCGTGAGGAGATATCCATGTTTCTTGGGATTACGGAAAAGGTTCTGAAGGATCCGAGACGCTGGATCTTGAGCCTGGTGGTGCTGACGTTGGTCCTGGGCTACGGGATGCGCTTCTTGACCGCGGACACCGACGTCACGAACGATCTCCCGCGTCGGATCGAGGCGAAACGTCTCTACGACCAGATCGAGGAGATGTTCCCGGCCAAGGAGATGGTCATCGTGGGGATCGAGGATCCGGGGTTGTTCACGGTGGATGGCGTCGCTCGCCTTGTCCGCCTGACGCACCGATTCGAGTCGCTGGACGTGATCCAGTCTGTGATGGGACCGACGAACGCGCGTATCATCGAGGCGGCGGACGACGGCATCGTGGTGCGGGAGGCAGCCGACCCTCTCCCGATGACGCGGGCCGATGTGGAAGCGTTCGAGCAGGATCTGCTGGACCAGCCGATGCTGCGAGGCGCCATTGTCAGCGACGATGGCAAGGCCGTGGCCATGCTGCTGTTCATCCGTGCGGGCGTACGGGAGGCCGATGCTGCCGAGCAGGTGATTGCCATTGCCGATGACGGGGAGGCGAACGAGGGGTTCACCATCCACGTCGCGGGGCGTGCGGCAGCGACCTACTGGTCGAAGATCATGATGGGCCGGGACATGGGCATGCTCTCCGGTGCGGCGCTCGCCATCGTGATCCTCTTGCTGCTCGTGAGCTTCCGGAGCGCACGGGGCGTCTTGCTGCCCCTGACGGTGGTCGTTTCGAGCGTGGTATGGACCCTGGGCCTGATGGGATACCTGGGGCACCCCATCACGCACAGCACCGAAGTTCTGCCGATCCTGCTCATCGCCATCGGGGTCGCGGACGGGATCCACATCCTCAAGGGCTACTACGCTCGAGCCAGGCGAGGCGGTACTGCGCGGGATATCGTGTTCGACACCATGGCGGACCTCAACCGCCCCGTCATCCTGACCTCGATCACCACCGCCTGCGGGTTCCTGGCGCTCAACACGTCGGGGATCGAGTCGATCATGACCCTGGGCTTCTTCACAGCGTTCGGCGTGATCGTGGCCATGGTCTTCTCCCTGGTGCTGATTCCGGCCGCCCTGGCATTGCTCGAGCCGCCGGCGACAAGCTCTGGGGCCGCTGAGAACCGGCGCGGGCGATTCGCTGCGGTCGAGCTGGTCGCGGAGCGCTACGGTGCCTTCCTGGTACGCAGGAAAGGCGCGGTGGCAGGAGGCGTGGGGGTCGTCATCGTCCTGGCGATCATTGGGGCCACGATGGTGCCCGTGGAGATGAGCACGATTTCGAACTTCCCTTCAGATCATCCCCTCCGGAAGGCCACCGATATGATCAACCGCCACTTCGGGGGCACGACATCTCTGGTCGTCGTTGTCGAAGGCGGTGAGCCGGATGCTATCAAGGACCCCGCGGTACTGGAGAAGATGGACAAGCTCGAGGAGTACTTGCGAGCAACGCCCCACGTGGGTTCGGTGCAATCCATCACGGGCTTCATCAAGCAGTTGCACAGAGTAATGCATGGAGACACCGATAGTGCCTACCGCCTGCCCCACGAACTCGAGGAGGAGAAAGGGTTCGACTATGTCGAAGTGGATGGGAAGGAAGTCGCGAAGGAGGTGACCTTCACCGTGCCCGGCAAGGAACTGGTGGCCCAGTACCTGGCCCTGTACGAGATGAGCGGCAAGCCCGACGACTTCGCCAACCTGGTCACCTACGACTATTCGACGGCCAAGATGAACGTATTGATCGACAGCGACCGGGCCAGTGTGCTGAATGCCCTCGTCGCCGATGTGCGCGCGTTCATCGCGGACAACTTCGGTGATGTCAAGGCGGAACTCACCGGGATGGCCGAACTGTTGCGTGCCGTCAACCAGATGGTCATTCGGGGCCAAGGGTGGTCCATCCTGAGTTCGCTGATCCTGGTGTGGATCGTGACCTCGCTGATGTTTCGATCGTCCATCCTGGGCGTCTTCTCGACGCTGCCCCTCTTCTTCAGTCTGTTCCTCAACTTCGGCGTCATGGGCATGGGCGGGATCGCTCTCAATGTCATGACCATGGCGACCAGTTCGGTCGCGGTCGGGGTCGGTATCGACTATGCCATCCATTTCGTGCACCGCTACCAGCACGAACGACTCTCCGGCCTCGATTTCGAGACTGCCGTGCCGGCCACGATGCGAGCGAGCGGCGTGGCCATCATGCTCAACGCCGTGACCGTTGCGGCCGGCTTCGCAGCGCTGACGTTCAGCGAATTCCACGGTGTCGCGGAGATGGGATTCCTCATCGCCCTGACCATGCTGACGAGCGCGTTCGCCGCGCTGACCATCCTGCCGGTGGTGTTCGTGATGTTCAGGCCGGCGGCCTTCACCAGGGCTGCTCGAGCGCGAGACCTCAAGCAAGGAGAATGACACCATGACCCGAACGATGTTCGCCGGAATCGCCTGGATCGTGATGGCGCAATTCGTCGCGATCGCTGCCCCGGCCCAGGACTCCGAGAAGTCCCGGGAAGACCCTAGAGCCTTCGTGGAGGCCGTTTTCAACCGGGCCTCGTGGAAGGACATGGAGGGCGATGTGACCCTCACCCTGACCAACAAACGGGGAGACACCAAGGTCCGGAAGATCGAAATGATCTCCAAGAAGAACGACAAGGACGAGAGCCGAATGCTGATGCGATTCCTCGAGCCTGCCGACGTGCGCGGCACGGGCTTCTTGCTGATCGAGCACAAGGACGGCGAAGATGACCGCCGCCTCTACCTCCCGGCGTTGCGACAGGTCAAGCGTATCAGCGCCTCCGGGAGCGGCGGGAACTTCATGTCCAGCGATTTCACCTACTACGACATCGGCCGACCCAAGCTCCACGACTGGTCCTACGCATTCCTGGCCCCACAGACCGTGGACGGGGTGGCGTGCAAGGTCGTCGCCGGTACCGCGGCCAGCACGAAGGTGGTCAAGGACACCGGCTACGCCAAGATCGTGTGGTACATCGACCCCGAGCGCATGGTCACCCTCGCCGCCGACTACTACGACAAGACAGGTACCAAATTCAAGGTGATGAAGGTTCTGGAAGTCGATGACATCTCGGGTGTCCCCTTCGCCACTCGGATGCGCATGGCCGACCAGACCACGGGACACGCCAGCGAAATGGTATTCACCGGTCTGCAAACCAACGTGGGCCTCGAGGACGGCCTGTTCACCGAGCGCAACCTGCGCAAGTGGACACGGTGACAAGACGCTCGGCACAGAGCGTGGAGGAACCTGCCATGTGCACACAGTCTCACCGCCGTGCGCCCCGCGCGCCGGGCCGGGCACTGTTCGCCTGTGCGCTGCTCCTTTCCTCAGCCCTGGCATACGACGTTCGAGCCGACGACCTGCTCCTGGGTGGCTACGTCAAGAGCTTCGTGTTCCAGCAGGTCCGTTCGCCCTACGAACTCGACCGCGCCGGCTCCAGACTGCAACTCTCGGCTCGAGGTGGCTCCGGCATGGTCTCCTTCTACGCGGCCACGGACTTCGAACTGGACAGCCGCCTTCTCGACACGGACCAGCCAGCCAGCCGCGGAGAGGGCTTCGATGTCTACCCGGTGGAGGCCTACATCGACCTGGCGACCGGCCCGGTCGATCTCCGGTTCGGCCAGCAGTTCATCTTCTGGGGACGAACCACCTGGGTCAATCCGACCGACGTGATCACACCCTGGAACTACCCGGACATGGCTTCCGAGGTGGAGGACTACCGGATCGCTCCGTTTGCGGCTCGCGCCAACTGGTATATCGCCGGAGAACTCATGGCCGACCTGGTCTGGGTGCCGATCTTCCGGCCGAACCGCGTCGGCCCCTTCGGTCCGACCTCCCTAGAGGGGCTCCCGGTCCTCGAGGGGGACCCGGATATGCCAGACCGCACGCTCGAGAACGGGGAATTCGGCTTGCGCCTGTCCCATTCGATCTCCAGGTGGGCGTTCGACTGGTCGCTCAGCGCATACAAGGGATGGGAAAAGATGCCGACCATGAGCCTGACGCCCAACTTCCCGGTCTCCTCGGACAGCGGCGACGGGACGGGCGATACAAGCGGGGACGGACCCCCGCCCGGCGTGACCGCGGACGGAGCGGAAGACGGCGAGATACCGGTCATGCCCGAATCGTTCACCAAGGTCGACCATTACGGCGGGCTGGTCATGCTCGGCCTGGACTTCGCCAAGGCCGCCGGCCCCTTCGTCCTCAAGGGCGAGGGCGCCTGGAAGCGAACCGGCGACACGACCGGGACGGATATCACTCTTCGCAATTCCCGGATCGAGTCGGTCCTGGGTCTGGATTTTGCCTGGTCCGAAAACGTGACCCTGGGGGTGCAGTACATCGATACCTACCTCTTGGCCTACGACCAGGAAGCCGAATACGCCGCCCATCTCGCCGCCGGGTCCGACCCGTCGTTCCTCGAGGCGGCCTTCGCCCAGGAAATATCGCTCCAGGCCAACGTCACCCTGGTCCCGGCGGTGGGGTTCCAGATCACCGCGGTGTACAACCTGACCTACCAGGACGCCTTCCTCCTGGGCTTCGTCTGGTGGGACATCGCCGACGCCCTGAAGGCCTACGCCGGTGCCGTCGGGTTCGGCGGCGCAGACCCATCTACCCCCTACGGCTCGCTGGCCGATGCCTCTCGGACCTTCGTGGAGTTGAAGTATAGTTTCTGAGACTCGAACTCGAGCGTCCAGCGCAGGCGCGTTCCGTTCCTCCGGACACGGACCTGTCCGGAGGCTCATCCCCTGCAGGCTACTTGCGGCCCCAATATGTCTCGGCATCCCGATGCCGGTATCCGCGGGTGCGCGATGGTATTCTCGTCAGGCCACTTGATGCCCAGAATGTATCTCGGTATCCGCGCGGTGGGCAGCCAAGTCCCGGGCCACCGCGTCGACTTTGGCCCCGATCGCCCGCTCGAACCGGTCGAACCGCTCTTCCAGTCCACCGATTCGCTCGCTGTTCCCTTCGATCGCTTCCCGATTCCGCTCGATCGCTTCCCGATTCCGCTCGATCGCTTCCCGATTCCGCTCGATCGCTTCCCGATTCCGCTCGATCGCTTCCCGATTCCGCTCGATCGCTTCCCGATTCCGCTCGATCGCTTCCCGATTCCGCTCGAT
>JAJSAM010000019.1 GCA_024274785.1 Planctomycetota bacterium | reverse complement strand
GCTCATCCTGCGTGAGCTGCTGATGCGGCAGAAGGTCCGCCGCTGCGTCATCTGCGTGCCTCCGTCGGTGGTGCGCCAGTGGTGGGACGAGATGGAAGAGCGCTTCGGGCTCACGTTCGTCATCTACAACCGGGACTTCGTCTCCCGAGTGCGCCAGGAGCGCGGCTACGCGATCAACCCCTGGAAGACGCACACCCGCTTCATCATCTCCCAGGCCCTGGTACGCGACGAGGCATACGCCGGCCCGCTACGGGACTGGCTAGGCGAGTTCGCCGGTCGGGCCCTGCTTATCCTCGACGAGGCCCACAACGTCGCCCCCGCCAGCGGCGCGAAGTACGCCATCGACTCGAAGCTGACCCGGGCCGTGCGCGACCTGGCACCGCGGTTCGAGCACAAGCTCTTCCTCTCGGCAACCCCGCACAATGGCCACTCCAACAGCTTCTCGGCGATTCTGGAGATGCTCGACCCGCAGAAGTTCTGCCGTGGGATCCCCGTGCACCACGCCTCCCGGGATGCGGTGATGATCCGCCGGCTCAAGCACGACCTCCGGGAGATCGGCGAGGAGTTCCCCGAGCGGAAGGTGATCCGCATCGACATCGATGGACTGCCCGAGGATGCCCCCGAGCTGGCGCTCTCGCACCTGCTTCAGCAGTACCGGGAGCCCCGGGAGACGCGCCTGAAAGCAGCTACCAAATCCCAGCGGGCCTCGGCGATGCTGGTGGTGATCTCGCTTCAGAAGCGGCTGCTCTCTTCCATCGAAGCGTTCGCCCGCACCCTGGATGTCCACCGCCGGACGATGAAGCGGCAGGCGGACGAGGCGTCTGCCGCACAACCTCCGGAGCGCCGGCAGGCGACCCTGTCGCTGCTCGTCTCTCCACCCGGCTCCGACGACGAGCGGGCGGCCCTGGCCGAGGAGGAAGTCGCCGCGGAGGAGGACGCCCAGATGGAGGCGGCCACCGTCGCGTCTTCCGGCCCGGCCGAGGCCATGGGGCCCGAGCTGGAACTGCTCCACGAGATGGCCCGCATCGCAAACCAAGCCCGGTACGAGGCCGACAGCCGCCTCCGGCACCTGGTCGCCTGGGTCAAGGAGAACCTCTGTCCCGATCTCGGGGCTTCCGGAGCCCACTGGAACGATCGCCGCGTGCTCATCTTCACCGAGTACACCGACACCAAGCGGTACTTGATCCAGCAGCTCCAGGCGGCCATCGCCGGCTCGGACCTGGACGGCGACCGGATCATGACCTTCCACGGTGGCATCGGCGAAAAGCGCCGGGAGGACATCAAGGCCGCCTTCAACGCCGACCCGGCCCGCCACCCCTTGCGCATCCTGGTGGCGACGGATGCGGCACGCGAGGGCATCAATCTTCAAAACCACTGCGCCGACCTTTTCCACTTCGATGTCCCGTGGAACCCGAGCCGCATGGAGCAACGCAACGGCCGCATCGACCGCAAGCTCCAACGCTCGCCGGAAGTCCGTTGCCACTACTTCGTGGTCCGCCAGCG
>JAJSAM010000018.1 GCA_024274785.1 Planctomycetota bacterium | reverse complement strand
GCGGCGGCATTGCTGGTGAAGGCCGCGGCGAACAGGGGCGGTCCCGCCGCCGCGCGGGATCGGAGCGCGGCGCCCACCGACCCCGAACAACCCGGGGGCGCGACCGAATTCAGCCTCACCAAGAGGGCCCGCAAGGAACTCCTCGCCCTGGCCAGGGGCAGGATCACGGCCGAAACGCGCGGGGAGGAATTCGATTATCGCCCCCCGGCGGACCTGCCGGAACTGCAGGTCCCGCGGGCCGTCTTCGTCACCCTCCACAAAAAGGGCCGCCTGCGAGGATGCATCGGCACCACCGCGCCCCGGGCCCCTCTATGGAAGGCGGTCTTCGAAATGGCCCGTTCCGCGGCCTTCGAAGACTATCGGTTCGGCCCGGTGCGGGCCGCCGAACTCGCCGACATTCGCATCGAAGTCTCCGTTCTTTCGCCCATGCGGAAGGTGCGCTCGGCCGAGGAGATCGTGATGGGCAAGCACGGCGTGGTCGTGGGCCGTGCCGGTCGCCGGGGGCTGTTTCTGCCGCAGGTGTGGGAGTCCTTCTCCAGCAAGGAAGCATTCCTGGATGAACTCTGCGGTCAGAAGGCTCGATTGCCCCGGGATGCGTGGAAGGATCCGCGGACGGAGCTGCAGGTATTCACTGTCTTTGCTTTCGAGGAAGAAAAACGGAAACCATGAAAAGCGCATACGAATTGGCTCTCGAACGGTTCGGCGGAGACTTGACGGAGTACACCGGCGAACAGAAAGAGAAACTCGCCGAAATCGACCGGATCCACGATTCGAAGGTCGCCCAGGCCAAGTTCGCCGCGCAGGACCGGCGGCGGAAATCCGCCGGAAGCCCGGAAGAACGGGACGCCATCCAAGACGACTTGGCCGTTGAGATTGCATCCATCGAGGAACGACGGGAACGGGAGAAAGAAAAGCTCAGGCAGAGCTTCCGGGAAGAGTGAACGTTGCCGGCCCCCGAAGAGAAGACTCCCGAACATCGAAGACCGGCATGTTTGTTGACCAGACAAAAGCATATGTCCAGGCTGGCGCCGGGGGCGACGGGTGCGTCAGCTTCCGTCGAGAGAAGTACGTCCCCAAAGGCGGCCCGGACGGCGGCGATGGCGGCCACGGCGGTTCGGTCGTGTTCCGGGCCGTGACCGGCGAACAGAGCTTGGTCTCTTTGAAATTCAATCAACACTGCCGGGCGCGGCGAGGCGAGCACGGCAAGGGCAAAGGACGCCACGGACACAGGGGCAAGGATTTGGTCGTCCACGTCCCGCTGGGCACCCTGGTCTACGACGAACAACGCGGGGAACTGCTCGCCGATCTGACCCGGCCGGGCGAGGAAGCGGTCGTGGCCAAGGGCGGCAGGGGCGGGAGGGGGAATGCCCGATTCGTGTCTTCCACCAACCGAGCGCCCAGACACGCGACACCCGGCGAGGAGGGGGAGCAGCGCATCCTCCACGTGGAGCTGAAGGTCGTGGCCGACGTGGGGTTGGTCGGATATCCGAACGCCGGGAAATCCACCCTCATCGCCGCCATCTCCGATGCGCACCCCAAGACCGCTGCCTATCCTTTCACAACCCTCTATCCCACCGTCGGCGTGGTCGAATTCGAGGATTTCCATCGCCTGACGGTGGCGGACATTCCCGGCCTCATCGAGGGTGCGCACGACAACGTGGGGTTGGGCCACGATTTTCTGCGCCACATCGAGCGTTGTCGTGTCCTTGCGTATGTCCTGGACATGGGTGGGGTGGACGGACGCGATCCGCTGGAGGACCTGGCTTCCTTGCGCACCGAACTCGAGCTGTACCAAGCCGGCCTCAGTCGACGCCCGGCCGTGGTGGTGGCGAACAAGATGGACCTGGAGAACGCGGACGAAAACCTACGGCGGCTGCGGGAAAGCGAGCAGCTCCCGATCTACCCGGTGTGCGCGGAACTCGGCCAACACACGGACCGGATCGTCGAAGCGCTGCGGGAACTGCTGGAGACCGTGCGCCCGGAGGAGCCCGACACGCGGACTCCGTGAGCGGCGGACCGGCGTCTCTCCCCCGTCATCCCGGCTCTCGCCTCACTCCTCCTCCTCCCGGACCTTCACCGTCTCGAATGATTGGGCCTCGACCGGCGGGCGATCGAGCACGTCCGGATCGAAATCGGGCTGGACGAGCACGTCCGAGCCGCCCAGGGGAATGAAACGCCGGGAAACGAAGGTGGGATGGGGGGAGAACAGGTCGTTGAGAATCTCCTCCAACTGTTCGTTGTTGACCACCTTCTGGCTTTCGCGGAAATGGATGTCGATGTCGTTGGCCAGATCCTCGCAGGATTGGTAGCGTTTCCCGGGGTCTTCACGGAGACAGCTTTGGCAGATCTCGGCCAGCCGGGAAGGCACCCCCTTCAGATCCGGCTCCACCGGCCGGGCCATGGCCCCCCGAATGTGGTCCCGCCCCTTTCTCTCCCGGAATTCCGCGCTGAAGCGATCGGTGTCGGTGAGCAGGAAGTACATCAGCAAGCCGATGTTGTAGATGTCGCAACGGCGGTCCAGCGGTCTGCCTTCCAGTTGCTCCGGAGCGCAGTACAGCAGCTTCCCGGCATGCAGGAAGCCATCCCCTTCTCCGCTGGGCCGGTTGGTGGCCAGCGCAATGCCGAAGTCCGCGACCTTGATCCGTCCGAAGCGGTCGACCAGTACATTCTCGGGCGATACGTCCCGGTGCGCCAAACCGAGGTGCTCCCCGTTCTCGTTACGGAATTCGTGGACGTAATGAAGTCCGCTGGCCACCCGGCTGACGATGAACATGGTGACATCGTAGTTCAGGACGATCCGCAGATTCTGCAGCCGCGCCACGATTTGGCGTAGGTTCCATCCGTCGATGTACTGCATGACCGCGTAGTAGATCGTATGGGCGTGACGGCGGCGCCCGAGCACGGGCGATTTCTCCGTCTCGATGACCAGGTCCTCGGCCTCCAAGCGATAAATCGGCAGCAGGTTCGGGTGGTTGAACAGGGTGCTGAGCTGGACCTCGTTGAGAAACTGTGTCAGGCGTTGGGGATCCAGGCTGTTTTTCAGGAACTTGAGAACGATCGGGCGCTTCACGTCAGCCGAACTGAGTTCGTTCGCCAGGCACGTGATCCCCATGCCTCCTTCCCCGAGTGGACGGATGATCTCGTAGCGGGCGCGAGAGAAGAGGATGGATCCGGGCTGCCGGATGGCGCCTTCGGCCGCGCCGATCCGCTCCATGATTGCCTGCGAAGAGTATTTCATGCTCGGCTGCCTTCGGGATGATCGGTCAGGTTTCGCACCATGGTGCAGGTTCGGGCGACCCGGTCCACCATCTCGCCGGTAAGCAGGTTGGTATCCCGGAAAACGAATTCGACGAAGAAATCCCGGCCGATTTCGAGGGTTTCCCTCAAATGGGCCCGGAGCGCCTCGAGGCTGAAGTGTTCTCCGCAGAGTTTCAGGGGGACGGGCTTCCGACACCAGATGACGTCTTGGCGGCAGGATTCCGCAAGCTTCTCGAGATCGCACCACGGGGTGACGCTCACCTTGCGCAGCCCGTGCAGGCGCTGCAGGAGGGGCATCAGGCTGTGAACCGGTTCGCAACAGCCGAACTTCAGGAGCTTGAATCTGGCCGCGATCCGGGTGAAGTGGGGCATGAGGAACTCGTCGAACATGTCCGGTGAGATGCCGGCCGATTCCTGCGATTCCAGGTACCCGTAGCGGTCCGTTGAGACCACCTTCTCCCCCGCCGCAACGGCGGTTTCGTCGGAGAACTGGGAGCTACCCGAGCAATACCCCTGGTTGCCGTCGTGGTTCAGGGTCAGCAGATCCCGGTCTTCCTCCCACTGCCCCAAGGCCAGGTTCTCTTCGGCCAGGAAGATGAGCAACCGGTGCACGCTCCTCGGGTTCATGGCCATCTGGAGATAGAGTTCCTGCATGCCCATCAGGTGGACGGCCCGGTTGGTGATGCCGCTCGAGTAGAGGGACCCGGGCCGTCCGACCTCGACCGGCAGGAGTCCCGCGAAGGTCTCCTCGGCCACCTGCCGGTTCTTTTCGGTCTGCTCCCGATCCAAGGTGATGGTCTGTTTCTTCAGCTTTCCGAAGTCCGCATCGATGTCGTGGATGGGTTTGTTGGTCTCGAACCCCAGCGTTCCCCCGTGCCCGTCGTTGGCGCGCGTGAGGCGCAATTCGTCGCAGTATCCGGTCATGCGCGTACACCAGTCGACCACGAAGCGGTCGGGGATGATGCGGTCGTCGTCAATCCGCTCGTAGGCGACCAAGGCGTGCAAGATGCGTCCCTCGAGCGCCCGGCAGACAGGTTCCTCGCATTGCAGCGGGGGGGTCAGATCTCTGAAGTACGAACCGTTGTCCTCGATGTGGAAGGGAGTGGTTTTTTCCTGCAGGCGGTTGTGGAGTCGCCACTTTTCTCGTCTCCGGGCCATGGGCTCTCCGTGGGCGTATTCCGCATACGTAGCGGCCAGGCTCCGGAGGCGGATCTTGTCTTTCCGGCTCATGCTGGATTTCTCCGTCGACGCCTCGTGCTCGACTGCTCCGAGCGCAAACGAAGCATGGTCGTCCCATGGTGCCCACGGCATGCTCGCAAACCCCGATGCGCCGCCCGGCG
>JAJSAM010000017.1 GCA_024274785.1 Planctomycetota bacterium | reverse complement strand
GGGGACCACGGTCCCCCTGAGTGATGCACCGGGAGGAATCCACCAGCGCCGACGAAGGAGGTGCTGGTGGGTTCCGACCCGGCGGGACGCGCCAGCGTCCCGCCGACCCGAAGGTCGCCAAGCGACCGAAGGGTGGTGCCCGACCGAAGGGCGGTGCTAGATCTCCGGCGCCTGCATCCCCATCTTCTCCCACTCCTCCTTGGCCGGGCCCATCACTCCCGGAACGGCCAGGCCGGCCTGGCGCATCAGGATCGACATCTGGCCGCGGTGGTGGCACTCGTGGTCGGTCAGGCAGTGCAGGGTGAAACCGCGCGACCACTTCGAGCCGTACATCTCGTCCTCGGTCTCGAGCGTCTCGTCGGTCCAGTGCTCACGAACCTGGGCGAGGAGCGAATCCGCGGCGGTGGCGTGGGCGGTGGCGATCTCCGCCGCGGTCGCCGGGACCGGATCGCTCTCGCCGGGTCCCTCCGCGGCAAGTCCGGTCTTCGCCATCATCTCCGGAATGGTCTGGGCGAGGTGCCAGGCCACGCGGCCGAGGGTCCGGTGGCCGTCGGCGACGCTCTGCCCGAGGGACTCGTCGGTCAGCGCGGCCATGTACTTTTTCGTCATCGCCAGATCGCTGGTGTATGCGGAGATGAAATCATCGACTTTGCGGAACATGCGCTACTCCGTGAATTGGGGCTCCAGTTCCTCGACCATACGAGTGGCTGAAGCCGCGGCGTCCTCGGCGGATAGAGTGCCGCCATAGTTCATGGCGACCAGCGATTCTACCAGCGCTGAGGTCCTCGTGGCGGGATCCTCGGAAATCCCCGCAGCCATCAATCGGGCCGCGAGTTCCGAGGAGATCACCTGAGCGGGGGCGCATCGCAGGCGCGAGGCCAGGTACCCGGTGAACGCGGCGGCGAGGTCGGGGTTCGGTGACGCCATCTGGCCGCGATAGACCTCGGCGGCCTGCCGGGCCCGGAGGTCTTCCGGATCGACCCGGCGGCGCGCTCGTATCCGGCGCCGAAGGACCGCGGCGATGCCGATGGTGATCATCACCAGCGCCCACAGCATGGCCAGGATCTGAAAGGCCGTGGGACCGTCATCCTGCGGAGCGGGCATGGCGTCCGGGGGGGGCGTTTCGGCGATCGGAGCGAGTTCGAGTGGGATCGGCGCGGTCCGTGCCACCCGATAGCCCGCCGGCGGCCCCGGATCGAAGAAGGGGAGGGCGATCGCCGGGATCCCGTCAACGGCTCCGTCCAGCACCACCAGGTCATAGACCACGGTGCGACGGCCGGCGGCGTGGTCATCGATTGCGCCGAGGACGTGAAAGCCCTCGATTTCCCCGAGGTCCGGGGTGTCGAAGGTCGCGAGGTTGCCCTCTCCCTCGATGACCAGCGTGAGTTTCACCACATCCTCGACCGCGGCCTCCCGAACCTCCACCGCGGCGCGCATCCTGAACCTGCCCACCGCTCCGGTGAAGCTCGCGGGACGGCCCTCCTCCGGGAGCGGGCGGATCGTCAACACGAACGGCTCGCCGGTCACCAGGAGGTCCCGCCGGTCCTTCGGGCGCTTCCCGCTGATGAAATCCCGGACGAACTCCGTCGCCCAGGCAAACCGAAGCGTCGGTGCGGACAGCCGGACCTCGCCCGGCGCAACCGCGCGATACCGTCGCTCGATCTCGACCACCGTGAATGCGCGGCCATCGACCTCCCGGTCAGCGGCCCGGACGGCTTCGACCACGTCGTCATTGATGGCCAGGCTGAGCCGTTTCGCTTCCCGCCCCACCTCCGGGAGGCGCTCCGTCTCCGGCAATTCGAGGAGCCAGGGGGCCCGTACGTGCAGTTGCAGATCCATCCGCCGGTTGAAAAGCGACACCAGATTCGTCTCGGCGAACTCGCGCTCGATGCCGACGCGCAGAATCACTCGAAACGGCTGCTGGAGGTAGATCACCGCGGGCTCGGCCGCCACCTCGAGGAACACGCGCTCCCCGGCGATCAACTCCGCACCCCGGGCCGGTGCGGTGAGGGCCAGCAGGATCGGGAGGAGGATTGCGGTGCGCTTCACCAGTCCCTCTCGACCCCGGCCATGCGTTGCCGGCGATGGGCTTCCCGCACGGTGCGCTTTTCCCGCTCCTTCTTCGCCAGCCGCTCGAACAGGGCGCGGACCTCGCCGGGAGAGAGTTCATCGATCCGGCCGTCCGGAGGTGGCTCCGGCTCGGGTCCGGCGCTCCCCGGATTCGGAAGCGGTTTCGGCGTCGGCTCGGAACGTGGGGCTTTCCTCCGTTCGGCGTCTGCCTTCCGGCCGCGGAGACTATCGAGCAGCAACCGCACGCGCTCCACGTTGCGGCGAGCCCCGGGCCAGTCCGAACGGCTCATCGCGGCCCGGGTCCAGAGATCCCGCGCCTTCTCGCCGTAGCGGATGGCGATCTCGAATGCGAACGGCTCGGCCTCCACCGTAGCGGCCTGCCGCGTGGCCATCACGCACCGCGCGAAGGCCACGTTGCCGAGCAGGAAGTCCGCGCGCTCCCGGAACTCCGGATCCGCCGCGGCGGCTTGCCGGGCCGAGCCCTCGGCATCCGAAAGGTCTTCGATCCGCATCGCCGCGAGCGCCCGGTTGAACTTCAGTTCGGCGCCGGCGTCCTCTCCGGCCGCCTCGCACTCGGAAACGAACGCCGCGTGCGCCGCCTTGAATTGCCCGCCCTGGTAGTACGCCACGCCCTCGCTACCCTCACGAAGCGCGAGGACGGCCAGGACCAGAAAGCCGAGAATCAGGATCGCTTTGCGCAAAGCACCAGGTCCGAAAGGAGCAACACGAATGCCAGGAGAAGCGGCCACTGGAATCGATTCTCGCGTTCCCGACGTTCCGCTGCCAGGAACGTCCGGCGGACCAGCGGCGTGATGTGGTCTTCGTAGAGTTCGAGGAGGGTCGGCCTCGCATCCGCCACCACCGTGAACTTCCCTCCGGTCGAGTCGGCAATGCGGCGCAGCCCCGGGTCATCGAGCGCCGACACGACCTCGTTGCCGGCCGGATCGGTGATGAACACTTCGCGCCCTGCTTCGGTTACCGGGATCCTGGCGCCGCGAGCCGAGCCGAACCCGACGGCGTGTACGGGGATGCCGCGTTCGCCGCAGGTCTTCGCCACCGAGAGACCGCGACCTTCGAGGTCGTCGCCGTCCGTCAGTAAGACGATCGTCCGCGCCCCGCCGGACTTCCCCGAGAATGCCGAGAGCGCCGTCAGCAGGGCGGCGCCGAGGTCGGTTCCTCCCCGGGGGACGATGAGCGGATCGGCCTGGTCGGCCAGTTCCACGAACGCACGGCGATCCTTCGTCAGGGGAACCAGGAGCCGGGCCTCACCGGCGAAGACCACCAGGCCGAGTCGATCGCCCCTGGCCCGGCCGGCCAGTGCGCGGATCTCACGCTTCGCCCGCAAGAGGCGGCTCGGCGCGACGTCCCGGGCGAGCATGGAGCGGGAGACATCGAGACAGATGACGATGTCGGCGCCCCGCGGCGCGATCGTCCCGGCGCCGCTCCCCCACCTCGGCTGCATCGCGGCGATGACCAGGAGGCAGATCGCCCCGAGGAAGAGGAATCGGCCGGTCCGACGCCGGGCGCGACTGAAGCCGGGGATCAGCAGGGCGGCCCTGGGGCCGAGCGTCAGGCGCACCCGTCGCCGTCGCCATCGGTCGATGACGGCCAACAGCAATCCGGCCAGCGGCACGATGAGCAGCAACGGCGCCAGGTCGGGGCGGACAAATTGATCGAGCAGGCTCATGGCAGCACCAGGGGCAGCCGCCCGTCGGTGATGCGCCCGATCAGCAGCAGCGCCAGCGCGGCAAACAGCAGCGGCAGGAAGCGCTCGCGAACCTCGGTGCGCGGTTCGTCGAGCTCCCTCGTCTCGAGCTGGTCGATCCCGGCATAGACGCCGGCCACGGCTTCGGCATCGCGCGCGGTGAAAAACCGGCCGCCGGTTCGCGCCGCGAGTTCCTCCACCGCACTGGTATCCGCCGGCACCCATTCGCCCTGGTCGTCCGTGCTCCCGAGGCCCGCGGCGATGATGTAGACGCGCACGCCGGCCTGCCGGCAGAGTTGCCCCGCATGGAGCGGCGCGATCTCGCTCCGGTCCTTTGCCGTGGCGACGTTCTCCTCGCCGTCGGTGAGCAGGATCACGACCCGGGAGCGCTCTTCCGCACCGGAAAGAACCTGCGCCGCGCGGGTCACCGCCGCGCCGATGCCGGTGGCGTCCTCGGGGCCTTCGCGCAGGACGAGTTCCACGCCGGAGATGATCGTGGAAAGGGCTTCGTGATCCAGGGTCAGCGGACAGCGGAGGTCCGGGTAGCGCGCGAAGGTGACGAGGCCGATGCGGTCGTTCTCCCGGCCGGCGACGAACCGGCTCGCGGCCTCTTTCGCCAGATCCAGCCGGGTGCGCCCGGGATCCAGGTCATTTGCCGCCATGGAGGAGGAGAGGTCGAGGCAGAGCATGATGTCGATGCCCTCGGTGCTCTCTGGAACGAGAACCTTCGTAACCGGTCGGGCCAATGCGGCAACGAGGAGCAGGAGGCCGAGGACGAAGAGGAGCCGCGGGAGGAACAGCAGCCGGGAGACGACGCCGCGAGGGAGGTCGACCAGGAAGCGACCGGGGCCGAACGTCACCGGTGGTTCGCCGCGGCGGCGGCGAAGCAGCAGTGCGGCGGGAATCAGGAGAACGAGCACGAACAGCCACGGGGAGAGCAGGTGGGTGCCCGAGAGGAGACTCACGACGCGCTCGTTTCGCGCACGAGCTTTTCTGCGGAACCGAAGAGGATCTCCCGCTCGCCGGCCGTCGGCGCGTGCTTCGCGAATTTGACGAGATCGCAGTGGCCGAGAACCTCGCGAAGTCGGGCGCGGTGCGGATGGAGGGGCTCGAGGGCGATCAGTTCCTCTGTAGTTCGCCCGCCGGTGTCGAGCGAAAAACGTCTCCCGAGGTAGGTCCGGAGAATGCCGGTGCACTCCCGGTAGAGCTTCTGGACCTCGATGTTCCCCGCCGGCCGGGTCTGCCGCAACCGCTCGAGTTCGGCCAGCGCCCCGTCCTCGATGGGCAGAGAAACGGGAGGCGGAACCGCATCTTCGACCGGGGGCGCCCGCCGGCGCGCCCGGGCCCGGAGCGCCGCGGCGGCCACGAGCAGGAAGCCGAGCAGCACGCGCCACCAGATCCGCGTCGGCGCAATGACCTCTCCGGGCAGTTCGGCATCCCCGGGCGTTTCCGGGTCGATCGTGCCTTTCACGTCGAGGGCGAAGCGATTACCCGCAACCGCGAGCTTCGCGCCTCCGAGGACCGGCGTCCCGACCAGGCGTGGAGCGGAGACCGTCAGCTCCCCCGGGGTGAACGCATAGGCGAGGTACCCGCGCGTCTCCTCGACATGTGTGTCGTTCTCGCGGCGCGTGGTATCGAGCAGACGTACCCGGAGCGGCTCGAGGTCCCGATCGGTGAAGTCGGACGGACGGAGGTCCTTGCTCCAGATGCGCCGGACGGTGACCGGGAAGCCCTCGCCGAGGGTGATCGCGGGCGTCGGCGTCTCGAACCGGATCATCAGGTATTCGGCCGGGATCGGGGAGCGATCGCCGCAGGAGGCCGGGGCGAGCAACAAGACGAGGAGCGCCGCGGCCCGTCTCATCGTTTTGCCCCGCGCTCTTCGCGCATCCGGAAGAACTCGAGGATCGGCCGGGCCACCATCTCCGGATCGCGTTCGATGGAGATGGGAACGTCCATGAGGTCCACTCCCGCGCGGCGCAGATCATGTTCGGTCTCCGCGCGCCACGTGGCGACCCGAGCCTCGTAGGCCTCCCGCTCGCGACGGCTCGACCAGTTGACGGTGCGCTCGTATCCGGTCTCGGGATCGCGCAAACGAAGCACTCCCTTCCGGAGCGGCCCGGCGAGTTCAGGCGGGAGAATGCGAACCCCGATCACATCGTGACGGCGAGCGCAGAGAGCCAGGGCCCGGCGATAGCCGTCCGTCAGGAAGTCGGAGATGAGAAAGAGGATGGCGCGGCGGCGGACGACGCGGGCGGCGTAGTCGAGGGCGGGTTCGATGCGGGTTTCGCCACCGCTCGGGGGGAGCGCCAGGCAGTCGCGGACGATGCGCAGGACATGCCCGCTGCCCTTTTGCGGCGGAACGAATTTCTCGACTTCCCGGCCGAACGCGATCAGCCCCACCTTGTCGTTGTTGCGGTTGGCCGCCAGCGCCAGACAGGCCGAAACACGCGCCGCGGCCTGTCTGGCGGAGTAGGCGCCGAAGCCGCCCTCCATCGAGGGCGAAAGGTCGAGGAGAAAGAGCACGGTCAGCTCGCGCTCATCCTTGAATGTTTTCACGAAGGGGCGCCCGACGCGGGCGGTGACGTTCCAGTCGACCGAGCGCGGGTCGTCGCCTTCTTCGTACTCCCGGACGCCTTCGAACTCGAGCCCGGCGCCGCGAAAGACGGAGCTGTAGCCACCGGCCATGAGGTTGTTCACCAGGCGGCTCGCCTGCACGTCGATGCGCCGGACTTCCTTCAGGAGTTCCGCCAGTTCCTGATCTCGTTGCGGCTCATCGATCTGCTGCGAAGCACCCATGAACGGTCAGGGCACCGGGGTCGTATCGAGCACGCTCTGGATCACGTGTTCCGAGGTGATCCCTTCCGCCTCCGCCTCATAGGTGGTGATCACCCGGTGCCGGAGCACGTCCATCGCGACGGCCTTGATGTCGTGCGGAGTAACGTAGGCCCGGCCCTCGAGGAAGGCCTGCGCCCGGGCGGCCTGGGTCAGCGCCACCGTGCCCCGGGGAGAGACGCCGTACAGGATCAACGGTTTCAGCTCGGTCTGCTCATCGCTCTTCGTCAAACGGGTGGCGAAGACGAGATCCACGATGTAGGTGAGGACCTTCTCGTCGACATAGACGTCATTGAGCGTCCGGCGAGCCGTGAAAAGCTGTTCCCGGGTGGCCACGACCTTCACCGGCGGTCGCTTTGCGGTGGTTGCCTCCCGGGTGACGATGGTGCGCTCTTCGGTCTTGCTCGGGTAGCCGACCACGACCTTCAACATGAAGCGGTCGACCTGGGCCTCCGGCAGCGGGTAGGTCCCCTCCTGCTCGATGGGGTTCTGGGTGGCGAGGACCAGGAACGGAGCCGGGAGAGCGCGGGTTTCCCCGGCCAGCGTCACCTGCCTCTCCTGCATCGCCTCGAGCAGCGCGGACTGCACCTTCGCCGGCGCGCGGTTGATCTCGTCCGCGAGCAGGAAGTTGCCGAACAGCGGGCCTTCCCGCACGGACCACTCCCCCGTCTTCGGATCGTAGACCTGGGTGCCGACGAGATCCGACGGGAGGAGGTCCGGCGTGAACTGGATCCGCCGGAAGGTCCCCCCCAGCGATTGGGCGAGCGACTGCACGGCGAGTGACTTGGCGAGTCCGGGCACGCCTTCGATGAGGACGTGGCCATCGGCGAGCAGGCCGATCAGCATCCCGTGGATCAGCGCCCGCTGGCCCACGATCACGTTCTCCACTTCGGAGAAGATGTCCTTGAGGAACGCACTGTCCTTTTCGATGCGGGCGGCTACTTCGTTGACGTCGCTCACCGGCTCACTCCTCTTTCGGGACGAGCAGGGCCGGGTCGAGCTTGCCGATGGCCGTTTCGAGTGCGGCGATGAGCCGGGCCTCCTTGTTCTCGATGAGACGGGCCATCAACATCTGTGCGGTGGCCGCGGGGGTGATGCCGAGGTCGTCCTTTGTCCCCACGGAGCCCGGAGAGCGCTCGAAGGAAGCGATGATGTCCGCGGTGGCCGTGGCATCGTCGCCGCGCTCGTAGCAAAGGCGGGCCTTGCCGGCAAAGGCCAGCGCCACGGTCCGGTCTGCCGCCACTTTCCAGGCGGGGACGGCGGCCGACGCCCGATCGTAGAGTTCGATCGCGCGGTCGTAGGCCGCCTGGGCCGGAGCCTCCCAGCTCCGCCGCCGGTAGAAATCCGCGGCCACGATCGATGCGTAGCCGGCGTACCAGACGAGGTTGGGGTCGGGCTCGTCGACGTCGATCAGATCCTCGTACGCGGCCTGCATCGCCCGCACCCCCTTCGTCCGGAGAATGGAGAGACGCAGGCGCTGGTGGAGTTTCGGAGACCGGGGGAACTTCCGCAGCCCGGACTCGAGGACCTTCTGCGCGCGGTCTTTCACGCCGAGCCATTCGAGGAGGTCGTAGTGCCAGAGGACCTGGCCGTCGGTGGAGAGGGGGTGGTGAAGGAGGGCGCGGTATGCCGCCTCGAGGTCGGTCAGCCACTCCGGGGGCCACTTTTCTCCCGCCTTCGCCGCCTTCTTGATGGCCTTGAAGCGTCCTTCTCCAAACACCGTGAGCACCGCCATGGAGTTCCAGCTCGGCTCGCCCGGGGGGAGCTCCTTCACCGCGGCCGCGGCGAAGCGGTAGGCGGTTTCGGTGTCTCCGCGATAGTACGCCGCGAGCGCCCGCACGGTGTTGACGCGCCAGGGTGTGGCGTCGAGCTTCGCCGCGCGGTCGGCGGCGATGCGGGCGTCCTCGAACATGTGACGCGCGACCGTCTTCGCCATCTGGATCCCGTACTCGAAGTCCTTGCGGGCTTTCAGAGCCAGCGCCAGGGAAGCCTCGGCGAGTTCGATGCTGGCCTGCGCGTCGAGCGGTTTCGCCGAGTAGGTACCACCCCGCTCCCGCTGCTTCGCCTCGAGTTCCGTGATGTCCTTCGCCATGGCCGGAGGCACATATTCCCGGCTCGCCCTGCCCCAGGCGTCGAGGTCGATCGAACCGGACTCGCCAGCCAGGCCCTCGTGCACCACGGCCAGCCAGCGGGCGCGGGGAGAGTTCGCGCCGAGGCGGTTGAGGGCCGCGATCAGGGCGTCGCGCTCGGCCTTCTCCATGGGAACGCGAAGCGCGTCGGCGACGAGATCGGTCGCCCCGGCCGCATCCGACTTCGCGAGAGCCGACCGGGCCTGCTTCGCGAGGTCGGCATCCAGGCCGAACACCGCCAGGCGCAAGAGGTCGAGCGGGGCCCGGCCTCCCTGCTGCCTTGCCGCTTCGAGCAGCTTGCGGCGCAGGTCCGGATTGCCTTTCTGGTAGGCATCCTCCACCGCCCGGCGATCCACCATGTCCGGGCTGGCCACGCGCTCGACGATGGAGCGGTCGCCGCGGACGATGTTCCTGGGCTTGATCTCGCGCTTCGTGATGCCTTCCTCGATGGCCTTGAACACCGACGCCGTATCGTTCGCGTAGTAGACGTCGTAGGTCTCTTCACCATCGAGTTCGATCATGATGTGCCGCGGCGCGACCCTCTCTCCCTCCATGTACAGATCGTAGAGGATGGGCTCGATGGCGATGTGCTCGCCGCAGGTGACGCTCCCGAAGCGCGGGCAGATGATCCGCCGGCCCTGGTCGTCGTAGTCCCGCGGGTTGTGACGATAGGTGGAAGCAATGACCGCCACGTAGGGCTCGTAGAGCTTCGCGATCCCGGGCTGGCGGTAGCGGACCCCGGCGTAGTGCTCGCTGGCGATCTCCCCGTCCATGTTGATGCAGATCAGGATGGCCTTGCCGGTGGCCCTGGAAACCGCCAGAGCGTCCTCCCAGGTCCGCTGAAACGTGATCAACACCGGTTTCGCCCAATCCCTTGCGGTCGGGGCGGGCCACATCTGCTCCCGGTTGACCCGGGGACGCCCGGCCTCCTGCCCGGATGTCATCCCAGACAGAGTGGCCAGGACGAGAATCAGGAGCACAACCCGCATCTTCAGCATGGTCTTCCTCTTGGTGCGCACACGGCGGAATTCTACTGTCCCGGCCCGTCCGGTGTGAACTGGTACCTGCCGGCCGGAGACTTTTGGACGAGATTTCGGCGTCGTAGGTTCACCTGCACCGGAGTCGGTCCCCCCGAGAGGTGCATCGAACCCCCACTCGGGGGAACGAGTTCCGTCTCGGGCGCGCGCCACCAATGGCTGGCAGTCCATCGGGATAACGCGCTCCCGGCACGCATTCCCGTCCGCCCGATGGTCCGGCGCGTCCCTGAACTTCTCTCCTGTCTCCAGGTGGAGGTGGACGAGGATCCTCGCCCGGGACGGTTCATCCTCACCGCCTCCCAGAACCTGCTGCTGATGGAGCGGGTCTCACAGACCCTCGCCGGACGGACGGCGATCGAGACGCTGTTGCCCTTTTCCATGGGAGAGCTGAGGGGGAGGCAGTCGACGGCTCCTGATAATCTGGAGCAGCGGCGCCCGCGCCGGGACCCTCCGGTCGGCGAATGACCGCGCCCGGTCCGGCCGGACGACGACGCTCCGAGCGAACGCTCCTCACTTTCTGAGCGGAATCACTGATCCCGCGGCGCGGCGAACTCGAACGGAATCGCCGGGAGGACTCCCACCAGGACGGAACGGGCCGGCGGGCGGCGCTTGCCCCTCCTGGGAGGCTGGTATGTCGCGTAGATCTCCACGATCAGGTTGTCGCCCCACCCCACCTTCACGGGGTCGGTCCTGCCGGCGAGCACCAGCAGCAGGCCGTGCGGAGTCACGCCCACATCGCGAAGGGTGACGCCCTCCGGGGCGTCCGCGAGTTTGAACGTGATCTTGCTGAGGTCCGGGAGGCCGCGGGCCTTGATGAGCACGCGCACGCTGCCGTCCGTCGGGATCTGCACCGCGCCACGGGTCATCAGCTCCATCGGCGGGATCCGGGTGCGCCCCCGATTGACGACGGCGATGAACTCTTTCGCGGGCACGAGGTGGCGGTTCAGGAACGCCTGCATCATGTCCTCTGCGGGGATGACGCGACGGCGGATCTGCCCGCCCCCGACATCCTCCGTCGCCTCCAGCTCCAGCCTGACCGGACGCTTCAGGGCTTTCTGCGGCGCGGTCAGCGTCATCTGCACGCGATCCCGTCCCGGGCCGATCCGGCCGCCGCCGAGCGAAAACCCCTCCGGGGCGCCGGCCAGTTCGAGATTGATGATGCCGTCAAAGCCGTCCCGGCGAATGATGTGCGCGGTGAAGGGTACGGTGCCTCCCTCGCGCAGGCTCAACGCCGACGGCGTCGTGATCACGGTGAAATCCGGACGTGGAGGACTCACCCGCAGGCGATAACCGTAGGCTTCTCCACCATGGTTCTGCGCATCGGAAATCCGCACACGATAGGAGCCGTCCGACGGCAGTTTGACGCGGAGATAGGAATCCGCCTGGTGGGTGTTCAGACCGATGCGTCGATCCTCCCGGTCGTCATTCCAGTCGACGACGTCACCGTTCGGACCGGTCAATTGCAGGACGGAGTCGAGCGGTGATTCGAGAGCGCGGCACTCCGCCTCCACCACGACTTCCTCACCGGCGCGGCCCTCGAAGCGGAAGACATCGTGGTCACCCGGAACCTCGATACGCCCGTTCACGATCACCGGCAATGTGATGGCCTGCGCGGTTCCGATCGTGTCGTTGCTGCCGGTGTCCAGGGCCTCGGGGAGGTCGTCGACCCGATAGAGCAGGCGATTGGTCCTCCCGTTCTTCCACCGCATCGTGACTTCGTTGGTGGTTCCCGCCTTGACCGAGGTGTCCAGTTCCATCTTCTGAAAGGGCAGGTTCCAGCCGGTGACGTCCGACACCGCCGCGGCGCCGGCGCGACCGCCGAGGGGAAACATCCGGGTGATGAACGGGATCTCCCCGATCGTGATGCGATAGACGAAGTCGGCGCGGCCGCGGAAGATCGCATCCTTCACCGTGAGCACATAATCCCCGGTCTTTGGAACCAGGAAGAGCAGGACCGGGTCCGGGTCGAACCGGTAGTCGTCGACGAAGCACACTTCCCGGCCGTCGGGGTCCGAAAGCATCAGCGTAGCCTGGAACCAACCGGGCACCGCATCGGCCATGTAGGGCACGAGTTGCCGGGCCTTCGTCTCGAGCACCAGCTTCTGCCCCTTCTTCGCGGTGAAACGGAACTGATCGATGTCCCTCCGATCCACCTGGCCGTTCAGGACGAACGGCGACTCGGTGGCCGGCAGCCGCATCGGTGTGAAGTCGTTCACCTCGATCTCGCTGATTTCGGGCAGTAGCCCCACGCAGAAACGCATCGGATTGGTCACGCCGTTCGGCGTCCGGAGCCGAAGCTCCCGGTCACCGGGCGGGGCGTCACTTGCGATGACGAGTTCGATCAGCACCCGCTCGGCGATCTGGGGGCTCATCTGCTGCTGGATTGCCGGGTCGAAGAAGAACTCCTGGATCTTCTTCAGTTCGCGGAGGGTCCGCTTCTCCAGGTCCTTCAGCAGGTAGTGATCCGGAAGCTTCACCTCCTTGACCGGCTCCTTCCGGGCCTTGTCGCCCTTCGTAGCCGCCGGCTTTCTCTCGGGCTTCGGCTTCCGCTTGCGCTCCGGTTTGCGCCGCCGGTTCTTGTTCTGCCCGGCATCGCGCAGCGCGGCGACCTGGGTCTTCCGGGCCTCCCGGAGGAGCCGGGCGACCTCCCGCCGCTGGTCGCTGGACAGCCGTCGTCCCGAGAAGTGCTTGATGATCTTCCCGGTGACGCCCTCGCCGGTGACGAACACCTCCCGGACGCCGCGCAGCTTCTGGCCGCCGGCGATGATGGTGATCGTCGTGCCGGCCTGCCCCCCCGCGGAGTACAGGAACCCGAGCGTGGGGCGGTTGGGATCTTCCGCCCCGTCGGCCATGGCCAGGCCGGCGAGGATCACCCCGGCGATGAGCAGTCCTCTCGTCGTCGTCTTCACGCCAGGATCTCCGCCAGCGGACCAGCCGGCGCTCCGCCGGCCTTGACGGGCGGCAGCACCGGGACGTCGAGACCGCGATGGTTCGGCATCTTCGCAGTGGGGTCGATGCCGAGCTGGCCGTAGATGGTGGCGATCAATTCGCGCGGGTGGACCGGGCGATCATCCACATCCTCTCCCCTCCCGTCGGTGGACCCGAGTACGCGGCCGCCGGCAAAGCCACCGCCGGCGACAACCGCGCAGAAGCAGCGCCCGTGGTGGCTCCGGCCCCCGTTCCACGGCGCCTGCCAGGCCACCTTCGGCGTCCGGCCGAACTCTCCCCCCCACCACACGATCGTGGAGTCGAGCAGGCCGTGCTCCGAAAGGTCGGAGAGCAGCGTGGCAAAGCCCCGGTCCATCTCCGGCAGCTTGCGGTTCATCGTCTCGAAGTGCTGCTTGTGCGTGTCCCAGCCCTCGTAGTTGATGGCGATGTAGGGTACGCCCAGTTGCACCAGGCGCCGCGCCACCAGGCAGGACTGGCCGAACTTGCTCCGGCCGTAGCGTTCACGCAATTCCTTCGGCTCATCCTTGAGGTCGAAGACCTTGCCGGCGTCACCGAGGATCAGCTCGTAGGCCTTGTCCTCGCACCGGTCGAGATCCGCGAACCGCTGGTCGTCGGGCATCGCGCGACCGAGGGTGTCGAGATCGTGGAGGAGTTCGCGACGGCCGCGCTGGCGCTCGTCGGTAATGCCCCGACTCACGATTCCCTCCACCGCGAAACGGGCCTGATTCGGATCCCCGCCGGTCACGAAAGGCTTGTACCTGAGCCCGAGGAAGCCCACCTCCGAGAACCGCCCGAGCGGACGCGTCATCACCACGTAGGGGGGAATGCGCCCGTCGTAGCCGGCGTTGCGCCCGAGGAAGAGCGAGCTCACCGCGCCGACGCTCGGGTAGACCAGGCGATCCACGCCGGGAGTGTGGCCGGTCTGGGTGACGTAGCTTGCGGTTTCGTGCCCGTTGATCCCGTGGCTCATGCTGCGGATGATGGAGTACTTGTCCGCCTGCCCGGCGAGTTGCGGGAGGAGCTGGCCGATGCGGATGCCGGAGACGTTCGTCTCGATCGCCTTGTTCAGAGGCCCGGTATAGTCGGAGCCCGCCTCCGGCTTCGGGTCGAACGTGTCGATGTGCGAGGGCCCCCCCCACATCCAGATCTGAATCACCGCCTTCGCCTTGCCTCGAGGGGCACTGAGGCCGGGCGTGCTCTCCCCGGAGGCCCGGACCAGCGGAGCGAAGCCGCCACTGACCGCCAAACCCGCGCTTCCGAGGAGGAACCCCTTCAGGGCATCCCTCCGACTGATCGTCCGCTTCGACTCTCGCTTACTCATATCACTGCCCTCGTCGGTTTCTTGCTCAGTGCCGGTAGAGGAATTCCTTGGTGTTCAGAAGGGCCCAGACCAGGTCCGCCGCCGCCGCCCGCGTGCCCGGTCCGGATCGTCCCGCGTACTTCCGGATCACGTCCAACTCCCGCGCGGTCGGCAAGCGCGACAAGATGATTAGATAGAGGTTCTCCACCACCTTCTTCGGGTCTCTCCTCGACCGGGCGAGCAGCGCGCCCAGGCGTGGACTCTGCTCGATGCGCCGCTGCACGTCGCTGGAATTCAGCATGTGCAGCCGCTGGGCCTCGGTCGGGTTCTGGTTGCGTTCCGACTGGAGCCCGGTGTCCCGGGCGGGGCGGCCGAACATCTCGAGGAAAGGGCTCGAGATGCTGCCGTCCGACAGGGCGACGCTGCGTTGTTCCTCCGGGATGTTGGTGAACGGCTCGGGGATCGCGCTCATGTACTTCTCGGTGCTGCCGGTGATCTGGCAGAGCGCGTCGATCAACACCTCCGCCCCGAGCGGACGGACGATGTAATGGGCGAACAGCGCCTCCGCTTCCCGATGGTCACTCCGGGGAACCGGGGACTGCTGGTAGGTGCTCGAGTTCAGGATCTTCCGGTAGAGGCTGCGCAGGTCGTAGCCGGACGAAACGAGTTCCTTTTCGAGGACTGCGAGGAGCTTCGGGTTGCTCGGCGGGTTGCCTTCCCGGATGTCATCGGGCTGGTGAATGACTCCCCGCCCGACCAGCCAGCACCACACCCGGTTCACGACGTTCTTCGTGAACCACTCGTTCGAAGGCCGGATCAGCCATTGCGCGAAGATCTTCCGGGGATCCTCGTCCGGGGCGATGCGAGCCACGGTGCCGTCGGGGAACATCGCCACGAGCGGGCCGGCCGGCGCCGGGCTGAGCGTAACGATCTCCTCCTTCCACTCCGCCGTCCGCTTGTAGGTGACGCGGGAGAAGAAGACTTCCATCCCCTTGCGGCGATCTTCCGGCCACTGCTCGATGCGTGATCCCATGAGGGTCAGCGCCGTCGCCTGGGCCAGGCCCGACGGGGAGCGGCTCTGGACCGCCCGCAGGAAGTTCACCGGAGCGACACGGAAGTTGCTCCCGCTGGAGGTCAGGAGCGCGCGCGCAAATTCGTCGTAGGGGCGGTTGTCCCGGATCGAGTCGCGAATCCAGCGGTAGTAGGCCTGGACCGCGTTCGGCCAGAGGTTGATCGGGAACTCCGCCTTCACCCGAAGCAGGTCGCACCATTTGAGCGCCTGGTACTCGGCAAATTCATCCCGGAGCAGCAGTTCGTCGATCAGCTTCGCGCGCTTGTTCCCGCGACGGTTCTCGAGGAACGCCAGGATCTGCTGCGGCTCGGGAAGCATCCCCAGCAGATCGAGGTGTACTCTCCGGAAAAAGACCGCGTCGGAGCACCGGGCGGCCGGCTTGATGTTCTTTCGCTTCAAGGCCGACAGCACCGCGGCATCGATGGGATTCCTGGTCGAGAACGACCCCCTTTTCTCGAAGGTCGCCGTCGGCGGGGGCTCCGCCGCGCGGACCAATCCGGCCAGCAGGGCCAGGATGATGATGAACAGGAGTTTCCTCATGGAGCCTCTCCGTTACCGGCTGATGCGAACTCCCTCGATCTCGACCAGGAGTTCCTTCCGGCAGACGTCCGCCTGCACGAACAACGCCGGAACTCCATCGTAGACGACTTTGATCACCTCCCGAACCACCGGAATGTCCTCGGCCTGCTTGACGTATGCCCGCAGGTAGGTGGGCCGGCCGCCGTCGATCAGCACCCCGATGTTATCGAGCGTCGTCCTGGTCTGGGCCCGAACGTCCCCGATGGCGATGCTCTCCTCGCCGATGATGGACGCGGTCCCCGAAACGAAAACGACCTCCTCCGCATCCCGGGCCACCACCTTGGCGCGCTCGAACTTCGGCGAACTCTTCCCATCGAGGTCCTCGATGGGCTCCCCGACGAGCACGCCCTCGGAGTAACGGTGGGCATCGATCTGAGACGGGTTCGATCGCGCCTCGACCCGGACCCCCTCCGGCGCCTTGAGCGCCATGAACTCGAGGAGGATGCCCCCGGTCTTCTGTCCGATCCCGGTCGCCGCGGGGTAGCCGTTCGGAAACTCCGAGGTGCCGTAGGCCAGGGTCCGGACGTCGTTGAAAGCCTGGTAGACCTGGCAGTCGCCCCGCACTTCGAGCATCCCGGCCAGGTAGTTCCACTGTCGGGCCACGTCACCAAAGGTCAGTCCCTCGGTGGTGAGGATCGCTTCCATCTTCGCAAACGCCGTCCCGGCCTGGCGCGCGGTATCGACCTCCTCCTCCTCGCCGCCGGCGATACCGCCGGCGTGAACCTGCCGGATACCCGGGGCCTCGACCAGCGTATAGGGGAGCCCCCCCATCTCGCGCCGGGACACGGAGACTGCCTCGAGCCCGGGAACGAGGATCGTCGCCTCGAGCGCGACGCTCATCCCGCCTTCGGGCGGTTGCGCCACGACGCTCACCGGGGGAGCTTCCGTGCCGAATGCGGCGTGGATCTTGTCCATCACCCGTGCCTTCGCCTGCCGATAGCCCGAAGGTACGTGGGCATCGACGAAGAAGGTGGCCGACAGCACCGCAGAAGGACCGAGCGGATCGACGTGGGCCAACAGTCCCCGGATCAGGTTTCCCACCTGAATGGAGGGGTGGCCGCGGGCTTCGCAGGTCAGGGCGATGATCTCGAATGGGATCATCCGTCCCTCCCGCTCGTGGTCTGAGCGACCGCGCTCAGTTCACCGCCCGCGGTGGTGAGGTCGTCGAAGAACCGCGGGTACGACTTGGCGACGTGCTCCGCGCCTTCGATCTCGACCGGCCCGGCGGCGGCGCAGGCCGCGACGGCCAGCGCCATGGCCACGCGGTGGTCGCCGTGAGCATTGCCGCTCCCCGCCCGGACCGGCCCGCCGGTGATCGCGAGGGTGCCGCTGCCGACCTCGACGTGAACACCGAGACCTGAGAACTCCGACGCGATCGCCTCGACGCGGTTGCTCTCCTTGTGGATGGTCCGATCGGTGTGGTGAAGGACACTGGTGCCCTCGCAGTGGCTGGCGAGCGCCGCGAGGGGGGGCAACAGATCCGGAGCATCGGTGAGGTCGAACTCGAAAGAGGCAAGCTCGCCTCGCGCGACCTCCGCCCCGTCGTCGTGATGGGTGACTTCGGCACCCGCGCGCTCGAGCACCCTCAGCACTCTCCGGTCGGCCTGGGTGGAGTGCGGATCGAGTCCGGAAACCCGCATGCGGCCGCCGATCGCACCGAGCACGAGAAGGAATGCGGCGGCGCTCCAGTCCCCCTCGACAACGTGTGTGCCGACCCGGTAGGACTGACCGCCGGGGATGACGAAACGCTCGTAGCCCTCTCGCTCCACACAGATCCCGAAGCTCGAGAGAAGCCGGAGCGTCAAGTCGACGTAGGGACGGCTGGCGAGGTTCTCGACGAGGAGAGTGGAGTCCGCCTCCACGATGGGCAGAGCGAGGAGCAGCCCCGAGAGGAACTGCGAGCTCATGGCGCCGTCCACCACCGCATGACCGCCGCGAATCGCCCCCCGCACGCCGACGGGGGGAAAGCCGCCGGTCGTCGTGCAGGTCGCGCCGAGGGCGCCGAGGGTTCCTTCGCAGGCCGTCGCCGGCCGAAGCAGCAGGGGAGCGCTGCCGGTCAGGGTGAGTTTCCGGTCACAGAGCGCCGCGATGGCGGTGAACATGCGGATGCAAAGGCCTGATTCCCCGCAGTCGAGCAGGGGTGTCCGGGGCGAGAGCCCGCCCGTGATCAAGACCGCACCATCGGTAGTCTCCACCTCTGCGCCGAGTGCGGCGGCCACGCGGAGGCCGGAGCGGGCGTCCTCGCTCATGGAGGGGTTCAGGATCACGGTTCGTTCATTCCCGGCGAGGAGGGCCGCGGCGGTCACCCGGATCATCACACTCTTGCTGGCGGGCGCCCGCACGGTTCCGTCAATCCGGGAAGGGTGGACCGTCCTTCTCATGCGACCCCGGCTTCCCGCACTTCGCCCCGGAGGTGAATGACCAGCGCTCGAACGTCCCGGGCGAGTGCCCGAAAGGCCTCCGGAGTAATCTGCTGTCCGGCGTCGGATGCGGCGTTGGCCGGATCCGGGTGAACTTCGATCAGCAGGCCGTCCGCCCCGGCCGCGACCGCCGCGAGACTCATCGGACGGATGAGGGAGGCGCGTCCCGTGGCATGGGAGGGATCGACGATCACCGGCAACGGCGAGAGCTCTTTCGCGGCCGGCACGATGGACAGATCGAGAGTGTTCCGCGTGGTGGTCTCGAAGGTGCGGATGCCCCGCTCGCAGAGGATCACGCGCTCGTTCCCGCCGGAGAGGATGTAATCCGCCGCGGAGAGCCACTCCGAGAGGGTGGCGCTCATCCCGCGCTTCAGGAGCACCGGTTTGTCGATCCGGCCCAGTTCCGAAAGCAGCGTGAAATTCTGCATGTTCCGGCTTCCGACCTGGAGGAGATCGGCGGTGGCCGCCACGGTCTCGATGTCCCTGGCGTCCATCACCTCGGTGACGATCGGGAGTCCGGTTTCGGCCCTGGCCTTCTGCAGGATCTCGAGGGCCGGATGGCCCAGGCCCTGGAAACTCGTGGGCGCGGTGCGCGGCTTGAAGGCGCCGCCGCGAAGCAGGTGCGCTCCCGCCGCCTTCACCTCCCGGGCGGTGGTCAGGGTCTGCTCTTCGCTCTCGACCGCGCAGGGGCCGGCGATGATAACGAACTCGCGGCCGAACTCGTGGCCGCCAACGACCACCGTGCGCCGGGCGGTCGCAGGCAACCCGGCCGCGCTTGTCTGTCCACGTTCCATGAGGGTCGAACCCCGTTTCCGACAATAGGTTTCGGTCAACTCAGTCTATCCCTGTCTGCCGGTCTTGCCATGCTCTGCCCGCTTCCCGGTCGGTTCCCCGGCCCCCCCGGACGGGTTGATCCGGCAGGGAGAGATACCGGAATGGAGCCAATCGAGTTTCACGACCCCTCGCAGGAGCCCCCGAAATCCAGCATGTATGACGTACTGCGGATTCTTCGAGGATCCGGCAAGGCCGGGCTGCCCTGCAGGGAGATTGCGGTGGGACTCGTCACGCGGGATCCGGACGTCACCGGGCTCACCGACCGCCTGCTGCGCCTTGGCTTTGCAATACGGCGCCGCTCGAAAGAGGACCGGCGGGTGGTGCGCGTCACGATCACCGGCTCCGGCAAGGAGATTCCGGCCGGCCTCGAGAACGCGGTGCGGGATCTCAACCTCCGCCGCTTCGGCCTGCTCAGCCGCAAGAAGCTGGGGAAGTTCCTGGCCACGCTGCGGATGGTTCGCGAAGCTCAGGGGCCGCGCAAGAATAACTTCGCAGGATGGAGAGCGCCGCTGCGCCCGAGAAAGCAAGGCGCGAGGAGGGCGCAACCTCACTGGTTTCAACCGACGAGCAACGCCGCTTTGCGGGATACAGCGGCCCTCGAATGCAGCAGTTCTTTCCAGACGGGCCCTGAACCATCACTTCGGTTCCGCCTTGCCGCGCAGGCTCCGCCAGACCGCGACCAGGAAGACGACCAGGGTCACCGCCATGCCGGTGTGAACCAGCCCGTACAGTCCGGCGCGCAGTGCCGGGCTTCCGCCGAAGAAACTCGCGTCTATCTCGGCGAGTGACCCCTCGCCACCGCGAGCCATCAGGAGGAAGTGGTATCCCTTGTAGAGCATCAACGCCACGGTCGCGGTGGCGAAGGGCAGGTATCCACGGGTCGCAAAGCCCACCGCCCGGGCACCCACCGGCGCCCCACCGGCTTTCGCCGCGAGAAACAGCATTCCGGCCATGGCCAGGGGGAGCAGGACACAAGTGATGAAGATGTGCCCGTGCACCAGGGCCAGGGTGATCGTCGCCTGCAGGTGAAGCCCGGGATCCACCGTCTCCAGATCGAGTTTCTTGCCCGATTCCTGGAAGAGGACTCCGGAGAGCAGACCGACGATGGCCATGACGATGGCGAAACGCAGGAACGTCCTGGTCGCGGTGCGGTAGTGGTCGGGCGTGGTTCCATCCATGTCGCCAACGATACCGCGGCAAGCGGCGGCTGATACCATTTGTCCCCTTTCAGCAAGGTGATCACCAGGGTGGTGGCCGGCGGCGGAACCCGCACAGGATCACGACCGGCCCTCCATTGCGACCGGGCCGCGCTGTGTTATCGGCAGGCGGTCGGCCGGGATCGCGTCCATCCAGGCGCCGGGAAGCGACATCGCCACGAATCGCTCAGCCGGAGTCATGTCGGCGTGTCGCCTGGCCTCCGCCCTCGCCATTCTCATCTCCGCCATCTTGAGCTTCGGCCTCTACCGCGTGACCCTCAAGTGGATGCGCGGGGCAGGATCATCTTCGTGGTCGACGCGGAGGACAACCCCACCAGCCGTCCCGCTGCCCGGTCATCCTCATCGCATATCCCCGAAGCGGCTCCGGCCGGCGGTCGACGAGTTCCTCGAACGCGTCCGCGTCGCCGTCCTGGCAGCGCATCACGAGCAGTTCGTCAGCAATGTCTTCGCGGGACCGTTTCAGGGACGACTCTCTGGTCTTCCGGGGAGCCGGAGAGGTTCAGAGAAACCTGTTTTCCATCATGCGGCATTTTGCAGGGCCGGGTCATCGCTACACAATGGCGCTTTCCCCCAGCCTGGAGTCCCCATGGTTCACATCACCTCGGAAGTCGGCGTCCTGAAGCGCGTTCTCGTCCACTGCCCCGGACCCGAAGTCGATCGCATGGTCCCCTCCATGATGGAGGACCTGCTCTTCGACGACATCCTCTACGGCGACGTGGCCCGGACCGAGCACTCGAGGTTCCGGCAGGTGATGGAGCGGGCCGGCGTGGAGGTGCTCGAAGCCCAGACCCTGCTCGCCGAAGCTCTTTCCGAAGAGCAGGCGTGCCAGGGGGCGGTCCAATCCCTGCTCGCCAACCTGCCGAGCCGGATGCGACCGCGAATCGAAGCACTCTCACCGGCCGGGGTCGCCGCCATGCTGGTGTCGGGCGTTCGCCACGACCCCTCACTGGCGGGGCTCAAGGCCGACGACCTCTTCGAGCTCGCCCCTCTTCCCAACTGGTGCTTCCAGCGAGACCCGATCATCGCGCTCGGTGACCAGGTGATCATCAGCGCCATGGCCACCGCGGCGCGCTGGCGCGAAGCCGTACTCGGCAGCGTGCTGTTCCGGTTCCACCCGATTCTCAAGTCCACCGGGATCCTCCTCGACCCGACGATGCCCGATGCGGCCGGCGCAGCCGTTCCGGGACTCGACCGGCCCCGTTTCGAGGGCGGTGACTTCCTCGTACTCAGCAGGGATGTCGTGGCCGTGGGGCTATCGGAACGTACGAACCTGGCCGGTGTCCGGAAACTCGCCCGGGCACTGAAGGACCGGGAGGACGGTCCCCGCCGGATGATCATCCTCACCCTGCCGCGACGCCGGGCCTACATGCACCTCGACACGATTTTCACTCCCGTGGACCGGGACGCCTGCCTGGTCCACGCCCCGGTGCTGCTCCCGGGCGGCGCCGAGGAGGCGAAGGTCCACGAGGTCGATCTGCATAGCCGGGAACCCTGGCCCACCGCGCAGGATGGCCTGCTCTCGACCCTGAAACGCCAGGGCATCGACCTCGAACCGATCACCTGCGGTGGGAACGACCTGTTGGCCCAGCGGCGGGAGCAGTGGACGGACGGTGCGAACGCGTTCGCCCTGGCTCCCGGGGTGATCTGCCTCTACGACCGCAACGTCGAAACTATCGGGGAACTCCAGGCCGCGGGTTTCGATATTGTCACCGCGAAAGACCTGATCGAGCGCGATGACCCGGTCGCGCTATCCACCGGCAAGCGCCTCTGCATCCTCATCCCGAGCAATGAACTGAGCCGGGCGCGAGGCGGCCCGCACTGCCTGACGCATCCACTGGTCCGGGAGGACTGACACCGAGGGCGAACGCACCACGAACCGGCGCGGCGCCTTCGGAGGAACGAACTCCGTCTCGTCCATGCACCACCACCGGCGATCGCAGTCCGGGAGGAGGCACGCGAATCCAGAACGCCCGACCCTGCGTGGCAGGTCTGCTGACAGATTCTCTCACCTGAGCAACAAGCTCAGGATCGACCCGGATCTTGCTTCCCTCCCGAGGTGCGAAGCTCCCTCGAGCGTCTGCGCGGTCGGAAAGAACGCAACCGTGCGTCAGGGGATCCTTCCGAGACAGTGGATGAGACGCAGGTCGGATAAGGACAGCATCGTGAACCTCGGCTATATTGTGTCCAAACTCGAAGCCAGCTCACTCGGATGGTCGCGGAGAACGGACACCATGTCGAAACTGCACCGATTCTTCCTGCTGATCGCACTCCTCGCCATCATCGGGTGTGCCTCGAAGCCCCCCCTCCCCGCGGGAGGCCCACCGCAGGACTTCCTCTTCGTCTACACGCAGGAGTTGCCCGATCGAGAGTCCGCAACGGATCGCGGCAGCCCACCAGGGAAGATTCGCATCGCCCTCGATGGTGGTGGAACCATGGAGGTCGAAGCCACCTACCTCGTGCCACACCGAACTGTCGAAAAGACGACCATCGCCTTGCGAAATGAACAGTTCCAGACGATCTACGACGCCATTCTCGAAGCGGACTTCTTCACCTTGCAGGACGAGTGGGAAGGCACTGACCGGGACATCGGCCGCGAGACCTGGTTCGTCCTCGGCAACGGCAAGTCGAGGTCGATCTCGGTGGTCGATGCGAGGGTTTTGGATCTCGATCGGCTGCGCAGCACGGTGACCGCCTACCTTCCCGCGCAGGCCGGCCAGGCCGGCGAGAAGCGGGAAACGGTGATCATGGATACCCGCACGCGCGTGTTCCATGCCGCTGATGATCCTCACGTCTCGGAGATTCCGCGCAAGGTCCGGAGAATCTACGCCGATCCCTGGGCGGCGCTGAACGACGGGGGGCAACCCTGCCCGCTGTTCCCGGCGAAGCGCTAGCGCGCTTCCGGAGTATCGAGCCGGCTCAGGTCGAGGGTGTCGCGATGGTCCTGGTCGATCTCACCTTCGGCGGTGCGAGACCGAACCGGAAAATCGGCCTCGAGGTCCTCCGGGCCCGTCTGGAAACAACGGCTGCATTCGAGGGCCGCCGCATCCCGCAGAGCGGTGTTGTCCGTCGGTTGAAACCAGCGGGGTGGCGCCCTCCTCGCACCTTGCCTTCTCGGGCCGGGCGGTGCTCTCGGTGCAACGGTCGCACGAGTTTCCAGACGAGCCCTCAGTCAAGGGCCTCCCGCAGAGGGCGCCTCGCCTCCGGCCCCGAAGAGCGCTACGCGGCGGGAGCCGGCGCCGGTTTCGCCGCGGTGGGCACCCGGATCTTCAGGCACAGGAAGAAGCCCGCCACCGCGATCGCACCCGCCAGGATGAAGACCCACTCGTACCCGTAGGCCTCCCAGATGTAACCGGAGAGGATCGGCAGGGTCATGGCCACCGCGTGGTCGATCGTGATGCCGAGGGAGATGGTCGGGGTGATGTCCGAAGGATCCACCGCGATCTTCTTCAGGTAGGTGGTCCGCGCCACGCGCAGGGCGAAAAGGAGGTGGTCGAGGATGTAGGCGCCGCAGAGCACCCACAGATCCACCGGCGCCGGAAGAACATGGCTGGCGAAGGCATAGGTCAGGCAGATCAGGATGAGGAGCACCTCGTCGGAGGCCAGCACCACGCGCTCCCCGAGCCAGTCGATGACCTCTCCCATCAGGGGCCGGAGTACGATCCCGAGGGCCGAGGCCACGAAGTAGAGCAGCGCGATCGTCGAAACCGAAACGCCGTGCACCGACACCAGCACCCAGGACCCGAAGACGAGGAAGATCTGCTTGCGGATCCCGAAGAGCGCACTGATCCCGTAGAAGATCGCGTACTCCCGGCGGAAGACGAACCGGCGGGAAGGGGCGTCGCCGCGACCGATATCGAGACGGAAGTAGAAGCACGCGGCAACCAGGACGCAGACGGCGGCGAAGAGGTAGAACGCCGCGTAGCTGTCACCCATCAGCTTCGCGATGAGATAGACGCCCCCCACGCCGAAAATGGTCCCGACGTTCCGGGCGCCCCCGAGTTGCCCCAGGCGCTTGCCTTCCTTCCCATCCCTCGCCAGCTTCAGGCCGACGGGCCCCTCCACCGCGAACATGATGTGATCGCCGAGCGACCAGATCACCACCCAGCAGACGAGCATGGCCCGGCCCGGAGCGAACATTCCGAGCCCGATGGCCCCCACCGCGGAGAAAAGCAGCGCCACGACCCCCATCCGCGTCTCCCGCATCCGCGTCAGCAGGGCCGCCGCCACGAGAAAGATCATGAATCCGGGCAGTTCTCGGGGAAACTCGAGCCACCCGCGGGCGGCCGCATCGAGGGAGTGCACGTCTTCGAGGTAGTTGTTGAAGGTGGCCATGAAGATCCCGCCGGCCGCTCCGAAGAAGAGAGTGGCGAAGAGAAGCCGGCGCAGATCGGTACTGAGGTTCGTGAGTCGTGACATGGAGGCCCGAAATCCTACGCCCTTTGACAAGCAGGGCAATAGGGATTGACAGGAGATTCGGGCCTTCGGACAATCGCTCGAGGGATTCTCGAAAGGTGGGCAGGCTATGATTCTCGGCAAACTGTGGCGGGCCCTCGCGGCCCAGGTGAACAAACTCGCAAACTACTTCTGGACAGCCGACCCGGTCGCCCAGATGCAGTACGAATACGATCAGGCCGTCGACCAGATGAAGGAGGGGCGGGAAGGTCTCGAGCAGTACCGCGCCCTCGTGGAGCGCGTTTCCCAGCAGGTCGCCGCCGCGAAGAAGCACGAGACCATGCTGAAGGCCAGGGTGAAGGCCTACCTCACCGCGGGCAACCGGGAAACCGCCGGGAACTTCGCCCTCGAGCTGACCAGGACGCGCACGGAACTCAAGGAGAACGAGCAGCAGCTCGCGATGCACGAGAGGTCCTACGAGAACAACCTGAAGAAAATCAAGAATGCGGGCGGCAAGCTCGCAAAGGTCCGCGAGAAGATCCAGAAGTACGACGCGGAGCTGAAGATGAGCCGCGCCGAGGCGGAGATGGCCAAGCTCTCCGAGTCCTTCAACTTCGACGTCACGACGGACTTCGGACAGATCGAGCAGGTCATTCAGGAGAAGATCAACCTGAACCGGGCCAGGGCGCGCGTGGCCGCGGACATGTCCGGTGAGGGTGTCGCGGAGATCGAAGCCGAAGAGGCCATGGAGGCCGCGATGGCCGAGCAGGCCCTGGCCGAATTCGAGATCGACATGGGGCTGGTCACCCCGGAAACCGCCGAGATCGAGGGTACGACGAAGCAGCTCGGTTTGGCCGCCGAAGAGGAAACCACGACGTGAGGGATGGTGCGGACGCAGGCTCCGCTCCCACGCTCAAGCCGGACCTTCACATCGCCGCGGCGCCGGTGCCCCCGGGACGCCGGCTCCCGGACTGGTATCCGGACTGGGCGGAAGAGCTCGCGGACCTCTATTTCTCCGGCACCACGTCGGTGTTCGTGCTGCACGGCAACGTGCACGATCTCGTCTACTGCCCGAGCGGCGGCGATGGTGAAGATGCCTGGTGCGATCTCCCGGAGTTCCTGGCGACGAAGGTCTTCGGGGCCTGGAATGTGGTCCTGAACTACGACCTCGGCCGGGGCCTGCGCCCTCTGCCCGGGACGAACCGCGACCGCCTGAAGTCGATGCTCACCCACACCACCGCGCTCGGGGAACCCTCGCGCTGGCCCCGCAGCCCGGAGAAGGCCTTCTTCCTGCTCGACCGTTTCCTGCAGCGGAAGATGCTGAGGGGATCCGCGCCGAAGGCCGGGGAGAAGGTGAAATCCACCAGCGTCGCGATGATCTTCCAGCATGCACAGTACATCGTCCCCGCCGAGGGTTACTCCGCCAACAACTCGCTGCTGGTCAGACTCCTCGGGTGGGCCCAGAATCCCTATATGAAGAGACTCAACATCGCGTTCTGCCTCATCGCCGAACGGCTCACCGAGGTGAACACGCGGCTGGTGCAGAATCCGTACGTGGCCGCGGTGCGGGTGCCGATGCCGTCACGGGACGATCGGGAGCGCTTCGCCCGGCAGGCGGTGGGCAGCGAGGCCGAGTGGA
Source organism: Planctomycetota bacterium (assembly GCA_024274785.1). Lineage (GTDB taxonomy): Bacteria > Planctomycetota > JAJSAM01 > JAJSAM01 > JAJSAM01 > JAJSAM01. Next base: position 5,849 of record JAJSAM010000017.1, on the reverse strand, counting down.
AGAAGGTCTCCGACTTCAAGCCGGCGGAACTGGCCGAACTCAGCAACGGGCTCTCCCTGGTGAACCTGAACGTCGTCGTGGCCCAGGCGGCGACCGGCGGCGGACGTGTGAACGCGCGGTCGTTCCGTCACCTGAAGAAGACCATGATCGAGCGGCAGTGCAGCGGGCTGCTCGAGTTCTTCGAGCCGAAACACGACCTTCAGATGGTGGTCGGCCACGTGGCGGCCAAGAAGAGGCTCAAGGGCGACGCCGACCTGATCATGGAGGGCAAGCTCGATTTCGCACCGATGGGCTACCTGATCTGCGGGCCGGTGGGCACGGGCAAGACCTTTCTCGCCGAATGCTACGCCGGTTCCATCGGCATCCCCTGTGTGAAGCTGCTGAATTTCCGTTCGAAGTACGTCGGGGAGACCGAGGGCAACCTGGAGCACGTGCTCACGGTTCTCCGCTCGCTCGGTCCGGTAGTGGTGATCGTGGACGAGGCCGACGCGGCCCTCGGCACAAGGGAGGCGTCCGGAGATTCCGGCACGTCGAGCCGCGTCTTCTCCATCATCGCGAGCCAGATGGGCGACACCCGCTATCGCGGCAAGATCGTCTGGATGCTCCTGACCAGCCGTCCGGACAACCTCCCGGTGGACCTGAAGCGGCAGGGACGCGCCGAAGTGCATATCCCGCTCTTCTATCCGACGAACGAGGACGAGTTCCGATCGATGTTCCGGGTGATGGCGAAGAAGAACGGGGTCAAGCCGAAGAGAGGTGCTTTCGACCACCTCGAACCGAACCGCCGGGGCCTCTCCGGCAGCGACATCGAGAGCCTGGTCCTCGGCGCCAATCGCCACGCCATGACCGCCGGACGCAAGCAGGTGACGAAGAGCGACGTGGACGCGGCCGTTGAGGACTTCGTACCCTCTGCGCAGGGGCTCGAGCGCGAGGCCCAGGAACTCGCCGCGGTATTGGAATGCACGCAGCTTTCCTTCCTCCCGGAGAAGTGGAGGGAGCAGGTTTCGAAACCAGACGGCAGGGTGGCCATCCAGGAGCGATTGGTGGCCATCCGGCAGATACTCGAGAGGTAGGGATCAGCAATGACCGAACGAACCAGTTGGCTCTCCGACGAGGGAGACGTCACCATCGAGGATCACGCCCGGCGGCTCGGCTCCTTCATGGAAGCCATGGCGGACGGAATCGTCAGCAGGGACGAGCTCGAGGCCCAGGAGGAGCGCATCGTGGCGCTCATGAAGGCGGTCGAGCCGAAACTCGATGACGCCCTCCACGCCGAGGTCACGGCGCTCCTTTGCGAGTTGACGGCATACGACATCATGAAGCTTCTCTGCTCCATGCAGGAAGCGCGTACGAATACGGTTTTCAAGGGGTAGCAAGCGAGAAGGGGGTAGTGCCATGCCAGGCAAACCCAAGACTCCGTTCTTCATCGTCGTCGGTGTGATCGTGCTCGGATTGGTGGTCTTCGGCCTGCGGGGCGTCCTGTTCCCGTCGGCGAACACGGGCGGAGGAGGGAACATCGATCCGAACGAACTCGGCGGCGGCGCGGCCGAGGCCCAGGACGACATGACGCCCACCACCGTCAGCGAATACCAGTTCGTCCCGGCGGCGACGCTTCCGCCGGTGGCCGGCGTATCCGCCTACAGGGAGATGGAGGACGACACCGTCCGCTTCGCCCTGAACGTATGGGCGGGATGGTCGCCGATCATTCAGGCGAACAACGGCTTCCGCGCCGGCAAGATCTGGAAGACTCCGGGTGGAAAGCAGTTCAAGGTGGAACTGGTGCTGATCGACGACCCGGTGGCGATGCGCGACGCCTATGCCGCCGGCGAGGTCCACATCGGCTGGGCCACGCTCGACATGATGCCGCTGTTCCTGGAGGGCTTCGTCGACCAGAGCGGCAAGCCGAAGGACTCGCGGATCATGCCCCGCGTGTTTCAGCAGGTGGACTGGAGCAACGGCGGCGACGGCATCGTCGTCCGCAGCGCCATCAAGACGGTCGGCGACCTGCGCGGGAAGAAGATCGTCCTCGCTCAGAACTCTCCGTCACACTACTTCGCGCTGAACATGCTGGTCACCGGCGGCGTACAGCCGTCCGAGGTGCAGTGGACCTTCACCAACGACGCGTTCCAGGCCGCCGCTGCCTTCAATGCACAGAAGGACATCGCCGCCGCGGTCTCCTGGGCCCCGGACATCTACAGCCTTTCGGAGGTCCGCGGAAACCGGATGCTGGTCGATACCACCGTGGCGAACAAGCTCATCGCCGACGTGTGGTTCGCTCGCGCGGACTTCGCCAAGGACCACCTGGACATCATCGAGGGCCTGGTCCGCGGGATCTTCGACGCGATGGTCGAGCTGAAGTCCGATGCCGCTCGCCAGAACGTCGCGAAGCTGATGGGTGAGGGCTACAACCTGCCCGCCGACGAGGCCCTGGCCATGCTCGGCGACGCCCACAGCACGAACTGGGCGGAGAACTACCAGTTCTTCGTGAACCAGAACAACCCGGCGAACTTCGAGACGGTCTGGCGGAAGGCCTACTACCTCTACCGGAAGATCCGCAGCGTCACCCACCGGCCGGTGCCGTTCAACCAGGTGATGGACTTCTCCCTGATCCAGAAGCTCGGCAAGGAGCCGAAGTACGCGAACCAGAAGAACGAGTACCAGGTGCACTACCCGCTCCGGACCGCCGGGGAGATCCGTGGGGAGGCCGACGAGGTCATCACGCAGGTGGAGTTCATCAAGTTCGCGCCGAACAACTGGGACCTCTACCACAAGGTGACGAGGAACATCGACGGCAAGGACGTGGAGCAGCTCTATTACCCGCAGGCGGACCTGGTGCTGAAGGGCATCGCCGAGACGGTGGGCCAGTTCGGGATGGCGAGCGTCATCATCGAGGGCCACGCCGACTCCTCCATGAAAGGCCGCGTCTCCGCGAGCCTGGCGAAGGAGCTTTCCCTGCGCCGCGCCAATGCGGTGAAGGAGGCCCTGGTCAGGAACCACGATCTCGACCCCGACCAGTTCGCGGTGGACGGCGTGGGCTGGGGCCGCCCGCTGGATCCGGATGATCCGCTGAACCACTCCAAGAACCGGCGTGTGGAGATCAAGATCTACCCCGCCGAGTTGAAGTAGCCGATGGCGGTCGAAGAGTCGAAGGGATCGGTTGCCGGGGGGACCACCGAGGTCGCCCCGGCCCGGGCGAAACCGGCGCGGCGCTGGTTCGCTCTCCGCGGGAGCATCCCGAAGTGGAGTACCGTGGCGATCAGCCTGCTGTTCGTGCTGCTGGTGATCGGGCTGTGGTTCTTCATGACCTCACCGGACCGGCCCCGCGAAGACCGGATTGCCAGCCCCTCGGTGATCGCCAGCCCCGGGGAGACCATCGACAGCTTCCACGCGCTCTGGTTCGACCGGGCGCTGACCCGTAACATCCTGACCACGCTCAGGCGGGTGCTCCTCGGCTTCCTGCTCGCCACCGCGGTCGGCATCCCGCTCGGAATCCTGTGCGGTTGCTTCGCCCCCGTCTCGGCGTTTTTCCTGCCGCTCACGGTCTTCGGCCGGAACATCCCCCTGGCGGCCCTCATCCCACTCACTTTCAGCATCTTCGGCATCGGTGAAATCCAGAAGATCATGTTCATCTTCATCGCCTGTGTGATGTTCATCGCCGGGGACACCGCCACCAGCATCCGCGACGTGAGCCAGCGCTACGTGGATACCGCCTACACCCTCGGCGCCTCGCGCCACCAGGTGATCATGAAGGTGCTGACGCCGCTGGCGCTGCCGTCGGTGTTCAATTCACTGCGGCTGCTCTTCGGGCTCGCCTTCGGCTACATCATGCTCGCCGAACTGGTGAAGCTCGGCTCGGAGGCCGGTGGTCTCGGCGACATCATCCGCCAGTCGCAGCGGCGAGGCATGGTCGAACACATCTGGATCGTCCTGGTGATCATCCCGATGCTGGCCCTCGCCATCGACCAGGGGCTTTACTGGATCCAGCGATCGCTCTTCCCCCACCGCTACGGTGGAAGCGGCCTGCTGAACCGGCTGATGCGGTTCAGCTTCGGCCAGTGGAACGATCTGAAGACGCGCCTGCTCTCCCGGTCGGAGGCCGAATCGTGAGCGACGGCAAGGCCATCGGCATGGGGCAGGTGCTCGACGCGGTCCGTCAACCGGCGGAAATCCGGGGAACGCCGATCGTTACGTTCAAGGGAGTGACGAAAACCTACAGTTTCGGCGAAGCGAACGCCTTCACGGCCATCAGGGACATCAACTTCGTGGTGGAGGACATCCCCGGCAAGGGCGAGTTCATCACCGTTCTCGGCCCGAGCGGATGCGGCAAGAGTACGATACTCCGGTTGATCGCCGGGCTCTCGCCGCAGCATCCCGCCACCGCCGGGGAAGTCCTGGTGAACGGCAAGCCGGTGACAAGACCCGGGGCCGATCGAGGCATGGTCTTCCAGGACTACACGAGCCTCGATCACCGCACGGTCCTCGACAACGTCTGCTTCGGGCTCGAGTGCCGAAACGTCCCTCGAAAGGAGCGCGAGGAGTTGGGCCGGCTCTGGGTGGATCGCGTCGGGCTCGATGTCGGGAAGGACCTGCACAAGTACCCGCACGAGCTGTCCGGCGGGATGCGCCAGCGCGTCGCCATCGCCCGGACCCTGATCCTCTCGCCGAGGATCATCCTGATGGACGAGCCTTTCGGGGCGCTAGACCCCACGACGCGGATGCACATGCAGGACCTGCTGGTTACCCTCTGGCGGGAGGTACAGGCCACGGTCTTCTTCGTCACGCACTCGATCGAGGAGGCGGTGTATCTCGGCGATCGCGTCTACCTGCTCTCGAGCTCTCCCGGGACGATTCTCGAGGAACTCGAGGTCGCTCCTCCCGATCGACCGGCGCTCGAGATGCAGCGTGAGGCGGCCTTTCAGGAGACGGTGTTCTACATTCGCGAGCTGATCATGCAACTCGAGGAAGGGAAGTAGTGGCGCTCGGCAAATTCGTCAAGGCGGCATTCCTGAACCAGTGGAACCTCCTGCTCCTCGGAGCGGGAACGGTGTTCGCCTTCCTCACCGGGCAGCCGGACATGATCCTGCCGCTGGTGGCCGCCGGGGAGATCGCCTACCTGGGGCTTCTCGGGACGCACGACAAGTTCCAGCGCTACGTCCTGGCCCAGGATGCCAGGGACAAGAGAGACGCCGGGCAGCAGTCCACCGAGGCGACCTTCAAGCGCATCACCGCGGGTCTTCCCGCGATGTACCTGGATCGTTACGAGGCGCTCCGCGGGCGCTGCCTGGAACTTCGCCAGATCGCCATGGACCTGCGCCAGCGGGGACCGGACAGTTCCAACAGCACGCTGGAGCGGATGCAACTCGCCGGGCTGGACCGCCTGCTCTGGATCTACCTGCGTCTGCTGCACACTTCCTGGTCGCTGGAGCGTTTCTTCAAGCGCACGAGCGATGACGCCATCAAGGCCGACATCGACCGTCTTTCCGCAAAGGTCGCCGAGTTCGAAGGCCAGGAACTCTCCCCACGCCGAGAGAAGGCGAAGGCGGCACTGACCGACAACCTGAACACCAGCAGGGCCAGACTCGAGAACCTGGAAAAGGCCCACGAGAATCACGAGTTGATCCAGCTCGAGATCGACCGCCTGGAAAACAAGATACGCACCATCTCCGAGATCTCGGTGAACCGCCAGGAGCCGGAGTTCATCAGCAATCAGGTCGACGCCGTCGCCGGCAGTATGCTGGAGACTGAGAAGACCATGAATGAATTGCAATTCGCCACGGGCATGATCGCCTCCGAGACGGCCGTCCCGGAGTTGCTGACCCGGGAAGCTCCGGTGGAGGAAGAGGAGCTGG